>CAVTZS010000011.1:0-195240 GCA_963739295.1 uncultured delta proteobacterium | reverse complement strand
GGTTTCTTTGATGCCTCCATATGGGAGAACGCTAAAAAGACAAGCGTAATAGCAGTGAAGCGTCTTATCAACAATGAAATTAAAAATACATCTGTAACTTGTGTTTTAATTGGAAGTGAAACCTACGCAAGAAGATGGGTTAGATACGAGATATTTAAGAGTCTCCAAAAGGGGAATAGGGTTTTTGGCGCGCATATAAATAGTATTCGTGGAAAAGACAAAAGAACCAAAAGGTTAATGACCAAATCCTTTTGATTTTTTGGGGTGCAAATTTAGTGATAATGGTGACAGACTATATTTATATGAAGCGAAAGGTAGAATTTTTGACCCGTATGGAGATTTGGATACTTGCATTCTAGAACACAGAGCGTCTCAAAAAGATTGGGGAAAATTTTATAAGCTATCATCATATTATTCTACCTTCGATTGGATAAATGATGATGGATATAATAACTTTGTAAATTGGGTTGGATAATGGGGACTTACTTTATTTGCCCTTTAAGTGGGGGTTTGCGCCTTCCTCCTAATACAGCCACAAAGCCACAATGAGGTTAGTTTGTTGAGGAGGGATGATGCTTGGCAACCGGGCAGGGCTCATGTTGATTAACTTTCGGGGAAAAGTTAATGTAGGCTGAATTATTTTTGCTCCGCCAATTTATCCCTCAATACCAGTGTTCCTGGCGGGGCCTTAATCCCTAAGCGAACTTGTCTTCCTCTGATTTGCAAGATTTTAATCTTCACATTCTCCGGGATAGTGATCAACGCTTCCAGCTTCCCCTCTAATGTTGAGAAACCCGATTTTTCATTCTAGTTAACTGATTCCCAATTGAACCTTCTTATTAAAAACTCCGGTTACGGTAACACAAAGATCACCGATAATGACGCTCTCGCCTATGGTTCTGGAAAGAATTAGCAAGGAATTCTCCTTTGTGGCCTGTGAGGCGATTAATCACTGAATGGGGGCTTACACATCTTGCAAGGCACATACCCTGCGGCCTGAGCATCTTTGGCAGAGTTAAAAGTAACCAAGTTCCCAGGCTTAATTTTCTGCGCCGATTTGCAAGTGGGGTAGTGATATTTATTAGAATTTTTAGACCCTACATATTTGTAATCAACTGCAAGCCCAACCGTGACAATAAGAAACACTATTGCCAAAACAATCACAATCACAGACCGTTTTCCTTTAAACATTGCCCACCTCCCAAATTATTTAACCGACAGGTTATCGCCCTTCATATTTCTCAGAATGACCTTTGTGCTTTTCCCAATTGGCTAAGTATTCTTTGGCAAGATCCCTGGACTTAATTATTAATATATTTTCAGCGTTTCTCTCTTCGGCGGCCTTGGTGAAATTGAAACTGCCGGGTATTACCGTCTCTTGGTCGATGACCATGACCTTGTTGTGGGCAATCGCGTGGGTATAATCAATATAGGTGGGGACTCCCATATGCGCTGTAAAATCCGCAGCTTTGTATTTTGCTCCCCTTTGGGATTTATCAAAAATGATCTCGGTACGAACTCCCCGTTTATGGGCATCTACGAGGGCCTTGGCTATAGGTTGGGATGTGAAAGAGTAGGCCTGCACGAGAATTTCGTTGGTTGCTTTGTTCAGGTTCCAACAATTGCATCTGTGCATCCTCCACCTGGGCTAAAGCATATCTGGGCAAGCACATTGGTTAGGATGATTTCTTTTGCTTGGGCACCACAGACAAGACCCACCAAGACCAATAAAAGGATTGAAACTGTAACCCAGGATATTTTTCTCATCGCCAAATCCTACTTCCACGATAATTTTTCAGCCAACTCCAAGCCTCCGGTTATTCCAGCGTTTGCCATGGAACTTCCCTTGGAGCGGCCTTATCAACCAGATATGCCCCCAGGATCCGGGAGCCCAAAGTGAAGCCAGTAACCAGTAGTAACTCCAATAAAAGGCTCCAAATACCATTGATGAGAGCACCAAACATGGCTACCGGCACTACCCCCACACCAGCAAGGGCTAAGCCTATCAAAATTCCACCCACTCCCAGCAGGTCATAAGCCACCAATAAGCTCCAAACCCACAAGGTTGCTCCAAATACATAAGATGCGATAAACAACCCATTCCCGGCAAAGGCTCTGGTCTTTCGAAAGATTCCAAGGGGCAGTAAGATAAATACGCTCACAGCAAGGGTGATGGCAGAGATGGGTATAAGCCACGGGTAGACCTTATCGCTGATCCATACCCAACCATAGATAAGAAGAACACCAAGAATGACCAGGGCCACCATAAAAATAATCCCCAACAGCCCCCACCCCAGTTCCTTGAGTTTTTCCAACATGCCCACCTCACTTTGGTACACTTAGGCTTAATTGTCAGATAAATGGATATTCCAGGGGTACCGTCCGATTTTACAACCACCAATGGCCGAATCTCCTGGTTCATTTGAGGACAAAAAAACCGAGCCACCTCTCCAGGCAACCCTGCTATCCATGAGATCCGCAGAGCATGGCTCCCCTCCTGGTGACAGGGGTAGCGCTTTCCAGACATTTTCCTTATTTCACAGTCGAGGGGTGGATGTCAAGAGCGCCAGGGAATATTTGACATTCACAAGAATCTCCCGCCAGCAGACCAAATTTTGCCTTTAAAATTTTGGGCCGGGGCCCGATCATGGGGGAGGCTTCGATGCTGGACCGGGGTAGAGAAGCCCACCGCAGGATCACCGGCAGCCCGGGACTAGGGGACTAAGGGCCGGAGCCTTGAGAGGAGAACCCCGGCCATGACCTATCCCTCAAGTCGAAGCGTGTCCACGCGGCAAAAAGCGGATGCCGCTTTTTAGGCAACATCTAGGGGGTGGGCAATGGCCCCAAAATTGCCCCCCTCGGACTCGGCTAGATTTTGCATTTAAAATTTTGGAGCCAGGCCCCATCATGGGGGGGTTAAGCTATATGCGGCCGGCCTCTTGCTTTTTGAAAATGGATGCCAGGGTCACTTAATTCCATCGTGAGGGAACCCCCTCTTACTACCTCAAGAGAAAAGGAAAATCACGGCGTACAGCGCGCTAATCAAATGAATAGTTTTCGTAACGCAATTTCCGCTAAGTTTATTGCATCAGCAACTTCACGATATTGGAGATCCCTCCTGGAATGGTAGAGAGCACTTAATCCATCTACTATAGAAATCACTAAATCTGTTTCTTTCTCAATTTCCTCTGAATCCATTATATATCCTTTATGTTTAAGGATTAAGAATTTAGCCCGATGACGGCGGGTGATTCCACCTTGGATTTGGAGGTTGGGGTCTGGAATGAACCAAGATTGAGCCTTCACATCCTTATTCTTCGCGCCCTCCTTTAGTGCTTGCATAAGCAGTTCCCGCGCTGAAGCAGCAGCTTGGCGAAGTGATCCAGATTGACCGGAGGCTAACGCGGCATGAGCACCATCACGCATTTCCACCAAATGAGGACTAATTTTTTGAAGGGCAATGTCCAAATCATCAAGAGCATGGCGCTCAAGAGATTGAAGTCCCTCGGGGAGTGATCTTAACCCAATCTTCGGGGCGTATGGGGTCGGTATATGTAGGGAGAATAAGAGAAGATTCTTTCAGTTGCTCGAATGCCTTTGCGGCAAGATCAACATCTTCCTCACTTAAAGGCATTTTAAAATGATATTCAAGGTAACGCGGGATTATGTTGAATTTATATTCTGCCTTTTTAAGATTAGCCAATATTTTGAGAAGTGCAAATTTCATTTCCCGAAGAGTATGTTTGACCATTTCAGCCATAACCCTCTCTGGGCATGATCCGAGATTATGCGACAGCCTCAGTCTGCGTCTGTCCCCAATCGGTGCCTGGATCCTCATTTCCTGATTTTGAAACAAAAAGACGAGCAGCCTCTATCGAGGCAACCTGGCTATCTATGCAAACCCCGAATCATGGCTCCCCCCCTGGCTATAGGGGTAGCGCTTTCCAGATGTCTTCCTTATTTCACAGTTGAGGGATGCATGTCAAGAGCCCCAGGGAGTATTTGACATTCATAAGAATCTCCCGCCAGCAGACCAAATTTTGCCTTTAAAATTTTGGGGCTGGGGCCCATTCATAGGGGGGAGCCTCCTTACCCCCTTACCTTACCCTTGGGTTAATCCATTACGCATCACCTCATGCGTGTGACGCATGCGTAAGGCTAAAGCAGGAGCATGTCCTCTCCGGTTTGGCATCCGGCTGAGAATCGGTTTGAAATTTTTTCGGGTTGGGTTCGATAGGGGGGGTGTCTGCTGTCCCCCCTGGAACTGAAAAAATGAAAAAATCTCCGTACTGATCATATTGCCCAGGGGGGGCTGGAGTCTCATTCCCGTTTTTGGGTTCTGGGCCGCCATGAGGGTGCGGGCGCAAGGGGGCGAGGCAAGGCAAGAGAAGGGGCGGGGGCAAGATGATATAATGGGTTCTCCTCCACCAAAATATCATAAGGAAGGCCGCCATGCTGGTCCTGACATCTGAAAGAGAATGAGGCCGTTGTCATCGGAGCCAATATCCTGAGTCCTGGTCGTAAAGGTCATGGCAGGGAAGCAAGTCCGCCTGGGCATCGAGGCCCCGCCCGGTGCTCTTGGTATTAAGAGAGGGGGAAACTTTCTGGGCGGGGTAAGGGAATCTAAGGCCCTGGGCTTGAGGGGCATGGAAGGGGTATGATACCGACGCTCAGGGCCGTGAAAGCCGCACTAAGTCCCGAAAAAGGTATCAGGGGAGTTTAGGAGGGGCTTGGCCTTGCCTGGGGGGGTCACTCCACACATTAAGATAGGCTCCGCCTAATGACTTCCATAAGTGCCAGCTTGAGCCCCTCAAAAGTGAGGGTGCCGGTCTTTTCCAAAACCAGCTTCTTGGCTTTTTCCCATAGAGTATCATCCCTGGAGGCTTCCAAGAATTCGTGACCCGCCCAGGTCAGGCTACTTGCCCGCCATTGATATTTACCCATTGTCGAAGCATCCTTAGCCTCAACGAGACCAGCTTGAGCCAGCAGTTTTATATGATAGGATATTCCTTCCGGCGAGTAACCCTTAATGGCTAAATCTATAGGGACTCCCCAATTGTCTGGTTTGGGATGGGCCTCTATTGCCCGGAGGATTTTACGAATCAAGTCCATGTCCCGCTTCATGGCTTATGCACCTCCAAAATGACAACATTTTTCATTCTCTTTTTTATAGGTAAATTATTTATCGATAGTAAAAGAGATTTAAACCCCTTATCAAAACGACCGATTCGGAAGTCAACATACCTTTTAGTCCTCAATATCCCGGGTATTGCGCAGTCCTTTTTAAGTAATGGAATCACAGTTACTCGACCCTCGGTAACCTCTTTTTCGATGGCCATCCGTAACTCCCGATTGGCCCAAGGCCCAAGGATGAAGTTTGGTGTCAGAATAATAATGATAAAATCACACTCAGCGACTCCGTCCTCCATTCTTTTGATGAAATCTGACCGCCCAAAATATCTTGGTAATCAACCCAAACATCAATACCGTTCTCGGATAATTCTTTATCCAATCTCTTACAAAGCGTCTGTCTGTGTTTGAATAACAGAGAAATACTTTTCTCCTTCTTCGTGATTCTCGGGGAACCCCTCCTTTAGTCGAACTAATTCTTGACCTTTTAACATATTCTGCGGAGGATTCTCTCTAAGTCTTTAATAATCAACTCTTTAAATCTCTATTTGAGGTCAGCTAGTTCACACACCTTGCCAGCGCCGAAGACATGTCCACGAAAGGGCTTAATTGATTTGATAATAACTCCAGGAAATGATCTCTACCAAGGGATACTATTTGGTGGAATATCCTTCCCTCGGTTCGCGCCTAAGCCTAATGACTCCATGTTCATCCTCATCCAAAGTGTTTCATTTGCATCTTCGAATAAGCCACCTCTGATTTTAATAAGGTCGATTACTCCACCCCACTTTCCCTTGCTTCGATAGAGCCATATCCGAAATGATATATCCTATTCGTGCAATGGAAATTTGGATGATGTGAGCTCTTCTGCCATGAGCAATACCCCGAGATTATGTGGCAGGCTTGCTTGCCTCTATCCGAAGATGGTCTTGAGGACGACCTATATTCCTTGGTTTAACCTCGGAAAGGAACCAACAGTTTTCGGGCATTCCCGACCATCCGGGCCAGGAGGGTTTATGAGCCGTCAATCGGCCAGCCGCCGTGGGCTTCAATGGCGGCGTCTATCTCGGCCATGAGGCGGATCGTTTCGGCCAAGGCTACCACCACCTTTTGGTAATGATGCAGATCGGCAAAGGAGAGCGTGCGGCCCTGGCGATCTTTCAGCCACTTTTGGAGAACCTGGTAACCCCCCACCTGAAAGGCCCATACCTCCGGCGGCACGCCCCCGAAATACTGCTCCGCATTGATATAGACCCGTTGGCCAGCTTCATCATAGCGCACCTTTTCCACCTTATCCGAACCGGAGACGGGGAAGGTCGTAACGAACCGCTTCAGGGTCGGGATTCCATCAGGTGCAGGTCGGCCAACTGCGCCCCCTTGTCCGCCAGGGCAGCAAAAAGGGCTTTGCTCTCGGTCAAGGGCAGGCGGGGAAAATCCACTTTGAGAAATTCGGCGTAGCGTTGTCGGTAGCTGGGGGCATGGAACACGGCGTAGGCGTAGAAAAATACATCTTCCGGGCCAAAAAGCGGTTTCCAGGTCACCCCGGCCCCCTGGCCCGAAGGTCAACCCCAGCCGCCTGGAAAGGTCTTCAAGAAATTTGGGGTTGAGGTTCGGGGTTCGCTTCCCTTGCCAAATAGCCCTGAGGATAGTGATAAACCGGAAACAGGTAATTGACCTCCTTGATGGAAACCGTGTGATGCTGGATAATAGTCTTGCTGCAAAATATATGTTCCCAGCCGCCACTTATTTCTGTGCCTCTTGATGTGCATAATCCCAAGTTCTCCCCCGCCAGCATGTGCGCCATGACCTCGTTCCCGGCGATGAACCGCCACATTAGGTTATTAAACTGTCCAGCGGATGTCGAATGGCCGGTAAAGTATTGGATATATCTGATTTTTCCAGCTACCATTAGCTAACTCTTTTTTGGCACGGTCATAAGACCATTGAGATTGACGGCATAATTTAAAATTATATCCCGTGCCTGCTCCTCATTAGAAGTATTTAGAAATCTTTCAACCTTACCTTGGGCCTCTCCTTTGCTCCATGAGATAGCGAACTCGTCATGGGTAGTCACAATGCCGGGGGCCGGGTCACCGTTGAGGTTCATAATTTCCGATATTTTCCAGCCCCTTTCATATTCGGATAGCAGGTCAATGTCTTGCGGCACAAAGAGGTAATACGGCGGAGTAGGCTGAAGCTCCTCCCAGGGCACGGTGCCCAACTCCATTTCGGCCAGGGCCTCATATTTCCCCTCCCGCAACCCCCACAGGTCAGCATGATAGACTCTGCCGGGCCTGGGGCACCGGGCCGCTTGACAAAGACCCCGATGGCCACGCCCTGCTGAATGTCAAAGACATTTTCATCTCGGGAACCGTCCGGGCAGACCTCTTTCTTCTTGGCGTTGCCGTGAAGGTTGAGCACATAAATTTCGCTGAAACTCTGCATGAGCGCCCGGCGCATGCCCCGGAAAGTGGGGTTATCCAGGTAGCCGTGGTTGGTAATCATGGCCAGGACGCCCCGGCCCGTCCGTTAATGCGCCATTGGCCCCACCTGAGGAACTTGACATAATCATCCTGGAGCCACTTAGGGGTCTGTTTGCCAAGTTCAGCCGTCCACCTGTTTATAGTCCTCTATGAGGCGCCCGATCCAGGTGCGCACCATATGACCTTGCCGGTTACCGGGTCAACCTCCTGGCGGATGCTGGCATTGGCGGAGTGCCCGGCATAAGGGGGATTGCCCAGGATAACCTCGATGGGGTCTTCCTTCTTGATGCTGGCGGCGGTGTTGCTCTCCTCGGTAATGAACCCGGCCAGGGGCAGGACTTCGGTTTGCTTTAAGCCCTCCTCCAGGGTGTTGGTGAGATAGACCCCCAGGCGTTGCCCCGGCGGGAAGTCATACCCCGTTTCCTTCAGGAGCAAGCCCAGCTTGAGGTGGGCCACGGCATAGGGGGCCATAAGAAGCTCGAAGCCGAAGACCCTGGGAGGAGGTGGTCGGCGACATAGGCCCCCCAGCCCCCGGCCTGCCCATGGGCAGGAGGGTGTCATAAACCAGGGCGATGACCGCATGGAGGAAGGTGCCGGTACCGCAGGCCGGGTCAAGAACCAGGGTGTTGTGGTCCGCCAGCCCCCAGGGGCGGCCAAAGCGCTCTTTCAGGAGGTGGTCAATGGCCCGGACGATGTAGGAGACTACCGGCTCCGGGGTGTAATAGACGCCTCGGACGTTGCGGCGTTCCGGGTCATAGGCGGCCAGGAAGGTCTCGTAAAAATGCACCACCGGGTCTTTCTCCAGGGAGCCTTTGCCGAAATCGGCCAGTACCGCTTCCATATCCGCGGCATTGAGGAGGCTCACCATGTCGTCTATGACCCAGGATACCGTGGGGGGCACTTCCGGCCCGGCCAGATGGTAAAAGAGCCTTTTAAGGAAGGGGTTGGTTTCCGGGAGCAGCCCGGCGGCGGTGTCCCGGCGCAAATCCTGGCCCGTGCCTACCGTCACCTTGGCGGCGAAAAGGCCATAGGTGAGGGTCTGGGCATACATATCAGCAAATTCCGCCGCGGGGAGGTGGGGGAGCAGGGTCTTTTCAAAGGCGGCCTGCCAGCCCTTTAAGGTGCCCGTTGGCGGCTCGGCCTCCAGGGTCGAAAGCGCCGCATCCCGCATGAGGTGGGCCAGGCCCGCCATGCGCTCAGCCAGGTCTTTGGCGGTGCCGATGCTGGGGGCCTGGTGCGCCAGGAATTGGGCCAGCAGTTCCTGGACGGCGGTCACATCCTCTTTTCGGGTCTTGATCTTGCCGCCTGGTTCCAGGTGCCCCAGGGCGACTTTGGCCCGGCGTTCGCCTCCCACATACCAGCGAAATTCCAGGTAATCGGTAAGGATGAGGTTGGGGAGGGCGGCCCGATAGCGCTTTAACTGGGCGCTGCGTTCTTCTTCTTCCAGGTTCTTCCCCACATCCTTGGTTTCCAGATACCCCAGGGGCACGGGCCCCCGGCGTACCGCCATGTCGGGCTTGCCACTATCGGTGATCTGCTTGGGTTCATTGGTGGCCGTGACCCCCGGCTCCAGGGCTTCCAGGAGAGCTTTGAGAGCAGGGCGGTGAGTGTGCTCCGTTGCATCCCCGCCCGCCAGGGCAGTTTGCAGGGCGTGAAGATAGGACCTTGAAGGGGTCGGTCATAGGCTTTACCTGTGGGGTAATCCCCTTATAGCACAAAACCGCAAGGATTTCTGAGATAAGGAAAATTTCGAGCCGGGTCCCGGGTGTGTTCGCTCCACCCTTACCTATCCCCTTGACCCAACCCTTTCCGAAATTTTTCCCCCACCCAGAAGGTATTTCAGGTCGCTTCTGGGGCATCCGCGGTGCGGGGTGGGGGGTAACCCCTTGCTCAAGGGAAAGACCCCCCCAGCTTGACCCCCAACTCCCAACTTGAGTTAGGAGTTTTTACGAAAAAAGTTGAAGGCGTCTCTTGCAAATTCGATTTATCTCTTGGGGGAGCTTCCCGCACCTTCCCAAACGGAGTTTTTTGCAAATCAGGCAGGTCTATGGAAGACCACCACCGGCGGAATTGCGGCCCAGAATTTCCATTTAAATTATCGGCACGGGGCCCATAGACCCAGGGGGGTCTTTGATGATGGGCCGGGTAGAGGGGCCCGGGCTCTTGAGAAATGGGCGCCAGGATCTCCAGCGGCCCGGGGCCCCAGGTGGCGGCCAATTTGTTGGCCCAAAATGGGGGGCCCGGGTCCCCAATTTGCATCCCTTGTGAAATCCAACCGCACATCGGTGTAGTTATCCCGCCGCTTGAGGGTTTGGGGGTGTAGTTATCCGGCTTCAATAAAAGGCCCTGGTGATGCGGCGCGGTGCCATGCCCAAGATGGTAGCCAGGAGCACATCAACCCGGCCAGATTTTGACTTTATAATTTTGGGGATGGGGCCCCATCACCCCAGGGGGAGTTAAAGTGACCCGATTTGGGTCACACCCTGACGGTTTTGGTCAGGATAGAAAAATGGAAAAGTCCCCGGGGGGATCACTATAGCAGAGGGGGGCGGGGGGCCCAGTCCCGGGGTTCGCTCCCAGGGCCGGGTAAACCTGTGGGCAGGGGTGGGGCCGGAGGCGGCGCATGGCAGGCTGCTACTGGATGATAGCCGGGGGAGCCAGGGGAGGGGAGGCCGGGGAAGGGGAAGGGCGGCGCCTGGATGGGGGAGGTGGTAGGTGGTGCCGCGGTCAAGGTGGTGGCGAAGGTGGTGGTGGCCACCGTGGGCCAGAGCCATGAGCAGAGGTAAGAGCAAGGTCATGGGCTCAGGACTCGGTGCCAGAGGTGGGGCTGCCCATGGATGGAGGGGCCTAAGACGGCTCAGAATGAGAGATAGGCGCGGAGCCTTTACACTTACCCTTCACCCGGAGAGATCGTGGCAAAATGGCCCGTGAAATGCCCCCTGAGCGCCGGGCCCGGGGGAAAGAAATGGGCACTCTGGAGGGAAGTATCAACCCCACGGGCGCGGGGAGGGGAGGAGAGAGTGGCATCATTGATGCCACCTTGTGAAATCACCCCCATGGGTGCGGGGGGCGGCGAGGCCATACCGTTTAGATAGGGTATCAATACCCTATGGATACCCTATCACCCCCGGGGGCGGGCGGTGAGAAGTCTTTCAGGAAGTCCTTCAGGAAGTCCTTCGGCAAGCACTTAATCATGCCCACCAGGGCCAGAGGTATTCACAAGGAGTGCATAAGGCAACCGCGGTGGACAAATTCTCAGCGACCTTGAGAGATGCCCAAGGCCGGCGCCTGGAGGCCCCAGGCCGGCCCGGGAGCCCGTAACCCCCTTCTTAGGCCCGAATCCCCCGAAACCGACCTCACCAGATGCTAGTGGTGAGGCGATGGAGGCGGAGCCTTTACCTTATCCCTCACCAGAAATCAGCTACTTCGCCCCCTGGCGGGGAGCAAGACGCCGGCGGCGGGGCTTTCGGCTGCGACTCCATACCGGGAGGCCCAGGCTTCACACCCCAGGTATCTTGCAACAAGAGCACAACCCCGCCCCTTTTACCCCGATATTTAGCCCGAAGGTTGGAAATGAGGTTGGAATTTAGAAGGCCATTTAGCCATGCTGTGGATTATATAGGATTATTTCCTTTTAGTCGCCGGCACAAATGGCCGGACAGCCCGGGGGAGCTTTTGGGGTTGGCCTGGCTGGCCATGGAGTTGGGAGAGCGGCACGCGGCCCAGGGATATTATCGCAAGGCCCAGGAGATCAGGCCCCACGACCAGACCATCGCCCAACTGCTGCTGCAATGCCAGCTGGCCCAAAAGGATTGGGGCCAGGCCCTGGCCACCTTAAAGAAGCAGGGCCGCCCGAACACCAGCCCTCTGGAAATGGCCCGCCTTTACCTGATGCGGGCCCAGCTGGAAGGGGTCAAGGCCATGGTGGCCGAGATCCTCGAGGAGAGCCCGGAGCGCGCCCCGGCCCTCCTGCTTTTGGCAGAGGCCCTGCGGCGGGAAGGCAGTTATGCGGAGGCCCTGAAGACCCTGGGCCCCATGGAGGGCAAGGTGCCCCGGGCCCAATGGCTCATGGAGAAGGCCCGTACCCTGGAGGCCATGGGGGATAAGGGAGCCGTCGGCCTTTATGAGGAGATTATTAAAAGCAACCCCGACTCCCAGGCGGCCCGGGTGGCCAAGGCGCGCCAGGCCCGGGCCCGGGGAAACTGGAGCGGCGCTTATCAGGCCTACAGTCTGGCCCTGAAAGACGCGCCCCAGGATATCGAGCTGCTGAACGAATTGGAGCAGGTCCGCCAGCAGCTGCGTCCCGAGATGGCCTCCCGGGGCTTTCCCGAGGCTCGGGGAGAGCGCCGCCCTGAAGAGGCCCTCCGCCCCTGGCAATTTTCCCGCTTTGGCCAGGAACGGGAGCCCATGCGGATGGGCTTCAGCAATTTCCTACCCTCGGTGCTGGTGGACGTGCTCCCCGTGGTCCAACCCGAATCCCTGGGATTAACGGACAGCAACAAACTTTACGGCGGCATCTTCCGCCTCTCCGGGGCCTTCTGGATCACCAAGGTGCTGCCGGCCCGGCTGGGCTTGGAATATCGGGAATACAACCAGAACACCAAGGTTTTGGACCAGGGCCTAGCTAATTTGGGGCTAACTCAGGTTTACGAGCAACAGACCCAGGCGGCCAGCCGCCTGCGCCGGGGCGAAGTCTCCCTGGGCTTGGGCCCTCTGGCGGTTAGCGAAAGGCTGCGGGTCAGCGGCGAAGTTATTCTAAGGCGCTATTGGAAGCGGGTGGACTATCAGATCGGCCAACGGGGCCAATACACGGCCTCACCATATTGGGACCAGTTACATCAGACCTACATTGTCCCCAGCCCCATAAATACCACCGGCGCCCTGGATTTTGCCCAAAAGGAAGCTCAAAATCGCTTCTTCGGCTCCCTGGAGTTAAATTTTCCCCTGGGTTCGCGCACTGAGACTACCTTGAGGTACAGCCGCCGGGACATTTTCGACCAGGATGCCCATCTCTATCCCCGCCTGTACCAGGGGGTGCTGAACCTCCAGAAGGCACAGATCACCAGCCTGCACCTGGCGGAGGCGGCCTTGGACCATCAATTCCGTCCGGGCTTGAACTGGCGCAGTAACCTGGGGGGCGCGTTTTTTTCGGATCAAAACCGGCGCTTTACCCTTTACGAGGGCTTGGCCTGGCAGGCCATCCGGGAGCCCCGCATGGGCCTGGAACTGACTCCCCACTATTACCTGGCTTCCTACCGGCATCAGGAAGAGGCTTATTTCAGCCCCCATGTCTATCACGCCATCGGCTTGGGAGTCGATTTTCACCGGCAGATCTTCCGCCTGCCCACCCTGATTCTCCAGGGTACGATTCAGGGGATAAGCCAGCACGGCCAGTGGGGCCCGGCCTTCCAGGGATTGGTGGCCCTGGAGTGGCAATTTATCCATAATTTTTATATGGACCTGCATGGCTTCTATTTCCGGGAATGGATCGACCAGTACCACCTCCTCACCGGGGGTGCTTCTTTCCGCTGGCGGTTTTGAGTGCTGCCACCGACAGGAGAGAGCCGGCTGGGTATCTATGAGCAATAATGTTTTCTTCCCCCAAATGCTCCTGGGGTTAAAGAACCGGCAGACCCGGCCCCGGGAGGATTCCTTGGCTTCCCGTTGGCTGCTGTTGTTTCTGGGACTTGGGTTTTTAGCTATGGCCGGCTGCGCCGAGGTAACCCTTCCCACCCCCACCGGGCCCGAACAGGAAGCCGCCCAACTGGAGGCGGTGCGCCGCCATCCCCATCAAACCTGGTCCATGGAGCGGGCCTCCCGGGTCTTCATCCGCCTCCTGGCCTGCCTCCCCCCCATCCACGACCGTACCTATCCTTTCCTGGGCTTTAACTGGTGGGTCACCGCCACCGGCAAGGTAGCGATAGATAACGTCTGGAAGCCCTCCCCGGCGTCCGAGGCCGGCCTGAAGCAGGGGGATATCATTTTGGCGGTGAACAACTGGCCCCTGCCGGCCTGGGTGGAGGAGTGGGACAGATACATCAGCGCCGCCCGGGATGCCTTTCATAACGTTTTGTTTTTCAGCCCCATAGCCCGGTATGAGCGCCGGTACAAATCCCGGCGGTACACCCATTATGCTTATTTAATGCTGCCGGGAGAGCTGCTGCCGGCCATTATGCTGGATCTTAAGCATATCCGCATGGAGGCCCGGGGCCGCTACCTCAGCGGCCCGGTGGAGTTCTTAATCCAACGGGATGAAGATAAATTCATGCTGACTCTCTACCCCCAGCACCTGCCGGCGGAGTACGGCATCCTGATTAAAACCACCGATCTAAAAATTAACGCCTATGCGGCCCCCGGGCGGATCATCCTGACCCAGCGCATGATAAATTTCTGCCTCAATGATGATGAGCTGGCCTTGATAGAGGGCCATGAATTGGCGCATCAGGCCCTGGGGCATCTGGTGCGCGGCGCCGCCCACCGGGAATTGGGAAAGTTCGTGGGCGAGGCGGTCACCGCCTTCACCACCCTTTCCTTGGGCCAGATCCTGGACTGGAAACATTCCATGGTGGACCTGGATGTCCGCCAGGTGGCCCAGGACGCGGTGGTGAGCGTCTTTTCCCAGGATGATGAACGCGAGGCCGATGCTTATGGCCTGTGGTACGCCTTCCAGGCGGGATATGACATTGAGAAAGCCCTGGCCATCTGGGAAAGGCTGGCCTCCGTGGATGAAAAAGATCCGTTCCTGCGGACTTACTTCCTGGACAGCCACCCCGCCTCCCTGGAACGGATGGTCCGCCTGAAAAAGATCGCCCGCTACTTCAAGGCCGGCCGGGCCGCGGAGGTCTTCCTGCAATCCGCCGCCCTGAACCGCCAGCCGCCTCCAGAGTGAGGAAATGATGGTGGGGGAGGGGGCTAAGGGCCACTGGCCCTTACCCCCTCCCCCACACCCCCTCCCCCACATGCCTTAAAGTTTTGACCCTCCCGGCTTCACGGGCAAAAGCACCGTTACCCAGGTCTCGCCGAATCGGCTTTGTACCTGGATCTGACCGCCATAGGGACTGAGCAGCCGCTGGGCCATGAACAGCCCCAGCCCGGCCCGGGGGGAGTCAGGGCTCCCTTTGGTGGTGAAGAAGGGCTCAAAGATCCGGGGCAGGATCGCCGGCGGTATCCCTACCCCGGTATCCCTGATAGACAACAGCCGACAACCATCCTGAAGACTGGTCTTTACCGTTAACTCCCGCGTTTCCGCGCCCTCCATGGCTTCCAGGGCGTTATCCAGGAGATTGCGAAAACTCTGAGAAAAGTCGATGTAATAGCCGTAGAGCGGCGGCAGGCTTTCCTGAAAACAGAATTTTTTTCTCACCTGGTGCTTGAAAAAGGGCTGGGCCAGATAGAGTTCCAGCTCCAGCAGAAATATCTGGTTTAAATCCAGGTAGACCTGTTCCTGGCTCTCTTCGTGGACCCCCTGAAGGCTCAGGCGGCGGACCAAGGTCTGGAGATTTTCCAGCTCCTGGCGGAACTGGCGGATCTTTTCCAGACGATAATCGCGCAGGGCCCCGAGCTTCTCGGCCACCGAACCGAGGCACTCTGACAGATGCTTTACTTCTTCCTGGGACTTTTGCTCCAGCAATTCCAGATGGAAGGAGAGGACTTGCAGCGGACCATTGATCTGATGCACGATGCCGCTGGTGCGACGACCCACGCTGGAGTGGCGATAATACCGCACCAGCTCCCTCAAGCAGCACTCCAGGGCTTCGCTTCCCAGGTCGGGGCCGCCCGGAAACGGTCTGGAGGCCTCCTTCGTCCTCCCCGGATCAGGCTGCCCTTTTCGGGGGCTTAACCCCTTTGACTCCGGGGAGGGCGGCACCAGGTTCGGACCAGTCAATTTGCCGCCGATGTTACACCTCGGAAATGGGAGGATGGGCCTATTCTGGTAATTCACATCGGCATAGTTTTTCAGGAACTTAATCTTCTGAGGTAAGAATCTTCCGAGTTTAACCAGGACGGGAAACCTGGGGGTCAGAATCTGGCCTCCCGGCAAGCTCTCTCATTCCTGTCGGCGGCCGGGAGGCATCCTGAAAGATTCTTAAGGAACGCTTGGTAGGCCAGACCGCGGCCTCTGAAATCCATCACGCGGAACTGAGGGGCAGGCGGATAATGCAGGTGGTGCCGCGATCTACTTCGCTCTCAATCCTGATCTCTCCCCGGTGCTGCTCAATCAGGCCGCGGCTGATGGTCAGGCCCAGACCGGTGCCCTTCTCCTTGGTGGAGAAAAATGGGGTGAAGAGGGCCGGCAAATGCTCCGGCAAAATGCCCTGACCCGTGTCCTTAACGGTGAGCCACAGGTAATCCTGCTTACTTTCCACCCGCACCGTTAGTAGGCCTCCCTGGGGCATAGCCTCCAGGGCATTCTTGAAGATATTGATCAGGATCTGGCGTATCTGCCCGGGGTCAAAACGGAGGAGGGGAATACTCGGTTGGGCCTGTAGGCGGAAGGAGACTCCCTTCTCGCTGAAGCCGTCTTCCATCAGCTCCACCACCTCCTGGATCACGGCCACCAAGTCGCCGGAGATCTGTTGGGTGGAGCTGGCCCGGGTAAAGGTGGCCAGATCATCCAAAAATCTCTCCAGGCGTTGCACCTCCTCATGGATGAGATGCAATTTCCGCTGCGCCTCCGGGGGCCATCCGGTCAGACGCTCCAGTTGCCGGGCGAAGCCGCCGATGAGAAGCAGGGGATTTTTGATCTCATGGCTGATGTGGGCCACCATCTGGCCCAGGGTCGCCAGGCGCTCGTGGCGCAGGAGCTCCGCCTCCATCCGTTTCCGTTCCCGGAGATCCCGGAAATAGCCGACAATGCCGATTTCCCGACCTTCTTCCGTCAGCAGCCGGGCGGAAAGCCAGATGGGCACCTGCCTGCCGTTTCTGTGCCGCACCACGGTTTCATAATTCTCCAGGATGCCTTCCCCGCCGTAAGCGGGCTTGTAGATCAGGCGCTTGACTTCCCGGGCCAGACCCGGCGGATAAAGTTGGTCCACCTTGATTTTGCCAATGACCTCCTCCGGCTCATAGCCCAGGATGTTGGCCGCGCCCTCGTTAAAGATCAGGATGTTCCCCGACATGTCGTTGGCAATGATGCCGTCGATGGAGGCCTGCACCAGGTTCCGCTCCAGCTCGTAGAGTCGGCGGACTTGGGATTCCAGAAGAAACTTGTCCGTCACATCCCGAAAAATGCCGATCGTGCGGTGCCCCTCGGCGCCATCCAACAAAGGATAGAAGGTGGCTTCATAAATAAAAATTTTTTCCCCCGCCTCCCGGGACAGCAGGGTGCAGGAGGGGTAGAGGGGATCTACGGTCAAAGGACAGACCCCCCCCTCCTTTGACTCGGCCCAGCTAAAAGGGCTCACCAACTCAAAGCATAACTGCCCCGAGACCTGTTCCCAACCCATACCAAAATGCTCCAAAAACGCGGCATTGGCATAAATAATCCGCTGCTCCTGGTCCAGCACCACGGTAAAGATATCCGCCAGGCTATCCAGGAGGCGGGCCAGGAGGCCTTCCGGTGGAGGATTTGGGTGCATGGGAGTACTGACTTTACGGGTCAAAATAATCTCTTTCAATAATATTACATTTATTTAGATCAGTATCAAATCTCGGTAAGATTCAGCCTGATCGCGGCACCGAGTGCTCCAGAAGCGGATGGACGCCGACGCCCCCAGGGCAGATTCCTACTCTCTCCTTAAAGATCATCTCCCCGGGGACGCTCCAGTAACCAGGCCACCCAGGTGAAACTCTTTTCTGGCGGGATTTCCGGGGCCCAGGCATCTCGGGTGAGGCGTTGTGTCAGACGCCAACCCGCGGCCTGATAGGAGGCGCGCAGTTCCTCCTCCTGGATGTCCCGAAAGCCGCAGAGGATCAACAAGCCGCCGGGGGCAGCCAGCCTGGAGAGTTCGGCCACTTTGTCCAGCTGCACGGACCAGGGCAGATTGGCCACCATCTCCGAACCCTGTCAAGGCTGAGGCCGGAAGGAAAATTCACCCCGCGGCATTGCCATATTGACCCAACCTGCCTTTTTGGATAAGAATATGCCAGGGATGGGAAAAAATCCCCCAAATTCTTCGAGACTTAGTGCTGGAAAAACGAATCTATAAATTTATCATATGGACAAGATTCTTTTGACCCGGGCCGGCTATGAGAAGCTGCTGAAAGAGTTGGAACTTCTCAGCCAGGTGGAACGCCCCCAAATCGTCCGGGAGCTCATGGAAGTCGCCCAGGAAGGGCGAGTGGAACATAATCCTGATTTTCAGTCGGTCCTGGCCCAGCGGCACCGTCTGGAGAGGCGCATCAAACAGTTGCAGCAAATCCTGGCTAATGCCGAAGTGCTGGTGGGGAGTAACCTGCCGCCCAACCGGGTGAGGTTCAATTCCCGGGTCCGGGTCCGTAATTTAACCACGGGGCGGGAGCAGCAATTCAAAATGGTGGGGGCCGTGGAGGCCGACGCCTCCAAGGGATATCTATCCATTTCTTCACCCTTGGGGCGGGCCCTGTTGGGTCAATCCCCCCAGGCCCGGGTGCAAATCCAGACCCCGGCGGGAATTCGCACTTACGAGATCCTGGAAATCCAGATGGACGAAGTATGAACGGGGCCACCTCTATCCAGGGACATCCCCACCATTTTCAGAGCCATCGCCGGCGTCTTTTCCTGGCCTTCTACTCCCAGCTCGCTTTTTTCGTTATTGAGCTGGTGGGGGGCATCCTCACCAACAGCCTGGCGCTCCTGGCCGATGCCGGCCACATGTTGAGCGATGTGGGGGCCCTGGGACTCAGTCTCCTGGCCCTGTTCTGGGCCGCCAAGCCCCCCACGCCCCAGAAGACTTACGGTTACCACCGCCTGGAAATCCTGGTAGCCCTGCTCAATGGCTTATTGCTGTGGCTCATAGCCGGATATATCTTTTATGAGGCCTACGGCCGATTCTTCCAGCCCGTACCCATCAGCGCCCGGCCCATGGTGGCTATCGCCACCCTGGGGTTGTTGGCCAACTTACTGGGGATCTATGTCCTTTATCCCACCCGGGAGCAGAACCTCAATCTTAGGTCCGCGTTCCTGCATCTCTCGGCCGACTGCCTGGGTTCCGTAGCCGCCATGGCCGCGGGGTTAGCCATCCTTTTGAAGGGGTGGTACTGGTTCGACCCCCTGGCCGGGATTACCATCTCTATCATGATTATCATCGGTAGCTGGCAATTGGTCTGGGAAGCCACCAACATCTTGTTGGAGGCCACCCCCAAACATATCGATCTGGATGAGGTGCAGGCGGCCCTGGAAGCCCATCCCGAAGTGAAGCGGGTCCACGACCTACATATTTGGACCATCTCTTCCGGCATCCACGCCCTGAGTGTCCATGTGGCGGTGGGCGGTAACGGCGATCGGGACTGTCTCACCTGGGAGTTGGAAGAGTTGTTGCGCCACCGCTTCGGACTGGAGCACAGCACCATTCAGATTGAGGGCCCCGGTTTCCACGACCCCCAGGTCTGCCCCTTGAATCGCTTAAGGGAGGTAACCGGAGGCCCCCGGGACCCTGAAGAGAATACCTCGCCCCAAGATCTAAAGACTCGAAGCTGAGGAGGATCCATGTCTCAAAACCGTTGGGAACTGAAGCCGGAGAGCCTGCGCGCTTTTTGTGATCCGGATAAATTGGGATTCGAAAGCACCCTGGAGGTAGCCCCCTTAAAAGAGAAAGTGGTGGGCCAGGAACGGGCGCGCCACGCCCTGGAGTTTGGCTTGGCGGTAAAGGACCTGGAATATAACATCTATGTGGCCGGCCCACCCCGAGCCGGGAAGACCGAGACCATTAAGGCTTACGTCTCGGAGCTGGCGGCCACTGAGCCTGCCCCCCCGGATTATATCTATATCTATAATTTCCAGGAGCCGGAGCGGCCCCAGGCCATTAGCCTGCCCGCTGGCCGCGGCCGGGTCCTTAAGGCGGACATGGAGGAGCTGATCTCCGCCTTGCGGCTGCAGATCCCGGAGGTGTTCGAAAGCGAAGACTATACCAATCGGCGGGAGGGCCTGGTGCAAAGCTTTACCCAGGAGCGGAACGCCATTCTCCAAAAACTCGATGCCCGGGCCAGCGAGGAGGGCTTCATCCTCAATATTGCCCCCACTGGCCTGATGATCTTCCCCGGCAAGGAGGGTAAACCCCTGGCCGAAGAGGAACTCAAGGCCTTGGGCGACGAGGACCGGGAAGCTCTGCGCCAGAAGTCCACCGCCCTCCACACCGAGATGAACGAAGCCATCCGCAAGATCCGCAAAATGGAAAAGGAATTCCAGGAAAAAGAGAAAGGGCTCGATCAGGATGTGGCCCTCTATGTGGTGGGGCACCGCATGGAGGAATTAGTGGAAAAATATAAAGATTTGCCCCAGGTGGTGGAATACCTCAAGCATGTGCAGGACGATATTTTGAAAAATATCGATGACCTGAAGCGCCGGCCCGGCGCCCATCCCGGCCCCTTCCCCTTTCCCATGCCGGAGCCCAGCTTTACCCAATACCAGGTGAATGTCTTGGTGGACCACTCGGAAACCCAGGGGGCGCCGGTGGTGTACGAAAGCAATCCCACCTATCCCAACCTGTTCGGGGCTATAGACCGCCGGGTCCAGTTCGGCGCCCTGGTCACCGACTTCACCCTGATCCGGTCCGGAGCCGTGCATCAGGCCAACGGCGGCTACCTCATCCTGGAGGCCCTGGACCTGCTCCGGTGGTATTTTTCCTACGAGGCCCTGAAGCGCTGTCTTAAAGAGGGACAAGTCAAGATCGAAGAACTGGCGGAGCAGATAGGTTTAATCACCACCCGGACCCTGCAACCCCAGCCCCTTCCCTTGAATATCAAGGTCATCCTCATCGGGGACCCCTACATTTATCAGATCCTTTATATGTATGACGAAGATTTCACCAAGCTCTTCAAGATCAAGGCGCATTTTGACTGGCAAATGCGCAAGACCGACGATCACCTCCAACAGTTTTGCTCCCTGGTGGCCTCTTTTGTCCAAGACGAGAAGCTCATGCCGGTGCATAAGACCGGCATGGCCCGTCTGGTGGAGTACGCCCAGGAGTTGGCCGGGCATCAGCAAAAGCTCACCCTGCAATTGAAGGAAGTGCTGGATATCTTGAAAGAGGCCTATTATTGGGCCAAGAACAACACCCATGAGGTAATCTTCGGCTCCGATGTGGAACAGGCTATCCAGGAGAAGATCTACCGCGTGGATCTGCCGGAAGAGAAGATGCAGGAATTCATCGACGAAGGCATGCTTTTCATCGAGACCTCAGGTGCGGTGGTGGGCCAGATAAACGGCCTTTCCGTTTACGCCATGGGAGATCATGCCTTCGGCCGCCCCAGCCGCCTCACCGCCGCCATTTCCCTGGGCAAGGAAGGGGTGGTGGCCATTGACCGGGAAGCCCAGATGGCCGGCAACATCCACAACAAAGGGGTGCTGATCCTGGCCGGCTACCTGAAGAGCCATTTTGCCCAGGATAAGCCCCTTACCCTGTCGGCCAGCCTCTGCTTTGAACAGAGCTACGGCATGGTGGAAGGGGACAGCGCCTCCGGCGCCGAGCTCTACGCCCTGCTCTCCGCCTTGTCCGGGGTTCCCCTGGCCCAGAATATCGCGGTCACCGGGTCAGTGAGCCAGCGGGGGGAGCTCCAACCCATCGGCGGGGCCAACTGGAAGATCGAGGGGTTCTATAAGGTGTGCCGGGCCCGGGGCCTGGACGGCAGCCACGGGGTGATCATCCCCAAGGCCAATGTCCAGGACTTGATGCTGAAAAAAGAGGTGGTGGAGGCGGTGAAGGCCGGCAAGTTCCACATTTGGGCCGTGGGCCACGTGGATGAGGCCGTGGAACTGCTCACCGGCGTCCCTGCCGGCCAACGCCTGCCCGACGGCGCCTTCGAGCCCGACACCATTAATTATAAGGTGGATGAGACCCTGCGCCGCATGATGGAAACTGCCCGGGAACTGATGAAGGAAGAAAAAGAAGAGAAAAAATAGCCGACAAGCCGGAGGAGGCGGCCGCCTAAGAAGGGGGCCGCCTCCTCCCTTAGTATATCTCCGGCCCATCCTGCCTGGAGCCTCAACCCGAACTCACCGTACCAGAAGCGGGGATGACCACATGAAGGTATTATTGCTGAATCCTGAAATGGTGAAGTCTTTCTGGTACTTCCCGTACCTGTACGCGCTGCCCGGGGCCAGGACCCTGAGCCCGCCCCTGAGCCTGATCACATTGGCCGCCCTCTTGCCCCGGGAGTGGGAGCTCAGGCTGGTGGACCTCAATGCGCGCCAGCCTACAGACCAGGATTGGCAGTGGGCCGACCTGGTCATGGTCTCCGGGATGATCGCCCAGCGCCAGAGCCTGTTGGGCCTGGTCCGGGAAAGCCGGCGCCGCGGAAAAATGGTGGTGGCCGGCGGTCCTTACCCCACCTCCGTGCCCGAAGAGGTATTGGAGGCCGGCTGCGATTTCCTGGTAAGGGGAGAAGGGGAGAATGCCGTGCCCCTCTTGCTATCCGCTCTTAAACAGGGTGAGCGAGGGGGAGTGCTGGTCCCCGAAGGCAAACCCGACCTCACCTTCTCCCCGGTCCCTCGCTTTGATTTACTGCAGCTGCCGGACTACCTGGCCCTGTCCCTGCAAACTTCCCGGGGCTGTCCCTTTGACTGTGAGTTCTGCGACGTGGTCAAGTTATATGGCCGCAAGCCCCGCTACAAGGATTGGGAGCAGGTGCGGGCGGAACTGGAGGCCATTTACCGCCTGGGCTGGCGCCGGGATGTCTTCATCGTGGACGACAACTTCATCGGCCACCCGGCCCGGGCCCGAAAGATCCTCCGGGCCCTCATCCCCTGGATGAAAAGCCACGGTGAGCCTTTTACCTTCTGGACCCAGGCCTCGGTCAACCTGGGACAGGAACAGGAATTGCTGGATCTCATGACTGAGGCCAACTTCAGCACCGTCATCCTGGGACTCGAAAGTCCTGACCGGGACGTGCTCGCCACCACCCATAAATATCACAACCTCCGCCATCCCCTGGAAGAGTCCCTCACGAATATCTGCAAAGGTGGTCTCAACGTGGTGGGCAGCTTCATTATCGGTTTCGACGGTGAAAAACCGGGGGTAGGGCGGCGCATTGCCGCCCTGATGGAGGCGACCCACCTGCCCATGGCGGTCCTGAACCTGCTGCAGCCGCTGCCCTACACCAAACTCTGGCAGCGTTTGCTTCAGGAAGGCCGTCTGCTCCACACCCGGGGCAGCGGTGATTTCGTGGACACGAGACTGATGTATCGACCTTCCCGGCCCCCCGGGGAAATCCTGGCCGAATACCTGGATTGGTGGGAGGGAGTTTACGAGCCTTCCCGGTTTCTGTCCCGGGCCTATAGCTATAGTTTGACCATGCGCCCCACCCGGGCTGCCCTGGCCCGCAGCCGGGGAGAGACCGTCTCCGATGGCCACCCCAAGAGCCTGCCGCCGCTCAAATGGAGGCTGAGGGAAATGCTAGCCTTTTTCCGCCTTTGCTGGCGCTTTGGGGTGTTGGCTCCCTGCCGCGCCCAGTTCTGGGACCAGTTATTCGGCATGCGGCGGCGCAACCCCAGCCGCTGGAAGAATTATCTGAACACCTTACCCTTCTTGGTTGATATATCCCGGTCGCAGCAGCTTATCCGGCAGAGGGTGGCCTCTGCCAGGGAGGAGGCCCAGGACCCCGGGACTCTCTGATCTTGGAGGCGGTGGCCTCACCCGGAGTAAAGAGTAATCCCAACCGATAGTTATGCTAACTTATATCATTTTTGGGAGTTGGAGGAGGTTCCTGAGCCATGGGCTGAGGAACCGGAATGGAAAAATGGGCCGCAAGCCCATTCGGGCAGGGGATGTCGGCCCCTAGCCCCCTTCCGGAAAGATCATCTTTGCAGAAGTCTCATCCCGGATGATGGCGCGAATGGCTCTTTCCTGGGACTCGATGCTCTCGGTCAGCTTGAATTGCACCAGCGCCCGGGCCAGATTGTGTTCCCGGTGCCTGGCCTTGAAGTAGACATTGCCCTCCAGATAGTCCGTAAAGAATCTCAATCCCACTTCGAAAGCCATCAGGCGGATCGCGTCGTACAGATATTCATAGTCGTCCTCGGTGAGGAAGTCTCGGGCCAATGAAAGATAGCCTTTAAGCATGGCCTGGCCAAGTTCGGGTTCGAAGCGCACCCTCTCCCAGTCCTCGGTTTCTTCTCCCAGGGGATTGCAGCCCGAGCGGAGGCAGTCGCCGATATCATAATGCACCAGGCCGGGCTTGACGGTGTCCAGGTCGACCATGCCGACGGCCTGCCCGGTGGCGGTGTCCATCATGACGTTGTTGACCTTGGGATCGCCGTGAATCGGGCGCAGATAGAGCCTCCCTTGCGCTCGGGCCTTCTCCAGGACGTGCGCCCAAGTCCGGCGCCCGCGAACCAACTGTAAGGCATAATCCACTTCGGAGGAAGGGGGCGCGCCGTGTTGCGCCAGGACCTCATCATAGTGCCTAAGATAGCCAGGCGTCACGTGAAACCCGGGCAAAGTGTCGGCCAGCCTGGCGGGGGGCAGGTCGCTCAGGAGGTTCTGGAACCTGCCCAGGGCATAGCCCACTTCTCTGCCGTGCTCCATATCCTTGATGGTCTCAAAGGTCTCTGCGGCGGCAATAAAGCTGAGGCCACGCCAGAACGACCCCCCGGGGTCAACTAAGTGGTCCTGGCCGTCCTGGGTAAGCAGCACCCGGGGCACCTCCCAGCGGCGGCCTGGGCTCAAGGGCTGACGCTCAAGACGCTGGCGCACATGGTCGCTCACGGTGCGCAGGTTCCGCATGATCAGTTCCGGCTGGCGAAATACCTGCAGGTTGAGGCGTTGCAGGATAAAGCGCTGTTCTCCTGGGGCATCCACCCTTACCAGGAAGGTGTCATTGATATTGCCATTCCCATATTCCTGGAGGTCCAGGACCTGGCCCTGGGGGGTGAATTGCTGGGCCACGGCAAGAAGATGGTCCAAGGTTTTGCCTCTGGTAGTGAGAGCTTTTCTAGCCATTGCCAAAAATCTGTTTTTTAGCTTTTGTAAAATTCCCCTCCCCTGGTGGGAGGGGTTAGGGGAGGGGGGTCGTTTTGATTAAATATTCACCCTCACCCTAGCCCTCCCCCATCGAGGGGGAGGGAACTTTTCGCAAATTACTTTCGGCAACCGCTATATAATGTGCGCCCTGATGTGTTTTTCGAACTGCGCTAACTGCCGCCCTGAAGCGGGCCTTGGCGCTGAGGAGAATTGCCCACTCCACCCCTTCTCGGCTTACTCCATCTTGCGGATACGCACCTCGATCTCTTTGCTGTCCTTCAGCAGGTCCACCAGCTTGGCGGTATCCGTCTTGCCGAAATGGTAGGGGTAGAGAACTTTGGGTTTGAAGGCTTCTGTAGCGTCGGCCACCATCTCCGGGGTCATGGTGTAAGGGAGATTCATGGGCAGGAAAGCGATATCGATGCCCTTGAGGGCCTTCATCTCCGGGGTGTTCTCCGTGTCCCCGGCCACATAGACCCGTTTGCCCCCGAAGGTGATGACATAGCCGTTGCCGCTGCCCTTGGGGTGGAAGGGTTCGCCGCTTTGCCGCTTATGCACCAGGTTGTAGGCCGGCACCGCTTCGATCTCTAAGCCGGCGACGGTCTTAACCTCGCCATTTTTCATGACGATGCCGCCGGGCACCTGGGAGGCGCCGGCCTGGTTCAGCACGATCTGGGTATCGGGCTTGCGCAGCATCTCCACCACCGTGGGGTCCAGGTGATCCCGGTGTTCGTGGGTGATGAGAATCAGGTCCGCCTTGGGCAGCTTGCGGTAATCAGCATATTGCCCCACCGGGTCCACATGGATGACCCGGCCCCCGAAGGTGAACATCAAGGTGCCGTGGCCGATGAAGGTGATCTCCAGATCCCCTGCCCCGGTCTTGATGACATCCGTCTCAAATGCCCCTGCCGCGCCCGCCATGCCGGCTCCCGCTATCATCACCATACCCATCATAATGAATAAAAGCTTCATAAGTAACCTCCGGAATCCTTTATCTTCGCTTTTGGTTCGCCATTTGGACCCTTATGTTCACTGCAGCCTAACGCCCATGCTAAGCTGCGGCGCTTAGCAGCGTCAGCTTGAGCCGCCGGTTAGCTGTCCCCTCTGCCAATTATAGACCTTGCCACTTCGCAAAATCTCTCGGGGTCGTCCGGGGTAAACCGCAGATTCTTGAAGAGGCCTCTTTTTCTCCTGATGCCCACATGCCGATACAGGTCCGCCAGATCGAGCTTCAGGGCCCAGAAAACCGTCTTGATGACCGGCGGCGAAAATACCTGCACCTCTTCCACCTCGTCGGCGGGGATGACGATGCGCCTGCAAAAGCAAAAGCCGCGGAGCTCGATCCGATCATTAAATATCCTGTATTTCTGCCACAGGCTTCTGAATGACGGCTTCGTCTCGTATATCGGTTCACCTTCTTGCATTATTGGGTCCAGCAACATGCCTGTTTATGCGCCTGTCGGTCGGGCCAGGCTTGCCTTCCCGGCTTCTTTAGTTTGGTGAGTTTTATACCACCTTTCTCACCGCCTGCAAGACCGCATCGTAGTCCGGCTCCTGGGTCAGCTCTTTAACCAGCTGGAGATATTGAATCGTGCCCGGGGCATCGACGACGAAGACCGCCCGGGCCAAGAGCCGCAGTTCTTTGATCAAGACTCCATAAGCCAGGCCAAAGGCCGCGTGGCGATGATCCGATAAGGTCTGTAAATTGGTGACCCCCGCGGCGCCGCACCAGCGTTTTTGGGCAAAGGGCAGATCCATGCTGATGGTCAAGATGGCCACCTTGGGGCCAAGTTTGCTCGCCTCTTCATTAAACCGGTGGGTTTCGAAATCGCACACCGGGGTGTCCAGGGAAGGCACCGAAGCAATGATGCAGACCTGGCCGCGCCTTAGTGAGAACCTGAAAGGATTCAAGTCATTATCCAAAACCTCAAAATCCGGGGCCGGGTCGCCGACTTTGACCTCATGGCCCAGCAGGGTTAACGGGTTTCCTTTAAAAGTCACGACTCCTTGGCGCTCCGCCATGTTTCTCTCCTTTATGCTTTTAAGCGTTTCAGGAAATCCACCGGGCCCTGGCGCAATTCGGCTGGCGCGGGCAGCCGCTTAAGACGCATTAATTCGGCCACGGCCGCCATCTCCTGCTCATGCCCGCAGGCCGCCACCGCCAGCACCCGGTGGTCTTGGAGATAAAAAGCCATAAAGTTCCGGTCCGCCGGGTCCCCCTGGTAAATGATCTCCTCCCAACTGGAGACGTATCCCACATATTGCAGAAACACGTCAAATTGGTCGGTCCAGAAAAACGGCACCCCCACATATGCGGTTGGCTTGCCGGCCATGTTGTGGGCCGCCACCCGGCCGTGCTGCTCCGCCAGACGCCAGTGTTCAATCCTGATGGCCTCGCCGGTGCGCCAGTCGGGAAAACGGGCAATGTCTCCCGCGGCATACAGGCCCTCGGTAACTTTAAGGTGCTGGTCCACCGACACGCTGCCATCGGGGTTCAGCTTTACGCCCTGCAAAAATCCGGTGGCCGGGTTCACGCCAATGCCCACCACCACCAGGTCGGCGGGGAGCCGCTCGCCGCTCTCCAGCACTGCGGCCTGGACCCGGCCATTGCCCTCCAGGCGGGCTACCTTGGCCCCCAGGCGGAAGGAGACACCCTGCTCGGCGTGAACCTGCATAAGCATCCGGCCGATTTCCGGGCCCAGAATCCGCTGGAAGGGAACGGTCCCGGGGGCCACCACGGTGACGGCCTTACCCCGCTTGGTCAGGCTGGCCGCAGTCTCCATGCCGATAAAACTGGCGCCCACCACCAGGCACCCGGGTGGCCTTCTCCGCCGCGGCCATGATGCGGCCGGCGTCTTCAGGGCTCCGGAGAGTGAACACATTCTCCAGATTCCCACCGGGTACCTCCAGCCGCCGGGCCACACCGCCGGGGGCCAACAGCAAGGCGTCATAGTTCATCCTGAAGCCGTCGGCCAAAACCAGGGAACGGGCGGCAGGATGGACCAGGACCACCCGGCGGCCTAAAAGGACCTCGATGTCATGGTCCAGGTAAAATTGGGCCGATCTCAAGGGAAGGGAATCAGGGGGGTCCGCCCCGGAAAGAATCCCCTTGCTCACGTTGGGGCGGTCATAGGGCAGGATATTCTCAAAGGTTATCATGACGATGCGCCCCCGGAAGCCATCCTGGCGCAAGGTTTCCGCGGCGGCGTTTCCCGCGCCCCCGGCTCCCAGGATGACGAAAGTGCGCCCGTCCGCTTTGGAGTTGTAGGTTGCCATGGCGGGCACGCGCCGGTCGGCGGCCCCTTCGGGCACGGTGACGATGACGTCCTCCCCCTCCACCCTGACCTGGTAAACCGGCACCGCGTCCAGCCCGGGCGGCTCCTCCACATCGCCGGTAATCACGTGGAAGACGGAATGATGCCAGGGGCAGTAGGCCCGTGCTCCGCTCAAGATTCCTTCGACCAGATTCCCGCCGTAGTGGGTGCATAGGGCCCCCACGGCATGAAACTTTCCCTTAAGACGGGTGAGCAAGACCTTGGTGTCGCCGACGGCGACCTCTTTCATCTCGCCCTCGGCCAGCTCATCCACCTTGGCGACAATGGCTTCGATTGGCATGGACTTCCTCCATTTCCACCGGAAGATCAAGGAAGGCGCGACTGGAAGGATATGGGAGAATTTGATGAAAAATTAAGGATGGATCAGGGAAAGTCAATGTCCCGGGAAGGAGAAATTTGCCCCTTAATTAATTTGAGACCGTTGCGAAAGTCTTTTGAGGGGAGGACCGGGGGGCCGTCGGCCCCTGGCACCCTCTCCCAAAAACTAATTGCAACAGTCTCAATTTGGGCCAGCAGGCCAGGATGATCGGGGCGGGCCTGGAGGCGCTAAGCTTCCTGGAGAAGCCTCACTCCTAAGAGCGACTTTACTATACTTTACGGGGAGTTGACATTTTCCAGGCCCCCGTGGTAGGGGCGGCCAGCCTGGTAGAGGCGCAGTCTGCTTCCGATGTCTCTGGCCAGCTCCGCTTTACCGTGAGAACGGGCCAGCTCCATGGCTTTTTGAGAGGTCTGGACAGCCTCGGGAAAACGGCCTACCTCGGCATAAGCCGCCGCCAGGGTATCCAGAAATTCCGGTTGGCTATATCCCGTAAGTTGGTTGGCTCTATCTGCCAGTTCCACCGCAGCGCCGCCATCCCGGAGTCTCGGCATCCCAGACATGGCCCGCACCCGGGCCAGGCTGTCCAGGGCCTGGGGGTGATTAGGATTCAAGCGCACGGCTCCTAAGTACTGCGCCAGACCCTGATTCACCTGGCCCAGCAACAATAGAGCAGTCCCTAAATTGTAATGCGCGTCCGCATAATCGGGCTTGAGGCGCAGGGCCTCCTGATAATGGGAGACTCCCTCCTCCACCTTACCTTGGGAAACCAGGGCCACCCCCAGGTTGTTATGCGCCTCCGCATGGTCCGGCTGAAGTCGCAGGTCCTCCTGATAATGGGCGATGGCCTCCTCCACCTTACCCTGCAAAAATAAGGCATTACCCAGGTTGTTATGGGCATGGATATGATCGGGACGGAGGCCCAGAACCTGGCGATAATGCCATATTGACTCATTTATCTTACCCTGGGAAAATAAAGCAACCCCCAGGTTGTAATGCGCATCCACATAATCGGGCCGCAGACTCAAAGCCTGGGTATAGCAATCGATGGCCTGATCTACCTGCCCCGTGGAGGATAAGGCGGCCCCCCGATTGTTATAGGCTTCAGGGTAATTGGGCTGGAGCCGCAAGGCCTCCGCGTAGTGGCCCAGGGCCTGGTCCACCTTTCCCTGCAGAAACAGGGCATTCCCTAAATTGTTGTGGACCAAGGGGGCGATGCTACCCACCTTAAGCGAATGTTCATAAAGGGAGACGGAATCATGCCAGTGGCGCACCTGCAGCCAGGTACAGACCGTGAAGACTGACAGTATTATCCCGGCGCCCCACGGCAAGAGGTAGCGGGGTAGACGCCACCGGGCCCCCAGGTCCACCGCACCCCAGGCTACTATGATAAAAAGGCCGATGAGGGGCACATAAGTATAGCGATCCGCCAACGCCTGACTTCCCACCTGAACCAAGCCAATGACCGGCACCAGGGTGCCCAGGTACCAAAGCCATCCCACCAATAGATAAGGAAGCCGCCGGGCCTGCCGGATTAACAAGATGGATATGACCCCCAGCACGATGGCCGCCCCCAGCGCCTGCCATAAGGGTAGGGTGTTCTCGGGATGGGGGTAAAAGGCCGCCAAACGGGAGGGCCAGACCATCTTGCCGATATAGCTTAGGTAAGCCACCAAAGCGTTGGCCAGGCGGACCGTAAGGGGGAGATTCTGGAGCGATAGTACCGCGCCCCCGGCTCTTTGGGCATAAAACGTCACCAGACTGGAGGAAGCCGCCAGGACCAACAGCGGCACTTTCTCCCAAATTAAACGCTTCAGGGCAACCTGGGGTGGAGGATCTCCAGCCGGAGAGATTTCAGATGGCCCCGCGGCCGTGGCATACTCCCCCGGCCAGCGGCCCAGAGGCCAGTAGTCCAAGAGCAGCAGCACCAGGGGCAGGGTCACCAACATGGGCTTGGCCATCAGCCCCAGAGAGTAGCAGAGCAGGACCAACAGATAGCGTTTTATCTCCGGGCCTTCCACATACCAGACATAGGCCCACATGGTAAGCATCCAGAAAAAGGTGCTGAGCACGTCCTTCCGTTCCGCCACCCAAGCCACCGACTCCACGTGAAGGGGGTGCACCGCAAAGAGGGCGGCCACCAGGGCGCTGGGCCATGGCGCCTGGGTCATCCGCTGGAGCAAGAGAAACAGCAGCAGGGTATTGGCCAGGTGGAAGATTAAATTTGTCAAGTGATGGCCCCCCGGACCTAACCCGAAGAGCTGGCAGTCCAGCATGTGCGTCAGCCAGGTCAAAGGATGCCAGTTGCCGGCATGGGTGGTGCTAAAAGCCCAGGTAAATCCCTTCAGGGTGAGCCCCCATTGGACTGGGAAATTATCAGTGACGTACTTATCATCATCGAAATTGACAAATTGATGGTGCCATACCCCCCAGAAGGCCGCCAGGGGAGCCAGGATCAGGCAAATACAGGCCAATATTTTCAAGAGGCGCGGAGACATTCAGGGGTCTCTCATTAACCAGGTAACTTTTAAGGAGATCAGGAGGAAGCCAGATGCCATCCTGGGAGCATTTTATGCTGAATCTTCTTAGACAACCAAAGGTAATCCTTCGAAGGAGAAGCTAATAACATATTTAACCGAAAAACCGCGAATATGTACCTCTAAACCTCATCTACCTTGTCAGCGCGGCGATGGAGGGGAAGATAGGACACAATGCCTGAATATCCAAGCCCAGGCTTTTGGCGATGCCCTCCTAAAAGCCTAGACTTTCCCTTTGTTAAGAAACCTTTAGTCATTGTTTTACCCAATAAACATAATTTAACTAACCGGCTTGGGGGTGGCCTTCTTATTATTCAATGATTCCAGATGATTATAAATTATGGCAAAAGGTTCCGCGTCTGGCACGTCAGTTGCATTTGAATCATATCGCTAAAGCCAAACCTACTGCGAGGTGGGGGCGGAAAGCCACGGGTCTCTTCAAGGAAGAGAAGATAGCCGGGTTGCCTGGTGCAGGTAACCCGGTTTTTTAATTCCATCTGACCTGGGCAAAAAAAATATGCAGGGCTAAAGAAAGGAGACATAGTAATGAATAAAATACTTATTGGGTTCCTTATGTGCTTGGCCATGGCTGTCTGGGTGCCTGGAGCGCACGCCGATCTGATCACCAATGGCAGCTTTGAGAATCATGGGCCCTTCACCCCATCCCAACAAAACCAGTTAAACCAGGTGGGGTTCGTGACCTTCTACCAGGGCTCCACCACGATCACCGGCTGGGAAGAAACTGCAGATTCCATTGACTATAAAAATTGGTATTGGGCTGCCTACGATGGCCAGTGGAGCCTGGACCTTAACGGCAATACCACCGGGGGAATTAAGACCGTACTTAATACCGACCCTGGCGTTACCTACACGGTGGAATTTGAGATGTCGGGAAATTTCGCCGGAGGTCCGGACACCAAACACCTGAGCGTTTCCGCCACCGGCAATCCGGCTCAGACCTTTACCTTCGATAAATTTAGTGATTGGACTCCTAGTAACATGGGGTGGACTGCCAAGTCCTACACCTTTACTGCGGTGGGTGAGCAAACTACCCTGGAGTTTGACTCCTTGGATAGCGGTTACTTCGGACCGGCTCTGGATGCCGTCCGGGACGATGTGGTTCCCGTTCCTCCCTCCCTCCTCCTCCTGGGCTCAGGTCTAGTCGCTTTGGGGGTTTGGCGGAGCAGGGCTAAGAAAATTTAAGCAAACTAGGGCGGACCCTAACTTCGTCCGGGAGCCTTGTGATTTCCCTTGCCTTAGGGCAGGGAGGGAAAACTTCGCCTTTCCTGATGGCGCCCTACCTTCATCCACCACTGCGCCTTGAGGGACAGGTATGCCGCGTGGCGACAGCCACCCGGCGTAAGCTCCTGATTTCCTTTAAGCCCTAGGACAAGGTTAGCCGGCCTGATTTGAGGGTCTTGGGGGAGAGGGGAAAATCAGGAGTGATGAAACCGATATGGACGCCAAGAAGAATTAGAAACCGGAAGCGGGCAGCTTCCGGATGACTTGCCTTTTGATATTTCTGGTGCCCGGGGCCGGACTCGAACCGGCACGGAGTTAAACCCCGAGGGATTTTAAGTCCCGGTTTCGCCAAAAATCTTCTTCAGATCTTTCCATAACTTATTGATTGTATTGTATTATATAGGAATACTATTCACCTGTATACCTATCAAAAACACCCCAAAAAAAGAAGCAATGGGAAACTCTTGTGAGCACATAGGCAGGTCATATCCTGCGCAATCTATATTCAATTCTGACAAGCGCTTTGGTCATTTCAGAAAGAGAGATGGCTACCTCTCTAGATATCCCTGGTGTTTTAGTACTACCGTGTCCCGCTAATGGGGTTGTGCTTCTCGACTCATATATGGCGAGAATGTAATCTAAAATCTCACTCGGTAAAGTTGAATCTTCGCGATATCTTTCAAAGAAACTTTTTAGTGTCTGGTCTTGAACGCTTGGAATACCAACGATGTCTTTCGCCAGAGTCTCAAATATGTTCGCACTGGCATGGAGGACACCTGGGTAATCATCTCTCTCTAACGCATTGTCCATTCTTTCAATCAATTTGTGAATGTTCGGATGCATGGATAGCGTATCTTGATGGGTAAGCTTCTCTTCAATATCAATCGTGAAAGAAGTTTTACTTGGATAATGGATGTTTGCTAGTTTATATGGGCAATTTTTAGGAGAGTTTTCTGTAGTCATTAGGAGTGCCGATAATTCTCCTTCAGGTAAAGGACCTTTCTTCAGCTGTTCAATAAGAAAATCTTCTAAAGATTGCAACGCAACTTTTAGCATTTCGTTTTTAATGCCGGAATCAAAAGCACCGGGTACACGCCAATAATCCATTAGCACATCAGTCATAATCACTTTAATAGAGTGAAGGCTCTCGCGTTCTCTGGGAGTTCCTATTAGAGCAGAGTCAATTACAGAGAACTTGACCCGACACTCAAAATTGTCTGTGTCGAAATCTCTCCTGGGTTCCCACTTGAGAAAGGTCACTGTTTTTTGCATAATACCTACCTTTTGTTATATGTATGATTCGAGTAGTAAAAGTGGGGTCTGCCCTCCACCCAAATTATTCTCTGAAAGGGGCAGCCCAATCGTTTTATGAAAGTAATTGATTAATTTCTAATATTAAATTTCGCTTTGGTCAATCCTCGTGGGCAGGATATCGACAGTCGGGCCCCATGCCGGCGTGCCTTCCTCGAAGCCGTTATGCGTCAACCGTACTGAGCCCTTGCAGTCCAGCTTGATAGGTTTGTTTTGCATATTTCCCATAAAACTATTGGCTTTCGCAATCAAAACGACCTTCCAACTTAAACAGGTTATCTTTATCTTCTTCCAACGCCACTTCAAAACGATAGTGCTCATTGTAATTTTGGCCTTCAGCTATTGTTATCCATTCTAGAGGGGGAAAGGTATTGGCTACTGCTTGAGCAGGTTCATGTTCGCCAAAGAAACCCACTATCCGATACTTGTGGTTCCATTCAAGTGCCCATGACCAGCAAACCTCTGTAGGATGTCGGCGAATGGCAACCTTGAAGAATCCGTCAGCTCCTATTGCAAGAACCCTCGGCTCCCAATTCACCACCGCATCCATGAAGGCTCTGTGCACAGGATTACCCCAATCCGAGCGGATTGCTTCAAGAACGGGGAAGAATGAACCCAACCAGAATCCGCCCTTCTTCGTTTCATGATTATACGTAATCCAATAAAAGAAGGCCATCAACTGCATACGCGCCAGTTCGAAAATACGTTCATTTTGTATTTGTGGAGGTGCGGTCAGATTGAATGTAAACTCAACCCCGGGCGCGAATAATCCTTTGATATTTATTTTCTCTGAGCTGTCTTTGATAGGCTTCCTCGTATGCCGACTGATGCTCCTCCGCGCCTTTCGCGCCGCTTCCTGTGTCAAAAATTGATCAGATAATACATGCCTACCCCAAACATCGGCCTGCATTGATATTGCTGAAATATCATCTTCGAGGTCCGACTTTTTGACATTACAGACTTTGCATGCACGCACTATTAAGTTCCACTGACCACTAAGTTTGCCTTTAGGAACAAAACGTCTCCCTATCACATGGTCCTTGGTAACTGATGAAGGGGTAAGCTGGGTTCCGCAATATACACAAGTCTCATTGTCGAGAATAATTGGCGAATCTCCGGATAGTTCTTTCAGCTTTTTACGCAACATGACTCGATCTTATGTGCACATTGCGTTTAGTCTCTATGCATAACGTCGCACTTCATGTGCACACCGTTTGCGGTGCCTCCTCTGGAAGGGCAGTTTAGACTTTAAGGCACATTTGATACATCGACTGACTCCTTGATATTCCTGGTGCCCGGGGCCGGACTCGAACCGGCACGGAGTTAAACCCCGAGGGATTTTAAGTCCCTTGCGTCTACCCGTTCCGCCACCCAGGCTGGTCTTTCGTGAGATTAATTTATTATAACCCCGGGGAACATTCAAGGTTTAGTGGTGTTTTCCGTAATTACTATGACCTTACCCATGAGGATATGGGCGCGGTTTTGGGCGTCAATTCCCCCCTTTTGTAAAGGGGGGTCAGGGGGGATTATAGTAACCCATTGATAATCCCCCTAAATCCCCCTTTAATAAGGGGGACTTAAAAAGCCTTTCGGAAAAACCGCGGCGAAATAATTATCATACAATCTAAGGGCCACAACACTGGATATGTATCCCCCCTCCACTCACAGCCTTAGGCTTGCCTCTGGGAGGGAACTTTGGCCAGGGCCTGGGTCCCAGATACTGACCCCAGGCCGGAAGAAGTGCTGGGAACCTTAGCGGCAACCCCCAATCACCCTTGCGGCCTCCTCCTAGCAGCAAGCCTAGACTTCCCCCCCTCCTCCGCTCCCGGGCTGATTACTTGACAAAAAGGCCTGGTCCAGATTAAGCTTTAAAAAATCCCCATTTCCAGAGGGTTCGGAATGTCCTTGTTCCAAAAAGTGATGGTGGCCAACCGGGGGGAGATTGCCATCCGGATTATTCGCGCCTGCAAAGAATTGGGCCTGCCCACGGTCACCATCTTCACCGAACAGGATGCCAATGCCCTCCATGTCCTCAAGGCGGACCAGGCCATCCTGGTGAGCCCCGGTCCGGTGGCGGGTTACCTGGATTTCCCCCAGATTATCGAAAAGGCCAAGTTAGCCGGGGCTGACGCCCTCCATCCCGGCTATGGTTTTGGCGCGGAGAACTGGCAGTTCGCCGAGGCTTGCGCCGAGGCGGGCCTCACCTTCATCGGTCCCCCCGCCGCGGCCATCTTCCAGATGGGAGACAAGGTCATGGCCCGGAAGCTGCTGGAGGAAGCCGGGGTTCCCACCGTTCCGGGCTCGCCGGTGATCGTGGACGAGGCCCAGGCCCGGGAGTGGGGGGCCCGCATCGGCTATCCCTTGCTCATCAAGGCCAAGGGCGGCGGGGGCGGCCGGGGCATGCGCGCCATCCAGGACGAAGCCGAGCTGCTCAACAGCCTGCGGGGGGCCCGCCGGGAAGCCCTACGCTCTTTCGGGGACGAGGCGGTCTACCTGGAAAAGCTCATCCAGGAGCCCAAGCATATCGAGATTCAGCTCCTGGGAGACACCCAGGGCCACATCATATACCTGGGAGAGCGGGATTGCTCCATCCAGCGGCGCCACCAAAAACTCATCGAAATTGCCCCCTCCCTGGTGCTCACCCCGGCCAAGCGCCAAGAAATGGGCGAGCTGGCCAAAAAAGCGGCCCGCCGCCTGGGTTACCATTCCGTGGGCACCATGGAATTCCTGGTGGATAAGGACCTGAACTATTATTTCCTGGAGATGAACACCCGCATCCAGGTGGAACATCCCATCACCGAGATGATCACCGGCGTCGATCTGGTCAAAGAGCAGATCAAAGTGGCCGCAGGCGAACCCCTGACCCTTAAGCAGGAAGAGGTGGTCCTCCGGGGCTATGCCATCGAATGCCGCATCAATGCCGAGGATGCCCGCAACAACTTCTTCCCCTCTCCCGGCCGCATCACCAGATATCAATCTCCCGGGGGCATCGGCATTCGCCTGGATGGCTGCGTCTTCGGGGGCTATGAAGTGCCGCCCTACTTCGACCCTTTACTGGCCAAGCTCTGCGCCTGGGGCAATACCTGGGAAGAGGCCCTGACCCGGATGGACCGGGCCCTGGAGGAATACGTCATCCGAGGCATCAAGACCACCATTCCCTTCTATCGCCAGCTCTTGCAACACGAAGAATTTCGCAATGGCACCTTCACTACCGATTTTCTGGAAAAGCATCTGTCCTCCCTGACTTATGAAGACCTGCGGGAACCCTGGGACAGATTTTACGTGGCCAGCGCCGCGCTCTTTTGTGAACTGAATCAGATCCGCACCCGGTGAGTTGAGCCCATGTCGAACCCGGTGAAAGTCACGGATGTTACCTTGAGGGACGGGTTGGAAGACTTTGTCCTGAAATATCTGCATCAGGAAGATCTGACCCGCCTGGTGAGCCTACTGGACCGCGCCGGTTTTTACTCCCTGGATTGCTGCGGCGGCGCCACCTTTTATGCCGCCCTGACGGAGCTGACAGAAGACCCCTGGGAACGGCTGCAAAAAATCCGCCGGGCCCTCAACCACACCCCCCTGCAGATGATCATCCGGGGCTGCATGCTGGTGGGGTTTAAGCCTTACCAGAATGAAGTAGTGCGAAGATTTATGACCCAGGCGGCTCACCTGGGGGTGGATATCTTTCGCATCTACGACAACTTGAACGATCTGGAGAATATGGCCGCCGCGGTCAGCATCGGCAAGGAACTCCGGAAACAGGTGGAGGCCACTATCCTCTTCAGTCTCAGCCCCCACGTGGCTATTGACGATTACCTGGATCTGGCCAATGGCCTCATCAGTCTGGGGGCGGATGTCATTTGCATTAACGACTCCTTCGGGGTGATGACCCCCACCCAGGTGACTACCCTGATTTCCGCTTATCGTCGTTACTTCCATCAGCCTTTGCGGCTCCATCTCCACGACAATCACAAGACCGCCATTGCCTCCTACCAGGAAGGTATCCGCCAAGGCGCCCAGATGGTGGATACTACCTTGGCCTCCCTCTCCTGGGCTTACGCCCCGCCGCCGGCGGAGTCCCTGATGTTCTCCTTGGGGGGCTCCAGCTTTGACCCCCACATCGACCTGGATATCCTGGGGGAGGTCACCGAATATGTGGACTCCCTAAAGGAGAAATACCAGTATCGCCAGCCGCCGCCCCTGAAAATGGACGATCACCTGGGCCCCGCTTATCTCCCCGGACCCTTGAAGGAATTTATCCGGGAGGAATTACAACGCCGGGATGCCCGGGACCGGCAGCAAATGGCCTTCAAGGAGGCCCAGCAGGTTTGGAGCGAATTGGGGTACCCGCCTTTAAAAGGCCGGATCCTGGAAATCGTGGGTCTCCAGGCGGTGGAAAATCTCCTGAGCGGGGGCCGGTATGAGAATCTCCTCCCCAGCATGCGGGACTTGCTGCGAGGCAAATACGGCCGCCTGCACACTCCGGTACACACCGAGTTGCAATGGCGGGCCTTGGCCGAAGCAGAAGCCCCGGGGGAAGAAGGCTCAGCCAGGGAAGGACAGCTCCGCAGCCGGCCCGGCCTGGAGCGCGAGGAAGATATCCTGACCTACAGCCTCTTTCCAGAGGAGGCTGAGGCCTTCTTTCATCTCCGGGCCCAGGGCGTCACGGCCAGGCCCAAGACCCCTGCACCCCAGGTCCCCGGCCCCTACCCTCTCCCCATCCCCATCACCAGCCCCGTGCTCACCCTGAACCACAAGGGTGAAGAGGTGCGGGCCCGCCTGGAAGGCGTGGGAGGCATGCGCAAAGACAAACAGGTGCTGTTTATCAACATCCAGGATCATGTGGAAGAGATTGAGGTCAAACTCATCCCCGGGCCGGAGGGCCAGCACGATTTCCTGGTCACCTTTCACGGGGATACCTACCGCATCCGGATCAACCAGACCCTTCCCAAAGAACAGGAATACACCCCGGTGTTTCTGGAAATTAACGGCCAACTGGAGGAGTTTCTCATCAAGAATTTCCCCTCCAGATAAGAAAATCTATTACCTCACCCCAGGGAGAAGGCCATGCGCGTCAGATCCAGGATGTTACCCGCGGGTTGGTATCCCACCAGCCCCAGCCGCTGCTTGCAGGAAATCGAAGATTATGTCGCCGGGGTGGCCCCGCTGCCCGCAGGCACCAAGGTGTATGGGGGCATGGTGCCCCATGCGGGCTGGTATTTTTCCGGGAAATTGGCGGCCCGGGTCTTCTATCTGACCTCAAAGCTTGCCCAGCCCCAGGTGGTCTGCGTCTTGGGAGGTCACCTGGCGGCAAACTCCCCGCCGTTGCTGGTAACCGAGGACGCCTGGGAGACGCCCCTGGGAGACTTCCCTCTGGCCACGGAGTGCTTTGAACCTTTAAAGCGCCGCCTGCCCCTAAAAGAGGACCCCCCCGGAGACAACACCATCGAGATCCAACTGCCTTTCGTCAAGCACTTTTTTCCCCAGGCCAAACTTCTGGCCCTCCGGGCCCCTCACTCCCCGGTGGCCCTGGAGCTGGGGGAGGCAGTGGTGGCGGTGGCCCAGAAACTGGGGCTTAGCCTCCTGTGCTTCGGGTCCACCGACCTGACCCATTACGGCCCCAACTATGGCTGGTCCCCCAAAGGCTTCGGAGCCGAAGCGGTGAAGTGGGTCAAGGAAGTGAATGACAAGCGCTTCCTGGACGAGGCCCTGAAACTGGATGGCGCCGGCATGCTTAAGGCCGCGGAACAAGACCAGAGCGCCTGCAGCCCCGGGGGCGCGGCAGCCGCCGTAGCCGCAGCCAAAAAACTGGGAGCCACCAAGAGCCCTCCTGGTGGACTACTACACCAGCTACGACATCATGCCCGGCGACAGCTTCGTGGGGTATGGGGGGATCGTCTGGGCGTCATGAGAATTGTGGGGGAGGGCCAGGGGCCTGAGGCCCCTGCCCTCCCCCACACCCCCACCCCACCCGCATGAGTGACCTGGGAAGGCGGGCCGAAGAAAATTCTCTTCGGGTTTTTGTTTATACTATACTTAAAAACAAATATTTTGACGGTTGGGCTAATATTCAAATTAATGTAGGCGATGACAAAAAAGAAACTATTTCTGCTATTGCCAAGAAAAGAATTAGGCAAGCAAAAGATTTCGGATATCTTGGGTATGACATTGTCAGCCCATTGATGCATCTTAACAGTGGAGAACTTATAAGACTCATTACCTCAGATGAATATTGGAAGCATTTTTCTATTTATTTTAAAGGTAGTAAAGACATTATAAGGAATAAGTTAGATGAAATTGGAAGTATAAGAAACGCATTGGCACATTTCAGACCGATTAAAGAGGATGATGTGGAGTTAATTAAACTAAATGCAAAATATGCGCTTATAGCAGTTGAAGCATGCTTATCTGATATGATTTCCACATCAACAATTATTCCATCAAATACCGAGGATGAATGGTATAAAAGGATTATAACATGCGGCTCGCCAAGTTGTAGTATTGCATTGTACCAAAGTAAATCAGAAGACTGGATAAGGATACAGAATTCATTCAGTTGCAAGATAATCGATAAAATAAGATATGGTGAAAAAACCTTATCATATCAGGTCTTGAATTTAAGGACGCCTTTTATAATTGATCTTTTTAAAGGAATTCAAAAATATGTTACGTTTATTTTTGAAGATATTGCCTATACTACCATGCCTACAGATTTAAATCCTAGATTTGTTAAAAAAGTTTCATTCGTGTTTCTTAAATCAGTACTATCTGAGCAAATAAATGAAATATATGATTCCATCATAAAAATGCTAAAACAAATAACTGAAGAAGAAGAGCTAAGTCAGCTAGCGACCACTTAGCGAAGGGAGAATTAATCGAGTCCGTAAGGGTATCAGCTAATTTAAAACAAAAAGGTGATAAATCATATTGGGAAATAGGTAGGAGCGCATTAAAATATCCGTTCTTAGAACATTATCCATCTGAATATTGGGGTGATATCGGGTTGTATTATTCTGATTTTATCGCAGGTACAAGAAAATATCCATGGATGCCATCTGAGGTATCTTATTTTGATGTACCTTTCTAATTAATTAATTAGAAATTGATAGCCATGTTGAGAAGTAAAAACTATGTAAGTTGACATTGCTAATAAAAAAGTAAGGAAAAATATATAGGGCGTTACCTATTATATTTTTAATTTTATTTTTACTATGAGCAGAAGCACCAGCGGAACGCCGATGCCACCAATGCCTTAATAAAAAAGGGGCGACCCGACGGGTCGCCCCTTCTCTTTTGCTTATGGGATTGGGGGTGGGGGTTTGGGGGAGGGGGTAAGTGGGCCCGTGGCCCTTAGCCCCCTCCCCCAAAATCACTCCATCACTCAACCCTTTAGTACATCCCTTCCATGCCGCCGCCGGGCATGGGGGGCATGGGGGTTTCTTTCCTGGGTTTCTCGGCCACCATGGCTTCGGTGGTGATGAGGAGAGAGGCCACCGAGGCGGCATTCTGAATGGCATAGCGGGCCACCTTGGTGGGGTCGATGACGCCGGCCACCATCAGGTCTTCATAGGCCCCGGTCTCGGCGTTGAAGCCCATTGCGCCTTTCTCGTTCTTCACATGCTCCGCCACCACCGAGCCCTCGGCGCCGGCGTTGTTGGCAATCTGGCGGATGGGCTCTTCCATGGCCCGCTTGATGATGTTGACCCCCAGTTGCTCGTCGTGGGTTTCCAGTTTCAGATCGATCAGGGCCGGGAGACAGCGCAGGAAGGCGACCCCGCCACCGGGAACAATGCCTTCTTCCACCGCGGCGCGGGTGGCGTTCAGGGCATCCTCCACCCGGGCCTTCTTTTCTTTCATTTCGGTTTCAGTGGCCGCGCCTACCCGGATCACCGCGACGCCGCCTACCATTTTGGCCAGTCTTTCCTGGAGTTTCTCCCGGTCATAGTCGGAGGTGGTCTCCTCGACCTGGGCCCGGATCTGCCTGACTCGGCCTTCAATCTCAGCCCGGTCGCCGCCGCCGTCAATAATGGTGGTGTTGTCCCGGTCGATGTTGATCTTCTTGGCAGTGCCCAATTCTTTCAGGGTGACGTTTTCCAGCTTCCAACCCATGTCTTCGGAGATCATCTGGCCGCCCGTGAGGATGGCGATGTCCTCTAACATGGCCTTGCGCCGGTCGCCGAAGCCGGGGGCCTTCACCCCGGCTACCTGCAAGGTGCCCCGGAGTTTGTTCACCACCAGGGTGGCCAGGGCCTCGCCTTCCACATCCTCGGCAATAATCAGCAGGGGTTTGCCCATTTTGGCGATCTGCTCCAACAGGGGCAGCAGGTCTTTCATGGCGCTGACTTTCTTTTCGTGGATCAGGATTAGAGGCTCTTCCAGGCTGGCTTCCATCTTTTCCGGATTAGTGACGAAATAGGGAGAGATGTAACCCCGGTCAAATTGCATGCCTTCCACCACTTCCAGGGTAGTCTCCATGCCCTTGGCTTCTTCCACGGTGATGACGCCTTCTTTGCCCACCTTGCTCATGGCATCGGCGATGATATTGCCGATGCTGGGGTCGTTGTTGGCGCTGATGGTACCCACCTGGGCAATCTCTTTCTGGTCTTTGGTGGGTTTGGAGATCTGGTGGAGTTCGTCCACCACCACCTGCACGGCCTTGTCGATGCCCCTTTTTAAGGCCATGGGGTTGGTGCCCGCCGCCACCAGCCGGGAACCTTCCTTGTAGATGGCCTGGGCCAGGATGGTGGCCGTGGTGGTGCCGTCCCCGGCCACATCCGAGGTCTTGGAGGCCACTTCTTTGACCATCTGGGCCCCCATGTTTTCGAATTTGTCCTCCAGTTCAATCTCTTTGGCCACGGTCACCCCGTCTTTGGTGATGGCCGGGGAGCCGAAGGATTTCTCCAGAATGACGTTACGCCCCTTGGGACCCAGGGTGACCTTGACGGCGTCCGCCAAGGTATTAACGCCCCGGAGAATGGACTCCCGGGCCTTGATGTCATACCTAATCTCTTTAGCTGCCATGTCCTTATGTTCCTCCTTTTAGAATAGCTGGGCAAAATAGGTTAAAGGTTGGTAATGGGGGAAGTGTGACGTTAGTCCTCGATGACCGCCAGGATGTCCTCCTCCCGCATCATCAGGTATTCTTCGCCTTCGACCTTGATCTCGGTGCCGGAGTATTTACCGAACAGGACGCGGTCGCCTTCCTTGACCTGGAGGGTCATGCGGTTGCCGGCATCGCTCATTTTGCCGGGCCCCACGGCCATGATCCGGCCCTCGATGGGTTTCTCCTTGGCGGTATCCGGGATGACAATGCCGCCTTTGGTGACCTGCACCTCTTCGATCCGTTTAACCAAGACGCGATCATTTAACGGTTGGACCTTCATGCAAAACCTCCTCAGGGAAAATTAGAGACTCGATATCTTGGAAGGTATTAGCACTCATCCAAGGTGAGTGCTAATTTTTAAAATATTAAACACTGCTCTGATTAAAATCAAGGGGTCGGCTGAAAAAAATTAGCGGTGGGCGCGGCGGGCCCCGGCCCGGAGTAGGTTACCGGGCCGCGGAAACCATCACCTCTCGTGAACTTGCCTTGGAAAGCTTATCCTTGGAGCGGTTAGTGGCAGTCCCATTCTTACCGGAGTTCTTGGCGCGGCTGGCTTCGCCTTTTTTCGCTAGCTGCACGCTGCCCTGCTTCTTACCCTGACTTTTGGCGGTGGGGGCCTTGGTTTTGCCTCGGGCTTCAGTTGCGGCTATCTGCCGTCCGGTTTTTTTTTCCCCGTTAGCGCCATTCTTGGCCTCGCTGGCGGGATGCCCGAACATGGCAGCCAGCTGCGGGGTCACCTCTCCGGTGGATTTGGCCTTCTTGGCAGATGCGGTCCGGGTGACGGCAGGCTTTTGGGTGGTCTTGGCCACAGTCTTGGTTTTGCGCTCAGACTTGCGAGCATTGGCCGTCTGGCGCTGGGGAGCGCTGGACTGGTAAGCGCGCCCGGGGTTTTTGGCCACCCTGATGGGTCTCGAAGCCACCGCCGGATGTTCTATCCGGGCGATGACGATATTCCTGGCAAAGCTCTCACTGCTTCTGGCAGGCAATTTCAGCGTGTAGGAAGGAGCGTCCGGCGGCGTTATCCCCCGCACCAGCTCCGGATTAAGGGAGTGCATCTCTTCCACCGGGACATTCACGGCCACAGCCGCGGCCTCCAGCGAGGTGGGCTCATTTACCTTAACTTCGTCAACCCGCAACGCCGGCAGATAAGGGACACTCTTGAACCCAAACTTTTCCGGGTTTTTGGCGATGATAGTGGCCGCGATCATCTGGGGCACGTAATTCTTGGTCTCATTGGGCAGACACTGGTTGGCGGAGAGGTCCCAGAAATTCTTGTGATTGCTTTGGTTCAACTCCTTCTGGACCCGGCCCTCGCCGCAATTGTAGCTGGCCGCGGCCAGATACCAGGAGCCAAATTGCTTATACAGGTCCAGGAGGTATTTTGCGGCGGCGCGGGTGGATTTCTCCGGGTCCCGGCGCTCATCCAGATAGCCGTCCACGGTCAGGCCATATCTCACCGCGGTGCCTCGGATGAACTGCCACATGCCGCAGGCCGCGGCATGGGAATAAGCACTGGTGTTGTAGCCGCTTTCGATCATGGCCAGATAAGCCAGATCTTCCGGCAGGCCATACTCCTGGAAAACCTCTTTGATCATGGGCAGGTAGCGGGTGGAGCGGGCGAGATAGCGCCGGATGACCTCTTTGCGTTCGGTGGAGAAATAGACCAGATAAGCCCGCACCTGCTTATTCATCTGGATGGGCACATCAAACTTGACCTGATGTTCCCATTGCTTCAGTTCCTCTTCCAGGCTCGGGTCCCAGCCGGGAATACCGCTTTTGGCGTAGAGTTCCTCCAGACGCTTGGCGCTCAGCTCCTCCGTCAGGGACTCGTCGGCGTCCGGAGATATGGAAGGGGTTTCCACCTGCTGGATGGGCTCACTCTGAACCAGGTTGACTTTGGAACCGCCACAGCCCGCCAGAAGCCCTAAACAGAGAATAATCCCCATCAGCCAGGGAATCATAAAAGACCCTTTCACTTGACTGGTTAAACCTGCTTGGCTAAAGATAAAGATTCTTGCTCCCCCGAAGATAGGGCGGTTTTCCGGTCCCCCCCCTATACCAGATAATTGTTAATAAAATCAAGAAAATTTTTAAATAGCGAAAATTATTTCCTCCAGGTGCTGCTTCCCTCAATTTAAATTTATGATTTTATTGACAAAAATATTAATAGCCCGGTATCCGTTTTTCTTTATTACTTCGGATTTTCTCAAGATTAGTTAAATCTTTATAAAGGAATTTTTTGGGAATACTTATGGCTTTTGTTAATAAGAAAAGTAAGTAAGGATATATTTTACTTGTGCGAAGGTTATATGTTTTAGCCTATCATCTGACTAATAAAGACAGAAGGTGGAAAGCCAAAGGAGATGGCCGCGTTGACCTCCCTCAACCTTCCTCCCGACGATATTCCTTGATTTCGCCAGAAAAATTCGGATAACTGATTATTAAAAGTGTGAAAAATCTACGGAGGGCCTCATGTCCCTTCTCAGCATTTTAGCCGTGGCGGAGCTCGCCACCGCGCTGGTGGTTTGGACCATAGCCTTATGGGGCATCACCGTCTCCCAGGAATATATCCTCCAGTGGCTTTTCTTCTTTGCCTGGTATCCTTATATTCTTTTTCTGGATGGCATGCTTTTTCGCCTCCAGGGGAAATCCTGGCTTATTTCCCGTCCCTTGGACCTCCTCCGGATTCTTTTCTGGTCCGTTACCGTTTGGCTCATTTTCGAGGCCCTCAATCTGAGCCTGAAAAACTGGGGTTACGTGGGTGTGACCTCCCTGTGGTGGCTCCGCTGGCCTTATTACGCCCTGGCCTTTGCCACCGTGCTCCCGGGTATTCTCCTCACCGCCCAGGTGCTCTCCGCCCTGGGAGCCTGGGCCGGCTTCCGGGGGCCACCTCGAAACCCTGGAGTCCTGGCAACCTCTTGCCCTCCTGGCGGGCACGGCCTTTCTGATCCTCCCCGTGGTTTTCCCCAGATATGCCTTCCCCCTGGTATGGGGCGCGTTTTTCTTTTTGCTGGACCCCTTCTGCGACCTCCTGGGAGAGGAATCCCTGATCAGACGCTGGATCGGGGGAGAACGCCAGGAACACCTCTGCCTCCTTACGGCGGGCCTGATCTGCGGCCTCTGGTGGGAATTGTGGAACTACCCCGCGGCCTCCAAGTGGGTTTACACCCTGCCGGTTTTTCATTTCGGGAAGATTTTCGAGATGCCCGTCTTGGGTTATCTGGGGTTCCTGCCTTTTGCCCTGGAGTGCGCGGTGATGTATAATTTTTTAAAGGCCCTGGAAGACCAGGATTCTCACCACCCAGGGGAGCAGACGGAGCGCCTATCTCCTCCAAGGAGTCTTCTGGATTCTGATGTTTGCCGCCCTGGACCCCTGGACGGTGATCTCGTTCAGATGATAGGGTTTATGGGGGGAGGGCCAGGGACCTGAGGTCCCTGCCCTCCCCCCAACCCCCCCTCCCAACCCGCTTAAGTTAGCCGGGGTGGGCGGGGCTAAAAGCCCCGCCCACCCCGGCTAATTAAAACATAAGGGGTTGAGGGTGGGAGTATGAGGGAGGGGGTAGGGGTCCGCGGCCCCTAGCCCCCTCCCCCACATGACTCATTCCCGAAGCCGTATGAAAGTTTATGCCGTAAGTCTCGGGTGTCCCAAGAACCTGGTGGACACCGAAATTATGTTGGGGCTTCTCATTAAATCCGGCTGGGAGGTTACCGCCTCGCCGGAAGCGGCCTCGCTGCTGCTGGTCAATACCTGCGCCTTCATTGCCCCGGCCACCCAAGAGGCGGTGGACGCGGTGCTGGATATGGCCCGCTACAAGCAGGCGGACCCGGAAAAACGCCTGGCCGTAGCCGGGTGTTTGGTACCCCGCTACGGGACGGAGCTAGAGCGTCTGCTCCCGGAAGTCGACCTCTTCATCGGGGTCCACGATTTTCCCGCGCTGCCCCAAATCCTCCACCAAACTCGGGGCCGGGAAACCAGGCGTCTCTTTTTAAACGCCCCACCCTATGCCTACCGCGACCCCCAGGTGCGTTATGCCGCCACCCCCCCGTATCTGGCCTATCTCAAAATCGCCGAAGGCTGCAGCCACCGCTGTACCTTCTGCATCATCCCCCAGATCCGGGGGCCCTACCGCAGCCGGCCCCTTGAGACCCTAATGGCCGAGGCCTGGGAGCTGGCCGCAGCCGGAGTCAAGGAGCTGATCCTGGTGGCCCAGGACACCACCGCCTACGGCCGGGAATGGGGCGGGAACCCTGGCCTGGGGGAATTGCTGCGAGAACTCTGCCAGGTCCCGGGCCTCAGGTGGATCCGCCTACTTTACAGCCATCCCGCCCGCATCACCCCGGAGCTTCTCAAGACCATGGCGGCCCACCCCCAGATCTGTCCCTACCTGGACCTGCCCATTCAACATGGCCATGATGACCTGCTAAGACGCATGGGCCGCGGTTACGGACGCAAGCAAGTGCTGGACACCTGCCGCCGCGTCCGGGAGTGGCTCCCCCAGGCCACTCTGCGGACCACCGTCATGGTGGGCTTTCCCGGAGAAACTGAGACCCATTTCCAGGCCTTACTGGAGCTCATCCAGGAGGTGCGCTTTGATCACCTGGGGATTTTCCTGTACTATCCTGAGGAAGGTACCCCGGCGGCCCGCCTGGGGCCCCGGGTGCCTCGCCGGGTGGCCCGGCAACGGGCCCGCCGCCTGAAAGCCCTGCAGGCCAGCCTGGTCAAAGAAAAGTTAAAGGCCCTGGTCAAATCCATCCAGCCAGTGCTGGTGGAAGGGGTTAGCCCGGAAAGTGAATACCTCCTTACCGGTCGGCTGATTTCTCAGGCCCCGGAAATAGACGGCCAGGTCTATATCACCGCCGGAGTGGGGCAGCCGGGGGAAATCCAGCCGGTACGCCTTACCCGGGCCTTGCCCTATGATCTGGTAGGGGAGATAGTCGGGGTAGGCGGCTAAAGGCTGGAACACCCTTTCCCCCTCTCCCAGCCCCCCAATCCCCTTAAGTTTTTGGAAAAGGGGTGGCGGGGCCCGGGACCCCCACTCCCCGCCTCAACCGGCTAAAAATTGACTTCCCTGGAGAAGTAAGTTAATTTATGAGTTGGCAAAATGCTGACCTTAGAGCGAAAGCGTATCCTCCAGGAGCTGAAGGGAGATATTGAGGCCATTAACCTGGCGCTGGTGGCCAATCTTCAGACCCACGTCCCTTTGATCTCCGAGGTCGGACGGCATATCTTGCTCAGCGGCGGCAAGCGCATCCGCCCCCTGCTCTTCCTCCTGTCGGCCCGCCTGTGCGGTTGCCAGGGGGATCATCTCCTGGATTTCTCCACCATCTTCGAATACTTGCATGCGGCCACCCTGTTGCACGATGATGTGGTGGATGCGGCCACCGTGCGCCGGGGCCTCTCCACGGCCAACACCATTTGGGGCAACCAGGCGGTTATCCTGGTGGGCGACTTCCTCCTCTCCAAGGCCCTCTCTTTGGCGGTGACCACCAACCATCTGAAGATTCTTAAAGTCCTGGCCCAAACCACCACCCTCATGGCCGAAGGGGAGATCTTGCAGTTGCTGCAAACCCGGAACCTTGAGATCACCGAAGGGGAATACTTCGAAGTCATTACCCGGAAAACCGCCATCCTCATGTCCGCCGCCTGCCAGATCGGCGCGATCCTGGGGAGCGCGCCGGAAACCTTGGAAGAGGCCATTGCCCGGCTGGGGCTGAATCTGGGGATCACCTTTCAGGTAGTGGATGACATCCTGGATTTTATTGGCGATGAAAGAGAGTTGGGTAAACCCGTGTGCGCAGATTTAAGGGAAGGCCGCATCACCCTTCCCTTGATCCACGCCCTGGCCCAGGCCGAAAACCAGGACCGGCAGCGCCTTCAGGAAATGGCCCAGGACCTGAGGCCGGAAATGGTACCGGAGCTGCGGATGCTCTTGGAAAAGTTTGGCTCTCTGAACCATGCCCGCCACATCGCCCGCCATTATACCCTCCTGGCCCAAGAGGACCTGGGAGCCTTTCCCGCGTCTCCGGAAAAAACTTACTTTTGGGCCATCACCGAAGAATTGCTGGAGAGAACTCATTGAGGCCTTAAGCCTCCATCTGCACCTCCCTTATTAATTTCTTAAAGATCTCGCCTTTCCCACCCAGCGGTGATATAGAAAATATAGATAGCTGAAAATGGTTATTCCCATGACGTCGATTTATCTGGGGTAAGTTTTGTAGGGAAAAATGGCGGAAGCAGGCAAGACCAAAGAGCAACTCCTAAAGGAACTGGCGGAGTTACGCCGGAAAATGGCCGAGCTGGAGGCCTCGGAAATCAGGCACCATCGTCTGGTGGAGGCCTGGCGGGACCTCTGGGCCCAGTATGAAGCCATGATCGAGGCCTTTGACGGGCTGATCTACATCTGCTCCCAGAATTATGAAATTGAGTTCATGAATCAGCGCTTCATTGAGCTCGCCGGCTCCAATTACCAGGGCCAGAAATGTTACAACGCCCTGCATGATCGGGACTCTGTCTGCCCGTGGTGTGTTAATGAGGCGGTCTTCCGGGGGCAAAAGGTTTCCGGGGATATACTCAGCGCCAAGAATAACCGCTGGTATCATGTGGTCAACACGCCCATCCATCATCCCGACGGCAGCCTGTCCAAAATGGCCATGATCACCGACATCACCGAGCGCAAACAGGCCGAGGAGGCCCTGCGCCAGAGCGAGGAGCGGTATCATAAACTCTTTGACGGCGTGCCCGTGGGTCTTTACCGCACCACCCCGGAGGGACAGTTCCTGGACGCCAACCCGGCTCTGGTGCAAATGCTGGGCTTTAAAGACAGCAAGTCCTTGCAGAGGATCAACGTGGCCGACCTCTACCTGGACGCGGCCGCACGCCAACGCTGGCAAAATCTGTTGGAGCGCAAAGGGTTGGTGCGGGATTTTGAGGTGCAGCTTCGCCGGGCTGACGGCACCAGCATCTGGGTGGTGAACTCCGCCCGGGCCGTACGCGAGGGCGACGGGCAGGTGCTATATTATGAGGGGAGTTTAAGGGATATCACCGAGCACAAGCAGGCAGAGGAAAAGCTCAGTCGGGCCACCCGGGCCCTCAAGACTCTCAGTGCCTGCAACCATAGCCTGGTACACGCCACGGAGGAGTCAGCTTTCCTGGATGACATTTGCCGCATTATCGTCGAGGTCGGCGGGTATCGCCTGGCCTGGGTGGGCTTTGCCCTGCAGGATGAAGGCAAGACGGTGCGCCCGGTGGCCCAGGCGGGTTTTGAGAAAGGGTATCTTAAAACAGTCAATATTACCTGGGCCGTCACTGAACGGGGACGAGGCCCCACCGGAACCGCCGTCCGCACCGGCAAAACCCGTATTGTCCAAAACATGACCACCGACCCCGCTTACGCTCCGTGGCGAGCCGAAGCCCTCCGGCGCGGTTATGCCTCTTCCATTGCCCTGCCTCTGCTGGAAGAAGGATGGGCCATGGGCGCGGTGAATATCTACGCCAAAGAGCCGGATGCCTTCGACGACGAAGAGGTGAAGCTGCTGGAGGAGCTGGCCCGCAGTGTGGCTTACGGCATTGTGGCCCTCCGTACCCGGGCCGAGCTGAAGAATTAAGAAACCGAACTTGTAGGTTCAGGGATGTCGGTGATCCAGTGCTAAAAGGTCTCTCTTAAGGGTTCTTTTGGGCTGGGGGAGAGAAGATCTCCTCGAAGAATGCCTGCATGTGCCTCCAGGAGCGCGCCGCCGCCTTGGGGTTATAAGCTGCGCCCTTGATCCCGAACTTGTCGGCTTCCGGGTTGGAAAAGCTGTGCATGGCCCCGCCATAGTAAATCATCTGCCAGTCCGCACCCACCTGCCGCATAGCGTCCATGAAGCGCGGGATTTCCTCGGGGGGAATCAAGGGATCGTCGGCGCCGTGCAAAACTAGAATCCTGGCCTTGAGGTTTTTGGCATCCTCAGGGGAAGGCCTGGGAAAGGCGCCGTGAAAGCTGACCACCCCCTCCAGGGACGCGCCCGCGTAGGCCAGCTCCAGGACCGTGGACCCGCCGAAACAAAAGCCGATGGCCGCCAGGCGTTTTTGGTCCACCAGGTTGTTCTGGGACAGCACCTGGAGACCCGCCAGGGCCCGCGCCCGGAGTAGCGCCGGATTCTTCAAGATGCCAGCCAATTTTGCGGCTTCCTGAACGTCTTTAGTGACCACCCCTTTGCCGTACATATCCGCGGCCAGGGCCACATATCCCATCCCGGCCAGCTGCTCGGCCCGTTTCTTGGCATAATCATTGAGGCCCCACCACTCGTGCACCACCAGCACCCCGGGGCGCTTGCCCTGGAAGGCGTCGTCGTAGGCCAGGTAACCTTGAAGGACTGTGCCGTCCTGCTGATATTCCACTGCCTGGGTCACCAGTTTGGCCTGGGCGCCCGTGACGAGCCCCAAAACCAGGAAAATTACACAGATTTGCTTCACTATTGACTCCTTTCTGCCTTTTCTCTTTAAGACACGGCACGCCGTGCCCCTACTTAAGGGATTGGGGGTGGGGGTTTGGGGGAGGATTGTAAGTGGGCCTGCGGCCCTTACCCCCCTCCCCCAACCTTCAATCATTCCCCCCCCACCTCCAGGCGCAACCCGTCTTCAGCCTTGATAATCTCTCCACCAAACTCCGGGGCCGCCAGGGCGAGTACGTCCACTTCGTCGCAGGGGGGATAGAAATGAGTTAGGAGCAAACGCTTGGCCCCGGCCCGGGCCGCCAGGCGCCCGGCTTCCGGCGGCGTGAGGTGTCCCGGCACTTTGAAGGGGTTGGAGCACTCCAGCACCAACAGGTCCGCGCCCCGGGCCAGGCTTATTAGGGATTCGCTTTCGTCCGTATCCCCGGAGTAAACCAGGGCACGCCCCTCGGCCTCCACCCGAAAGGCCAGGCTGCCCTGGGTATGGTGGGTGGGCGCGCTTTTGATCACCAGCCCCTCCCAGACAACTTCGTCCGGGCCTGCCGGGGAAAGCTCCCTGAGATCCAGGAGGCCCGGGGGCGGCTCGATCCACTCCCCAAAGGCCTCCTTAAGGCGGGCATAAAACTCCCCAAACCCCCGGGCTACCAGAAGCTGGAAGGGCTCCTGGCGGATGTAGCCTAAGGAGTAGCGGGTGGCAAAGAAAAAGGGGACCAGGTCCCCCACGTGGTCGGGATGGCGGTGGGTCAGGGCCAGGATGTCAATATCCGAGAAGTCGAGACCGTAGCGCAGCAGGGAGCGCAGGGTGCCGCTCCCCAGGTCCAGGAGGAGGAGGCGGCCCCCAGCTTTGACCGCCAGGGCCGGAGACCCCCGCTTAAGGCTCGGCACTCCGGTGCCTGAGCCCACTACGATCAGCTCCATGCCGGCTGCATCTCCGGTGAAAAGGGTTGGGGGAGGGGCCTAAGGGCCGCAGACCCGTACCCCTCCACCTTCCTCCTCAATCCCGTTTGATTTCGGCGGGTTAAAAGCACTCCTTATCCGCCATCTTCCATGCTCATTTGCTTGACAAAGAACCAGCCCACCGGATCGGTCAGGTAGTTGTGCATGTCCATCAAGGCATAGTAATGGCCCCGCTCTTCATGGGCCACGCTCATAAAGAAGCGCCGGGCCAGCGGGTTGGTGGCCTCTTTGGCCAGCTTGGTGTAATAATCGATGGAGCAGGACTCCATTTTGAGTCCGGTCGTCAGGGCTTCGAGATCGTCTTTGCCGCCGGTGCCCTCTTCTGCCTTAGCCATAGCCGTGACACAGAAGAAGGGTTCATGCTTAGGCGGCTTAAACGCGGCCATCTCTTTCGTCCAGGTGGGGTCCTTTTGCAGTTTCTGATAAATCTCGTTGAGTTTGTCAACGTGGTATTTTTCCGTTTCCCCCAGATATTCCAGGATCTCCCGGACCCCTGGGTCCTTAACTTTCTTCGCCGCCTGGAGATAAAACTCGCGGCCCTCCAGTTCCATCTGCACCGCGTCCGCCAAGGCCTTAAGCAAGTATTCCTGCACTTTCATGATTGTTCTCTCCTTTTGGGAAATCGAGGTTGTCAAGGGGGCCTGGGACCGTGGCCCTCCCCTTTAAAGATTCTTCCAATGTAGTAACTTTATTCCAAAATAAGCCTCCCTCGGGGGCTTGTCAATTTTACCAGGGATAATCTCAATTAACCAGAGGTGCGATTTCACAAGCTAAAATATTGTTAATTTCTTGGTCCTGGAGGATTAGGAACCTTCTTCCGCCTGGTTGTCAGAGGGGCGTTTCCATGATAAAAATGACCATGCCTCGATTCAGCCTCTCCTTTCTCAAGGAGCAGCTGTCCCTGGACCAGACACCTCCGTCGCTGGCCCCAGATCTGGTTCCCGCCGGGGTGCTGGTGCCCCTGTTTTTTTCCGGGGGCATGCCCCATCTGCTCTTTACCCAGCGGACCATGTCGGTGAAGAATCACCGGGGCCAGATCGCCTTTCCCGGCGGAGTAAAGGACCCCCGGGACCCTGACCTTCTGGCCACCGCCTTAAGGGAAACCCAGGAGGAGATCGGCCTTAACCCTGAGTTGGTGGATGTTCTTGGTCCTTTAAGTTCCCTCACCACCATTACCGGCTACCGGGTTACTGCCCATGTAGCCCTCATCCCCTATCCCTATCAGTTCCGTCTCAATCCCCGGGAAGTGAAACGCTTGCTGCTGTTCTCCGTGGAAAGCTTTTGCGACCCCCAACGCTGGGGCACCGGCACCTATACCCTTAAGGGAAAAACGGTGGGGGTCTGTTACTGGCGCAAGGCCAGGACCGTGATCTGGGGCGCCACCGCCAGCCTTCTGCTGGACTTACTTACCCGCTGGGGCGAAAACCCGTTGTCCGAAGCGCAAAATGCCGCCTGTTTGGACTGACTTAGCCGGGGCCGCGGCGCTGGGGAAGAAAAGATTAACCACCAAGACCCCAAGAACACCAAGGATAAGCAAGCAATTATTAACAGAGGGTGGGCTCCCGGCCCACCCTCTGTTAATATAGTTCCTTGGTGATTTCTTGGTGGCCTTGGTGCCTTGGTGGTTAGAGGCCGGGCGCGCCCACCCCGTTTACGCCGCCGTTAATGAGGCGCACCACCGGCAGGTCGGGAAAGTAGTCGATGATGTTGAGGCAGCCGTAGTTCTGATCCAGCCGGAAGAGATGGTTTAGCGGCAGGCCCAGGGCTTCGCTCAGGATGATGCGGTTGATGCCGGCATGGGCCACGAGCAGCACGGATTGGCCGGGATGCTGCTCGAGGATTTCCTTAAGGCGGGGTAAGGCCCGTCGGCGCACGTCCATCAGGCTCTCGCCCCCGGGGATGCGAAAGTTGGCCAGATCCTGGAACCGGGCCTGAAGCTCCCGGGGGTAGCGCGCGGCGATTTCCTCGAAGGCCAAGCCCTCCCAGACCCCGAAATGGATCTCCCGGAATTCCGCCACCGCTTGCGGGGTCAACTCACGGCCCCGGCAAATGCTCTGGGCGCCCTTGAGGGTCCGGGTCAGGTCTGAGGCATAGACTGCCGCCAGGGGCAGGGGGCGGAGTTGCGCGGCCAACTCCTCCAGTTGCCTCTCTCCCTGGGGACTGAGTTCGATATCATTGTGCCCGTGATAGCGGTGCGTATGCCCCTCGGCCACCTGCCCGTGGCGCACCAGATAAAGGCGGGTGGGCTCCGGCCGGGATTCTGCGGCCAAGGCTTTCAGTCGCATCAAGCCTCTTCCAATACCACGTTATTGGGGACCACCGCCACCCCACCCTCAGTCACGGGGAAGCGGCGGGCATCCAGCTCGGGATCCAGTCCGATCCTAAAATTTGGGGGTACCCTCACACCGTTTTCGATGATGGCCCGCTGTACTTGCGCCCCGGCCCCGATCTCCACCCCGTCCCACAAGATGGCCGCGTCCACCCTTGCTCCCGGCCCCACCCGGACGCCGGGGGAGAGCACCGCCTCCCTGACCGTCCCTTCAATGACACATCCCGAGGAGATGAGGCAGTCTTCCACAATAATGGCCTTCCCCGAATAGATGTATTTGCTGGGGCGGCTGAGTTGGGGCCGGGTACGGATGGGCCAATCCAGATCAAACAGGTCGAACACCGGGGCTTCGCCCAACAGGTCATAGTGCGCCCGAAAATAAGCGTCCAACATCCCAATATCCCGCCAGTAACGGGGAGCGCCGCTGGCGTCCTGGAAATTGAAGGCAAAGACCTTTTTGCGCCCCACCATCTGGGGGATGATGTCCTGGCCGAAGTCATGGTTGCTGCTCTTTTTCTTGGCATCCCGGATGACCTCGGTCACCAGGACCTCGGCCCTAAAGATATAGACCCCCATGGAGGCCAGGGAAAAATCCGGATTTCCCGGCAAACCCGGGGGGTCGGCAGGTTTCTCCAGAAAATTTTGCACCTCGGAGGCCGCATCCACCTTGAGGACCCCGAAGGAACTGGCCTCTCCGCGGGGCACCATCACCGCGGCCACGGTCATATCTGCCCCCTTCTTCAGGTGGAAGTCCAACATCTCCAGGTAGTTCATCTTGTAAACATGGTCACCGGAAAGGATCAAAACCTGCCGGGGCCGCTCCGCCTCCAGCAAGGCCAGATTTTGATAGATGGAATCCGCCGTGCCCCGGTACCAGCGGTTCACCATGATCTGCTGGGGCGGCATGGAATAGATGAACTCCCCCAGATCCGGATGCATGATGTCCCAGGCCAGGCGCAGGTGCTGGTCCAGGGAAAAGCTGCCATATTGGGTCAGGGCATAGATGCGACGGATGCCGGAGTTGAGGCAATTGGACAGGGTAAAGTCGATGATCCGATAGATGCCGCCGAAGGTGATGGCTGGCTTGGCCTGGTTCCGGGTCAGGGGATAGAGGCGCTCCCCTTTGCCGCCGGCCATGATAATGGTGGTAAGCCCTTTTAGCTGTTCAATCATAGCAGGAGAGCAGGCTGGCTCAGATCAACTCCTTGATCTTGGCTTTCAGTTCGGTGAGATCAGAGGACTTCACCACATAAGCATCCGCGGCCCAGCTCATGAAGCTCTCCTGATATTGGGTATAAGCCGTGTTTAAGATGACCGGCAGCCCTTCTTTCAGCCCCAGGATGCGGGGCAGGGCCTCCAGACCATCCATGCCGGGCATGCGGATATCCAGGATGACCAGATCCAAAGGTTCCGTTTCCACCATCTTCAGGGCATCCCGGGCATTGCTAACGGTGATTACCCGGTAGCCTTCGTCCTTTAACTCCTCCGACAGCAAGGCGCGGATGGCCTCATCGTCATCCACCACCAGAATTGTTTTCATGGCCGCGCTCCACATCCACACATATGCTTAAATTATCCATTCCCCAGGGCAGAGTCAAGGCCGAAGCAGACCTTAGGCCGCTTCCAGACCCGGCGGCGGCTGCCAGTTCTCTCCCAAGAACAGGGGCAGTTCCGCGGCGCAGATGGGCCCCACCCGGATCTGCCAGCCGGTATAGGCGGCCAACTCCTCCCGCAGAGACGCCAGGCAGCCGGGGACGATGAGGCTGCGGCGAGTTACCCGGGCCGCCAGCTTGTGGGCCTCCAGAGCTTGATCCAGGCGCTGGGGGGTGAAACTGCGGAAAATCATGGCCATGTCCACCGTATCGCCCCGGCAATCCACGGACAGCAAGTAAAGGGAGCTGATGGTGGTGGCCAGCACCCCCGTCAGCACCGTCAGGGTAAACTCGCTGTTCCCGGTGACCAGCACCGGGGATTGAGAGTCGGGCTCATTGATCTCAAACAGGTCTGGCTTCAGGGGCCGGGGCAGTTCCAGGGACTGCACCGCGGGCATGATCTCCCGGGCCCGCAAGGCCAGAGAAATGGCATAACGCTTCTGGAGACTCAAGTTGGGACAATCTTCCGGGCGCATGGCGCCCTCCTTGAGTCGCCTCGCCAATTCGGCGCAGTCCCGCACCTTAACCCCGCGGCAGTCCCCGGGAGTTAGATAGGGGGCGATCTCAATGCGATCCACATACAAGTCCGCGGTAAGCATGGGTTCCCGGGAGGGACTATAATTAGGTGTAACTTAACAAGAAATATTCTTTGAATCAATCTTCTTAATCTCTTTAAAATTTTCCCGATTACTCCCCTTGACATGGGCTAGATATATTTATATATTCCTATTTAGCGATTTATAGAGAATTCCCATGAAAGAATTTATCAAGGTCATGAAGGCCCTGTCCGACCCCAACCGGGTCAAAATCCTGAAGATGCTCCAGCGCCAGGTGATGTGCGTCTGCGAGATCCAGGCGGCCCTCCATCTGGCTCAACCCACCGTGTCCAAGCACTTAAAGATGCTGGAGGACGCGGGCCTGGTAGGATACCGCAAAGAAGGCCTCTGGGTCAATTATCATCTGGCCGAGCCCCCTGGCAACCCTTATGCCGCCCGCCTGTTGGCCAGTTTGCAAACCTGGTTGGAGGCAGAGCCGGATATCCGGGGGTTGGTGGCGAAACTGCCCACTATCCGGCGCGCCGACCTTTGTAAGAAATAACCGGGAGGAAAAAATGAGAATCAAGGTATTGGGGCCGGGTTGCCCCAAGTGTGAGCAGACCGCCAAGATCGTCCAAGAAGCCATTACTACCTGCGGCATCGCCGCGGAGGTGGAAAAGGTTACCGATATCATGGAGATTGCCCGGCACGGCGTCTTTGTCACCCCGGCGGTGGTCATTGACGATGAGGTGAAGTCCACCGGCAAGGTGCCCCAGGTGGAAGAAATCCTGGCCTGGCTCAAGAAATAGGCCCTTAGGGACTGCTCCCTCCGCCCTAAGCCCCTCGCCTCCTTCTGGCAGGAAATTGAGAAGATAAAAAACCATGGTAATTAAAATATTGGGGCCATGGGATCCCTGGCGTGACCAGGCGGTGAGAAACGTCAAAGAGGCGGTGGCCGCCCGGAGCATCACCGCGCAGATAGAAGAGGTGAACGATATCCTGACCATTGCCAGGTACGGGGTCTACTCCACCCCGGCCATTGTCATCGACGAACAGGTGAAGTCCGTGGGCCGGGTGCCCCGAACGGAAGAAATCCTGGCCTGGCTTAAGTAATGAGCCTTGGGGGAAGAGAACCAGGGCCGGTGGGGCCTGTCCCTTCCTCCCGCGGCTTTTCGGTATTAAGGACATAAACGATGGAAAATAAAGGGGTCCGGGAAACTGCAGTCGCGATTGATAAAAGTTCCCAGGAAACCAATCTGGGCTTGAAGCTTGCCTGGCTCACCGCATCCCTGGTGGCCTGGTGGCTCCTTTACCGCCAACTGGAGGGCCTGGCCCTCTGGCTCACCCATGGCCTGTTGAGGATCGCCCGGGGCACCCACCTGGGCCAGGCCGTGGCCTTCTTTCTCTATGATGTGCCCAAAATCTTGATGCTCCTGACTCTGGTGGTCTTCGGAGTTGGCCTGGTGCGCTCCTTTTTCACTCCGGAGCGGACCCGGGCCATCCTGGCGGGCCGAAGAGAGATCGTGGGAGATGTGCTGGCGGCCTTACTGGGCGTCGTCACCCCTTTCTGTTCCTGTTCCGCGGTGCCTCTCTTCATCGGGTTCATCGAGTCCGGCATCCCCATCGGCGTGACCTTCTCTTTCCTGATCTCCGCCCCCATGGTCAACGAAGTGGCTCTGGTTTTGCTTTTAGGGCTGTTCGGCTGGCGCATTGCCCTGATCTATATGGTTACGGGACTGGTAATCGCCATGCTCACCGGCTGGATCATCGGCCGAATGGATATGGAGCGCCAGGTGGAGGAGTGGGTCTATCAGATGCGCATGGCCCCGGCCCCGGTGCGACTCACGACCTTGACCTGGTCCGGGCGGATTGATTATGGCTTACAGGCCGTCAAAGACATTGTGGGCCGGGTCTGGCCTTATATCATCGCCGGCATCGCCGTGGGGGCCGCCATTCATGGCTATGTCCCGGAAGGGATGCTGGCCTCCGTCATGGGAAAGCAGGCCTGGTGGTCGGTGCCCGCGGCGGTTCTCATCGGCGCGCCCATTTACTCCAATGCCGCGGGCATCATCCCGGTGGTGCAGGCCCTCCTGGCCAAAGGGGCGTCTTTGGGCACCGTCCTGGCCTTCATGATGTCGGTCATCGGCATCTCCTTCCCGGAGATCGTCATCCTCCGGAAGGTGTTGAAGCCCAAACTCATCGCGGTCTTCGTGGGCGTGGTCACCTTGGGCATCATAATCGTGGGCTTTCTCTTTAACGCTATTCTTTAGATCTGGCAAACTTTCCCAATCCGCAGCTCCCATGGGAGGAGAGAAATGCTAAACAAAACCATAGGCTTCATCGGCGGCGGCAGAGTCGCCCAGATTATCTTGGGGGGCCTTCAAAGGGCCGGAAAAATGCCCCGGCAAATCGTCGTGAGCGACCCCAGTTTCGAGGTTCTGGGTCAGTTAAAAGAGAAATTCCCGGAAATCGGCATCAGCCCCAACGACAATAAGCAGCCAGCCTTACAGGACCTGGTCTTCCTAGCGGTCCATCCTCCGGCCCTGGACGGGGTTCTCGGCCAAATCAAACCCTACCTGAAACCAAACGCCATCCTTATCTCCCTGGCCCCGAGATTCACCATTGCCAAGATGTCCGAAGCCCTGGGAGGTTTTACCAGGATCATGCGCACCATTCCCAACGCGCCCTCCGTGGTCAACGCGGGGTACAACCCCGTGGCCTTTTCCCCGGTATTGACGGAAACAGAGAAGATGGGGTTGCTCCATATGTTTAGCGCCTTGGGGGCATGTCCCCAGGTGGCGGAAAAGAAACTGGAAGCCTACGCCATCCTAACGGCCATGGGACCGACTTATCTTTGGTTTCAACTCTATGAACTGGCAGACCTGGGAGAGTCATTCCATTTAACCCGTGCGGAAGTCGCCGATGGTCTGGCAGCAATGGCCATGGGCGCGGTTAAGACCATGTACGAATCGGGATTATCTGCTACTGAAGTCATGGACTTGATCCCGGTTAAACCCTTGGGAGAGGATGAACCAATCATAAAAAATATGTACCGGACAAAGCTTATATCTTTGTTTGGCAAATTGACCGGCTAGTTTTTGGGGTCGGAAAGGATTACCCATGAGCCCGGGTGTTACTAAAAAACTTTCCAGGGTGGAGCGTTTCCTCACCCTGTGGATTTTCCTGACCATGGGCCTGGGGGTCGCCCTGGGCTATCTGGTGCCGGGATTCACCCGGCTTTTGACCCGGTTTCAGGTGGGCACCACCTCTATTCCCATTGCCCTGGGCCTGATTCTCATGATGTATCCGCCCTTGGCCCGGGTCAAATACGAGGAATTGGGCCGGGTCTTCCGCAATCTCAAGATCTTGAGCCTGTCCCTCCTCCTCAACTGGCTCGTGGGGCCGGCGCTCATGTTTGTTTTGGCCGTGGTCTTTCTCTCCGCCTATCCGGAGTACCTGGTGGGCCTGATCCTGGTGGGCCTGGCCCGGTGCATTGCCATGGTCATCGTCTGGAATGAGCTGGCCGGCGGCCATCGAGAATATTGCGCCGGACTGGTGGCCTTTAACGCCATCTTCCAGATGCTGTTCTATGCCGTCTATGCCTACTTTTTTATCACGGTACTCCCTGCCTGGCTGGGCTTGGATTTTGCCATGACCATCAAGGTGTCCATTCTGGATGTGGTGGAAACCGTGCTGATCTACCTGGGCATTCCCTTTTTCGGGGGCCTTCTCACCCGCTTCTCCCTGATCCCCTGGAAAGGCAAGCAATGGTATGAAGAGCGGTTCATTCCCAAAATCAGCCCCATCACCCTGGTGGCCTTGCTCTTTACCATCGTGGTCATGTTCTCCTTAAAAGGGGAGTACATCGTTACCCTACCCTTGGATGTGGTGCGGGTCGCCATCCCCTTGTCTCTGTATTTTCTGGTCATGTTCTTTGCGACCTTCTATCTGGCGGCCAAGCTCAAGGCGGATTACCCCATCGCCGCCACCCTGTCCTTTACCTCGGCCTCCAATGATTTTGAGCTGGCCATTGCGGTGGCGGTGGCGGTCTTCGGCATTCAATCCGGCCAGGCCTTTGCCGCGGTGATCGGGCCCCTGATGGAGGTGCCCATTCTCATCAGCCTGGTGAATGTGGCCCTGAAATTTAGACAGAAGTATTTTGCTCCGAGTGAGGTAGCCGCGGTTACTGGGCCAGCCCTTTAAATTATGGCGCTTCCAGGTCCGAGCCCAGGTTCTGGCCAAAGGCAGGAAGACCTTCCCGTTAGCCATAATTTTTGCACTAAGGGGGCTACGTTATTTCCGCAGCGCCAATGCCAATGGAAAGGACACGAAAGGAGCACCGGGTGAAATTATCTAACCTGCGCCTTTGGGGAGTATTTTGGCTAGCCTTAAGCGGCTTTCTTATTGCCCCGGGCTCGCCAGTTTGGGGCCAGAATCCACCCTCCCGGCAGGACCGGCCAGCCCTCTATGATTTCGGCATGGGGATGTGCCTTTCCTGCCTGGAGATGGAAAAAATCCTGACCACCGTAAAGAGCAAGTACGGGGACCAAGTGGAAGTGCGGCTGCTCTATGCGGATAAGGATAAAGAGCTTTTCAGTCGTTACAAGATCATGCTGGTTCCCACCCAGGTCTTCCTGGATGCCTCCGGAAAGGAGATCGACCGCCACTTAGGCCTGTTTCCCGAGATGGATCTGGTCAAGAAGCTGAAAGAACTCCAATTCATTAAAGACTGAAGGGGAGAATGTGGACTTAGGCGCGACTTTGGGCCAAATCTTGGAAAACCGTCCCTTCCTGGCCTACGGGGCCTCTTATCTGGGCGGAATGCTGGCTACGGCCAGCCCCTGCATCCTGGCCAGCATTCCCCTGGTCATCGGGTTTGTGGGGGGCTATGCCGGAGGGAGCAAGAAACAAGCTTTTCTATATTCCTTGACTTTTGTCGTGGGCCTAGCCCTGGTGATGTCCGCGCTGGGGGCCATGGCGGCCCTGATGGGCACCATGTTCGGCCTGAACGGCCCTGTTTGGCATTTTCTGCTGGCGGCCGTGTTGATCATCATGGGCCTGCATCTTACTGGCCTCATCAACCTTAAATTAGAAACCTCCCAAAGATACCTCCCCCAGCAAACCGGTCTCTTGGGGGCCCTGGTCCTGGGGATGCTCTTCGGCACCGTACTCTCCCCTTGCGCCTCGCCGGTGCTGGCGGTAATTCTCACCCTGGCCGCGGTCCAGGGCCGGGTGGCTTATGGCAGCTCCCTGCTTTTCTTTTACGCCCTGGGCCAGGGGACCCTGATAATCCTGGCCGGTACCTTTGCCGGGATGTTAGAAAGCTTCCTGCAATCCAAAGGAGCCAGGTTTAGTTTAGCCCTGCAAAGGGGCGCAGGTGGACTTCTCTTCCTGGGAGGAGTCTACATGTTTTATCAAGGAGTGCACACTTGGTAACCTGTCTCCCGGAGGTTCAAGATGTTAGTGTCCCAGATCCGTAACCTCAAGATCTTCCGCCCCCAATGTGACCCCAATAAAGAAGTGCTTCACGTCTTGGGGGAAATGGACGCCGACCTTGCCCCGGTCTTGCCTTATCTCAATGCCGAGCTGGGCGGCTGGGACTACGATGCCGACAATCACGTATTGTTAGTAAAAATGTCCGAAGGAAAATGGATCACCTTGCAGCCCCACCTCATTGCCATCCGGGGGGCCAGGGATCTGGAGGAGGCCCAGGCCCTGGTGGAGTGGACCAGGAAGCAGATAAACGACGTTTACGGTCGGCGGGAGTTTATCACTCCCCGCTACACCAGTCAGGCCGGCCTCAAGGTTTTGGAGATTCTCAAGAATCTGCCCCTCACCAACTGCCGGGCCTGTGGCTATGCCACCTGTATGGCCTATGCCGCGGCCTTGCGGGAAGGGGAGACTACTCCTCAAGACTGTCCCCCTTTAGGGGAAGGGAAACATCAGCTTAAAAAGGAAAAGCTTCTGACTTACCTTACGAGTTTCGGTTGGCGGGCTTTGGATGATTAGATCGGCGGTCTTTGGTCCTGGGGTAAAATAAAAAATATCGTGGATAAATCTTCCCTTCCCCCAGCGGAACTAAATTGCCTCTGCCGAAACCAAAATCGAGGCTCAGAACTTCAATTACGGATGACTAACTTTACTGTTAAAACCAGAAACCGACGGCAGTCCTGAGCCCGCCTGAAGAAAATAAGAAAATCCTTGCATTCTCAAGCAACTTGGGATAAATAACTTCAGTGTTATTATGTCGGCCGGGTGCGACCTGGCCATAAAGGAGCGTAGTCCAAGGGTAATCGGTTTAATTTAAAGACAAAAACTGGGTAAAGGAGGCGGCCCCACCCTGAAACTCTAATTTTCAGGGAACCAGGCGCCTGGAAAACTTTTGGTAACTTCTTCACCGCATCACCTGTTCACCCATACTCTTTACCTTTACCCCACGCCTGCCCAGGCCCCTGAAACCCCTTGGCTTTTAACCGTATGACGGCCAACACCCCATTTACTTCTCTCATTTTGCCCCATCTCGCCCAACTGTCGCCCTACCAGGCCGGCAAGCCCCTGGAAGAATTGGCCCGGGAATTGGGCCTTACCGATGCCATCAAGTTGGCCTCCAATGAAAATCCCCTGGGCCCTTCGCCCAAGGCCCTGGAGGCCATTCAAAAAAACCTCCCCAGCCTCCATCGTTATCCCGACAGCCACGCTTATTACCTCAAAGAGGACCTGAGCCGCCACCTGGGCGTCAGCCCCCAGCAGTTGCTCCTGGGCAATGGCTCCGATGAAGTCCTGGACTTGTTGATTCGGGCCCTGGTCCCCGCCGGCGGCGAGGTGCTCAGCACCGACCACACCTTCTTGATGTACGGCCTCTTGACCCAGGGAGTCGGAGGGGTTTTTCGCACTGTGCCCTTAAGGGATCTGCGGGTGGATCTGTGGGCCCTGACCCGAGCCATCACCTCCCAAACCAGGGTAATCCTGCTGAACAATCCCAATAATCCCACCGGCACCGTCTTCTGGCAGGAGGATTGGGAAGAATTCCTGGCAATTATCCCGGCCACCGTGACGGTGATCCTGGATGAGGCCTACATCGACTTTGTGGAAGATTCCCGAGTGCCCCACGGTCTCACTTATTTGGCCGAGGATCGGCCCCTGGTGGGGCTGCGCACCTTTTCCAAGGCCTATGGCCTGGCCGGCCTGCGCATCGGTTACGGTTACGGCCCCAGCGCCTTGATGGAGTATGTCAACCGCCTCAGGCTCCCCTTTAATGTCAACTGTTTGGCCCAGGTGGCCGCCCGGGCCGCCCTCACGGATACTGAATTTCTGGCCCGGACTAAGAAGCTGGTGCGGGAAGGCCGGGACTTCCTTTCCATGGAGCTCAAACGCCTGGGACTTGAGTTTGTGCCCACCCAGGCCAATTTTATCCTGATCCGCCTGGATCGCCCGGGCCGGGAAGTCTATCAGGCCATGCTCCATGAAGGGGTCATCATCCGGGCCATGGACGCTTACGGTTTTCCCGACTATATCCGGGTCAATGTGGGGCTGCCGGAGGAGAATTACCGTTTCATAAGGGCCTTAAGAAGGGTGCTGGGGCTGAAAGACTGAGTGGGGCGCCGGGAAATCATCACCATCGATGGTCCGGCGGGAGCCGGCAAAAGCACGCTGGGTCGGCTTCTGGCTCAATCCCTGAATTATCTTTATTTGGACAGCGGCGCCCTTTTCCGGGCCGTGGCCTGGCAGGCGCACCGGCTGGGTCTGGACTTAAGCGACACCCCGGCCTTGAGCGCCTTTCTGGATAAATTTCAGCCCGAGGTGATCTCAGACGCCCGGGGCTTTCACCTCTTAATTGACGGGGTGGAGGTTTCCGGGGAACTCCGGGGGGCCCAGGTGAGCCGGGAGGCCTCCAAGGTGGCGGCCCTGCCCCTGGTGCGCCGCTGGGTCAAAAAACGGCTGCGCTACCTGGCCCGAAACCGCGGGGTGGTGGCCGAAGGCCGGGATCAGGGCACCGCGGTCTTCCCCCAGGCGGATGTCAAATTCTTTCTGAACGCGGACCTGAACACCCGGGCGGCGAGGCGGCGCCAGGATTTTCAGCAGGCGGGCTCCCCGCCCTCTCTGGAAGATATCGCGGCTGAACTGGCGGCCCGGGACCGACGGGACCAGACCCGGGCCGAGGCGCCTTTAATCGTGCCACCCGGCGCCATCGTCATTGATACTACCAACTTGAGCGCGACAGAAGTTTTAAGGCAATGTTTGGCCAGGATCGAGGCTTTAAGGCAGCTGGCCGTCTGAAACCTAAACCAAGTAAACCTGTTTAAGGGGGACCACCTTACATGGACGGTATGGAAAAAACCGAACTGATCACCCACATCCCACCCGCGGAGCCGGAGACCGAGCCCCAGGCGGAGGAGGCCGCGGCCCCGTCGCCACCCGAGGTCGACGAGGTAGAGGTAGAAGAGGCCGCCGCCCCAGAGCCGCCCGAGGCGTGCAGCCACCGAGGCTGCGGCCGTGCCACCCGAGGCCGACGAGGTAGAGGTAGCGAAGAGGCCGCCGCCCCAGAGCCGCCCGAGGCTGCAGCCCCGTTGCCACCCGAGGCCGACGAGGTAGAGGTAGAAGAGGCCGCCGCCCCAGAGCCGCCTCTCGCCTCCCAGGCGGAGCCACCTCCCGAGGAGTCAGACCTGGATGAGATGTCCGAGCTCTACGAAGAGAGCCTAAGGCGCGTCCAGGAAGGAGAGGTGGTGAAAGGCCGTATTGTCTCCATCACCAAAGAATTTGTCATGGTGGACATCGGCTACAAATCCGAAGGCCAGATACCCATCCATGAATTCACCACCCCGGAGGGGGAGGTCACGGCCATAATCGGGGAGCAGGTGGAAGCCTTGCTGGAAAGCCGAGAGGACGAAGAAGGCGCGCTGATGCTTTCTAAAAATAAGGCTTCCAAGATCAAGGTGTGGGAAGAGGTCAGCTTGGCCTACCATCACGACGGAGTGGTAGTAGGCACTATCGTGGCCAAGGTCAAGGGAGGCCTATCCGTGGACCTGGGGGGCATCGTGGCCTTCCTGCCCGGCTCCCAGGTGGACCTGGTCCCCATGCGCCATACCGACCATCTGATCGGCCAGAAATTTACGTTCAAGGTATTGAAATTCAACCGTAAACGGCGCAATGTGGTGCTGTCCCGGCGGGTCATGCTGGAGAAGGCCAAGCATGAAGCCAAGGCGACGCTTCTCGCCACCCTGGAGGAAGGCAAGGTGCTGGAGGGGGTGGTGAAGAATATCACCGATTACGGTATCTTTGTGGATCTGGGCGGCCTGGACGGGCTCCTCCATATCACCGATCTCTCTTATGGCCGGGTGCGCCACCCAGGGGATCTCTTTAAGGTGGGAGACCCCATCACCGTCAAGGTCTTGAGCTTTGACCGGGAAAAAGAGCGGATCTCCCTGGGACTGAAACAGCTTACGCCTGACCCCTGGTCCACCGTGGAGGAGAAGTATCCCCTGGGCGCCAAGGTTTCCGGACGGGTGGTGAGTCTCACCGATTACGGCGCCTTTGTGGAATTGGAGCCCGGGGTGGAGGGCCTCATCCACATCTCCGAGATGTCCTGGACCCGAAAGATTCGCCATCCCTCCCAGGTCCTGTCCGTGAACGACGCGGTGGAAGCCACGGTCCTGGAGTTGGAGCCCCAGAGAAAACGCATCTCCTTGAGCCTGAAGCAGGTGGAACCCAATCCCTGGGAAGTCATCGGGGAGAAGTACCCGGTGGGCTCGGTGATCGAAGGCAAGATCAAGAACATCACCGATTTCGGGATCTTTATCGGCATTGACGAAGGCATCGACGGCCTGGTGCACATCTCCGATATCTCCTGGACCAAGCGGTTCAAGCATCCTTCCGAACTCTATAAGAAGGGCCAGGTGGTGCAGGCCAAGGTGCTTTACATCGATAAAGACAACGAGCGCTTTTCCTTGAGCATCAAGGATCTGGCTGCGAACCCGTGGCAAACCATTGACCAGCGTTTTCCCGTGGGAGCCACCGTCTCTGGCCCGGTAACCAACATCACCGACTTTGGCCTCTTTGTGGAAGTGGACGAAGGCATCGAGGGCCTGATCCATATTTCCGAATTAGGCCGGGACAAGCAGAAGATGTCCGGCCTCAAGGTGGGCGACGCCATAAAGGCCAAGGTGATTCACAGCTCTCCCCAGGAACGCCGCATCGGCCTGAGCATCCGCAGGTTGGAGGCCGAAGAAGAGCAATCCCATTATCGGGATTACCTCCATTCCCGCCAGGAAGCCACCTCCAACCTGGGGGAGATTCTCCGGGAGACCCTGGAAGAGAGCGAACTTCGCAAGCAGAGCAAAAATAACGGTTAGAAGGCCATGACGCGACATCCCCTGTGGAACGCCTGCCTGGTGACGGTGCTGGTGGTGCTCTTTTTCCTGGGCGCCACCCTCCTGGCCCTTGCCTGGCTGGGCAAAGGCTCCCTGTTCAAGCCCGGGGAAAAAGTGGGCGTGGTGGAGATCAAGGGTCTCATTGCTGACTCCCGCACGGCTTTGAAACAACTGGACCGGTTCAACGAAGACCCTCGCATCAAGGCCATCGTGGTACGCATCAACTCCCCCGGAGGTGCGGTGGGCCCTTCCCAGGAGATTCTCCGGGAGATTGAAAAAATCCGGAAACAGAAAAAGGTGGTGGCTTCCCTGGGAACCCTGGCAGCCTCCGGGGGTTATTACATCGCCTGCGGGGCCGACCTGATCATGGCCAACCCCGGCACCGCCACCGGCAGTATCGGGGTGATCATCCAGTTTTTCAACGTGGAGCAGTTGACGAAAAAACTGGGCGTGGACTTCTTCTCCCTGAAATCCGGGCGCTACAAGGACGTGGGCACCCCCTTCCGGCCCATGACCCCGGAGGACAAGGCCTACATGCAGACACCTGCTGGACAATATCTACCAGCAATTCTTAAGGGATGTGGCCAGGAACCGCAAGCTGCCCCTGGAAAGAGTGCGGGCCCTGGCGGAAGGCCAGGTCTACACCGGGGAAGAAGCCCAGCAACTGGGCCTGGTGGATGAGTTCGGCAACCTCCCCGACGCCATTGAGCGGGCCGGTCGCCTGGCTGGCATCAAGGGCAAGGTGGAAGCCGTTTATCCGGAAAAGGAAGGTTTCTCCCTGCTGCGTTTCCTTCTGGGCCAGGATACCGAAGACACCTTGAGCCACCTGGCCCTCCCCTACCCCGAACCCGCGTTTTTGCCCTCCTGGATGCGTTAAGAGAAAAGATCCACCACCAAGACACCAAGGGAAAAATTAATGGCTTGGTGTCAAAAGACACCAAGCCAAATGTTTTCCTTGGTGAATCTTGGTGTTCTTGGTGTCTTGGTGGTGAATATTTTAGGCGAAGCTGGCCACGTCGCCTTTGCCTTCCCGAATCACTTCCGGTACGTCCTCGATGAGAGAAATCACGCTGGAGGGGGCGGGCAGGATGATGCCCGCGTCGATCACCAGGGCCAGGTGGGGCTTAAACTTCTCTTCGATCTCAAAAGGGTCGCTTTCCACCGGGGAGTCAGGCAAGGAGGCGCTGGTGGAGATGATGGGGTGGCCCAGGATCCTAACCAACCCCAGGGAGATGGGGTGGTCCGGCACCCGGATGCCCACGGTGTGGCGTTTGGTCTGGAGGATCTTGGGCACCAGGCGGGAGGCTTCCAGGATAAAGGTATAAGGCCCTGGGAGCAGGCGCTTCATGGTCTTGTAGGCGTAATTGCCCACCTGGGCATATTCGCTGATATTTTTCAGGTCCCCGCAGATGAAGCTGAAGGGTTTGCCCAGGGGCCGGCGCTTCAGTTGGTAGATTCTGGCAATCCCCCTGGTGTTGTAAAGGTCGCAACCGATGGCGTAACAGGTGTCGGTGGGATAGGCGATGAGGCCCCCTTTCTTAAGCGTGTCCACGGCCTGGCGCAGCAGGCGCTCCGGGGGATTTTCCGGGTTGATTTTCAGGATCATGGTTACCTTTCTCAGTCCACTGGAAATGAAATTCCCGGCTGACCCGGGCCAACTCTCTTTTTATCAAAAAATTCCGGTATGGGCGAGGCTTTTGGAGAAAAATATTGACGGGGGGAAGAACCGGCAGAGACAAGGGTTTGATAGGTTTATAATTCTGGTTCTGTTTTCTGTTTTCGGTTTTATGCATCCGGGAAGATAATATTTACCCTCTTCCTACTACGAAATTCCCCCTGGCAATTTTTGGGGGTGGGTTGAGTCGGGGCCCCGACTTAACCCACCCCCCAAATAAACATAAGGGATTGGGGGAGGGGTAAGGGCCTGCGGCCCTTAGCCCCCTTCCCCAAAATCATCCCTACTGCCCGCGCCCTTTAGATTTGCCAGGTTCGGCCTTGCCTTTCCCAGGTTTCTTCTTGCTTTTAGCGGCCTTGGGGGCCTGGACCGCAGCCCTGGCTGGCTCAGGCGCGGGTGCGACGGCCCGGGCCCACTCTCCCTCCACCTGATCCTTGAGCCAATGCGGGTCCCACCACTCCAGCGGATTCACGAATTCTCCCTGGATGATCATGGCAAAATGGAGGTGGTCGCCTCCGGCCAGCCCGGTGCTGCCGCTATGGCCCAGAGTGGCGCCTTTTTCCACTTCGCTGCCCACCTTCGCCTCTATTTTGCTCAAGTGGCTGTACATGGAAAAGACCCCCAGGCCGTGGTCCAGGACTACCGTCTGTCCATAGATCCCCAGTGGTTCCGCCAGAACCACTTCGCCTTTATTGGCCGCGGGCACCGGACTATGCACCAGGGAGGCCAGGTCCTCTCCCAGATGCACCTGCTGGTCCACCTGCCGGCCCTGATAAAAATAAGTCCGGCGGTCCCCAAACCGGGCCATGGGTTTGCCCAGGAATCGCTGAAAGCCTCCGGACCATAGGGGCTGCGGTTTGCTTTGGGCGCAGACCTGGCGCACCCGCTCATGATTCTTTTGCCGCAGGTCCCGGTTTACTTCCAGATAGGCGCTGAGGAGGTCGTTGGGGTGGGCCACCGGAAAACTTGCCGCCACGTGACGCAGAAAATTCTCGGACAGGTCCATCTTGTCCTGACGCCACCGCTTTCCTTTCAGCTTCAAGGTAACCTTTTGCCGCACTTCATTGCCTAAAGACGGGCGGGCCACCAGTTCCACCTGAGCCGGGCCCGGAGATTCCTGGGGCACCGGGAAGAGGCAGACATAATCGTCTTTGCCGCCTTTGGGGTTGGGATAACCGTGATAAAGGGTGCTACCCACCAGCACCCCGCTTTCCTTAGGGGTTTTGTTGATACGGTAGCAGATGAGGCCGGTCCCTCCCGGGCGCAGTAAATGATTGACGGATTGAAAAGCCAGGTTAAGGGGCACCAGGTCAATGACCACTTCCCGGGTCAAGGTGCTGGTGCGGCCCCGGAACCAGTCTCTCCAGGAGCGGTCCCGGGCCTGGAGGCTCAGGGACGCCTTGCCCTCCTTAAAACCCAGGGCCTGGGGCTCCAGGGTAACCGGCACCACCACTGCGGCGCCCGGCTCGCCCCCGGGCGGGAAGTTGCGGGCCAGCACCACTTTCTCCTTATCCCCCTGGGTTAAGGTGACCCGCACCTCTCTTAGGCCGCTGGTCTGGTCACCGGCCTCCAGGGTAAGAGTTGTTTTGGCGCCCACCACCTCCACCGGGGTTTTCAAGTTTATCCAGGGGTCGTCCAGGTCCAGGCGGCCCGTTGCCAGCCAGATAAGGGCCGCAATCAGGCCCAATCCTATCAGTCCCCATAGAACATAGCTGACCTTCCGTCCCGAACTAACTTTGCCGATCTTCATCATGCCTGTATACTACCAACAAACCGCGGGTGGAGCAAGTTGGCTTGAGGTCGTGGGCCTGAACTACGATTAAGGAAGGCTCATCAGAACCTCCCAAGGCGGAGTCGCAGCTTGCCTTCTGCCCTGGCTTGACTTATGTTAGGATAATGGGGGGAGGGCCAGGGACCTGAGGCCCCTGCCCTCCCCCCAAGCCCCCCCCCACCCGCGTATGGTGGCCGGATTGTGGCCGTGGGAGGCAGGGCTAAAGGCCCTGCCTCCCACGGCCACCAACCAGTAAGGGATTGGGGGTGGGGGTTTGGGGGAGGGGGTAAGGGCCTGCGGCCCTTAGCCCCCTCCCCCAAGCCAAACAGGAGATTTTCACATGGCGGCGGCATCAGAGGAAGTCACCCTGACCCTGGGAGGCATGCATTGCGCCGCGTGTGTGGCCCGGGTGGAGCGGGCCTTGGGCTCCGTGCCCGGGGTGGATCAAGCCCTGGTCAATCTGGCCACCCGCCAGGCCAGGGTGAGATTCGACCCCGGCCGGGCCAGCCTTGAGGCCCTGAAGGAGGCGGTCCACCAAGCCGGCTACGAGGTGGAAGAGGTGGCCCGGGAGCACCGCGCCCCCCGGGCGCCGGAGGTGGAAGTCCGGCAATACCGCAGGCGCTTTTTGACGGCCTTAATCTTGAGCCTGCCCACGTGGGCCTTCATGTTTCCGGCCCTCCCCCAATTCCTGGGCTTGCCTCTGCCCTACGTACCCTTGCTGCTGCTCATCTTCGCCACCCCGGTGATGTTTTACTCGGGCCTCCCCTTCTTTACCGGCGCCCTCAAGGCCGCCCGGCATCTCACCACCAATATGGATACCCTGGTAGCCCTGGGCACTTCTGCCGCCTACTTCTATTCCGCCTGGGCAACTTTTTTCCCGGGAACACTGCCCGGCGGAGCGCAGGTTCCCGCGGTTTATTACGATACTGCCACCATGATCATCACCTTCCTCATGTTGGGACGGTGGCTGGAATCCCGGACCCGGGGCCGGGCCTCGGAGGCCATCCGCCGCCTCTTCGCCCTGGCCCCTCCCAGTGCCCGGATCCGCCGCCAGGGCCAGGAAGTAGAGGTGCCCCTGGAGCAAGTGCTGGTGGGTGACCTGGTGACCGTGCGGCCGGGGGAAAAGATCCCGGTGGACGGGGTGGTGGTGGAGGGTGCCTCCAGCGTGGACGAATCCATGCTCACCGGGGAGAGCGTGCCCGTGGCCAAGGAGCCCGGGGCCGAGGTCTGGGGCGCCACCCTGAATCAGCGAGGCTTCCTGGTATTTAAGGCCACCCGCGTCGGCCAGGACATGGTCCTGTCCCAGATCATCCGCCTGGTGGAAGAGGCCCAAACCAGCAAGGCCCCCATCGAGCGCCTGGTGGACCGGGTGGCCGGGATCTTCGTGCCGGTGGTCATGGGCCTGGCTCTCCTCACGTTCCTGGGCTGGCTCTTTTGGGGGCCGCCCCCAACTCTTACCCGGGCTCTGATCAACATGGTGGCCGTGCTCATCATCGCCTGTCCCTGCGCCATGGGCCTGGCCACCCCCACCGCGGTCATGGTGGGCTCCGGCCGGGGGGCTGAACTGGGCATCCTCATGCGAGGCGGGGAGCCCCTGGAGCGGGCCTACCGTCTCACCACTGTGGTATTCGACAAAACCGGTACCCTTACCCGGGGGAGCCCCCAGGTGACGGAGGTCCAGGCCTGGAACGGCTGGACCGAGACCCAGGTTCTGAGCTGGGCCGCGGCCCTGGAGGAAAAGTCGGAGCACCCCCTGGCTGAGGCCATTACCCACGCCGCCACCCAGCAGGGGCTAGCGTCTGCCAGCGGTGAAGGATTTTCAGGCCGTGCCGGGAATGGGCGTGGAGGCCCGCATAGAAAGCCAGGACGTGGTCCTGGGAAACCTGGCCTTTCTGGCTCGGAAGGAGATCCCCACTCAAGACCTGGGCCAGCACCAGACCCGCCTGGCCCGGAAAGGTAAAACCACCATCTATCTGGCGGTGTCGGGAAACCCGTGGGGCTGCTGGCCGCGGCAGACACCCTGAAACCCGGGGCCCAGGAGGCCGTGGCCGCCCTTCAGGAGATGGGCTTAAAAATTCTCCTCTTGAGCGGCGACAACCGCCTCACTGCGGAAGCGGTGGCCTGGAGGGTGGGTATTGAGGAAGTGCTGGCGGAAGTGCTGCCCGGAGAGAAGGCTAACAAGGTGGCCGAGCTGCAAGCCGCGGGAGAGACCGTGGCCATGGTGGGAGACGGCATTAACGACGCCCCGGCCCTGGCCCAGGCCGACGTAGGAATAGCCCTGGGCACCGGCGCCGACGTGGCCCTGGAGGCCGCAGACCTCACCCTCATCCGGGACGACCTGGCCCTCATCCCCCAGGCCATTCTGCTTGCCCGGCAGATGATGCGCATCATCCGCCAGAACCTGTTTTGGGCCTTCTGCTACAACGTGCTGGCCATCCCCCTGGCCGCCCTGGGCTTCCTCAACCCCGCGGTAGCCGCCGCGGCCATGGCCCTGTGCTCTGTCAGCGTGGTCACCAACTCCCTGCGCTTAAGGCGGTTTAAGGCGTAGTTTTTGGGGGAGGGGGCTAAGGGCCGCATGCCTCCTGTCAATCTCCCCCGAGCCCCCACCCCCGAGCTGCGGCTGAGGAAAAAAATCAAAAGTTAATCAGGCGCAAACTCCTCCACTTCAGGACGCAGGGTCAGCCATGGCCCTGCCTTTTTTATGGCTATAATTGCCTCCTAAGAGGCCATCTCAGTTATTTTCCCCCCTTAGTCCTGAATGCTTAAGGATATAAACATGTTGTTTCATAATATTAACATCAATACACTTAGGTTAAATAGTTACCTCCTACTTTTTATTAAGATTTTCGATATGTTAGCAAATATCCCCTCATAATACTTCTCTGGCATCATTATTGCTTTTAATAGAAACCAGCAAAAGCCAAACCCGTCGCGAGGCGGGGACGGAAAGCCACGGGTCTCTAAGGAGCATGAGATGGCCGGGTTGCCTGGAAAAAGGTGCCCGGCTTTTTTTGTCAAGAACTTACCAACCCAAACCATTAAATATGGGCGGGGTCTTAAGCGCAGAAACCCTAAAAATAGGTATTTTTACCTATTGACTTTGAGAAAATTATAATTAAAATTTCATTTACTAAAAGTTGAATACTAAAATTTAAACAGCAAAAGCCAAACCTGTCGCGAGGCGGGGACGGAAAGCCACGGGTCTCTGGGAGGGTTGTTTTTTGGAAGAGACAGCCGGGTTGCCTGGGAAAAGGTGACCCGGCTTTTTTGTTGCGCGCCTCAACTGGACTCCAGATCCTGGGAAAAGGAGGCAGTATGAAACGCAAGTTCTTGCTATTAATGGCCATCATCGCCGTGGCCTGCTGGGCACCAGCCGCCTTCGCGACCACCTTTGTCCTTTTACGGCTTCGGGCACGGGAGCTGACGGGTCTGCCCTGTCCGCCTCAGCTATATTTGTCACCGACGGCTCGGGCGGCTTAACCATCACCCTCACCAATACCTCCACCCAGGGCTATGGCGGTGCGGGCCAGCCTTCGCAGTTTGTTCCGGCTGATGTCCTGACGGGCCTTTTCTGGAGTGGCACCGACATCCTGAACAGGGCTAACGGAAATGCCGCAATCTCCTCGGGTAGCTTTCTTATAATGTAACTGGTTCACATGCTACTGCAGGACAGGGCACCCTGGTTAATGTCGGATGGGGCTATCAAGACGGCTTTTCCTATCTGGGCACCACCCAGGGGCTCGGGGCCGCCGGGTTCAGTGGTTCATTCGGGGTTGATTTCGACACCCTGAATCTGGGAAGCGCCAGCCAGCAAATGGATGGCCTCGATTACGGCATCCTCCCGTCAAGCTACGTTAACGGCACCTCCCCTTCTGAAGGGGGATCCTTTCCCCAGAGCATCACCCATGTCTCCGCAAACGCCGGGGTAACGGCCCATGGGCCCCTTGAGTGGGATTCGGTGACCTTCACCTTTACCAATGTGCCCGCCGACTTTAGCGTCAACAGTGTCGTCTTCCAGTACGGCACCGCCCTTGAAGATAACCATCTAGGGGAGCCCCTGTCCCGCCCACGGCGCTGCTGCTGGGCAGTGGTTTGGCAGGGCTGATCTTGCTGGGACGCCGCCGGCGGGGCTAGAGGCTGGCGCCGGGCCGTTGGCCCCTGGGCGCCGCCAGCTCTTATCCAAAATTAATTTACGCTTGGGATATTGAGTAATTGAGGCAGGGTCAGGTTGGGCCCTGCCTTTTTCGTTATCTGGGTAAGGAGCCGGGGGCTTATTCAAGTAAAAGCGCGCACGAGCAGAGCCTTCAGCGCCCTCGGCTCGTCCCTGAAGTCAGGAGCACTTGGGGGAGGGGGCTAAGGGCCACAGGCCCCCTGACAATCCTCCCCCGAGCCCCCACCCCCAATCGCTTAACTTTAAAGGCCGGAAATGGTGGAGCCTTGGGCTCCACCATTTCCGGCCTTATACGCGGGTTGGGAGGGGGGCTTGGGGGGAGGGCAGGGAGCTCAGCTCCCTGGCCCTCCCCCCAAGTCTACCTCAGCAATCGGATATAAAGGTCCAGGTAGGCTTGGGCGGATTTCTTCCAGGAAAAGTCCTGGTTCATGGCGTTTTGCATGATCCGACGCCAGAGTTTCTTATTCTCGAAGGTGGCCAGCGCGGTGTGGATGGCCTTGGCAAAGGCCTCGGGGTCGTAGTCGCTGAAGAGGAAGCCGGTGCCCTGACCCGTGGCGCGGTCCACCTGGATAACGGTGTCGGCCAGGCCGCCCGTGGCCCGGACGATGGGGATGGTACCGTATTTTAAGGAATACATCTGGTTCAGGCCGCAGGGCTCAAAACGGGAAGGCATGAGAAACATGTCGGCCCCGGCTTCGATGAGGTGGGCCAGGGAGTTATCGAAGGCGATTTTCACGCCCAGCTTGCCTGGATACTTGGCGGCCTCGGCCCTCAGCCAGCGGTGGTATTTTTCCTCGCCGGTGCCCAGGATGACCACCATGAGGTCCCGGGTCATGAGCTGGGGCAGCACTTCCGCCAGCAAGTCAAAGCCCTTCTGGTCCGCCAGGCGGGAGATCATGGCCAGGAGGGGCGCCTTACCCAAATCCTGGGCCAGGCCGAAGGCCGCCATCAAGGCCGCCTTATTTTTGAGCTTGCCCGCTAACTTATCCCTGTTGTAGTGGGCGGGCACCAAAGGGTCGCTCTCCGGGTTCCAGTCTCGATAATCCACCCCATTCAAGATCCCGTAAAGGTCCGCCGCCCGGGTGCGCAGTACCCCGTCCAGGCCATAGCCGAACTCTTCGGTCTGGATCTCCTGGCTGTACCGGGGGCTCACCGTATTGATGGCGTCCGCGCAGACGATGCCGCCTTTGAGCAAATTGATCTGGCCATAGAACTCCAGGCCGTCAATGGAGAACAGGGACCAATCCAGGCCCAGCAGGGGAAATTTGTCCTGGGGAAACAGGCCCTGATAAGCCAGATTGTGAATGGTGAGCAGGCTTTTGGTGTCTGCCAGGAGATCTTCCCCGGACCAGCGTTTTTTCAGATAGACCGGCGCCAGGGCCGCCTGCCAATCATGACAGTGGATCAGGTGGGGTTTGAAGTCCAGGGCCTGGCAGAAGGGCAATACCGTGCCGGAGAAAAAGGCGAACCGCTCCAGGTTGTCAAAGTAATCCCCCTTGGGAGTGCCGTAGAGCTGGCTCCGCTCAAAGAACTCATCCCGCTCCACAAAATAAAAAGGATAATCGGGAGAAGCGGTGCGGACATTGAAGGTGAGCCGGAGGGGACCCAAAGACGCCTCCAGGTCTTCCGCGGCGTAAGCGGTGGCGAGGGGACCCTGCTTGACCATGCCGTAGTAAGGCATCAGGACCTTGACCTCCACTCCCAGTTCTTTCAGGGCATAAGGCAAGGTACCCGCCACATCGGCCAATCCCCCGGTTTTGGCAAAGGGTACGGCTTCAGAGACCACAAACAAGACCCGCAGACCTTGTGCCACGACCTCTCCTTTCTGGTTTGAAGATGCTTTGTGGGGGAGGAGGCTAAGGGCCACTGGCCCTTACCTCCTCCCCCACCCCCCCTCCTCCAATCCCTTGAGTTTTTGGCTGGGGGAGGCGGGCCTGAAAGCCCCGCCTCCCCCAGCCAGCTTACGCGGGTTGGGAGGGGGGCGTGTGGGGAGGGCAGGGGCCTCAGGCCCCTGGCCCTCTCCCCACATCACCTAATACTTATAAATCAAATCAATGTCGGTGGCCACAAAGCCCTTTTCGCCCTCGGTCAAGGTAAATTCAAAGATATAATCCCGGCTGGGCAGATTATCGGCATGGACTCCCGGGGGCATGTCCTTTTCCATGAAGAACACGGAGGTGTAAGGGGATTCCTCCAGGCGGGTATCGGTCACCCAGACCTTGCCGAAGCCATGCATGAAGCGTAAGAACCCGTAGGACCGGTCCAGGAAGTACTTGGTGCATACGCCCCGAACCCGGCTGTCCGACTCGCCCCAGGGCGGCGCCCCGGCATAAGGAGGCTGGGTGGGCAAAAGCCCGGGAACCAGAAAACCGGGAACGAACAGGTCCACTTCCCGGCGCAGCCGACCCGAGACATTGGCAAAGGCTATCAACTCCACCCGGCAGCCTTTGTTTTGCACCATGGACACCACGCTACAAAAATCTCCGTCACCGGTGAACAGGTAGACCAGATCAAGACGGTCGGTTTGGGCGATCATGTCCAGGGCCATCTCCATGTCCATATTGGCCTTGCCGTAGGTGCGGCCTGCTTCATCGGTGTACCACCTGATGGGCTTCTCGATTACTTTAAACCCTAAATCCCGCAGGGTAAGAATGAAGTTCAGGGTATTTTTGTAATTCGGATCCGAGATGGCTCGCTCTTCGTCTATGGCCACATAGGCGTTGAGACGCATTACTTCATCGCCGTCCCGGGAGGCGAGGCGGCGGATGACTTCATAACGCATGCCGTAGCCGCCGTTACGCATGATATTCATGGAATCTACATAGATCCCCACTCTGCGATTGGACATAATATTATTGCTCCTTTTACTTCCCTTAAATAGTGTCATTTTCTAACCACATATTCCCTCCTCCAAATTGAGGGAAGTCCAGACTAAAAGAAGGTTCGTTCCCCCGGCCGGGGCCCGAAGGGCGAGGCATCGGTAAGAACTCTGCCTTCCTGATTCAGCCGCTCCTGCAAATAAACCGGCAGGTGAGGCAAGGCCGCCCCCAACCCCGGGTCTAACCAGCGCCAGGAAGTTACCCCCTGAGCCTTCAGGCGGGAGGCAATTTCCGTGGCGGAGGGCCAGACAAAATCATCCCCCCCGGCCAGATGGAAGCCGTAGAGTTCCATAAAACTGGGGACAAAGGTGGCATAGGCCGTCACCCGGGGAAAGACCGCCCTCAGGGTGCAGTTAAGATCCGGCATCAGCCTGCCTAAAGGGCCGGCAGAGCCGGATTGCACCGCCGTCAGACCTCCCGGCGCCAGCTTTCTTTGGACCGTCTCATACATTTCCCGGGTGAAGAGCCTGAGCGCCGGCCCCTGCTCCAGGGGTTCGGTGAGGTCCAGGATAATGACCTCAAAGCTGCCGTCCGGCTGGGCCGCCAGCCAGCCGCGGCCGTCGGCAAACACCATTTCGGTGCGGGGGTCACGAAACGCGCCTGCATGGAAGCTGGGCAGCCATTCTTGGCAGAGGTCCACCAGTTCCTCATCAATGTCCACCATTACGGCGCGTTTCACCCCGGAGTAGCGCAGCACCTCCCGCAGGGTGGCTCCCTCGCCGCCCCCCATCACCAGCACCCGGCGCGGCTCCGGGTGGGCCAGGAGAGCCGGGTGGACCAGGGCTTCATGGTAAATGAACTCGTCTCTCTCGGCTGACTGCATGCGGCCGTCCAGCACCAATACCCGGCCCCAGAGGCGGTTTTCAAAAATCTCATATTCCTGAAACCTGGTCTTGCCCGAGACCAGCACCTTCTCCTTGAGGTAGGCGACCAGGTCCGCCGGGCTGCCAAAATCAATAAACCAGTTTCCGGGAGGCCAACTCTGGTTCTCAGGGCCGGTTTTCTTAGCTAAGGTCATGCTCTTCCAGGCTCGTCTCTGGCGATTAATCTTAGAATTTTAGAGAAAAATGGGCGTGGCTGCAAGCTAGTTCTCCCCTGAAATCAGCCCCGAAGGAGTTCACCGCGGGGCTGGCCGGCATCCAGGTCCCACCCGGCCAAATTCCATTATTTAGCGGAAAACCCAAAACTTTTGGTAAAATAGGGGCGCCGATCCTCAAGGAGAGAAGATGCGGGAAGTCTGGCGCATGTGGCAATATTCCACCCCGGTGGTCCTCACGGTGCTCACCGCGGGCCTCTTTGCCGCCATCCTCATTCCCTTCAAGGGCATCCCCTTGATCCCCGGAGTGACGGAGCTCCGTCCGGCCAATGTCATTCCCGTGGTCTTTGGGCTCCTGTTCGGGCCGGCCGGGGCCTGGGGCTCGGCCTTCGGCAATCTTATCGGGGACTTTTTCGGCACCCTCGGGGTGGGTAGTTTCTTCGGTTTTTGGGGGAACTTCCTGGCCGCTTATCTGCCGTATAAGATGTGGCAGGGCCGACCCCTGGGCCAACTTGGCCCCCACCTGCTCCGTTTCTTCCTGGCGGTGCTCCTGGGAGCCATGGGATGCGCGTTGCTGGTGGGTTTCGGGGTGGAGACCTTCAAACTGCTCCCCTTCAGCATCATTGGGGTGGCAGTCTTGGTCAACAATGGCCTGGTCAGCCTCATCCTGGGGCCGTTTCTCCTCAGGCTGCTGGAGCCCCGGGTGAGCCGCTGGGACCTTTATTGGGCCGAACTGATGGATGCTGAGGATCGCCTGCCCGGGCCGGCCCCGCGGCTGGGGATGGTGCTGGTGTGGCTGGGAGCGGGAGGGGGTTATCTGGTAGGCCTGGCCCAGGGCTTCGGCCTGATGAGTTCCCTGGGCCTGCCCTTGCCGGCCTGGCTGGCTCCCTTCTTGATCCTGCTTCTGGTTGGTTGTTTCCTGCTTTGAACCTTAAGGGCGACCCACCGGATCGCCCCTACCGAAGTCGGTAGGGTCTGCGACCCCTGGCCCCCTCCCCCAAATCTTTACTCACCGTACAGCAGAAACTCCCGCCGCGACTCCATAAAACGGGCCAGTTCTCCCTGCCAGGAGGCCTCCAACTCCACTACTGACACCCCTTGATCTATCCCTTCCCGGATGGCGGCATCTCCCGTCAGCAGGTCAATGGGCTGGCGCTCGTTTTCATACTCATAGGGGGGCAGTCGCCAGGCGAACTCCTGGGGATACAGCTTTCTGATCACCGCCAATAGAACGAGGGTGGTATAGTAAGGTTTATAGGCCTGGCGCTGGGTGACGTGAAGTTGAAATCCCGGGCACACCTGCCCGGACCATTTATGGAACGTGGGCTCAAAGTAAGTCTCCCGCAGCATCACCCCGGGTAAGGGATAATCTTTGAGAAAGGTCTTGATGCGCTCGGGCTCCAAAAAGGGGGCGCCGAAAAGCTCAAAAGGCCGGGTGGTGCCCCGACCTTCCGACAGGTTGGTGCCCTCCAGCAACACCTGCCCGGGATAGACCAGGGCGCTATCCAGGGTAGGTAAATTGGGGGATGGCAGCACCCAGGGGAGTCGGGTGGCGTCGAAATAATCGCCCCGCCGCCACCCCTTAACCGGGATTACCGTGAGATCGCAGGCCAATTTCTGAGTGACGTTGTAATAGGCGGCCAGCTCCCCCAGGGTAAACCCATGGCGCATGGGCAGGGGGTAGGGTCCCACCAACGAGGCCCACTGGGGCTTCAGCAGGTTGCCCTCCACCGCGCTGCCGGAGATGGGATTGGGCCGGTCCAGGACCGCCACCTTGAGACCCACCCGGGCCGCCGCCGCCATCACTTTGGCCACCGTGGTGGCAAAGGTGTAGACCCGGGTGCCCACGTCCTGCAGGTCCACCAAAAGCACGTCCACCTCCGCCAGGGACTCGGGTGGAGGGGCCAGACGGGGCCCATAGAGGCTTACTACCGGAAGTTTAAGGAGAGGGTCCAGGAAGTCGGCGGAAGGGATCATATTGTCCTGTTTTTCCCCCAGAAGGCCGTGTTGGGGGCTGAACAGGACTTGGAGTTGCCCGGGAAGGCGCCGGTGGATCAACTCCCGGGCGCTTTTAAGGCTTGAATCGACGCTGGCCGGGTGGCTCAGGAGGCCCAGCCTGGCTCCCTTCGCCCAGGCCGGGGGACTGGCGAGAAATACTTCCAGGCCCGAGGCTACTCCACCCATCCCCCGGCCCGCATTAAAACTCAGCGTCTTCTTTCTTCAGCACGGGGCGCATCATCAAGACCACATCATGAGTCACCCCGTCCTTACGGAGAAAAAAATCCTCCAAGCTGGCTCTGATCTCGAAACCTTTGGTCCGAAAAGCCTTGATCACCTTTTTGTGCTCGGCCAGCACCTCTGCCTTCAACCACTGCAGATTTTCCTGCATGGCCAGGCTGATCAATTCCTCCAGCATCAAGGAGCCCAGCCCCAGGTTGCGGTAAGGGCGGGAGACAAAAATGCGAACCTCGCCGATATGCTTGGCCGCGTGTTTGCCCCGGTGCAGGGTGGCGTCGGCGATGAGCCGGTTGCCTTCCAGGTCCACTGCCACCAGGGGCAATACCTTACGGTAATGGATATTATCAATCCAGAAATTGACCATCTTCAGGTCTTTGACATCCTGTTTCAGAAAGCGGGTATCTTCCTCTGGGGCTTCCTGGAACAGTTGAATCAGGCTTTCCCGGTCTTGCTCATTCAGGAAGCGGAACATCACCCGCTTGCCGTTTTTCAGATTGACGAACTTACGATAAGCTACGTAATTAATCATCGTGGGCCTCAAACAAGTTATGGGCACATGATATCCAGTCTTGAGGATTTGTCAAGGTTAGGGCGAGGGGGAAATTTTGAAGACCAGGGTGTGACCTCCGGGCCCGATCCCCAACTTGGCCCCATCATGTGAGCACTATTCTCCTTTTGGATAACTATTGATAATTTCTGAATAAAATATTTATAGGAAGGTTTTCGATTTGAATCTCGAAGGATAGCTTTTTTTGAAGCCAATTTTTCTAGACCCCTATGAAAATCGTCGAAAAAGTCAGGAAGCGCGAGATTCATTCCAAACCCAACAGGTTCTAAAGGGCTTCGGAACCCGGTGAAGCTCATGGTTCCCTGCCTCATATCATGCTGGATTTATTAGATTATTTCATTCCAAAGGCCAAAGCTGCATCGGGGTTACGCCAAACAACTACTGCCTTACCCGGCCCCCGGGGGTGGCGCTAAGGTAAATTTCGGTACACCTCCTTTGACCTGGATAAAGGGTGTGACTATAAAATTACCCTCAAAAGAGCCTACTCGGAAGGGGTCTCATGGAAGGAACCTGGGAGACAATCAAGGGCATCCTCAAGAACCAATTGCCCCCTTCCAGTTTTCAGCTATGGATCGACCCTCTCCAGGCAGAAACCGGCCCCCAGGGGGAGCTGGTTTTGGCCTGCCCCAATCCCTTCGCACTCCGGTGGATTCAGTCCCATTATTTTCGCTTGATCCAGCAAGGCTCGCAAGGGGCGGGCCTGGACCTGACGGTGCGCCTGGCCTTAGCCGCGGCCAGGGAACGTCGCCTGGCCCTACCCCAAGTCCACCAGCCAGGGCTGCCGCTGGTACCTGGAAGGCCAGGCAATGGGCTCAACCGGGCCTTTACCTTTGAGCAGTTCGTGGTGGGGTCCTCCAATCGCCTGGCCTATCAGGCCTCCCAGGCCCTGGCCCGAGATGATACCTTTTATAACCGCATCCTGTTTCTCACCTCCGACCCCGGCCTGGGAAAGAGCCATCTGTCTCAGGCAGTGGGCAACTGTCTCACCCAGTCTCTTCCCGCCGGACAGGTCATCTATCTCACCGCGGAGAATTTCGCCAATGAGATGGTGCAGGCTCTCAAAAGCGGCCGCATGAGAAATTTCAAAGACCGCCTTCGCCGGGAATGCGAGGTCCTGCTGCTGGAAGAGGTGCAGTTTTTGAGCGGCAAGGAAAAGATCCAGGCCGAGGTCTGTTATACCCTGGACACCCTCATGGCCCAGAAAAAGAGGCTGGTGTTCACGAGTTGCTACCTGCCGGGAGAGATTAGCCACCTTTCCCAAGAACTCCAGTCCCGGCTTACCGGGGGGGTCATCACCCCCATCGGTCCCCCCGACTTCCCCACCCGGGTTAAGATCCTGAGCAAGAAAGCCCAAACCCGGGGAGTTCAGGTCTCCGTCAAGATCTTGGAATACCTGGCCGAATATGTCACCGAGGACGTGCGCCGCCTGGAGAGCGCCCTGGATTGCCTGGTGGCTCGCTCCACTTTACTGACCCAGCCCTTCAGCCTGCGGCTGGCCCAAGAAGTGCTCCAGGATCTCCAGGCCGTGGCCACCCGGTTGAGCATTCCTGAGATCCAGAAGATTGTCGGCGATTATTATAAGGTGAACCTGCCGGAGATGTTGGGACGCTCCCGCCAGAAAAGGTTAGTTCGGGCCCGGCAGATGGCCCTCTATTTTTCCCGCCTCTACACCCAGAAAACCCTGACGGAGCTGGGGCGCCTCTTCCAGCGGAGCCATGCCTCGGTGGTGTATTTGCTGCAGACCCTGGAACGAGACCGCCAGACCCAACCGCGTCTGGCCCAGGAAGTACAACTTTTGGAGGAAAGACTGGCGCGAGCCCAGGTCAGGGGTTGCTGGCGGAGAGCATCCAATCTTCACACTGATGCTTGATCACTCGCCCTTCCACAATAAAGACAATGTCTTCGGCGATATTGGTGGCCAGATCGGCGATGCGCTCCAGGTTGCGGACGATGATGATGAAATGATGGAGGCGCTCCACCCAGCGGGATTCCTGAATCATATAGTTGAGGATCTTCTGGATATATTCATCGTCCAGGAGGTCCACCTCCACATCCCGCTGGCAAACCTGGATGGCGAGCTTGGGGTCCTGCTGGACGAAGGCCTCGATGCTGGTGCGGACCATGCTCAAGGTGATGTCGGCCATGGCCTTGAGGTCGATGGGCACTTCCAGGGGGGCACGGCTGTTCAGCTCCAGGGCCCGTTCCGCGATATTTACCCCCTGATCCCCGATGCGCTCCAGTTCCGTGGCGATGCGCATCGCCGCGGTGGTCAGACGCAGATCCGTGGCCAGGGGCTGACGTAAGGCCAGGATTTTAAAGGCCTGATCTTCCACGGCCAATTCCATCCGGTTGATATTGATATCATCAATAATCACTTCCCGGGCCAGGTCAGAATTGCGGGCCATGACCGACTCCACACTCTTGCTGACCGCATCTTCGGCCATGGCCGCCATGCGCAGTAGATTCTGTTTCAGCGTCTCCAATTCCTGATCGAACTGCCTCGACACGCCCTTATCCCTTCCCCGGTTTAAATTATTTTACAATAATCAAGTTAAAAGGTAAATAATGCTAAAAAAATTTGGCAACAAGTCAAGCTCACCTGTTAAAATCCGGCACTTAAGAATTTGGAAAATAATGAAGATCGCCATAATCGGACCCGGAGCTTTGGGATGCTTGCTGGCCTCCTTTTTCTTTGAGGCCAAGGAGGATATTACCCTGGTGGATTACCGCCCGGAGCGAGCGGCCCTCTTGAGGCGGCAAGGCATCCACCTTAAGACGCCGGATGGAGACCACCGGGTTATCCCGATACCCATCGCCCTGGCCGCGGAGGTAAGGCCCTGCGACTTGGCCATCATGACCGTTAAGGCCCACCAGACCCGGGCCGCGGCCCGAGCCCTGCCCTTGCTGATGGCCCCCGAGGGTCTGGCCCTTACCCTACAGAATGGCCTGGGCAATTTGGAGGAGATGACCCAGGAGATAGGCCCCGAGCGCCTGCTGGTAGGGGTAGCCTATCTGGGGGCCACCCGTGAAGCCGAGGGCCGGGTTATTTTCGCGGGCCAGGGTGCCACCTATATCGGCGCCCCCCGGGGTTCCAAGGTCCCACCCGCCAAAATCGACGAGGTGGTGGATCTCTTCTGCCGGGCGGGGCTGAACTGCCAGGCCCGCAGCCATATCGACGTTCTCCTGTGGGAGAAGCTCCTGATAAACGTGGGCATCAATGCCCTGACCGCCCTGCTCCGGGTGCGCAACGGGGCCTTAATGGACCTTCCCGAGGCCTGGGAACTGGCGGTGGCCGCCGCTTCAGAAGCCCAGGCGGTGGCCCGGGCCGCAGGGGTGCAATTAACCGGAGACCCGGAGATCCGGTTGCGCCGGGTGTGCACCGCCACCGCCGCCAACCGCTCTTCCATGCTCCAAGATATCCTGGGCGGACGCCTTACCGAAGTCGAGGCCCTAAACGCCCAGATAGTAGAACAAGGCAGAACCCTTAGAGTGCCCACCCCCGTAAATCGCCTCCTGACCCAACTACTGCGCGCCTTAAGCCGCTCCTCCCACCTGCGGGTGGGCTAATGGGCATTTGGGGGGATGAGGCTAAGGGCCGGTGGGCCTTTACCCCCTCTCCCCCATCACTCCTCAGCGGGGCTGCACCAGGGGGACAAATCTCACCGGGATGCTGGCTTCCTCTGTTAATTCTCCCTGCACCTTGCGAAAGCGGATCATTATTTGGGCTCCGCCCGGCAGGCCCAGAGGAATGATCAGGCGACCGCCTTCCTGCAACTGGGCCGCCAGAGCGGGGGGAACCTGGGGCGCCGCGGCGGTGACCAGGATGGCGGCGAAGGGAGCTTTCTCCGGCCATCCCTGGTAACCGTCGCCGCATCTTATCTGAACCTGGCGGTAGCCCAGGTCCGCCAGCCGGGCCGCCGCGGTTTGGGCCAGCTCCGGCAGGAGCTCGATGCTGAAGACCTCCTCCGTGAGTTCGGCCAGAACCGCCGCCTGATAACCAGAGCCCGTCCCCACCTCCAGAACTTTATCCCCGGGATTCAGCTCCGCCCACTGGCTCATCAGGGCGACAATGTAAGGCTGGGAAATGGTCTGGCCTGAACCGATGGGCAGGGGATGATCGCCATAGGCCAGGGAGACGAAACGCTCCGGGACAAACCGGTGCCGGGGCACCTTGGCCATAGCCGCCAGCACCCGGGAGTCAGTTATGTCCCGGCCTTTGAGCTGCTGGGCGACCATACGCTCCCGGGCGGCCTGGTGGGGATCGGCTGGCTGGGCTGAAAGCACCCGGGGCAGCATGGAAAACACCATCACTAAGCTCAGCCAAAAGATGAGAAACTTGTTTTTCACCGCTCTTTTAACCCCCCGCTTTCACCCGGGTCCTGGGCTGCCCCCCGGGCCATCACCAGGAGCCGCGGTTCCCCGGTTACCGGCAAGTGGTAGGAATGCCACTTAAAGGAGCACAGGCCCAGACATTCGCAGTCCTTTTGGGCCACCTCCAGTTCCCCTGAGGGCAGCTTAGGACCCTTGAGGGCCAGTAGCCAGCCGCCGGGGAGGAGCAGGGGCGAGGCCAGTCCCAAAAAACGCGGCAAGGCAACGGTGGCCCTACTTATTACCGCGGCAAATTGCGGACCCCATCTCCGGGCCAGGGAGTTTGTCAGGTGGACTTGCCGCACCTCGACGCCGGACAATTGCAGAGCCGAAGCCAGGTACTCCAGAAAGGCGGCTTTCTTGGCCCGGGCTTCTATAAGAGTGACGGCCATCTCGGGCCGGGCCAGTTTCAGCACCAAGCCGGGAAAGCCCGCCCCGCTGCCCAGGTCAGCCAAAGAAGGCACTGGCTCCAGAAAAGGCAAAACCGCCAGAGAGTCCAGGAAATGCTTGACCATGATCTCCCGGTCGGTTTTCAAGGCGGTCAGGTTGACCCGGGCATTCCAGACCTTCAGCTCCCTTAAATATAGCCGGAATTGCTCCAGGACGTGGGAACCCAGATGCAGCCCCAGGGCCGCGGCTCCCTCCTGCAGGAGGTCCAGGGGGTCGGTATCGGAGTGATCCAGAAGCATCATCTTCCCGCGGCAAGATGGTTGGGGACGGGGGAGCCAACGGCTTCACCGTCGCCAACCTAAACTTAAGGGGTTGGGGAAGGGGGTTTGGGGGAGGATTGTAAGTGGGTCTGCGACCCCTGGCCCTCTCCCCCAAAACCTTACTTGCCCAAACAAAACTGAGAAAAGATGCGGTCCAGGATGGCTTCGCCCACTTCTTCGCCGGTGATTTCGCCCAGTTCCCGGATGGCCTCCTTGAGTTCCAGGGCCACCAGTTCCCAGGGAGTGGCAGGCCCCAGGAGTTCCCGGGCCTGGTTCAGATAGCCCAGGCAATTAAGGAGGTGCTGGTGATGGCGGGCCTGGGTGATGATCTCGCCTTCCCTTTTGAGGCCGCCGCCCAGGGCCAGGTCCACGATGGCCTGCTTCAGATTATCCAACCCCTGGCCGGTGAGGGCGGAAATTTTGACGATGGCAAAGGAAGTGGCGCTCTGCAAGTCGGCCTCGGAAAGCTGGGCAGGAAGATCCATCTTGTTGATCACCGCCAGGACCCGTTGTCCGGCCAGGTCCGCCAGGGCCTGGCGATCGGCTCGCCCCAAAGGCCGGCTGCCGTCCACCAGGTAAAGCACCAGATCCGCCTGGGCCAGGCGCGCCCGGGTACGTTTGATGCCCATCTCCTCCACCCGGTCCTGGGCGGCGCGCAGCCCGGCAGTATCGCTCAGGCGTACCGGCACGCCCCCCAGGGAGATGGCTTCCTCGATGAGGTCCCGGGTGGTGCCGGGAATTTCGGTGACAATGGCCCGGTCCATGTTCAGGAGGCAATTGAGCAGGCTGGATTTCCCCACGTTGGGACGTCCGGCAATGACCACCAACAGCCCTTCCCGCAGGAGGCGTCCTTCTTGGTAAGTATGGCTGAGGCGCTCCAGAAATTCCCTCTGGGTGTTAAGCCCCGCCGCCATGGTTTCCGGAGACAATTCCGCCGCCTCTTCGGGAAAATCCAGGGCCGCCTCCACCCGGGCCAGGAGATCCAGGAGGGCTTCGCGCCCCAGGCGGAGGCTGCGCCCCAGGGCCCCTTCCAGGTGGCCCGCGGCCACCTTCACGCTGGCCTGGGTGCGAGCCTGGACCACCTCCAGGACCGCCTCCGCCTGGGTCAGATCGATACGCCCCGAGAGGAAGGCCCGCAGGGTGAACTCCCCGGGCCGGGCCAGCCGGGCGCCCTGGGCCAGGGTGAGCTTGAGAATGCGGCTGAGCACCCCGTATCCGGAGTGGCAGTTGATCTCCACCACATCCTCCCGGGTGTAGGTATGGGGCGCCCGCATCAGGGTGAGGAGCACCTCGTCGATGATCTCCCCCTGGGGGTCGACGATGTGGCCTAAATAGAGCTGGTGGGAGCGCCACCGCGGGCGCACTTGATGGGGGCGAAAGATCCGGCGGGCGATGGCCTCCGCCTCGGGGCCGCTGAGCCGCACCATACCGATCCCTGCCTCCCCCAGGGGGGTGGAAATAGCCGCAATGGTGTCGGCCACTTCAGGCTGGGTCATGGAGGGCCGGCAACGTCCTCCTGGCCTTCTTTCCGCTTCGCCGGAGAGATGACCACTTTTTTATAGAGGCCCTCACCCCGGCTCATGGTCTTCAGGTCCTTATCACCCTGGAGGGCCAGATGGATAATGCGGCGGTCATAGGGATTCATTGGGTTCAGGGTGATGGGCTTGCCGCTGCGCTTGACCTTTTCCCCGTAATTCAAGGCCAGGTGGGCCAGGGCCTCATTATGGCGGGCCCGGTACTCTTCCACGTCAATGGTCACCCGGGCCTTTTTGTAACTCTTCTTCGCCAGGATCTTGGTGACCAGATACTGCAAGGCGTCCAGGGTTTGGCCCTGCTTGCCGATAAGTAAACCGGCATCCTGGGTTTCGATGCGCAGATTGATCCGCTCGCCTTCCTGCTCAGCCGTTACCCGGGCCGATTCTTGCATCTTCTCCAGAAGCTGTTCCAGAATTTCCTGAGCCTGGGCCACCAGGTTCTCTTCGGGCTCCTCCCCTTTGAGAGCCACCCGAATCTTGGCCTTCCGGCTCCCCAGTCCGAAGATCCCCGTGGAGCCCACCGACACGATTTCGATTCTTAGCTGCTCCGGGGTAACCTTTAAATGGGCGCAGGCATTCTCGATGGCCTCTTCGGTACTCTTGCCTTCGAACTCCAAAAAATCCATCCAAATATCCCCTGAGACCTACGCGAGGTACTTATTGGTATAGTACTGCTGAATGATGGAGAGAACGTTGTTGACCAGCCAATAGAGCACCAGGCCGGAGGCGAAATTCAGAAACAGAAAGGTAAAGACCACCGGTAGAAACATCATCATCTTGGCCTGCATCGGATCTCCGGGTGAGGGGGTCATCTTCTGCTGAACGACCATGGTGGCTCCCATGATTATCGGGGTGATGAGGAGCGGGTCCTTGGCGGAGAGGTCGGCGAGCCAGACAATCTGAGTAAAGGGAAGAGTGGAGATGAAAGGCGCGTGGCGCACCTCGATGGCATAGCCCAGCACATTGTAAAGGGCGACAAAGACCGGCAGTTGCAGCACCATGGGCAGACAGCCCCCCAGGGGGTTGACCTTGAAGGTGCGATAGAGGTTCATCAGCTCCTTGTTCATGGTCTCCCGGTCATCTTTGTATTTCTCCCGGAGCTTGGCCACCTTGGGCTGCAGCTTCTGCATCTCCTTCATGGACTTATAGCTTTTATGGTTGGGATAAAAGAAGATGGCCCGGATCAGGATGGTCAAGATGATAATCGCCCAGCCATAATTGTGCACGTAACGGTCAAAGAATTTTAAGACATAGAGCAGGGGCTTCCCCAGAAAATCGAACCAGCCGAAATTAACCGCCCGGTCCAGCCCCAGGTTCAAGGGTTTGAGGTCGTCCAGGTCCTTGGGCCCGAAATAGAGGGCATAAGTGAACTGGGCCTCCTGGCCCGGCGCCAGGGCCTCCACGGGGGTCTTCAGGGTCGCCACCATGGGGCCCAAAGGGGGCTCTTTCAAGGTGACCAGGGCCTTGGGCGTGGTTAGCGGCACCATGGCCGTTAAAAAGTAACCTTCATCCAGGCCGGCCCAGTCAATCTTGCCGGAAAAAGTCTTGAGCTCTTTGAGGCTCCCGGCCTTAATCTCCTCCAGGTGGTTATTGACGGACCCGTTAAACCCCAGGAACCCGTACCGGCTTTGCTCCTCTCCGGCGTAACTGAAGGCCAGATCCAGGTCCAGGTGGCCTTCCTGTAGCCTGCCAGTGCGGTTCGCCACCTTAACCGCCAGGTCAAAGGCATACCGGTCGCTGCGGAAAGTAAAGGTCTTGGTAAAGGTCAAGCCCTCGGGACTGACGCAGGTGAATTGCAGGCTGGCCACCTGTCCCGGTTTCAGGGTCAGGCCCCCCGGGGAGGCCTGATAAGGGAGCAGGGCTGGCACTGCCAGGTCTTTCCCTTCCCAGCTCAGGCCCAAAGGCAGGTCCTGAGACTTGCCCGGCTTGACCAGCTCTTTGGGGTGGGGCTCCACCTTTTCGGGGTTCTGATAGTGTTCCACCTCAAAGTCCACCGGCCCTAATTTAAAACTGCTGATGGGGGTGAAGGGCATCTCCTGCCGGTATTTTTTCAGTTGGAAGCTCTTAAGGCGCCCCCCCAGGTCAGTAAATACCGCCCGGTATAAGGGGGTATCCACCACGATCTCCTTGCCCGGGAGAGCCGCCAGGGGATGAGCCTCCACGGGCGCAGGGGCGGGGCGGGCTTCCGGCGCCGGAGCCGGAGGTACCTCAGGCTTGGCTTTAGGGGCCGGCGCTTCCGGCCGGGTTAGCTCTTTGGCCGGGGGAGCTTCAGGAACCGGGGGCTGCCGGAATTTATTCCCCACATAGATGAAAGCCATGAATACTAAAAAGCTCAAGGCGAGGGCAATCAAGGCCCTGTTTTCCATGTCCTACTCCTCAGGGTACCGGGTCCCAACCCCCGGGATGAAAGGGATGGCAGCGGCTCAGGCGTCGCAAACTCAGGTATAAGCCCCGCCAGAAACCATAACGCAACACAGCTTCCTGGGCGTAATGGGAGCAACTGGGGGCAAATCGGCAACAACTGGGGATCAGGGGCGACAACAACCATTGATAGGCCCGGATGAAAAAGAGAGCCGCTTTAGTCATGGGTATTTTCCTTACCCCGGATAAGCAATAGCCGGCCCAACTCCTCCTTAACCTGATGATAGCTCAGGGCCTCGGCCCCTTTCTTGGCCATAATCATCAGGTCCTGGGGGGGCATCTCCATTTTGTGGCGGCGGAAGAATTCCCGGAGCAAGCGTTTGACCCGATTGCGCCGCACCGCTTTACCCAGCCGTCGGGTCACCACCAGCCCCAGTCGGGGAGGCCCTCCCGTACCGGGAGCCAGGATCACCCCGAAATGGCGCGTGTGTAGCCTTCTGCCCTGGGCCTGCACCCACAGGAACTCCTGGCGACGACGGAGCCGATCCGCCTTGGAAAAACTGGCAGTCCCTTTAACGGTTGGGTTCGGGACGTGAGCGGGGCACCGGTTGGCTGCTTTCGGGGTGTAGCTCAGAGAGGCTTCCCGCCTTTTTAGACTGTGAGTCGTGTCCGGCCCTTGGCCCGGCGGCGCTTCAAGACCCGGCGGCCGCCCTTGGTGCTCATCCGGCTCAGAAAGCCATGGGCCCGGGCCCGGCGCAAATTACTGGGTTGATAGGTGCGTTTCATTCAAGGTATCCTTAATCCGCAATTTTCCCCAACCATTTTATAAACCATTTATGAGCGCCTTTGTCAAGGAACTCTCAGAGATTTTCGCCCCTTCCCGCCCAGACCCTGAAAGGGAAGCGGGTAGAAAGAAGACGCAGACTGCCTCCGCCTTTGCACCCTCTTGGAGTTTTTCGGGGTATGGGGGAAAGGGATGGCCGATTCTGACTTTTATGGTATTATAAATAAGTTAGGAGCAGGGCCGGGATTTTTAGCTTGAATTTTTTTTCCAATCTGGCATAGAATAAAGATTCTGGGGCATTTTTACTGCCTGCCGCGGCGCTCGCGGCCCCTGACCATTCTCTGGCCGGCACCGTCCCCACTGGGCCCCAGGCTTTTCCACCTAATTAAGGAGCATCCTTTATGTTTCTCGATGCCATCGTAGGATGGTTCTCCAGCGACCTGGCCATCGACCTGGGCACTGCCAATACCCTGGTCTACGTCAAAGGCAAGGGCATTGTCTTGAGTGAACCTTCGGTGGTGGCGGTGCGCAAAAACGCCCGGGACCGCAGCCGGGTGTTGGCCGTAGGCCGGGAGGCCAAGATGATGCTGGGCCGCACCCCGGGAAATATCGTGGCCATCCGGCCCATGAAGGACGGGGTCATCGCCGACTTCGAAATCACCGAGGCCATGCTGCGTCACTTCATCCGCAAGGTGCACAATCGCCGCTCCCTCATCCGGCCCCGCATCATCGTCTGCGTCCCCTCGGGCATCACCCCGGTGGAGAAACGGGCGGTGCGGGAGTCGGCGGAATCCGCCGGGGCACGAGAAGTCTATCTCATCGAGGAACCCATGGCCGCAGCCATCGGCGCCGGACTGCCCATTACCGAGCCCATCTGCAACATGGTGGTGGACATCGGCGGGGGCACCACCGAAGTGGCGGTCATCTCCCTGGCTGGCATCGTCTATTCCAAATCCGTCCGGGTAGGCGGCGACAAGATGGACGAGGCCATCTTGCAATATGTCAAACGCACTTACAACCTCCTCATCGGGGAACGCACCGCGGAGATCGTCAAAACCACCATCGGCAATGCCTATCCCGGGGAATCGGAGGTCATGGATGTCAAAGGCCGGGACCTGGTGACCGGCATCCCGAAAATCATCCACATCAACTCCGACGAGGTGCGCCAAGCCATTCAGGAACAGATCGACACCATCGTCGCCACCGTCAAGACCGCCCTGGAGCAGACTCCGCCGGAGTTGGCCGCAGACATCGTGGACCGGGGCATCTACCTCACGGGAGGCGGGGCCCTCTTGAAAAACCTGGACATCCTGCTCCACCAGGAAACCGGCCTGCCCATTAAGATTACCGAAGATCCTTTGTCCACCGTGGTCCTGGGTTCCGGCCGGGCCCTGGACAATCTGAATATCCTCAAGGAAGTGATGGTGGATTGAGGCGGTTGGATGTGCGTTCCCGAACCCGCCGCTATCGCGCCACCCTCCTCGTTGCCGCTACCCTGCTCCTGGTTTTCTCCGTACTCTCTCTGGGCCTGAAGCACTCTCCGGTCCTGAACAAGGCCGAGGGGCTGGTAATTTCCCTGACCGCCCCGGGACTTCAAGCACTTAACTACGTAGTTCGCCCCGTGAAGGAGATCTGGCAGGGCTATTTTTATCTGGTGGGACTGCGGCGCGAAAATGCCGAGCTGACCCGCCGTCTCCAGGAATACACCCAAAAGGAAGTTCAATACCAAGAGGCCTTGCAGGCCCTGAAGCGTCTGGAGGTCTTATGGGAGCTGAAAAGGCAGGTGGCCCAGCCCGTTATCGGCGCCCGGGTTATCGGCTATGACCCCTCTTTGTGGTCCCGTTGCGCCATGCTGGACCAGGGCCGGCACCAGGGAATCAAGCCGGGCCAGCCGGTCCTGGCCCCAGAGGGGCTGGTGGGCCGCATTGTCGAGGCTTATCCCGAGTACTCTAAAGTGATGCTCATTGTGGACCGCAACAGCGGCGCCGACGCCATGGTGCAGCGCACCCGGGTCCGAGGCATCCTCCAGGGGAAAGGAGGCAACCGCTGCTCCCTGGAATACGTGCCTAAAAACGCCGATGTGCAACCGGGGGACCTGGTGCTGGCCTCCGGCCTGGGCGGTATCTATCCCAAAGGTCTGGTCTTTGGGAAGGTCACCGCCACCAACAAAAAAAATCCGGGGGTCTTTCAGGAAATCGAGGTGACCCCCGCCGTGGATCTATCCGCCCTGGAAGAAGTGCTGGTGGTGAAAGTGGTCCATCTGGCGATTGCCGAACCATGACCGTTCCTTTTCTGCTGTTCGGTTTGGTGGGCCTGGGCATCTTTTACTTGCAGAATCTGGTATTTTTCCCCTATGTCCACCTGCGTCTCCTGGCCTTGCTGGTGTTCTGCGTCGGGTTGCGGCCCTCTTTTTACTTGCCCCTGTGCCTGGCGCTGGCACTGGGCTTGCTGCAAGACAGCTTTGCCACCACGCCCTTCGGCTTGCACCTGGGGGGCACGCTGGTGCTGGTGGCTACGGCCCGGTTCTTTCGCCGCCGTCTGCTGCTCCAGGGAATTGGCTCCCAGGTGTTGGGCAGCCTGGCCGCCTTGACCCTCCAGGAGGCCTGGTTTCAGGTCATCATCGGTTTGCTCGGGAACCAGGGCTTTCTCCTCAAAGATTTGACAACTCACCGCAGCCTGGAGATTCTGGGTACGGCGATTCTGAGCCCCTTAATGTACCAGCTGGTTCAGGGAGTGGAGAAATTCCTCCGCCGTCGCGGCTGGTGGCCGTTGCGGGAGTCTACCTCGGTCTCAGTCGTGACCCTTATGGCCTTTACTTGAGGCAGAGGCGAAATGAAACGCTTGATCAGCCGGAATTTTTCAGGCCTTAAGCCCCTGGAGGAAACTCTCGGGGGGCTGATGCCTCCGGAGGAACAGGAACGAGCCCGGCGGACTTTCTCCGCGGTGGCCCTGGTAGTCCTTTGCCTTTTTGGGGTCCTTTTCCTGCGCCTGTGGTATTTGCAATTGGTGGAAGGGGAAGAACTGCGCCGGCGCTCGGAAACCAACCGGATTCGCCTCCAGGATCTGCCTCCCTGGCGGGGCATGATCCTGGACCGGCACGGCCAGTTGCTGGTGGGTAATCGGCCCAGTTACGACCTGGTGGCGGTCCTGGAAGACGTAACCGACATAAACCTCATGGCCAGGCGCCTGGCGTCCCTGTTGCGCCTGGACGCCAAGCAACTTACTGTCCACCTGGAAGGGGCGCTGGCCGCGGGCCTCAATCAGGTGCGCCTGCGCACGGATCTTTCCTGGGAGGAGATGGCCCTGGTGGAAACTTACGAACCGGAACTACCCGGGGTGCTGATCCAGGTGGCCTCCAAACGGGAGTACCGGGAAAAAGGCATGGCCGCCCATGCCTTGGGATATTTAGGAGAGATCACCGACCCCCAGATTAAAAGCAACCGCTTCCCGGGTTATAAAATAGGAGATTACCTGGGCCGGTGCGGGGTGGAACTGGCCTGGGAGGGTTACCTCCGGGGCAAGCGAGGCTACCGGCGCATTGAAGTGGACGCTTACGGGCGGGAGCTGGGCCAACAGGATCAAATGTTTCCTTCCCCGGGGGCCAATGTCTTTCTCACCCTGGACAGCCGCCTGCAGCGGGAAGCCGAGGCCTGCCTGGAAGGCAAGGCGGGGGCCATTGTGGCTCTGGACCCCCGCTCCGGCAAGATCCTGGCCCTGGCCTCTTCCCCCACTTACTCCCTGGAGGCCTTTGAACGGGGGCTTTCCTCCCAAGAATGGCAAAGGCTCAGCGCCCACAAAGATCACCCCCTGGAGAACCGGGCCCTGAAGGGACAGTATCCTCCGGGCTCCACCTTCAAGATCGTCATGGCCGTGGCCGGCCTGGAGGAAAAAGTCATCACCCCGAGCTCCATCATCAGTTGCTCCGGGTCCCTGCCCTGCGGCAACCACGTGTTCCATTGCTGGCGCAAAGGGGGGCATGGCGGCGTGAATCTGTACCGGGCCCTGGTGCAGTCCTGCGACATCTATTTCTTTACGGTGGGCCAACGCCTGGGGATTGAGCGCATCGCCAAGTGGAGCCGCCGTTTCGGCCTGGGGCAGCCCAGCGGCCTCAATCTGGACAAGGAGATGCCGGGACTAGTGGCCTCCGCCGCCTGGAAGAAGGGACGCTTTCACGACCCCTGGCACGAAGGCGATACCCTGTCCGTGGCCATCGGCCAGGGGTATAACCTCACCACCCCCTTGCAAATGGCCCAGGTGGCCGCGGCCATCGCCAACGGCGGCTCGGTCTTCGAGCCCCAACTGGTGGAGCGGGTGGAGAGCCCGGCCGGCGAGGTCCTGTTCCAGGCCCGCCCGGTGCTGAAATCCCGCCTGGGAGCGAGCCCGGCCACCCTAGCCCTGGTGCAAAAGGCCTTGCAGGGGGTGGTCAGCGAAGGCACGGGTAAGGCGGCCCAATTGCCCAATGTGGAGGTCGCGGGAAAAACCGGCACCTCCCAGGTGGTCTCTCTGGAAAGAGAGAAAGGGAAGGGAAAAATTCCTGCCAAGTACCAGAATCACGCCTGGTTTGTGGCCTATGCTCCGGCTGCCGAGCCCCAGATCGCGGTGGCGGTGCTCATCGAGCACGGCGGCGGCGGCGGCGCCGTGGCCGCACCCCTGGCCAAGCGGGTCATGGCCGCGGCCTTCCCTGAACCCCGGGTGGCGAAAACAGAGTGAGATAAACCTGTTGGGGGAGGGAGCTAAGGGCCGCAGGCCCCCTTACAATCCTCCCCCAATCCCCCACCCCCAATCCCTTAAGCTTTTGCCGGGGAAGGCGGAGCCCAGGGCTCCGCCTTCCCCGGTTACCATCCGCGGGGGTGGGGAGGGGAGCTTGAGGGGAGGGCGGGGGACCTCAGGTCCCCCGGCCCTCCCCTCAAAATATTCCTCCCAGCCCCCCTCGCCGTGCCAGCCGTATTGGCCGATGAGGCGCACGAAACGGCAGCCGCCGTGGTATTCGTATTTCAGCCCCTTCTCGGTCTTGCGCACCAGGGTCAAGGTCTGGGAGAACTGGTCCCCCACCGGGATGGCCAGGCGGCCTCCCAGGGCCAGTTGCTCCACCAGCGGCTGGGGTACCTGGGGCGCCCCCGCGGTGACGATGATGGCGTCAAAGGGACTCTCTTCCGGCCAGCCCAGGGTGCCGTCCCCCACCCTTACCCGGACATTGGTATACCCTAATTCTTCCAGTTTCTTCTGGGCCGCCTTCGCCAAGGAGGCCAGGCGGTCGATGGTGAACACCTCCGCGGCCAGCTCCGCCAGGATGGCCGCCTGGTAGCCGGAGCCCGCGCCGATCTCCAGGACCCGCTCCGGGCCTTTGAGCTCCAGGACCTCGGTCATCAGGGCCACCATATAAGGCTGGGAGATGGTTTGATCCTCGCCGATGGGCAGGGGATAGTCATTATAGGCCTGGTCCCACATTCTCTCGGGAATGAAGTGGTGGCGCGGCACCTTGAGCATGGCCGCCAATACCCGGGGGTCGGAAATCCCCCGGGGAATCAATTGGGTGTCCACCATCCAGTTCCGGGTCGCGAGGTATTTGTCTTCAGTCATGGGTCATTTCTAACTCTGGGGAGTTCCTCGGATTAACCTGTTTCCCTTGGCAAATACCCGGCCCACTGCCTCACCCCGGGAGCGGCCCCGGGTGCCATTTTATCATAGCTCAATTTTTTGTATTATTATATCAAGCAGGATCATTATGGAATGCAGATTTCATCCCGAGCGGCAGGCCTGCATCCAGTGCCAGAAGATGGAGTTATGGTATTGCCAGGAATGTCTGGATTTGTGCCGGGCCTGCACCGACCCCTGCCTCTACTGCAAATTCCGCCAGGGCTGCGTCATCTGGGAACTGTGCCGCCAAGAGGCCCGCAAACGCTGCCGGGACAAGAATTATCAGTCTTAGTATCCAGCTCAAGATATAAAATCTGAGATATTTTAAAAATTCAATATTGGCAAGTTATAATAATGATTCTCTCAGAATAACGCAATCAGGGGCAGGCCAGGATCAGAGCTCTATTCCCGCAATTGTTGCAGATTCTTCAAAATCGAGTTGATTTTTTGTTGAGAAATACTAATAGCGAAAGGTATACTGCCAATATACAAAAGCGGAAACCTTCCAACTTCCAGACCTACTCGGGGGGATCGTTCTTAATTTCCCAACTTCCCGCCAGCGCTGACCATCCCTAGCCTCCTTCGGACCGCCTGCGGCGTCTCGATCTTTCAAATTAGCAGTATTAGCCCAACTCCTTTACGCCAGACGGTCAGGTACCGCCACGCAAGAGTTGCACAGATGCTCCTGGAATGGGGGGCAAACTCCCGATGGGAAAGTGAAGAGGGCCAAACCTTGCTGGACTTGGCCATCAAGCCCTCGGGGGCCGCGGACCGGGGTAGTTTAGAAATCGTAAAAATGCTACTGGACCCCGGCGTAGATTTCAATTACGGACAGGGGCGGGAAGGTGAGACGGCGCAGCACCAGGCCGGCTCAGACCTAATGCCATACTCCTGCTATTTCTCATTGGTCAACCGGTGCGAAGGATTTTTCTATGAATGTCTTCATGGTTTACGTTAGAGACGAAAATTTTTGCCAATTGCTCCCTGAGGAGCTAAATCAATCACGGTCTGACGATGGGCGGATCAAGGTGATGGCGTTTCCTCCCCTGGGGATCGAGACTCTCGCTCCGGTCCTGCGCCAGCGTGGACACCGAGTGCGGATGTTTGACACCTGTCACCCGCAGATGCAGGCGGAGCAAATCGCTCAGGCTGTAGCAGAAGAACGGCCCGACATCATTGCGCTCTCCTTCCTCTCTACGACCACCTACCCTGCGGTCAAAAACATGGCCCGGCGACTAAAGTTAGAAGCACCGAAAATTCCCATCATCGTGGGTGGAGCGTTTGCCACCATGAATTCGGACCACATCCTGAAGGACTGCCCTGACCTAGACTGCGTGGGGGTCGGAGAGGGCGAAGAGCTTCTACCCGACTTCTTGAACAACCTCGACGATCCCGGCTCAGTGGCGGGTCTGGTCTGGCGTAACGCCGAGGAGATCGTTCGAAACGCCTCACGTCCAATCATACGGGACCTGGACCAGTTTCCTTACCCCGACCGGACCAGCCTGCCCATCGACTATATCGAGTCATTGCCCCTGGATGTCCCTGCGGTCCTCTCCCTGGATAAATTTTGTACCATGCAGACTTCGAGAGGCTGCCCCTATTCCTGCATCTACTGCGATATCCCGTCCCTTTCCAAGGGCAAATGGCGCTGCCGTTCCTCGGAGCATGTCTTGGGAGAAATGCAGCAACTGAACGATATGGGCTATCGCTCGATTTACCTTACCGATGACCACTTTCTAATTAACCGTAAGCGCATTAACGAAATTTGCCGCGGCATCATTGAACGCAAACTAGAATTCCGCTGGGGCTGCGAAGGTCGGGTGGATTCGGTCGCGGTTGATCAACTGCCCATCATGACCAGAGCCAACTGCAACTTCCTGGCGTTTGGGGTGGAGGCGGGTACGCAAAAGGTACTTGACCGGCTTAAAAAGAAGCAGACCCTGGAGCAGGTTGAGCACGCGGTCAGTGAAGCGAAACGGCAGGGGATCGCCAGGGTTCACGGGTTTTTTTTAATTGGCTCTCCCGGCGAAACCGAGGAGGATATCATGGAAAGCTTCCGCTTTGCAGCCCGGCTGAAGCTGGACACCTTTGGTTTCAATCGCCTATGCGCCTACCGGGGCACCCCTTTATGGCAGGAGTACGTCGACCGCAGGATCATCGACGACGAGCGAGATTGGCACAAATGGTTCAAGTGCTCTGACATCGACTCCACCGTCCTGCCCAGTGCGGCGGTGAACCGCGTGCGCATGAAAGGCTACGCCTTGCTTTTTGCCCGCCGCATTTTCGGGCGTCCCATCCACACCTATAATCTCCTGCGTACGTTCGGCCGACATATGAAGACGTCCGATCTCATAAAATTGCTCTGCAGTCCTTTTCGCCGGCGGACTTTGAGCCGGAAGCCCGATCTCCCGGCCGGGATCATTGATGCAAGACTGGCAGAACCCGACCTGAACACCGTCTCCGTCCCGTGAACCGACCTGATCTGTCATTGGCAGAAAATAGCTGAGGCGGCAGGCCTGCGTCCAGTGCCAGAAGATGGAGTTCGGGTATTGCCAGGAATGTCTGGATTTGTGCCGGGCCTGCACCGACCCCTGCCTCTACTGCAAATTCCGCCCGGGCTGCGTCATCTGGGAACTGTGACGCAAAGAGGCCAGAAAGCGGTGTAAGTAGGTTACTGCAAGCTATTTCAAAACCAGTTTTTCCTGTCATCCTGAACAAAGTGAAGGATCTCAACTTATTGGAAATGCGAGATTCTTTTCTACGCTCAGAATGACATTGCATTGTAAGGCCAGGTTTTAAAATAGCTTGAGTAAGCTAATCCCTTCCTTTTTTACATCTTCTCAAGCCTTCTTTTGAGCCGTTTGCCATAACATCCACGTATAGAGTCCCAGATTAATACTCAAGACCAAAAGTCCCAAGAAGATCTGCAGGTTTCGCGTCAGGGTGGCAGGGTAAATAAGGGGAAAAATATAGTGCTCGACGAAGGTGGTGCGGTAAGGGAGGACTCCCCCTTTCTCCCGCAGCCAGTTCTCCAGCGGGGTGAGGGGGCAGACCCAGCCGGCAAATTCGATCAGGGCCGCCCACAAGAAGGCCGGCGCGTGTATCCAGGCCAAGCGCTTCCACTTCAGGACCAGAATCCCTCCCAAAACTGCGAAAAGCACAAAAGCCAGGTGGACTATTAAAACCAGATTCGAGAGGGATTGATATACCATCTCAGCCGTAAGGTGCGTCTTACGCACCCTATTTTTTTAACCCGCCAACGATTGATGGTGCGGGGAACGCACCCTACATTAATAGAGGTCTGCTAAGCGTTCGTGCGATGACTCGTCAGACAGAAAGCCCAATTAGGGTTCTTCTATCTCTTTAATGCGAAGATGGTGCTGCATTTTCTCTGGTTCGTATTCCCAAGTTCCATCCCAAGCAACCTCAAAGACTTGGTATCGAGGCGATGTGAAATTAGTAGCTTCGATTTCCAAATAATAACGGACTGCTTCCCCTTTATGAACAAAACCCTGAAAATTATTTGGGTAGGTAAAGAGCCTGGGAATGAACTTATCATCTGACTCGGTGATAAATCCCAGATCTAGAATTTGTTCTTTAATAATAGTGACAACGGGAGGAGTTATCTCAGCGGGAGCCCAAACGAACTGTATTGGTATGGACATGGGAACCGGATAAAATCCACCATCTGGACCGCGACGACTTATACCTTTTAGCAAAACGCGGCAATTATTGATAGTAAGCCAAGGCCGTTGATTGACCACTTTAAGATGAAAAAACATTACTCGTGTAGCTTGGGGACTCTTGGAGTCCCCAAACACGGTGGGATCACCACGAAGGTTGTGGGGCTCAATAATCAGTTTCGGCGGGGCAAGACGAGACCGTAGCCAGTCCCCCCAAATGGCCGCAGCCGCGACCATTAGCGTTCCTAACGCAACAAGGGCATCAATCAAGATACTTGAGCTATGCATCCTTCCTCCAAAATCCTAACATTCTTTTATCTTCTTCTGATTCCCAAGCGGGAGCTTGGGAACCAGAAAAGGTTTAGATTATCTGCGATTGATAATCAAACCTTCTTCTCCCACCTGAGCAAATCCGTCACCTCCGCCAGGGTGCTGCCCTCCTTGATCTCCTCCCGGATGCGGTTTTCCTTCTCCAGGACGTCCATGGCCCGGTTGGCGTATTCCACCGCCAGCCGCCGGGGCAGGGCCACCACCCCGTCATCGTCCCCCAGGAGCCAGTCCCCCGTTTCCACCCGGACATTGCCGATGCGGATGGGCAGGCCGATCTCCCCGAAGCCCTTGGGCTCCCCGGCGTTGGGCATCACCAGGCGGGAAAAGGCGGGAAAGCGCAACTGGATGATATCTCCCGTGTCCCGGATGCCCCCGTCGATGACCACCCCGGCCAGGCCTTTCTGGATGGCCGAATGGGTGGCCAGCTCCCCCCAGATGGCCGGGCCCACGCCGCCCGCGTCGATCACCAGAACGTCCCCCGGCTGGGCCACGTCAATGGCCTCCACCGGCTTGGCCCAGTCCCCGGGATAGGTGCGCACCGTGAGGGCCCGGCCCACCATCCGAATCCCGGGGAACAGGGGTCTCAGCCCCTCCAGCACCCCGGCCCGGTGCAAGGCGTCGGACAGGTTGGCGGCCGAGACCATCTCCAGCACCCGGCGAATCTCTTCTTCCCCCACCCGCTTGAACAGGGTGGTGGGGATGACCACTCCCTGGTCCAGGGCCAAACGGATCTCCTGGGTGGCGGCCTCCGGGTCCTTGGCCTTGGTGATGGCCCCGCCCACAATCACATAGCTGGCGCCCCGGTTCACGGCTTCGGCCGCGGTCTCGGAGTTGACGCCGCCGGCCACGCCCACCGGGATTTTGACGGCCTGACTCACCGCCTCCAGGATGGCGAAGGGGTCCTCGCCCCGCATCTGTTCGTCAATGGCCACGTGCACGGAGATATAATCCACGCCCAGTTCTTCCAACTGGCGGGCCCGGGCCACCGGGTCGGGCACGGCGATGAGGTCGGCCACGATGCGGGCCCCGTAGTTCTTGCCGGCCTGAACGCATTCCTGAATGGTGGCGTCGCTGGCCGCGCCCAGGACATCAATGATCTGGGCCCCGGACTTGGCCGCGGCCTCCACCTCGATGCGCCCCGCGTCCATGATCTTCATGTCGGCCACGATGGTCTTCCCGGGGAAACGCCGCTTCAACTCCCGGACCGCATCCAGGCCCTCACTCTTGATGAGGGGGGTGCCCGCCTCGAGCCAATCCACTCCCGCGGGCACGGCACGCTCCGCCACCAGCAGGGCCCGGTGCAGGTCCACGAAATCCAATGCCAACTGCAATATGGCTGCCATGGTCCTCTTTCCTTACGGTGGGGTTTTTTTGGGGGAGGGGGCTAAGGGTCGCAGACCCACTTACAATCCTCCCCCAAACCACCTCCCCCAATCCCTTAAGTTTTATCTGGCCGGATTAGGCGGGGCCGACGGCCCCGCCTAATCCGGCCACTTAAGCGGGTTGGGAGGGGGGCATCTGCGTTAGCAGATGCATCATTATAAAAATGGGCCGAAGGCCCATTCGAGCTCAGCTCCCTGGCCCTCCCCCCAATTAACCTACTCCAAATCCGTATGCCGGGACAGCATTGCTCCCTGGTCTTGGCCCAGGTGCCGTTGGTAGAGGATGAGCACCACGGCTTCCAGGAAAAGGAAGGAGGCCTGTTCAAACAGGCTGCCGGGGCATTGCACCGAGGAGGGCTCCTGGGTCAGGGTCAATTTGGTGGTACCGGGAATGGGGATGGTAACCTGGGCCTCCTTCCCGATGGTGGATGCCGCCCGGGTAGTCAGGGCCAGGGTGCGGGCCCCCACGGCGTTGGCGTGGCGCTGGATCTCCCGGGGCTGCGGGGTCTCCCCGGAGCCGGACATGACGATGAGCAGGTCCCCGGGCCGGATGCGGGGGGTGATGGTCTCCCCCACCACAAAGACGTTGAATCCTAGGTGCATCAGCCGCATACAAAAGCCCCGGAGGATGAAGCCGGAGCGGCCGGTGGCGCAGCCAAAGATGCGGGGCGCGGCTTCCACCTCTCGGATCAGGGTTTCGGCCATCTCCGGGGTCAGCTGGGAGACCGCCAGATTCAGCTCTCCCCGCATCTGCTCCAGGGCGTCTTTAAATTTTAAGGCCTCGGGAGATTCGGAAAAAAAAACCTCCCGGTCATTACGCGGAAGGCAATCCATGCTTCCCTCCCTTCCAAGTCTCGGTCCAAACCGGTATTGGATCCAAGCCAATCAATAATTGGAGGATGGCTAAAATTTATCATAAAATTTGGACAATTAACAGAAATCTTCGGGTTTCATAATTTTCCCGCACGGTTTTCCGGGAAAATAAAATGCTGGAAACCTCCGGCCTTTCAGGGTAAGGCCAGGGTCACCAGGACGCCAGTGCCGCTGGGGGTCAAACCTTATCTGCCGAGGGTGGCATCAAGATACTCAGGTAAATATCTTATGGCATAATATCCGAATCAAGATGATAATCTAATCATCCAAAAGGCTATTCACTCACCCCTGGACGGCTAACCAGGCCGCACGCCAAGAGAGGAAGTTGCATGGAAAGGTATAAAGAAAAAAAGGGAACTGGTGGTAAAGGAAAGAAGTTCGGGCGAGTGGACGACCCTTATCTCCAGGGAGAAGGCCAGGAGGCGGCCATCTGCCACACCTGCCATGCCCTTTATCAGAGCAAACGTTGGTTTTTCGATGAGAAGCTTTACAGCCGTCTTATTGGCACCGCCAAGGCTCGGGAAGTTGTCTGTCCCACCTGCCGTAAGATCCGGGACCGCTATCCGGGAGGAATCCTCACCTTGAGCGGCGAATTTCTCAAGCAATATAAGCAGGAGATTCTCACTTTGCTGGAAAACGAGGCCTCCCGGGTGTCCAGCCGCAACGTCCAGGACCGGGTGATCCAGATGCTCCCCGAAGGCAAGGATAAGCTGGTGGTGGAGACCACCACCGAAAAACTGGCCCAACATCTGGGCCGGGCCATCTACCGGGCCTACAAGGGGGAATTGGACTTCCGCTGGTCGGAAATGAACAAATTCGTCCGGGTCTATTGGAGCCGGTAAGGACGGTTTTCGGTTCTCGGTTTTCGGTTTTTATGAATGGGCCGGAAAGAATTCCGCACTCCTCACCCTAATCCTTTAAACTTTCTTGGGCCGGGGAGGGCGAAGCCATCGGCCTCCCCCTCCCCGAACATCTTCCTCGCTTTCGAAGGCGATGTAGGGGCGACCCGCTGGGTCGCCCTGCCCCTGGCCCTCCCTTACAACCGGGCCCGCGCCAAACCCGCTCCCTTGCCGCCAGGCGGGCCCCGCAGGGGATGCCTGGCCGTTAATCCCTGGTGCTAATCCCGCCTGACGGAGGAAATGTGTATGGATAAAGTGATTTATGAGAAGAGAAGCAGAATGGCTTTTATCACCCTTAATAGACCGAAAGCCCTCAACTCCTTGGACGATGATCTCAACGGCGAGCTTTGGGAGGTCTGGAGTGACTTTAATCAGGATGAGGCCGTTGACGTGGCTATCTTAACGGGATCTGGTAGAGCCTTCTGCGCCGGAGCTGATTTGAAGACCTTCATCTCCAAATGGGAAAAAGCCAATATGCTCGAGGTGCGAAAGAATGTTCCCACCGGGATAGGCGGCGGCATTACCAGGGGACAGCATAGAATTACCAAGCCCATTATTGCTGCTATCAATGGCCCCGCCATTGGCGGGGGCTTCGAATTGGCTTTGGCCTGCGATATTCGGATTGCCTCGGAAAAAGCCAGATTTGGGGTATTCGAGGTGCGCTATGGCCTGCACCAGGGAGATGGCGGCATCGTCCGGCTCGTGGCCACCGCCGGGGTCGCCACCGCGTTGGACCTCACCTTGACGGGTCGGGAAATCGGGGCTGATGAGGCCCATCGTTTAGGCCTGGTTAACAGGGTGGTGCCGCATGAAAGTCTCTTGGCCACGGCCGAAGAATATGCCGGGATGATCCTGAGAAATAGCCAGCAAGCCGTTCGGTCCGCCAAAGAAACCATAATGGACGTCATTGGCCGTCCCCTGGATGATGCACTTCGCTTGGAAACAATTAATGGCTACTCCAGCGTGGGTGATTTCCAGGAAACCAGGGAGCGGCTGGCAAAGTTTTATGCAAAAGGTCAAAGCTAATCCAGGCTTGGCCTGGGCGTCAAACCCCCACCTGCAATCCCCTAAACTTTCTTGGGCCGGGGAGGGGGAGGCCGCCGGCCTCGTCCTCCCCGGCCACTTTTAGCGGGTGGGGAGGGGGCGTGGGGGAGGGCAGGGACCTCAGGTCCCTGGCCCTCCCCCACTCTCTCTCTATCCTTCCCTTCCTCCACCAGCACTAAGTTAACGTGGCGCCGGCGGATATCCACCCGGGCCACCTTGACCCGGACCTGGTCCCCCAGGGCGAAGCTGCGGCGGGTGCGGCGGCCCACCAGGCGCTGCCGGGCCTCGTCATAGCGGTAGTAATCGTCCGGCAGGTCCACCAGGCGCACCAGCCCTTCGGCAAACATCTGGTCAAAGGAGACAAAAAATCCGAAGGCATTCACCCCGGTGATGCGCCCGGAAAATTCCTCCCCCACCCGGTGAGCCAGGCAGCGTACCTGCATGCGGGCCAGCATCTCCCGCTCCGCCTCGATGCCCGACCTTTCCCGTTCAGAGAGATAACGGGCCTGGGCCTCTAAATCTTCCACGTCCAGGGAAAAGGGCGGGCGCCGGCCCTCCAGCCGGGCCAGCAGCAGGCGGTGGATGTGCAGGTCGGGATAACGGCGAATGGGAGAAGTGAAGTGAGTATACCACTGGGCGGCCAGGCCATAATGCCCCAGGTTCTCCCCGGCATAACGGGCCTGCTTCAGGGAGCGCAGCAGCATCAATTGCACCATGGGGGCCAAAGGGGTCTGCCGTACTTCTTCCAGAAACTCCTTGAGCACCCGGGGGTTCCGATGGGCCTCCTTGGGCAGGACAAAGCCCAAGCCTTTTAAGTAGGTCCGGAACGCCGCCATTTTCGCGGCATCCGGCCGTTCGTGCACCCGAAACAGGGATGGCTCCCCCAGGTAAGCGGCTACCGCTTCATTGGCCGCGATCATGAACTCTTCGATAATTTGGTGGGAAAGAAGGGAATCCACCCGGAGGATGTCGTTAGGCCAGCCCCGCTCGTCCAGCACCATCTCGGCCTCGGGGAGGCTCATCAAGAGGCTGCCTCGCTCCCCTCGCCGCTCCCTAAGCAGGAAGCAAAGCTCCGCCATCCACTTGAGCATCTTTAGCAGAGGCTGGTGCTGCCGGCGCAGGTTGCGGTCCGCTCCGTCCAGCAAGTTTTGCACCTTCCTATAGGTGAGGCGTGCGTGGTTGTGCACCACGGCCCGGGCGAACCGGTGGCTTTTCAAGCGGCCCTGACGGTCATAGTCCAGGATGACTGCCACGGCCAGACGGTCGTCCTCGGGCTTGAGGCTGCAAATGTCGGTGGCCAGTCTCTCGGGCAGCATGTGCACCGCCCGCTGGGGGAAATAGATGCTATTGCCCCTTTCTCTCGCCTCCCGGTCCAGGGCCGAACCCGGGGCCACATAATAACTCACATCGGCAATGGCCACATACAAGGTATAATGCCCGCCCCGCTCTTTGATGACGCATACCCCATCGTCAAAGTCCCGGGCCTGCTCCCCATCGATCGTCACCAGGGGCAGATGGCGTAAATCCAGGCGGTCTTTCAGGGCCCCGGCAGGCAAACCCGGGGAGATCCTTTCGGCTTCGGCCAGAACTTCAGGGGAGAATTGGTCCGGCAGGCCAAATTTGAGGATCACCAGCCGGGTCTGGACCGCCGCGTCCTCCATGGCCCCCAAGACCTCCAGGATCACTCCCTGGGGATTCAGGTGGGCGGTGGGATAGTTACTTACCCCGGCTCTCACCACCTGCCCCGGCATGGCGCCGTTAAGCTGCTCTTTGGGGATGACTAAATTGAAGAGGAGATGCTCATCCTCCGGTTCCACATAATAGGTATCGTTGGTCTGGCCCAGGAGGCCCAGCACCTCCTTAACCCGCCGCTCCAGGATGCGGATTACCCGGCCCTCCCGGCGTCGGCCCCGGCGTCCCTCGATGCGGACCACCACCCGGTCCCTATGCCAGGCTTCCTTCAGGTTTACGGCGGTGAGGTAGATGTCTTTGCCTCCGCCCTCGGGGGTAACGAAGCCATAACCCTCGGGGTGGACCGAAAGTTCCCCCACCACCAGGTTCATCTTCTCCGCCAGGCCGTAGCGGTCCCCTTCCAGATGAACCAATTCCCCCTTGCTTACCAGGTGCTCCACCACTCCGGGCACTGCTCCAGCCAGGTCCGGGGCCGGCCCCAGCATCTGGTGCAACTCCGTCAGCAACAAGGGTCGGGCCGCCTTTTGAAAGGCCTGTAAGACGCGCGCCTCTTCCGGGGGCCGCCGCCGCTTTTTCCGCCTGCGTTTTTCCATAATCAAGCCTCTGGGCCAAGGGGTCTGGGGGAGAGGTCTAATGGCCGCAGGGCATCTCACAATCCCTCCCCCATCCCCTGCCGGTATCATCATTTAGATTTGTGCTCTCGCGAACAATCTTATATAATTTTTCTATTAAACTATAGCCTATAAAGGCGGAACCTGCGAATGGCCCCACTTCAGGTAGAATATTTGGCGGACCTGGCTCCGGCCCGGCGCAGCCTCATTCTCCGCCGCTCCCAAGAGGACGTCAGCCAGGCGCTGGACGAAGTGCGGCCCATCCTTGCCGCCCTGCGGGAGCAGGGAGACGCGGAAACGCTCAGGCAGCACCGCCAATTTAAAACCGATCTTACCTCGGCCGACCTGGAGGCCACCCCCCAAGAGATCGAAGCCGCCTACCGCGATCTGGACCCCCAGGTCCTTGCGGCCCTAAAGGTGGCGGCCGCTAATATCGAGAAATTTCACCGGGCGCAGATGGAGCGGGAAATGTGGGCCGTGGAAGTGCAGCCCGGCATCCTGGCCGGGAGGCTGGCTCGGCCCCTTCAGCGGGTGGGCTGCTATATCCCCGGGGGTTTGGCGTCCTATCCCTCCACCGCCCTGATGAATATCATTCCCGCCCGGGTAGCCGGGGTTAAGGAAATCGTGGCCGCCACCCCTCCCGGGCCCGGCATGGCAGTCAATCCCGCCACGTTGGCGGCGGCGCATTTGGCCGGGGCCCAGCGCCTCTTTAAGATCGGCGGCCCCTGGGCCATTGGCTCCCTGGCCTACGGCACCGAACTCGTCCCTCCAGTGGATAAAATCGTGGGGCCGGGCAATAAATATGTCACCGCCGCCAAACTTCTGGTGTTCGGCCAGGTGGATATCGATTCCCCCGCGGGGCCCAGTGAAGCCCTGATCCTGGCGGATGAGACCGCAGCGCCCAGGTTCTTGGCCGCGGACTTCCTCTCCCAGGTGGAGCATGACCCCGAGGCCGCCGCGGTGCTGGTCACCCCGGACGCCCGCCTGGCCCAACAGGTGGTGGACCTCATCCAGGGGGAGCTGCCGCACCTGCCCCGGCGGGAGATCGTGGAGGCAGCCCTAAGAAAATACTCCGCGGTGCTGGTGGCGGCAAGCCTTAATGAGGCGGTGGCCTTTGCCAATCTCTACGCCCCGGAGCACCTCCAGGTCATGACCCGGGACCCCTTTGCCCTTCTCCCCCAGATTCGCCATGCCGGCTCCATCTTTTTGGGCCCCCACGCCCCCGTGCCCGTGGGGGATTACGCCTCGGGGACCAACCACGTCCTGCCCACCGGAGGATGTGCCCGGATGTTTTCCGGCCTCTCCGTGGATGACTTCATTAAGAAGCCCACCTTCCAGCATCTATCTTATGAGGGGCTGAAATCCTTGAAGGACACGGTGATCGTCCTGGCCGAACACGAGGGCCTCCTGCTCCATGCCCGGGCCATTGCCGAGCGGTTTAGATTTGTTTAGGAGGAAACCTGGAACTGACCTTCTTTCCCCCGTCCTTTCCCTTCTTCTACTCTGGATGTCCCGGGGAGTAATAATTACCCTAAATAATATATATTAGGACCATATCGTTATGCGAACCCGTAAATCTTCCGCCGCCATTTTCCCGCCGGTGGAGATCGCCGATGTCCAGAACCAGGCGTCCCGCCGGACCATCGATATCGATAAGGTAGGGGTAAAAAACATCTCCTATCCCATCGTCGTCCTGGACAAATACAACGGCACCCAGAATACCGTGGCCCGGATTGATATGTTTGTTAACCTGCCCCACCGCCACAAAGGCACCCACATGAGCCGCTTCATCGAGATCCTGAGCGAGTGCCGCCGCAACATCAGCCTCAGGAACATCGGCTCGATCCTGGAGGAGACCCGCCGGCGTCTGCACGCCGAATCCGCCCATGTCGAGGTGTCCTTTCCCTACTTCATTGACAAAGAGGCCCCGGTTACCAAGGCCCGGGGGCTGATGGAATATGTTTGCACCTTCACGGGGACTCTGCACAAGGACGGTAAACTCGACCTGGTGGTGGGCATCACCGTACCCATCACCACCCTGTGCCCCTGCTCCAAGGAGATCAGCAAGGTGGGGGCTCACAATCAGCGGGGCGAGGTGCGGGTGCAGGTCAGGTACCAAAAATTCTTCTGGATCGAAGACCTGATCCGCCTGGTGGAGGATTCCGCCTCTTGCGAGGTCTATGCCTTACTGAAACGACAGGACGAGAAGTTCGTCACCGAGAAGGCTTACTCCAACCCCATGTTCGTGGAGGACGTGGTGCGGGAGATTGCCCATCGCCTCAGCCAGATCAAGAACTTTACCTGGTATGCGGTGGAATCGGAAAACTACGAGTCCATTCACAATCATTCGGCTTATGCCTATCTGGAATCCAAATGATTTTTCTTTTGGCTTCGATACCACCTATTCTTAACCATTTCACCTCTCTGATCTGCCAATTAGACCAGGTAACCGGAGTGTCTGCCTCCAGCCAGGAGACCAGGGCTTGGAGTCCAGGCAGAGGTTTGCTTTAAGCCCTGAGCTGAATTAAGCTTACGATCCGCAGTTCAGGCGCTCCGTTAGTCAGTAAATTTTGAGCCTTTAAAATAATGTACCTGATCATCCAAGATTGGAGGCTGATATGGTGGCAAAAAAGGCTTTGCTAGTGGTCATTATTGTGTCGCTAGTCCTCGGCGCCTGCGCCACTCCCACTACCCTGACCCAATCCCGGGAAGATTATGTCAAGGCCCATCCTAATCTTGACCCCAAAGTAAAAGAAGCTATCTTGCAAGGAGAAGCGGTAGTGGGCATGACGCCAGACGAAGTAAGGGCCAGTTGCGGCCAGCCTAATATTGTGAACACGGGAGTGCATGCGGGGAAATACTGCGATTTCTGGGGCTACAAACGTTATACCGTTACTTTCGGTCCGGAAGGCAAAGTGACCGAGGTTAAGCCGTAGTTAAAGCAACACCTTGGACAATTAAGGCTACCCTGGTTGGGGCGCAGCCTGGTGAAAGACTCTTAACGGCTTAGTTAATGGACTAGATTTTTAGTAACTTGCGCCTCTAGCTTTTTTCTTTTAATCTTCAGCGGACCTTGGGATTAAAATCATTTAAAATCATTTAGTAATTATTACCTTCACCCGCCAGTATTCCTTTGGCGCCTTTTTCTCTAAGGGGCGATATATATTGATGACTAGATCCGTGGCCCCCATCCCCACGGCCTCCCACTCGTAAAAGAGCATGCCAAAATCTCCCATCCGGGGCACAGGTCGCGGCTCTGGAGGGATTTGTTTTTGGGATAGTAATTGGAGCAGCCCGGGAGCAAATATGGGAGGCTCAGTATTATAGCCGCCGGATGCGGGATTTCGTAAATACAGCCTGAGCCTCTGGCCCAGCTTCAGGGTAACGGTGCTACCCCGATCTTTCTCATAAAGGATTTGCGCTTCGGGGTCTCCCGCCCTTCCCGGAGGAGGGGGAAAGATTGACAGTCCCAGCCCCATAATCAAAACCATCAGTATTTTCATGATCACCCCGGGCCCAAGCGATTATCGCCAGGAATAGCCATCGCCATTACCACCGATATTTAAAACTAATCCCCTTTCTTAGGAACCTTCTTGCCTTCGGCCTTTTTCCCTTTGGGGCTTACCTTAGCGGGCCCGCCCAGGATTTTATCCTGGTCCGGGTGCGGTCCCAGCCACTGGACCTGCCCCGTATCCACCTCATAAAGAGCGCCCAAGACCTTCACCTTTTTCTCCTTGGCTTTTCCTTTAATGATTGGACTTTTTTGTAACAGATCCTCGATAGCCTGCCAGATATTGGCCTTGATGGCCGCGTTTACCAGGGCTTCGCCGCTGGCGCCGGGATTCTCTTCCCTGGCCCGGGCCGCGGCCGGAGCAATAGGTTTGACCAGGGCGGCGACATTTGCGGGGACTTTCTCATTCTGGACTACGGCCGTAACCGTCTCGCATTGGCTATGCCCCAGGACCACCACTAAAGGGGTCTCCAGGTGATCCACCGCATATTCCAGGGAGCCGATTTCATCGCCTGCGGCCACGTTCCCGGCCACCCGGACCACAAAGAGGTCCCCGATACCCTGGTCGAAAATGAGTTCCACGGGCACCCGGGAGTCGGAACAAGAAAGGATGCTGGCCAAAGGGTGCTGGCCCTGCCCCGCGGTCAAAGCCCGGCGTTCCCGGCTCTGGCGGGGGTATTGGGGTTTGCCGGTCAGGTAACGTTCATTACCTTCTTTGAGCATCCTCAGCGCCTCCTCCGGGGAGATTCCCGGACCCACGCCGGGAGCCGCGCCTGAAATAGCCACGGCCGCCACAAAAATCATCGTACCCCGAAGAAGATTAACCTTTCTCATGGGCGATCTCCCTAATCCCTTGGACCCAGTGGCTGGAGGCTGGCTCGGCGGTTGCCCGTCGCCTGATAAGTATCTGAATGAGAGCAAACTTACGCCAAATCTTTTTATAATTCATTTACAATAATAATGCAGCCGCTTCTTAAGGGTAAGAAATTTCCAGGGCAGGGGCCGAGCCGAGGTTTTTGGGGTGGCTGGGAGGACCGCGCCTCCTGCACCGGGCTATAAGCCATGAGACCTCTGAAAAAGTCATCTTGAGGGAGGGGCAGGGACCTCAGGGTCCCTGGCCCTCCCCCCACGAACCCATTTCGCCCGGCCTACAGATGCTTGCATCCCGGGCCATGATTAATTAAAATTAAATTAAGAACTTTCTAGGCTTGACTGGCTCTAGACCGGGAGGGCGCCGCACCTGGTCCTGCCGGAAATTTTTCTCAAGGAAAATAAACTTATGGTGGTTGGGGAAAGAAAAGGCCTCTCCGAGATCAAGGAGATGGTGCGCCCTTATGGCAAGATTCTCATCGCCGGCTGCGACACCTGCACCGCGGAATGCCTGAGCGGCGGGCGCAAACAGGTGGCAGAATTAGCCGCGGCCCTGGACATGGCCTTCCGTCTGGAAGGGAAGGAAGTGGAAATTCTGGAGATCAGCGTCGATCGCCAGTGCATCCATGAATTCCTGCTGGACGTCATTGACCGGGCCGGGCATACCGAGGCGGTGGTCTCCCTGGCCTGCGGGGCCGGGGTGCAAAGCCTGGCGGAACGCCTCCCGGAAAAAGCGGTTTATCCGGGCTTAAACACGTTGTTCATCGGCGAGACCGCGGCCGACGGCCTCTGGCAGGAACGTTGCCGCGGCTGTGGTGATTGTCTCCTGGGGATTACCGGGGGGCTCTGCCCGGTGACCCGCTGCGCCAAAGGTCTGCTCAACGGCCCTTGCGGCGGTTCCCAGGGAGGCCTCTGCGAGGTGTCGGCAACTTTGAAGTGCGAGGTCCCTTGCATCTGGCAGATGATTTACGAACGCCTGGGCCAGTTGGGAGAGCTTAAGCGCTTAACGGGCTACTTCCCCCCCAAGGACTGGCGCACCGGCGGAGGCATAGGACCCCGCCAGATGGTGCGCCAGGATTAATCCTGTCCAGCCCTAACCTTCTTAAGAACCACCCCGGGGCCGGATTAACCGGCCCCGCCGCCTTTATTCGCGCTCCAGCTCCCTTCGTAGAGTTATTATTTTTCTAAAAATCAGGTCTTCTTTAGGTCTGTAGTTGAGAGAAAGACGAAAGGAGAGATCCAAAGAACAGGGTCCCGCACCGCTGGGCCCCAACCCTTAATCATCCCGCGGAGGTAGGTGAACGGCTGGGCCCTCAGGCTGAATTGTCTGGTGCTGCAGTTAAGCCAAGGGAACCGACTTCTTCCGATGAGTTTAAACTGCCGGTTTTGACCCAACTTAACAAAAAGGCCCGGAGGTCAGGGGGAGCAGAAAACTGGCCTTCGTGGCGTTTCACGAATTCCAGCCGCTGTTTTAGCGGCATGGTGAAGTATAGCGGGCTTTCCATACACGCCTGGATAACTTCCTTTCTACCCACACCTAATCCCCACCTGACCTTGCCTCTGGTCCTCGCCGCGGTTAAGTTGCAAGGCATGGGCCAGTTAATGCCCAAGAATTTGCCAAGACCATAGCCCGGTTAGATAAAAAAACAATCGGTGAAGACCTGATTATGAGATGCGAAATCCCTGAGTTTAAAAGATAGGGAGGGAAATGAAGGTTAGAGGTTAGAAAAGGGAAATCTTCTTTTTTTATAGCTCCTTTATGACCATTTTGTTCAAAATCTGAACCTTTTTGTTCAAGATTTGGAATACCTGGCCTTTAGATATCATTATTTTCTCAATAAAATCAATAAATTAATTTGGCATTCAAATTGCAAATTAACTTCACAAGGATCTGGCCAAAAAACCAATTTAAAGCCAGAGGGCACGGGGTGGGCAGGCAGGGTCGCCGTAGCGGCGAGACCCTGCCTTTTTTTCGGCCCTCAGATGCCCTAGGCTTCAGAAGTCCCATTTAGCCCTACCCTAACCCTTTTTTCTCCCCCCTGCCTTAGCTCTTTGCTTCCCACATCGGTCTTTTCCACGGCTTATTGGGACCCAAACAGGAACACCGGGGGAGGTAAATATTCGCATCTCCTTATGCAGAGATTCCAAACGGTGGATCGAGCCGCTAAAAAGAATAATTGACTGACTCGACTACCCCCCCTACTATAAAAAACAAGGGATTGGGGCTTGGGGTTGGGGGAGGGGCCAGGGGCCGGCGGCCCCGGCCCTCCCCCCCAAATTTACTTGATTATCCGGAGGCTAGCGTGACCATGGAGGATGCTTCTCAGCGTATATTCAAGGCTGCCCTGGAGCTGATGCCCGGAGGGGTGAACAGTCCGGTAAGGGCCTGGCAGGCCGTGGGGGGCAGTCCCCGGGTGATCGTCCGGGGGGAGCGGGCCCGGGTCTATGATGCCGATGGCAACTCCTACCTCGATTTCGTAGGGTCCTGGGGCCCGCTGATCCTGGGCCATAGCCCGCCCACGGTGGTGGACGCGGTGCAGGCGGCCGTGACCCGGGGCGCCAGCTTCGGAGCTCCAACCCCGGGGGAGGTGGACCTGGCGCAGATTCTGGTGGACGCGGTGGACAGCCTGGAGCAGGTGCGGTTGGTCAGCTCCGGCACCGAGGCGTGCATGAGCGCCCTGAGGCTGGCTCGGGGAGTTACCGGCCGCCCCAAGGTCATCAAGTTCGATGGCTGCTATCATGGCCACGGCGACTCTTTCCTGGTGGCTGCGGGGAGCGGAGTGCTGACCCAGGCCATTGCCGGCAGCCCCGGAGTCCCCCAGGAGATTGCGGCTTTGACCTTGTCTTTGCCTTACAACGACCTGGAGACGGTGCGTCAGGCGGTGCGCCAGCACCCCGGAGAGATTGCCGCCATCATCGTGGAGCCGGTGGCCGGGAATATGGGCGTGGTACCCCCGATGCCGGGTTTCCTGGAAGGATTGCGGCAAATCTGCGATCAAGAGGGCTGCCTCCTCATCTTCGACGAGGTGATCACCGGCTTCCGGGTAGCCTGGGGCGGGGCGCAGAGCCTTTACGGGGTCAAACCTGATCTCACCTGCCTGGGGAAGATCATCGGCGGGGGTCTGCCGGTGGGAGCTTACGGCGGGCGGCGAGACCTGATGAGCCAGATGGCTCCCACCGGGCCCATCTATCAGGCTGGCACCCTCTCCGGCAATCCCGTGGCGGTGGCCGCCGGCCTGGCTACCCTGGAGGTTCTGAAACTGCCCGGCCTCTACGAGTTTCTGGAAGAATCAGGGGCCCAGCTCTGCCAGGATTTGGCCCAGGCCGCGGCCCGTCACCGGGTGCCGCTCACCCTTAATCGAGTGGGCTCCATGTTTACCCTATTTTTTACTTCTGGTCCCGTAACCTACTTGGAACAGGCCAAGAAATCCGATCTGGCACGCTTCCGCCAGTTCTTCCAGGGCATGCTGGAGGCAGGCGTCTATCTGCCGCCCTCCCAGTTTGAGGCCTTATTCCTGTCCCTGGCCCACCGCTCGGATGACCTGGATTATACGGTAGCCGCAGCGGAGAAGATCTGGTCGACCTGGTAAAAATCTGGGAGGGCTGGGGCCAAAGGCCGGGGGCATATGATTCAGCCTTCTACCGGTCCGGGATATTTCTGGTCATCGGCGTAATCCTCTCCTGGATCTGCCTTCTTTTTTGTTATAATGGCATTGAGGTATGGCCCCATGTCTTTAACCAGTCCCTGGCCGATTCCTTTTATTATCGACCCTAATAACCTCGCCATAGATGCGGTGGTCTCCTTCTGCGTTTCGGTGTTGGTGGCCATCACTATCAACGCCGAGGCCCAGGCCTTTGTAGTCCACCTTTATGGGCGATGCCCGCCCGGGGGCCAAGGACCGCTTCCATTTCAATGCCTTCCTGCACCTGGATATCTTGGGAACCCTGAGCTTTCTGGTGGGCGGGTTTGGCTGGCCCCGGCCCATGCAGCTAGACCTGGGGAAATTTGAGCATCCCCGGCTCTATACCTTCCTGGCCCGGCTTTCGGGCCCCATTGCCAATATCCTCATGGCTAATATTGCCGCCAGCCTGGCCCATGTTATGAAAATAATCGACTACGATCCCCGGGTCTTTGTTATGCTCATAGGCGTCAATGTGACCATGGCCCTCTATAACCTCATCCCCTTGCCGCCCCTGGCTGCCGGGAGCTTAGTCTACGTATTGATTCCCCCGAGTTATCAGAGACTCAAATGGCTCTTTCTCCAGACCGGGCCTTTTATTATTCTCGCCCTCCTCCTCGTTGAGCGCATCACCCACCAAGGTATCCTCAGCCCCTATATCAACCCCCTTATTGTGGCGGTCTTCAACTTTATCAAAGGATAACCTGACCTTAATCCTCACTAAACCGGGCACAGGGTGGCCCGGTATTCTGCGAGACTCCCGGTGAGGCCTCCAACGATAAGGCTACGCCAGGTTTGGCCAGTTCCACCAATATCATCCCAGGAATCGCTGCCAAATTATGAGGGTCCAGGGTAGGTCCAGGCCAATTTTTTATTGGTATTTTTAAAAAGTTTAAGAAACAATAGCTTCATGCCGCTAAATCCTAGAGGAGTTATGGGGGCGAAACCCGGCTTTCCGGGGGCCTTGAGTTAGCGAGGATGGCTTTGAGCGACCAAGAAAACCTGAAGACTCAAATACCTGGGGTCATCTGTCGGCCCCTGGCGATTTACCCGGACCAGCGCGGCTGGCTGGCGGAAATTTTCCGCCAGGATGAATTGGCCCCGGAGCATTGGCCGGTCATGGCCTACATCTCCGTGACCCAACCAGGGGTGGGCCGCGGTCCCCATGCCCACCGGGAGCAAACTGATTTTTTCTGTTTTCCCGGGCCCGGGGACTTCCGGGTGATCCTTTGGGACCAGCGGCCGGAGAGCTCCAGTTTTGGCAAGCGTCAGGAGTTCCACCTGGGTGAAAATTGCCCGGCCATCCTCATCGTGCCCCCGGGGGTGGTGCATGGTTACATCAATATCAGTGATCATCCGGGCTTGGTCTTCAATTGCGCCAACCGCCTCTACCGAGGCCCTGGCCGCCAAGAAGCCGTGGATGAGATCCGCTACGAGGATGATCCTCACTGCCCCTTTCGTTTGGAATAAAACGGCGATCTTAAGGGACGGTAAAGCAGCTTATGAAGGTCTTAATCACCGGAGCCGCAGGCCAACTGGGGCAAGCCTTGGTGCCGGAAGCCCGCCGCCGGGGCTGGGAGGTGGTGGCCACTGACCTTAAGGAACTGGATATCGTTGACGGGCCAGCGGCCTGGCACTGCGTTGCAAGCCACCGGCCCGAGGTGGTGATCAACGCCGCCGCGGCCACCCGGGTAGATGACCTGGAGGCGGACCCGGATACGGCCATCCGGGTCAACAGCCTGGGGCCCCGAAACCTGGCGGTGGCCTGCCGGCGCCTGGGAGTTAAGCTGATTCATATCTCCAGTGATTATATCTTCGACGGGGCCAAAGCGGGGCCCTACGTGGAATGGGACCCACCCCGGCCCCTTTCCGTCTATGGCTTGAGCAAGCTCTTGGGAGAGGAATGGGTCCGGCAGCAGTGCCCGGATCACTTCATTGTCCGCACCGCCTGGCTTTATGGCCCGCCGGGGCCTAATTTTGTCACCGCCATTCTGGCCCGGGCCCGGGGGCTTGCTCCAGGGCAGGAGATAAAAGTAGTCCACGATCAACGAGGCACCCCCACCAGCGCCCTGGCTTTGGCCCCGCAGTTGCTGGCCTTGGCGGAAACCTATGCCTTCGGCACCTATCATGCCACCTGTCAGGGGGAGACCACCTGGTATGAATTTGCCTGCCTGATCCTGGCCCGGGCCGGGGTTCCGGCGCAGGTAAGGCCATGCGAAACCTCCGAGTTTCCCCGCCCCGCCCGGCGGCCGCCCAACTCGGTAATGGAAAACCGGCTGCTGAAATTGGCCGGCTTGGATCTCATGCCCCACTGGCAAGACGCCTTCCAGCAGTTCTGGGGGCGTCATGGGGAGCAACTATGATTACCGTCCTGGTAACCGGCGGGGCCGGCTTCATCGGCACCAATTTCGTCTATTTCCTGCGGAAAAATCGCCCTGACTGGCAGGTCATCAATCTGGATCTGTTAACCTATGCCGGCAACCTGGAAAATCTGGCCGAATTGCAGGGCGACCCGCGGCATATCTTTGTCCAGGGGGATGTGGCCCACCGGGGATTGCTGGACTCCCTCTTTGCCCGCCACGCCATCACCCGGGTAGTGCATTTCGCCGCGGAAACCCATGTGGACCGGTCCATCCTGGACCCAGCCGCCTTTGTCCGCACCAATGTGTTGGGGACCTTCAATCTGCTGGAAGCCACCCGCCAGGCCTGGAAGCAGGTTAAGCAGCAGTCGGGGCCGCGGTTCCTGCATGTCAGCACGGATGAGGTCTACGGGTCTCTCAAATTTCAGGATCCCCCGGTTACGGAGGAAGGCGCTTATGCGCCCTCCAGTCCCTATGCGGCCTCCAAGGCCGCGGCGGATTGGCTGGTGCGCGCCTATTTCCGCACCTATGAGATGCCGGTCCTCATTACCAATTGCTCCAATAACTACGGACCCTTTCAATTCCCGGAAAAACTCATTCCTTTCAGCCTCAGCCAGGCTTTGGAGGGAAAACCCATCCCCATTTACGGCGAAGGCGCCAATGTGCGGGACTGGCTCTTTGTGGAAGACCATTGCCGGGCCGTGCTCACGGTGCTGGAGGAGGGCCAGTGGGGCGAGACTTATAATATCGGCGGCAGGCAGGAGAAGCCCAACCTGGAGTTAGTGCGGCTGCTCCTGGGCGTGCTCCAGGAGCTGCGACCGGACCTAAGGGATCTGGAGAGATTGATCACTTTTGTCCCCGACCGCCCAGGGCATGATCAGCGCTATGCCCTGGACATCGGGAAAATCGAGCAGGCCTTGGGCTGGCGCCCCCAGGTCAGCCTGGAGGAGGGGTTAAGACGCACGGTCTCCTGGTACCTGTCCCATGCAGAGTGGCTGAGTCGGGTACGCTCCGGCGCCTACCGGGCTTATTTGCGCCAACAATATGGCGAAATAGTGTTATAATAAGTTGCTCAATTAAGAAGTATCTTTGACGACCTGACAGGGAGGTCGGGCCTTGATGAGGGAGCCTCGGACGGTAAACCCAAGCGTTTAAAGCTCGATTATGAAAGAGCAACCCCTAATCCTGGTAGTGGATGACGATCCCGCCATCCCTGAACTGGTTAAGGAAATCCTGAGTGCCGCGGGTTATGCGGTGGACACTGCCAGTAATGGCAGGGAAGCCTTGGCCAGATTACAGGTGCACCCGTATGATCTGGTGCTTACCGACATGGTGATGCCGGAGATGGGTGGCATGGAGGTGGTGCAATACCTCCGGCTACACCATCCCGACACCATGGTCATCGTCCTAACCGGATTTGCCAGTTACCAGGATGCCGTGGCCGCCATCAAGCTGGGAGCCTTCGATTACCTTACCAAGCCCTTGCAGCCCGAAATCATCCGCCATGCGGTGGATCGAGCCCTGCAATATCGAGATCTGTTCCGGTCCCAGCGAGACCTGGAGGTGGTGTTCCAGGGGGCTGAAGCCTTGGGCTGGCAGGCCCTGGAGTTGATATTAAGCTCACCCGCAGCTGATGCGTTGAAATCCTTAAGGGAGAAGGTGTGGAAACAGGAGGATCTTAAAGAGGTAGGGCGAGGCATTTTGGAAACCGCCCGAGACCTGATCAAGGTCACCCATAGCTCCATCTTTCTCTTTGACGCCTCTAAGGGTCAGTTTTCCGGGCTGGCGGCCCTGGGCCCCCAGGCTGAGGCCAGGGCCAGCGCCATGATCCCCGCCGTCGAAGGGGTCATGGGATACGTGGCGAATCTCCGGCGGCCCCTTCTGGTACCCGATCTTAGCCGGGACTCGCGCTTTCCCAGCCTTCCCCGGCGCGCTGCCTACCAAACCGACAGCTTTATGGCCATTCCTCTCACCGGGTATAAATTTTGGGGGGTGATCAATCTATCTGACCAGGCCGATGGCCAGTCCTTTTCTCCCCAGGATCTCTTCCTGGGGTGGCTGCTGGGGCGTCTTTTGGTGGAAGTCCTGGAGTCCCGGCAGCCTCCGGAGGAATTGGCCCCTCTCCAGGCCCTGGCTCCCTGGGTCCATGGAGAGCTTCCTCTGGGACTGGCCCTGGTGGATCAGGATCTCAAAGTGATCCAGCCCAATTCCGCCATGCAGGAATTGACGGGTTTTACCGGAAAGAGCCTAACGGGCCAGGAGATCTTCCCCCACCTCGGCCTCACTGCCGGGGATCAGCATAATCTGGAGGAGGCTTTCCGGCAGGTCTTGACCAGCCAAAAACCCCGGGAATTCACCTCCCTGAAAACCTCCACCCCGGGAAAATCCCCGCGATTTTTAGCGGTAAAAATGATCCCCTGGCCCGCAGACCGGGATGGGACCCGGGGACTGCTCCTGGTGGAAGATGTGAGCGAACTGGAGCAACTCAAACAGCGCCTCCAGCTTTATGAACACCTGGCCATCATGGGGAAACTCACCCTTTGCGTAGCCCATGAACTCAACAACCCCCTGGACGGCATCCGGCGTTACCTCTCTTTGGCCCTGATGAAAAAAGAAGCCCCCCAGGAGGTGGAACGCTATCTGACGGAGGCCCAAAAAGGCCTGCAGAAGATGTCCTTGAGCATCAAGTCCCTCCTGTTTACGGCAAATCCTTATAAAGCTCCTCCCCAATCTACCGATAACTTATATAGTCTCCTCCAGGATGCCATCAAGATGATGATGTTTCAGGCCAGCGACCAAAACGTGCAGGTGTCTTTTCATCTTCATCCAGTATTTCAGAAGGTGGTAATAGAATCGGATCTCTATTATGTATTCATCAATATCATCAAAAACGCCCTGCAAGCCATGCCCCAGGGAGGCCACCTGAAGGTTGACAGCTCTGTTTACGAGCACCAGTTGGTAATCACCTTTGAAGACAACGGGCCAGGCCTCTCTCCTGAGGAACTGGATCTCATCTTTCAGCCGTTCTACTCCACGAAGGAAGGAACCCAGAGCCTGGGGCTGGGTTTACCCATTTGCCAGAAGATTATGGAACGTTATCGTGGGCGTCTGTTGGTGGAAAGCACCAAGGGGCAGGGAACCAAAGTGAGTGTCATACTGCCCCAAGCCGGGCCAGGAGAACCGAATGCCAACTAAAGACCTCCTGATCGTGGATGATGATCTCCTAGTATGCGAATCCCTCAAGGAGATGCTTATTTTAGAGGGCTACACGGTGGATACCGCCCTGGACGGCCTCGCGGCCCTGGCTAAGCTGAAGGAAACCAAATATCAGTTAATCCTGTCAGATATCCAGATGCCCGGGTTGAATGGCATCGAACTGCTGAAGGAGTTGAAAGGCCGCTCCCCGGACACCGTCATTATCTTTATTACCGGCCACGGCCACATCGATGGGGCGGTGGAGGCCATCAAACTGGGAGCCTACGATTACATCACCAAACCCATCGATGATCTGCACCTCAAACTCACCCTCAAACACGCCCTGGAGCAGGAAAAACTTTTGGCCTCCTACCAGTCTCTGAAGCAGCGTCTCAAGCCCTGGGTGCTGCAAGAGGAGATGAAGTTCCGGGACCGGAAGATGGAGCAACTTCTGGAACTGGTCCACGCCATTGCCGACACCATGGCTACGGTGCTGGTTACCGGAGAATCCGGCACCGGCAAAACCTTGCTGGCCAGGTATCTTCACGATCAGTCTCCCCGGCGGGATGGACCTTTCGTCAAAATTAGCTGCGGGTCTCTCTCCGAGACCCTGCTGGAGAGCGAACTCTTCGGGCATGTGCGGGGTTCTTTCACCGGGGCCATCCGGGATAAAAAAGGGAAATTCGAGGAGGCCCATGGCGGCACCATCTTCCTGGATGATATCAATTGCGCCTCTCCTAATTTGCAGATAAAGTTCCTGAGAGTTCTCCAGGAAAAGGTAATCGAACGCGTCGGGGGAAATACTCCTATTCATGTGGATGTGAGGATCATCACGGCCACCAATGCTTCCTTACAGGAGGAGGTGGACCACCATAATTTCCGCAAAGACCTCTACTATCGCATCAATGTGGTATCCCTGACCATACCGCCGCTTAGGGAACGCTTGAGCGATATTGAACCCCTGATTGAGCATTTCATTCGCCACTATAATCAGGTGCATCACCGACAGATCAAGGGCATTTCCAAAAGCGCCCTGCAAGTCTGCTTGCGTTACCCCTGGCCGGGAAATGTGCGGGAACTGGAGAATGTCATCGAACGGGCGGTAATCTTGAGCCCGGGGGAGTTTATCATTCCGGAATCATTCCCGCCGCATATCTTTGAGACCGGATTGCGCTCCACTTCCACGGCCCCGAACCTCACTTTGGAAACGGCTATAGATCAGGCCGAAAGACAGATTTTGTTGGAGACCCTGGAATCGTTGAATTGGAATCGGCAGCTCAGCGCCAAATCCCTCGGTATCAGTCGCACCACGCTGTTCAACAAGATGCGGCGCTTTAATCTGGTGGATCCCCGGCGCCTCTCCCCTTCCGCCGATCTCACCCCGGAGTCCCAGACTTAGCCGGGGAATTATCAGGGAAAGGCCGGGATGTCAAAGAAAAGGTAAACCCGCCCTTGTTAGCCTCCCGCCACCCCGCTTTCCCCAGCTGCCTAGGATATCAGGGAAGGTGAGACCTTCGCCTGGGACTCGCCGGCTTAAGCACATCCGGCGCGGAGTCTGGGGCCGGCCTCTGCCTTCCCGAGGTCAAAACTAAACCTAGCGTCATTAATTTATGCGCACCATATCGCCACTTCACCCAAATTGCCTATAGTGGCAAGATAATGAACTTTGTGGGGTGCCGTCTGCGGGGGTATGGCTGATTATCCTTTTGATAAAGTTAATCAACCTCGGACCTAACAGATATACTCCCGTCTTCTCTTGACAAATATGTTCCTATTGTGCAATTGTGGGAAGAAAGGGGAAATCTTCAATAAAAAGATAAAAAGCTACCGCAAGGAACTATGGTGTAATATCCCTGGTAAAAGGGTCTTTATCAAGATGACCTTATATGTTGAGAAGCGCTTTTCCCGCCAAAGGTAAACAGATATGACTATTCCTAAATTACTAATTGAATCTGTTAGAGAAGGACAAGTTGTGTTATTTCTTGGGTCAGGTGCTTCGATTGGTGCAGTTCACCATAGCGGCTTACGACCGCCAGCCGGAGATCAGCTATCCAGGCTGATCGCTGAGAAATTCCTTGGCCCCGATTTTTCCAATAGGCCACTTGCGCAGGTGGCTGAGCTTGCTATTTCTGAATCGGATCTCTTTACTGTGCAAGAGTTTATCGCATCTATCTTTCGTGACTTCTACCCCGCCGATTTTCATAAAATGATTCCGAGATTTGTATGGAGTGCCATTGCTTCTACGAACTATGACCTAATTGTTGAAAGAGCCTACAACGAGGTTAAAGACAAGCTACAAAAACCCATTGCATTCATGAAAAATGGAGAACGGGTAGAAGAAAAGCTTCGATCTATAGATAATGTCGTCTATTTAAAACTACACGGATGTATTACAAACATTAATGACCCAGATATTCCACTAATACTTACACCTGAGCAGTATGTAAATTACAGAAAAGGAAGAAGCCGTTTGTTCGAAAAGTTACAGAGCCTGGCGTATGAATATCCACTACTTTTTGTCGGCCATAGTTTAAGTGATCCTGATATCAGGACAATACTCCTCGAACTCAACGAACTCAAAGAAGCAAAACCTAGATCATATCTGGTAGCACCTAATGTAACTCCAGCCGAAATAAGGTTCTGGGAGAGCCGAAAAATATCATCTATCTCAATGGATTTTAGGGACTTTATCGTTGAGTTGGATCGTGAAATAAGCCCGGCATTTAGGTCTCCGCCCAAATTGCTAAAAAAGCATGAGCATCCGGTCTTCGGCCGTTTTTGCATCCCCGATCCTATCAGGTTAAGCGACAGTCTTATGACTTTCCTTACAAGGGATGTTGAATATGTCGATAAAACCTATAAACCAGGTGAAATTGCTCCAAAGGCTTTCTACAAAGGCTACTTTACCGATCTTTCGCCAATAATAAATGATTTAGACGTCAAAAGGTCTATGTCTGATAGCATATTGTCAGAAGTACTTCTTATAGAAGAAGAAGAAAGAAGGGAACAACAGGAGTTTTATCTGATCAAAGGACATGCCGGATCTGGAAAGACAGTTTTACTGAGGAGAATAGTCTGGGAAGCCTCCACATTGTTCAACAAACTATGTCTAATCCTGAAACCATCTTCCTATCCTGAATATGAGCCATTATTTCAATTGCAAAGATTGTGCAACGAAAGAATATTCCTATTTGTTGATCCAGTCGGTGAATATATAGATGTAATAGAAAATATTATTTCAAGGGCAAAAAAGGATAAGTTGCCTCTTACTATTATAGGAGCGGAACGAAATAATGAATGGAATACCGAATGTGAACGGTTAGAGCCTTTTCTTACAGATAGCTATGAAGTCAAATACTTAAGCGAGAAGGAAATAGAAGATTTAATTAATCTTTTAACGAAGCATAAATCTTTAGGCCATTTAGAAGGTTTAACCTTAGAACAGCAGAAAGAAGCCTTATCCAAGAAAGCTGGTAGACAGTTGCTTGTAGCCCTGCATGAGGCGACTTTGGGAAAGCCATTTAGCGACATTGTCCTAGATGAATATAGAAACATTTCGTCTCCCCAGGCACAATCCCTCTATTTGACAGTATGCATCTTGCACCGACTGGGGGTTGCCACACGAGCTGGTTTGATATCCAGGGTTCACGGTATACCGTTCAGGAGTTTTAAAGAACAACTTTTTAAGCCTCTGGAGTTTGTTGTTTTTGCAATATACCAAGAGTCCATAAAAGATTATTTTTACCGCACAAGACACCCTCAAATAGCCGAGTTAGTCTTTGAGAGAGTTCTTACTAATCCACAAGAAAGGTATGATGAGTATGTAAGGATAATAAATTGTCTTGACATTGATTACAGCTCCGATCGGGAAGGATTCAGAGGCCTAACAAAAGCAAAGAATTTGTTGGCTTTGTTCCCCGATAAGCACATGATTCGGCAAATATATTCCATCGCAAGAGAGCGTGCACCAGAGGACATAATTTTGATGCAGCATGAGGCGATCTTTGAAATAAACTCTCCAGAAGGAAACCTCGAGAAGGCATCAAAATTGCTCTTACAAGCAAAGAATAAAGCGCCTTACAATAAAGCAATAGCTCATTCTTTATCTGTTCTGGCCTTGAAAAGAGCTGAAAAAGCACAGACCAAATTGGAAAAGAGGAAGTATCTGAAAGACTCTCGTACCATAGCACTTGAACTAACTTCAAGTGGAGAAATCTCAGAGCATCCATACCATACCCTTATAAAAATTGGAATAGATGACTTGAGAGAACTCATGAGTGAACAGCATGATGAGCCTACCATTGCAAGGCGAATAAAAGAACTTGAGCAACAAATAGCTAAGGCTATTCAGCTATTTCCCGAGAGTGCATTCATATTGGAAGCCGAGGCGAACTTCTGTGAACTTATTGATAAGAATCCACAAGCCCTTGATGCTCTTAAAAAGGCATTTTCTGCTAATAAAAGAAGCCCATTTATAGCAACACGCCTTGCCATAATGTACGAGTCTACTGGAAATCTGGGGCAAGCGATAGAAACCTTGAGAGAATGTGTAGATGCTAATCCTTCTGAAAAGTATGCAAATTTCAGGTTGGCACTGCTCTTGATGAAGTCTTCTACTCCAAATAAAGGAGAAATCAGGCATCATCTGAGAAGATCGTTCACAGAAGGTGACAATAATTATGTTGCCCAATTCCATTACGCTAGATTCCTTTATATGGAGGGTGAGATTCCCGAATCAATGGCTTTATTTAAGAAATTAGGTGAGGTAAATATCGATGCCAGGGTTAAGAACGAACCACGAGGTGAAATTATGATAGGTAAAGATGTGATTAATTATTTAGGAACTATCCAAAAGATGGAAGCATCTTATGCTTTTATAATTAGAGATGGGTTACATGATAGGATATTCACACATAGAGAATTCTCTGATGATAAGGAATGGATAGATTTGAAACCTTCTATGAGGGTTTCCTTTAAAATGGCTTTCAATTACAGAGGCCCGGTTGCAGTAAATGTTCGGCTTGAAAATATATAGCAATGAATTTATCTTGGGTGTGGTCCTCACAATGTTCATGGTAGGTGCAAGTCAATAACAATCTTTCGTTTAAGAGGACGGCGTCTTTTGACATTTATTCAATCCCTACCACGCTGCCGCTCAACTTAGCGTTGATCTCTGCTATTTATCAGCAAGCTTATAAACCCATAAAATATTATGATATATTTTAAGATGCGCAATTATTTATGACGTTGTGTATAAATCCGGAGGATTTATGGACTACGACTTTGACACCCTGGCACGATGGGACCGGGAGCACCTCTGGCATCCCTTCACCCAAATGAAGGGCTTCCGGAAGGAGGAACTCCTGATCATCAGCCGGGGAGAAGGAAATTATCTCTATGATTTACAAGGCAGGCGTTACCTGGATGGGGTTTCCTCCCTGTGGGCCAACCTCCATGGCCACCGGCGCCCGGAACTGGATCAGGCCCTGCTGTCCCAACTGGAGCAAGTAGCCCACAGCACCCTGCTGGGACTGGCGCATCCTCCGGCCATCCTTCTGGCCCGGCGTCTGGCGGAGATCGCCCCTCCCGGACTCACCAAGGTCTTTTTTTCCGACAACGGCTCCACCGCGGTGGAGGTGGCCCTGAAACTGGCTTTTCAATATTGGCGGAATCTGGGCCAGAAGGGCAGACAACGCTTCCTGAAGCTGAGCAACGCCTACCACGGGGACACCCTCGGATCGGTGTCGGTGGGCGGCATCGCCTTATTCCATGAGACCTACCGGCCCCTGCTCTTCGAGACCCTGGAGGCTCCGGCCCCTTATTGTTACCGGTGCCCGAACCGGGAAGATTGCCAACTCCAGTGCCTCACCATTCTGGAAGACCTGGTGGCCACGCACCATCAGGAACTGGTGGCCGTCATCCTGGAGCCCGTGATGCAAGGCGCGGCCGGCATGATTCCTCAGCCCCCGGGGTATCTGTCCAAGGTAAGGGAAGTGACCCGGCGCTACGGCGTACTCCTGATTGCCGATGAAGTGGCCACCGGCTTTGGCCGCACCGGCAAGATGTTCGCCTGCCAGCAGGAAGAGGTGAGCCCTGATCTGATGTGTCTGGCCAAGGGCATCACCGGCGGATATCTGCCCCTGGCCGCCACTCTGGCCACCGAGGAAATTTACCGGGCATTCTTAGGCGAATTTGAGGAGTTCAAAACCTTTTTCCATGGCCACACCTATACCGGCAACCCCCTGGGCGCGGCGGTGGGCCTGGCCAGCCTGGAGGTCTTTCAAAAGGATGGGGTTCTGGAAGGGTTGCCTGCCAAGATAGACCTGCTGAGTAAACGCCTGGGGGAAATGGAGGGCCATCCCCACGTCGGCGATATCCGCCAGCGGGGCCTGATGGTGGGAATCGAATTGGTGCAAGATAAAAATACCCGGGGACCCTTCCCGGTGGCCCGGCGCACCGGCCATTTAGTAATTCTGGCGGCCCGGAAACTGGGGGCCATCCTTCGTCCCCTGGGAGACGTCATCGTCCTTATGCCCCCCTTGAGCCTCTCCCCGGAAGAACTGGAAACCCTCACCCAAATAACGTATGAGTCCATCTGCCGGGGGACTGAGGCTGCTTAACTCGTCCCGATTATCGATTAAGAACCTGCCAGGATTTAACTTTTTGCCCTCTGGTCCGCTCCAGTTTTTTAACCCTGGCATCTCTAGATTCCTGGTAGGCCTTTTCCCTTTGGTTATCCTGGTTTTTTTCTGCCGAATCTTCCTTTACTTTGCGGATTTCCGGCCGTTGGGCCTTTTCAGCTTCGCCCTTTTTCTCATCACCCTGCTTCATTTCCTCAGGGGCAACGGAGGGATGGGTTACCTCTTCAGCCCACCCGACCCCGCTAAAATTCAAGACGACAAACACCGTGGCAGCCAGGATTAATAATCTTGCCTTCATCTTCGTTCCTTTCCCTTCTGGAGCTTATCTTCTTTATCGATCCGAATTAATTGAAATTAAGTCATGATATCTTGAAAGTAAAATCCTGGTTTCCCTGATTTTGCAGGATAGGATTGCTAATTTCACCTTCAGTTAATTCCTAATTGACACGCCATTTTTCTCGGGTATATGTAGGCAGTAGAGGAAGAGGGGCTCTTGTCAAGCTCTTCAGCGGCTCTGGGGGCCGGGAAGACCGGTCCTAATCAGCCTCGCTTCCCCCTGACCGTGAAAAGAACGCCGGCGCGGGCCTGAGCCGACTGGCGCGGCTCAGAGGCCAGATTCCCACAATCACGGCACAGGAAAGGAGAACATCATGTCCCGGATTTTGCGTCTCAACATGGCTGATGGAAGTTTCCGTTGGGATAAGGTAAAAGAGGCCTATGCCGGATTGGGAGGCCGCGCCCTGACTTCCCGGATTATTCGGGAGGAAGTGGAACCCACCTGCCATCCCCTGAGCGCCGCCAACAAGTTGGTAATAGCCCCGGGGCTGCTCACCGGCACCATGGCGGCTAATTCGGGACGCATCTCGGTGGGGGGTAAATCTCCCCTGACGGGCACCATTAAAGAAAGCAATGCCGGAGGGCTTCTTTCGCAAAAACTGGCGCGTCTTGACATCAAGGCCGTGGTGGTGGAAGGCAAACCCGTGGGAGGAGAGTTTTCCATAGTCAAGATCACCAAAGAGGGGGTGGAATTCTATCCCGCCGACGAATACGCCGGGCTAGGGAATTACAAGACCATGACGCGCCTGTGGAAGCGTTTCGGCCGAGGCGTGGGCTTAATGAGCATCGGTCCGGCCGGGGAAAAGCGCCTGACCGCGGCCAGTGTCCATTTTGCCGATCCTGCGGGCCGCCCCGGCCGGGCCGCGGGCCGCGGCGGTCTCGGAGCCTTGATGGGCTCTAAAAAGCTCAAAGCCCTGGTGGTGGACGATCGGGGCACGGAACCGCGGGTGCCCCTGGCTAACCCGGAGAAGTTTAAGGCCGCCTCCCGGAAATGGGCCAAGTACCTGCTGGACCACCCGGTGAGCGGCCAAGCGCTGCCCGCTTACGGCACCTCGGTGCTTATCAACATCATCAATGAGGCCGGGGCCTTGCCTACCCAGAATTTCCGGCGGGGGCGCTTTGAATTTGCCGAGAATATCAGCGGCGAGCGCATGGCGGAGTTGATCAAACAGCGGGGCGGCAAAACCAAGGAGGGCTGCCATCCGGGTTGTGTGATCCAATGCTCCCAGACCTACCACGACGCCAAGGGGAAATATCTCACCTCAGGGTTCGAATATGAAACCATCTGGGCTTTAGGGGCCAATACCTTAATCAAGGACCTGGATGAGATTGCCCAGTTGGATCGCCTCTGCGATGATCTCGGCCTGGACACCATTGAGACGGGCGTGACCTTGGGGGTCTTGATGGAAGCCGGCGTCATCCCCTGGGGGGACGGTCCCGCGGCCCTCAAAATGGTAAAAAAGGTCGGCACCAATGATCCCTGGGGACTGATCCTGGGCAACGGCTCGGCCTTCGCCGGCCAGGCCCTGGGGGTGGACCGGGTGCCGGCGGTGAAACGCCAGGCCTTCCCGGCCTACGATCCCCGGGCCATCAAAGGCATGGGGCTGACCTTTGCCACCACTCCCATGGGGGCCGACCACACCGCGGGCTACACGGTGGCCACTGACATCTTGAAGTGCGGGGGCGACGTTGATCCCTTGAAGAAAGAGGGCAATGTCGAACTCTCCCGGAATCTGCAGATCGCCACGGCCGCGGTGGACTCCACCGGGTTGTGCCTGTTTACCGCCTTCGCCATACTCGATAACCCCGACGCCCTGCAATGCATCGTGGACATGCTCAATGCCACTTACGGCCTCATTCTGACCACCGGGGACGTGGTGACCCTGGGCCAGCAGGTTTTGCGCGACGAACGAGGCTTTAATCGCGACGCCGGGTTCACCCAGGCCCATGACCGCCTGCCGGCCTTCTTCAAAGAAAACCTGGAGCCCCATAACGTCACCTGGGACTTCACCGACGCGGAAATCGACCAGGTGCTGGAAGGAATGTAAAGATGTGTGGTGGGGGGGAGGGCCAGGGGCCTGAGGCCCCTGCCCTCCCCCCACACCCCCCACCCAACCCGCATATGTTGGCACCATGGCCTTGCAAGTTCTCCTCAATGCCACCCTGCGTCAGTACGTTCCCGGGTACGATCCTTATCAAGGGATTTCTCTGGAAGTGCCGTCAGGCACGCCAGTGGCCCAGGTCATCGCGGACCTCGGCCTGCCGCCCCAAGAAGTCACCCTGATCATGGTCAACGGCCGCCGCCAGGAAGCGAATTTTATCTTGCAGGGTCAGGAACGCCTGGGCCTGTTCCCTCCCATTGGGGGAGGTTGAGAAGAAAGCAGAGGACCGGGACCTGAGCACAGGCGAGACGCCTGTGCCACTGCCTCTTTGCGTTTGTCACCCTAACGCTCATAGTGCCGGGTAAGGCGGGGCCTTCGGCCCCGCCTTACCCGGCTATCTTTCTTTCCCCATATGGGATTGGGGAAGGGGGTGTGGGGGAGGGGGTAAGGGCCTGCGGCCTTTAGCCCTCTCCCCCACAAACCACTAACCCAAAGCCACCATCTCCAACCGGCCGGTGTCGCCGTCGAAGTGGGCCAGGCAGCCCTGGTAAGCGGGAGGTTGACCCAGAAGGAGGCGGATAGTTTCCTGGGTTTGCAAGCTGGCTATCAGGGTCACCGTGGGGGCCAGCGCCTCCCGGGGGCCTTCGGGGGAAAGGGTCGTGGCAGGGTAAATTTTGCTGAAGGTGGTGGTGTCTTCAGGCCCGACGGTGGTCACCTGGCCGAATTTCCCCAATACCGCGCCGTGGACCAGGGGGACGCGGGCCTCCTGGGCTGCGGCAAAGAGCTTCTGGCGGGCCTTTAGCGTATCCAGGGCATCGAGCACGACCTGGACCTGGGAGAGATAAGGGGAGAGATTATCCCGGTTGAGGAAGTAAGGAATGGGCTCCGCCTCAAGGGCTGGATTGAGGTCCTGAAGGTGCCGGGCGGTTACCATCGCCTTGTTCTGCCCCAGGGTGCTATGGGCGGCTAGCATCTGGCGATTGAGATTGGAGGGGGTGAAGATATCGCCGTCGGCCAGGAGCAGCCGGCCAATCCCCACCCGGGCCAGGAGCACGGAGAGAATGCCCCCCAAACCGCCCAGGCCTACCACCAGCACGCTGCTCTGGAATAGCCGGAGCTGGTCAGCCACGGTCAGGCTGGGAAAATTGCGTTCATAGCACTCCGGTAGGATGCCTTCCGTAAGGGCTGCTTCCACGGCCTGGCGGGGAGTGAGGCCGTGGCTTTGGGCATAGGCCCGCAATTCGGCCTCGGTTACCATCAGGAATTCCTGGCCGCGGCGAGGAAGCCGGATAGCAAGGGATTTAAGGGACATCACCTCCCCTTATCTGCCGCTTATCTGTAATTCTGGAAAAACCGGCGTAAGGTTTACATGTTCCTCGCCAACCACCCAGACCACCCTTACGGTCAGTCCCCCCTCGATTCTGCCTCATCAACGAGGAGTGGTTAAAGTAATCCCTGCGTCTTGGTTGTAACGGCTAATAATCCGTTCCGCGTCCCGGGGGTGGCGCAGGGCTATGGTGCAGATACTGACCGCATCGGCGCCGAGGTTGAGGTATTTATTTACTTGATCCACGTCGGTTACACCGCAGCCCATAATTAAGGGCAAACTTACCTTTTCCCGCAAGACCGCATTATACCCATATGCCTGGGCAAAGGCGGGACCGCCCGACACTCCACCCCCGCCCACCTTCCATAAGGGCGAGGGCGGATATAGATCGCCAGTAAAAACGATCTCGTAGGGTATGGTGTTAATGGCATGAAGCGCGTCCACCCCCAAGGCCTCGAGTTCCTGGGCAAACTCGTAAGGGTGGCAGATGCTTATTTTGATAATCAGGCGCAACTCTGGATAATGCTGCTTCACTTCCCGGGTGCACCTGATTCCCTGCCTCACGTTCTCCCGGATTTCCTCTTGAGAATTGGGACAGGAATAGTTGAGTTCCAGGGCCCAAAAATCAGGGCCCATTATCTGGCGATAGATGTCGATGGCCTCCAGGGTTTCCCTGATCGCCATTTCCGTGCCTTTGGCAAACTCGGGATACAGGTTGGGAATAACCTGGAAGCCCTTCCCGGTGGAGGCCTTGAGGTCTTTGGCGCTCATTTCCACGCCGGCATTGGTAAGGCCATAGGCATTGAGCATGCCCTGCTTTGGAATCCGCCGGATGTATCGCCAGGTCAGGGGATTGGCGGGGACGAAATTACCTTTTCTTTTAAAGCGAGTGGCGGATTTGGCGAAAACCGTGGTCCCGGTCTCTTTTATGGTGTTGACCAGGCGGCGATAACGGGGCAGGAGGGTGTAGGGAAAAATCCCCCGGCCGTCATGGCCCAGGGCGGTGGAAACTACCACCGTGGAAATTTCTCCTTTTTCGAACCGGATCATCGGGCCTCATTCATCCCGCGGGCAATCTCCGCCACAACTTTTTTGGCCGCGGCCACCGGATCGGCCGCCACCCGGATGGGCCGGCCCACCACAAGATAGTCGGCCCCGGCGTTAATGGCCGCATAGGGGGTAACGCTGCGCTCCTGATCATCTTCCGGCACCGCGGCCCACTCCGGGCGGATGCCGGGGCAGACCACCAAAAAGTCCTGGCCGCACGCCTCCTTGACCGCTTTTACTTCTCGGCCGGAGCAGACCACCCCGTGGCAGCCCGCCTCTTGAGCCAGCCTGGCCTTGCGCAAGACCAGTTGCAAAGGGTCCCGGGCATATTCGGGGTCGTAGCCCAGGGCCAGGAGGTCCGCCACGCTCAGGCTGGTGAGAACGGTCACCGCCAATATTTTGACGCGGTGCTCAAACCGGCTACCACCTGCTTGATCCCCCGGGGCCCCAGGTCGCTGTGGATAGTGGTCAGGACTACGCCTGGCCCCAGGGCGCGCCCCGCGCCCAGAACGGTGGCGGGGATGTCGTGGAATTTCAGGTCCAGGAAGATCCGGCCAGGCAGTTCCCCGGCCAGTTCTTCCAAAAATGCCGGCCCCATGGCCGTGAACAATTCCAATCCCACTTTAAAGAGCCCCACTTCTTCCTTGAGCAGCGCCACCAACCTGAGTGCGGCGTCCCTGTCCGGCACATCCAGCGCAAAGATCAAGCGTTCCCGGGCGGCTATCATCGCGCCTCTCCTGGAATTGGCAATAGTGGGGTAGCTTACCCCGGCTTCCCCTGACTATAAAGAAATTCGGGAACCTTGACAAGCCGGGAAACTCCCGGTAATTTTGCCAGAGAGAAGTTGCCCGTAAAGCATCCTATCCGCTCCGGTGTCCCGAACCATCATGGCGCCTTCTGAAAATCACCCGGCCCCTCCCCCCAAAACCACGCTGGTGGGTTGGGGGCAAAATGTCCTCCTCTTGTGCCTGAGCCTGGTGATTGCCCTTACTGCTATCGAGTTAGCTCTGAGGGTTTATAACCCCTTCGGTTTTCGCATCAAGGGAAATAAAGTCATCCTGCCGGTAAATAAAAATGAGGTGAGGCCCCATCCTAACGCCAGGAAACTTGACAGGATTCTGACGGTGCACCGGAATTCCTTAGGTTTTCGGGGAGCGGAGCCGCCCCGGGATTTCAGCCGATATCTGACCCTCATTACCGTGGGCGGCAGCACTACCGAATGCCGGGAACTGGCCGACGACAAGACCTGGCCGTACTTCCTGGAACAGAAATTAAAAAAAGACTTCCAGCCCTTGTGGCTCAACAACGCCGGCCTATCCGGACATTCCACCTTTGGGCACGCCGCCTTGATGGAGGATTACATCTCCAAGATTAAGCCCAACGTGGTCATTTTCCTGGTGGGAATCAATGAGATCGGGCTGGCAGACCTGAACGCGGCGGATAAAAACATAGCTAAGGGACTGAGCCTGAGCTCTTTCCGTTCCCTGGAAAGATTTCTGGCGGGAATGTCCGATTATAGTGAAACTGCGGCCCTGTTGCTTAATCTCAAAAGGTATTTCTTCCCCAAGGTGGAAGTGGCCATCACTTATAACGAAATTGACCTGGCCGCCGCGCCCACGCTGGAACTCACCCACCAGGCCAGGCTATCCCTGATAAAGCAATATGGGGAAAAGTTTCTGCAGGCGTTCCAGAGCCGCCTGGAAAACCTCCTCCAAATTTCCCGGGCCCATGGCATAATTCCGGTGCTCATGACCCAGCCGGCGCTGTACGGAGAGGTCACCGATGACGTTACCGGAGTTTACCTGGGCAAAATAAGGGCCACGAAACACTTTAACGGGGCCGTGGCCTGGGAGATCCTGGAACTCTATAATGATGTTACCCGGCGGGTCGGCAAAGAGGAACAGGCCCTGGTAATAGATCTCGCCCGGGAATTACCCAAGAGTTCCCGATACTATTATGACCTGAACCACTTCACCAATGCCGGTGCGGAACAGGTGGGGGAAATTGCCGCCTCCCAGTTACGGCCGTTCCTGGCGAAGCTTTATCCCCAGAATCAGGCCCGCCGCCCCGAAGACCCGACCGCCTCCCCCCTGGCCTCCGGTCGCCGCCCTTAGCCCCCTCCCTCAAGCTCCCTCCCCCAACCCCTTACAGGGTCATAAAATGGCTGGAAAGTCGGGGCCATAGGCCCCGCCTTTCCAGCCCCTTCTGCGGGTTGGGAGGGGGGCAGGTCATTTGCGCTAGCAAATGACCTGTATCATAAAAATGGGCCGAAGGCCCATTCGACCTCAGGTCCCTGGCCCTCCCCCCACGAACCCATTTCGCAGAGCTCTCCTCAAGTATTCCTCCACCCGGGCCAGGTCTTCCGGGGTGTCCACTTCCAGGGTATCCTCTTCGGTCTCCACGATATGAATGGGAAAGCCGTGTTCCAGGGCCCGAAGTTGCTCCAGTTTTTCCGCCTCCTCCCAGCGGCCGGCCGCGAGCGTAACAAACTTCTGCAAGAAATCGGTCCGGTAGGCATAGATGCCGATGTGCTGGTAAAAATAAGGCGCTTGACTCTCCCGCCAGAAAGGCAGAGGGCTCCGGGAAAAATAAAGGGCGCGGTGGCTCTGGTCGAAGACCACCTTGACCACGTTGGGATTGGCGGCCTGAGCCGGGTCCGCCATGCGACTGGCCGGGGTCACCATGACCACTTCCGGGTCCCGGCGCAGAGGCGCGGCCAGGCGGCGATGAGTTCCGGCGGGAAGACCGGCTGATCTCCCTGAATATTGACCACGATATCTTCCGGGGCTAATTGCAGCAGGGTAGCCGCCTCGGCCAGACGGTCACTGCCGGAGGGATGATCGCTCCGGGTGAGGAGGGCCCGGCCGCCAAAATTCTCCACGCACTCCCGGATGCGCTCATCATCGGTGGCCACCCAGAGTCCGTCCAACCCTGCCACTCTTTGGGCCTGCTCATAGACCCACTGAATCAGGGGCTTCCCCAAGATCCGGGCCAGAGGCTTGCCGGGAAAGCGGGTGGAGCCGTACCGGGCCGGGATGAGGGCCACCAGTTGCATGAGCCATCCTTGGGTAAATTTTTCCCATTATAATGATACCCAGGGGCAATGCCAACTTTGGTTTTCCTTGACACCCTCTTTTTCATGCTTATCTTTTAATAATTACATTAGCTTAGCCAATAAGCGGAGGCTCTGAAAATAATGGCTGTACCCTTTGACAAGTTGACTTTTAAAGCCCAGGAGGCCCTGCAGGGAGCCCAGGAACTGGCCCGACGCCTTAATAATCCTCAGATGGAGCCGGCCCACCTGCTGCGCACCCTCCTGGCCCAGGAGGAAGGCCTGATCCGGCCCCTCCTGAAAAAGATGGAAGCAGACCCTGCCAAAATTATCCAGGGGGTGGAAGAGCTGCTGACCCGCTTGCCCCGGGTGAGCGGCGAGGCCCAGGTCTACCTCTCCCCTAACTTAAATAAGGTCCTGGACCAAGCCTTCAAACAGGCCACCCAGATGAGGGATGATTATCTCTCCACCGAACATCTCTTCTGGGCCCTGGCCGCGGATAAGGCCACGGACGTGGGCCGCTTGCTAAAGGCCCAGGGGCTTACTCCCGAGGCCATCCTGAAAGCCCTGGCGGACTTGCGAGGCGCCCAGCGGGTCACGGATCAGGCCCCGGAAGAAAAATATCAGCCCCTGGAAAAATACGCCCGGGACCTGACGGAAATGGCCCGCTCCGGCAAGCTGGACCCGGTGATCGGCCGGGACTCTGAGATCCGGCGGATCATCCAGGTGCTGTCCCGGCGCACCAAAAACAACCCGGTGCTCATCGGCGAGGCCGGGGTGGGGAAGACCGCCATCGTCGAAGGTCTGGCCCAGCGCATCGTCAACGGCGATGTGCCGGAAGGCTTGAAAGACAAGCGCCTGGTGGCACTGGACCTGGGAGCCCTCATTGCCGGCACCAAGTACCGGGGGGAGTTTGAAGAGCGGCTCAAGGCAGTGCTCAAAGAGGTGACCGAGTCCGAAGGCAAGATCATCATGTTTATCGATGAGGTCCACACCCTGGTGGGCGCCGGGGCCGCCGAGGGCGCAGTGGATGCCTCCAACATGATCAAGCCCGCCCTGGCCCGGGGAGAGTTGCATTGCGTCGGCGCCACCACCATCAATGAATACCGTAAATATATCGAAAAGGATGCGGCCCTGGAGCGGCGCTTCCAGCCCATCATGGTGGCCGAGCCCTCGGTGGAAGACACCATCGCCATTCTTCGGGGCCTGAAAGAGAAGTACGAGGTGCACCACGGGGTGCGCATCAAAGACAGCGCCATTGTCGCCGCGGCCACCCTATCGCACCGCTACATCACCGACCGCCACCTGCCGGATAAGGCGGTGGACCTGATCGATGAAGCCGCCTCCAAATTGCGCATGGAAATCGACAGCCGCCCCGCGGAGATCGACGAAGTGGAGCGTCGGATCACCCAGGAGGAAATTGAGCGGGAAGCCTTGAGAAAGGAGCAGGACCCTGCCTCTAAAGAGAGGCTGGCCAAGATTGAAAAATCCCTGGCGGACCTCAAGGAAAAGAGCGCGGCCCTGAAGGCCCGCTGGCAACAGGAAAAAGAGGTCATCAGCCACATCCAGACCATCAAGGAGCAGATTGAAAAAACCAAGTTCGAAGCCTCCCAGGCCGAGCGCATGGGCGACCTGGCCCGGGCCGCGGAATTGAGCTATGGCACCCTGCTCAACCTGCAAAAGGAACTGGAGGCGGAAAACCGCAAGCTCGCGGACATGCAGCAACAAGGGGCCATGCTCAAGGAAGAGGTGGACGCCGAAGACGTGGCCGAAGTGGTGTCCAAATGGACCGGCATCCCGGTGAGCCGGCTGCTGGAAGGAGAGAAACAGAAGCTCCTCCACATGGAAGAGCGCCTGGCGGCCCGGGTGGTGGGGCAGGAGGAGGCGGTGCAGGCGGTGTCCAACGCGGTGCGCCGGGCCCGCTCCGGCCTGCAGGACCCCAACCGGCCCCTGGGCTCCTTCATCTTCCTGGGCCCCACCGGCGTGGGCAAGACGGAGTTGGCCCGGGCCCTGGCCGAGTTCCTCTTCGATTCGGAGCAGGCCCTGATCCGCCTGGATATGTCGGAATACATGGAGAAACACACGGTCTCCCGCCTCATCGGCGCGCCGCCGGGCTACGTGGGCTACGAGGAAGGGGGCCAACTCACCGAGGCGGTGCGCCGCCGCCCCTATTCCGTGGTGCTCTTCGACGAGATCGAGAAGGCCCACCCGGAGGTCTTCAACGCCCTGCTGCAAATTCTGGACGACGGCCGCCTCACCGACGGCCACGGCCGCACCGTGGACTTCAAAAACACCATCGTCATCATGACCTCCAACATCGGCAGCCAGTATATCGCCGAGATCACCGACGAAAAGGTGATGCGGGAGCGGGTCCTGGAGGCCCTGCGCCTCCACTTCAAGCCGGAATTCCTGAACCGGGTGGACGACATCCTCATCTTCCACCGCCTTACCCTGGAGCAACTGCGGCAGATCGTGGCCCTGCAGACCGCCCGCCTGGCCAAGCTGATAGAGGAGCGGCAACTGCGCCTGGAACTCACGGACAAGGCCCGGGACTTCCTGGCGGAAGCCGGCTACGACCCGGTCTACGGGGCCAGACCCCTGCGCCGGGCCATCCAGCGCCACCTCCAGGACAAACTGGCCCCCATGCTGCTTTCCGGCCAGTTCAAGGAAGGCGACACCATCCTGGTGGACGCGGACACCGCGGGATTGAGGTTCGAGAGGAAGGAGGCGTGAAGAATTTGGGGGAGGGGCCAGGGAGCGAGGCTCCCTGCCCCTCCCCCAACCCCCCTCCCCAACCCGCATAAGCAGTAGGGGCGACCCGGCTGGGTCGCCCTTGCAATACCACGTACATTTCAGAGATTTAGAACAGGCGCCCGCGCCTGTACCAAGTCAGCAGAAATTTGAGGGGAGGGCCGGGGGACCTGAGGTCCCCCGCCCTCCCCTCAAACACCCCTCCCAACCCCCGCGAATGGTGGCCGGGGAAGACGGGGCTTCGGCCCCGACTTCCCCGGCCACAAAACTCAAGGGATTGGGGGTGGGGGTTTGGGGGAGGGGGTAAGGGCCCACGGCCCTTAGCCCCCTCCCCCAATAACCAGAAGGGTTTTAAGGCCCGAGGCCAATGGCCTCGGGCCTTAAACATTTATAACTCTTCTATTATCCGGGGCCATACCTCCCCCGCGGGGCCGGGGAGGAAGTGGTCTGTGAGGTGGTAGGTAAGGTGGGTGGGTTCCAGGTTGTTTTCGGCGATGAGGGCCCCCCGGCCCTTGGCGACCTGGGGGAGATAGTTGGCCGGGGCCACCTCCCCCGAAGTGCCGATGAGCAGCATCAGGTCGCAGCTGCGCGCCAGTTCATTGGCCGCCCTCTGGGCCTCCGGGGGGATGCCTTCCCCGAAGAAGACCACGTCGGGCTTGATGAGGCCGCCGCAGGGGCAATAAAGGGGGGCCTGGTCAAACTCCAGGTCCTCCCGGGCAAAGGGGCGGCAACAGGCCAGACACACAAAGCGCAGGGCGTTGCCGTGGTACTCCACCACCTCCCGGCTGCCCGCGGCCTGGTGCAGGTTGTCCACATTTTGGGTGATGATCCCGGCGAGCATTCCCTTGGCCTCCAGCTCCGCCAGGGCCAGGTGGGCCGGATTGGGCCGGGCCAGCCGTATGGTCTCGTCCATCTCCTTGAGGAGCCGCCAGACCTTGGCCGGGTTAGACCGGAAGGCGGCGATGTGGGCGTATTCCATGGGGTCGAAGCGTTCCCAGAGGCCCCCGGCCCCCCGGAAGCTGGGGATGCCGGACTCCACCGAGATGCCCGCGCCGGTTAAGGCCACCACGCACCGGCTCTCGCGAATTAAAGCCGCCAATTGTCGGGGAGTGATTTCTTTCATCGGATCTGTGCAGGTATACCCCTGAACTTAGCCGGGTAAGGCAGGGCCCTTAGCCCTGCCTTACCCGGCCTTGCTTACGCGGGTTGGGAGGGGGGTGTGGGGGGAGGGCAGGTGGCGGTCCCGAACCGCCCCTACGTCCCTGGCCCTCCCCCCACCCACATCACCCTTCAAACCGGTCGTCGAAGATCTTCATGGCGCAAAAGCGGCCGCACATGGTGCACTGGTCGTCCTGGGCCTGGCTCATTTCCCGATAGAGGCGGGCCTTGTCGGGGTTGACGGAGAGCTTAATCTGGGTCTCCCAATCCAGGGCCCGGCGGGCTCGGGACATCTTCAGGTCCCAGTCCGCGGCCCCGGGCACCCCCAAGGCGATGTCCGCGGCGTGGGCGGCGATCTTGGAGGCCACCACCCCGTCGATGACGTCTTCCACCTCCGGCAGTTTCAGGTGCTCCGCGGGGGTGACGTAACAGAGGAACGCGGCCCCCCAGGTGGCGGCCAGGGCCCCGCCGATGGCCCCGGCAATGTGATCGTAGCCCGAGGCCACGTCGGTGACCAGGGGCCCCAGGACATAGAAGGGGGCGTTGTCGCAATACTTCTGCTGCAGGCGGATGTTTTTCTTGATGGCGGAAAGGGGGAGATGTCCCGGCCCCTCCACCATCACCTGCACGCCTTTGGCCCAGGCCCGCCGGGTCAGGTCACCCAGGATCTTGAGCTCGTGCAACTGGGCCTTATCGGTGGCGTCGGCCAGGCACCCGGGGCGCAGGCCGTCCCCCAGGGAGAGGGTGACGTCATATTCATGGGCAATGTCCAGGAGCCGGTCGTAGTACTCAAACAAGGGGTTTTGCCGGCCGTGGCGGCGCATCCAGGCCACCAGGAAGGAGCCGCCCCGGGAGACCACCCCGGTGACCCTTTTTTTCAGCAAGGGGAGGGCTTCACGGGTGACGCCGCAGTGCACCGTGACGAAATCCACCCCTTGCCTAGCGTGGTGGTGCACCATGTCCAGGAACCAGTCCCCTTTGACCTCTTCAATGGACTTGGCCTCGGTCATCACCTGGTAGATGGGCACGGTGCCGAAGGGCGCGGGGCATTGGGCCAAAAGCGCCGTGCGGATTTCATCCAGGTTGCCGCCGGTGGACAGGTCCATGACCGCGTCGGCCCCATATTTCAGGGCCGCGTCCAATTTGGCCAGCTCTTTCTCCAGGCAGACATCGTGGGGGGAGGTGCCGATATTGGCGTTGATCTTGACCTTGACGCCCTGGCCGATGGCCACCGGCTTGAGCCCGCGGTGCTCCCGGTTGGCCGGCAGCACCAGGGTGCCCCGAACCAGGCCCTGGCGGATGGTCTCCGGGGCTAAACCCTCATGGCGGCCGCCTGTTCCATGGCCGGGGTTATTTTATCGGCTAACGCCGCGTCTCGCTGAGTCATGACATTTCCCTTTCAATTGTTATTTTACCTGAATCCCCAGGAAAAATAAATAATTGTGAGATTGTGAGGGAAATTCCGGGGCCAGAAAGCTAGGCTGAGCTAGCTCGCCTCCGTGGGGTCCTCGAACAGGAGGGTGGCCAGGTCCGGCCAGTTCTGCACTTCCAGGAAGGGGTGGGGTTGGCGGTTCCACGGTTGGACAAAGAGGATCGGGGTGATGCCGGCCTTAGCCAATTGCCAGCAGGTTTCCAGGCGGTCTTCCACGAAGTAGTGGATATGGTGAGCCTTAAGATAAGCCAATTTGGTATCCGGGTCACCGGTGGCCAGCACCCGGATGGCCTCGGGCGGCACCGGGGCCAGGGTGCGGTTAAGCCAGCATTGGATGGGTTCGGCCCGGTCCCGGGCGGTGACGAACAGCAACGCCGCTTCCCGGGCCAGGCGGGTGAGCACCGGCACCGCGTGGGGAAAGGGCTCCACGGGCAACTCATGGGGGCGGTCTATGAGCTCCCTAATCAGGGTGCGAATAATCCAGGGCTCCAGATCCAGGCACTCCTCCAGAAAAAAGGTGGTGATGTGCTCGTAGCGCAGGTGGCTTCCCGCCCATAGCGCTCCCGGGCCAGATCCAGGAAGGTAGTCATGATGTCCGCCACCACGCCGTCAATGTCAAAGGCGATGCCATCCTTGGGGATGAGGGGGAGCTTGCGAGCCCGGGGGTAAGAGTCAGGGACAGGCGGGCGAGGTGGTATTATGTTTCGATTATTTGGGTCCATTATCAAAAGCCAGGGATTTGAGAATCTCCAAAACCTCTTCCTCTTCTAAATCATACCAGTTCTGGTAGGCGTCGGCCACTGCAAAGCTGAAGCCGCCCCGGACATTGAGGCAGATAAGCTCTGTCCACCAAGGGCAGAAGTTCCTGCACGGTGCGGGCCGAGCCGGTGGGCACGGCCACGACGATCTCACCCGCCCCCTGGCCGGCCAAAAACTTGACGGCGGCCCGCATGGTATAGCCCGAGGCCAGGCCGTCATCCACGATGATGGTGGGTTGACCGCGCAAAGGGGGATAGGGCTTGCCGCCCCGGAGCCGGCCCTCCCGCTGCCTAAGGATGGTCTCCGTCTTCTTGACCTGGGTCTCGATCTCTTGGGGAGACAGGGGCAGGCGCCGGAGCAATTCTCGGTTAAAGATGGCCTCGCCTGCAGGATTGAGGGCCCCAAAGCCGGCTTCGGTGGTCCAGGGGAGCTGGATTTTCCGGACAATGACCAGATCCAGGGGTCTCTTCAAGCGGGCGGCGATTTCCGCGGCCACCGGCACTCCGCCCGCGGGGATGGCGAAAAGGTAAACTTCCCGGTCTTGATAATCCAGCAGCATCGCCGCCAGTTGCCGGCCGGCGTGGGAGCGGTCGGTAAAGACGTGCAGCCGATCCCTCAGGGCCGGGTCTTCTACGAGGTTTCCCATTGTTGGCAAAAGTCCTCTTCCAGGGCGGCCACGCCCTGGCGAAACTCCGCCTGGGTGAGGCGGGCCCCGGTCAACCCGCCCTTGAGGCTAATTTCGGAAAGATAGAGCTGGCCTTGGGGGCTTACCAGCAGATCCAAAATGGCGTAAGGGAATTTTCCCCGGGCCATAACCCGGCGGCAAAAAAGGACCTGGTCCGGATCGAGGCTGGCCGGCTTAGAGGAGCCGCCTTGATAGAGGTTCTTCCGGAAGCTGTAGGGGTTTTCCCGCTCATAGGCTTCGACATAAGCTGCCATCACCACCACCCTGAGGTCCCGGGCCTCGGGCAGGAAGGGTTGCACCACCAGGGGGTACGGCAGGCCCTGAAGCCCCGCCAGGCTGTAGAGAACTTCCAGAGAGGGCCAGAGACCGACCCCTAAACCCAGGTGGGCCTGGTCTCTTTTGGTGACCACGGCGCCCAGACCTCGGGATTGAAAGTCCGCCAACCGCGCCGACAGGTCAGGCAGGGCGTACGCCACAAAGACCCCGGGCACCATGAACTCTGCCAGGACTTCCGCCTGGGCCACCTTGGAGCGGCTCAGGATCTGGGCCAGGGCCGAAGGAAAGAAGACCACCCCCCGGTCCATCAGGTCCAGCAGTTTCAGCTCCTCCCCAGGCTTCAGGGCCAGAGGGCCGATCACCGCGTCCCCGGGTTGCAATCGCTGATAATGGCGGCGAAAATCAGTGATTCTACGGATTAGCAGCCTTTTTCGCGGCATTACCGCCTCGGCGGGAGGCCAATTTAATCCTGCCTCGGGGAGGTGGGGTGACCTTTTCGGGAGATCCATTGGCGAGGTTTTGGCGGACATAAATATCATAATAATCCACCTGGGCGATGCGGCGCCAGCCTTGGGCCACCCGGGCGGGGGAATAGATCTGTTTAAAAACACCTTTGCCGAAAGTTCCCAGAATCAGCAGTTCGGCTCCCACCTGGTTGAAATCATAGGGTTTCAATCGCGGGTTCAGCAAGACCACCTTCTCGGGGGTGGATTCCACAAAGAAATAGGGCGGCATCAGATGGATGCGATGATCGTCATCCAGAAAGGCCAGCTCATATTCGGGAGTTTCAATGAGACACCGGTAAGGTACGTTCGTTCTGAGATAGTTCACCAGGCGGGAAGGAGAATCGGTTCGCCGGGTCAAGATCTGCCCCAGGTAGTCCGCGGCGGGCAGGGGGTAGACCAGCACCAGGGCCAAGAGCATCCCCGCCGTCAGCCACCGGTGGGGGTGGGCCGAAGAATCGGGGTTGAGTCGAGCCATCGCCCGGCGGAGGAAATGGGCCGCCAGGGGGCTGGCCAGAAATAAAGCGGGCAAGGCAAACCGATGCCAATAAACGGCGGTCAGGTAGACCAGACTCCAGAGCAAGAAATTCCAGGTCCAGAGTCTTTCCCCAGGAGTAAATGACTCTTTTCTCCAGATCCACCAGGCTCCCAGGATTCCCAGCCAGAAGAGGGGATGCCCCAAGAGGTAGATGACGCTCTCCGGATAAATTCGGCCGATGGTGAAGGGGGTAAAAAACTCGTGGCACAAGAGCCTTTTCTGATGGTAGAAATGCAAGACCGCGGCCCCCAGATCTCCCAGAATAATGACCTTAAGAAGGAGGTAGGCCAGCAGCGGCAGAATCAGTCCCGCACTATAAAGGAGCAGCCTAAACCCCAGTCGGCCTTTATTCCGCCAGCCTTGCTGCAGTAAGATGACCAGAGGAGGCAGGAAAGAGAGCCCATAAAATTCTTTGGCGTCGAAAGCCAATCCCAAGAATACCCCCCCCAGAAATAGGGGCAGGAGGGTAGAGTCCTCCATAGCCTTGAGGAGGAACCAGATGCCGCAGAGAAAGAGGGCCAGGGCCGGAATATCCCCCAGGACCGAGCGGCCCCAGAAAAGGACGTCGGTCCCCCCCAGGGCCAGGGCCACTGCCCCCAGGGCGGTGATGGGTCCCCAGAGACGCCTGGTCCCCAGGTATAAGGCCAGGAACGCCAGGATCAGGTAGGCTCCGGCTACCACCCGGCCCGGAACCACCCCCACCCCGAAGAGATGGTAGGCCAGGGCTACCGGGAAAATCACCACGGGCCCGGTGCTGATCCGGAAATCCAGATCATTTAAGTTATCCGGACTTTGCACCGTGAAGGCGTAGCGCCCGTGCTGCACCAGATTGGCGGCGGTTTCGGAAAAGATGGCTTCGTCCCACCAGATGGTGGGATAATTGGCCAGATTATAGAAGCTGCCCACCAACAGCAAGGCGGCCAGCAACATGCCTCCCCCATAGAGGGGGGAAGGTAAGCGCAGACGAAAGCCACTGAGCTGCACCAGTCTTGATCCCCAGGCGGCCAACCATTCCGTAAACGGTGCCGCCACCAGTTTTGGTACCACAACCCCACGAGCTTTAAGCGAAAAAAAGCCTACCCCATTATAGGGCAGGCTTCTGTACGAAATAAAGGGAAATCTCTAAGCCAGTTAACAAATGAATAAAATTACAGCCCCACGATCTGCTGATGCAGTTCCCTGGTCTTTTCCATCCGGGCCTGGTCGCGTTCTCGCACGATTTCCGCCAGGCGAGCCTGGATCCGGTTATAAAAGGGCCCGTTGATGTCTTCGCCCATTTTATGGGCATCAAAAAGCAGGCGGTAACAGGAAATCATGCGGGAGATCATGGAGACCGCGTACTCCCGCCCCTGTACCTTTAGCGTGGCCAGCCCCAGATCGAGATAGGCCTTGAGATCATCGCCCAGGATGGCGAAAGCCACATTGGGATTACGCCGGATGCGTTCATTGAGGGCGACGATATAATCCTCGCCATGGCCCTTCCGGCGCAGGAGTTTACCGCGCCTCTCTTCGCTGAGGAGGCAGATGCGGAAACAGCTGCCGCTGTGGTCCGGCCAGCCTTCGAATTCCACAATCTCCTGGCCCTCCTCATCGTGATAGACCTTACGGATATAAGAGTCGGCGATGAGTTCGTGGAACAAGCAGTTGCCCACCCCGCCGATACAGCGATTGCCGTGGATCAGGATCTCGGTCTTCAGCCCCAATTCGTCCGCCTGGCTTTTGAACCGCGCCAGTTTTTCCACGGTATTGATTTCGGTGGAGGCCACCAGTTGCGTGGCGCCGTAAGATTTGAACCGAGCCATCTCCTCCTGGGTCTGGATGTTACAGCCAACACTGGCGTGGATAACCAACTCCGGAACTCCCTGATGGATAGCTTGCATAAGCGCCGGGGTCTTGACGATCACCCCTTCGATGCCGAAGTGGGCGTACTTTTCCACCTTTTGCAACAGCAGAGGATGCTTATCCGGCGGAATCTCGGCGTTTAGTGCTACCCGCACTTTCCCCTGATAACTTGCGGCAATGCGCACCGATTCTTGGATCTGGCTATCTTCCAGCTCCCATGCGCACTTCCGGCGGCTGAAGCCCTTGGCCCCCACATAAACGGCATCCGCGCCGTTTTTAAAAACGCCCTCCACCATTTCCAGGCTACCGCCTGGGGCCAGCAACTCATTGATCATAATTTCCCACACCTCCCTGAGCCTTAGTCCACTGGTTCCTGGGCTCTCTGCGAATTCCTTACGCAAGTGCCATGGGTAACCCCCAGGTCTGGTGGGTTCCTGGACCGCGCCGATTTATTGTCGGATAATCGGCCACTTGCCGAATTCCGGCAGGGGTCCTGGAGTTATAGTTTGTGCGGTTTTTAGCATAAGGGTATTTAAAATGTCAGTCAAGCCGCGACAATATTTTATCCTTTAATTTTTCCTGAGTCAATCCCTTAGCCCCTCCGGCCCCCCTCCCGGCGAGGTCCCCTACTGATAATTCGGACCTCGGGGGCGCATCTTTAACACCGTCCTTCTGTAAGTTCTTTTTTCCAAGCCTATAAGAACCGCCAGCCAGCAAGATGCCGCCCCCCAGGTCTGGCCGGCAGAAGCCGGAAGGAGATGGCGCGTCCTTGAATATGCCTGCCTAAATATTTGGTGGTCTACCTTACCGCCAGGGAAAACCGGGGTAAAGGTCAACCCCGCAGATAAGTGATGGCAAAGGTGAAGGCCAGCCCAATCTCCACCATCCAGGTGAGCAGGTAAATCATCAGTTCCAGCCGCGAACCGTAGTCTTCCTCCAGCAGAATGCGATTGGGGTCTCTCAAGATATCCCAGGAAGACTCGGGTTTCTGATCAACCATAGTTCTCTCCTTATCAGTAAAAGTCAGCCAGCAGCTCTCTAATGGGCCGTTCTGGTTTTTGGCGGACTAAAGGGCCGGTGGCCAGCACTGGATGCACTTCTTCCAGAAGGGGCCGGGGATTCCGGTAGATCACCCCGATGGGGATGCGGTCTCCCCACTCCTTGGCCTTCCGGTAAGCCCAGAGCTCGTTTTCCGGGTCGTAGTCCGGCTCCTTTTCCACCTGGTAGACCCGCTCGCCATACCATTTATAGGTATTGACATGGTTGAAGGTGACGCAGGGCTGCAGCACTTCCACCAGCGCGAAGCCTTTGTGAGTCAGGGCCTGTTTATACAGGTCAGTCAGGTGTTCCACCATCCCGGCAAAGCCCCGGCCCACCCAGGAGCAATCCTGCGCCACCGCCAGGGCCAGGGCATGCAACGGGGGGTAGGCTACGCCTTCCGGCTGGAGCAAGGTCTTATACCCCTGGTCGCTGGTAGGGGTGGCCTGGCCCTTGGTCAGGGCGTAAACCTGGTTGTTATGCACCACCAAGGTAAGGTTGGGATTTCGGCGAAAGGTGGCCAAAAGGTGGTTGCCCCCTTCGCCGTAGGCGTCCCCATCCCCTGCCTCGGCCACTACCTTAAGCTCATGATTGGCCAGCCGGGCCCCGGTGGCCACCGGCAAGGTGCGGCCATGAATACTATTAAAAGTATTACATTTCAAGTAGTGGGGAAACTTGCTGGACTGGCCGATGCCGGAGACCACCAGAATCTCCTCGGGGCGGATTTCCAGCTCCGCCAGGGCCTGGGTGAAGGCCTTAAGCATCCCGAAATTGCCACACCCCGGACACCAGGCAATTTCTATCCCTTGATATAATTCCCGCGGCAACATGGCATCCTCCTCAGGCGTGACCTTCCAGGCCCCGGAGGATATATTCCGGGGTAAAGGGCGCGCCGTCGTACTTGAGGACCAGGTGATCGGCCTTAAGGCCCGTCTCCTGGCGCAGCAGACGGTTGAGCTGTCCGGTGGCGTTCATCTCCACCAGCACCAACTTGTGCGTACCGGCCAGGGCCGCCCCCACCGCGCCACCGGGGAAAGGCCACAATTCGCTCAAATGCACCATACGGGCCGGGGTCTGGTTCTCATTCAATCGCGCCACTGCCTCGGCCACCGGCCCATAACTGGAGCCCCAGCAAACCAGGGTCAAAGGCGCGTCCGAGGCGCCGGCGGTGGTGAGGCCGTGAAGTTCCTGGACCAACCCCTTAAGTTTCCGTAGGCGCTTCTCATGCATCTTGACCCGCACCCCCAGGTCTTCGGTGAGGTGGCCGTCCGGGGTGTGCTCATCCGAATCAGCCACCACCAACTCCGGGCCCAACCCCGGCAACCTCCGGGGCGAGATGCCGCTTGGGGTAAGCTCGTAGCGCTCATAGGGGCCTGCCGCCGGCCCCGTGGCCAGGGCCCGGTCCATGGGCACCTCCGGAAAATCGCCCGGGACACAGGTAAAATTGGTGTCCGCGAAATATTGGTCCGTGAGCAAGAATACCGGCAGTTGATAACGATCCGCCAAGTTGAAGGCCTTGCCCGCCAGGGCGAAGCCCTGGGCCGGGGTGCCGGGAGCCAGCACCGCCCGGGGAAAATCGCCTTGCCCGGCATGGAGCACAAAGCTCAGATCCCCTTGCCCGGTGCGGGTGGGCAAGCCGGTGCTGGGGCCGGGGCGCATGGCCTCCACGATGACCAGGGGAGTTTCGGTCATGCCCGCCAGGCCCAGGGCCTCGGTCATCAGGCAGAAGCCGCCGCCGGAGGTCCCGGTCATGGCCCGCACCCCGGCAAAGGAAGCGCCGATGGCCATGGTGATGGCGGCGATTTCGTCCTCGGACTGTTCCACCACCACCCCCCAGCGGGCGGCGCGCAGCCCGATGGCGTTCAGCACGCTGGTCCAGGGAGTCATGGGATAGCCGCTGACGAACTGTACTCCTGCGGCCAGGGCCCCCAGGGCCAGGGCCTCATGCCCGCTGAGGAGGAGCCGGGGCTCGGAAGGCGAGGCAATTCCCGCCACCGAATGGCGATATCCCTGGGCCGCGCCCAGCTCATAGCCCCGGGCGGCGGCTTTAAGGTTCCATTCCACCACCTCCGCCCCTTTATCCTCGAATGTTTCTTGGAGCAGGGCCAGCATGAGGTCCAGGGGCGCCTTCAGCAGGCCCAGGACTGCGCCGCAGGCCCCGGCGTTCACCGCGATCTCCCCGGCCTTGGTCCCGGGCAGCAGGGCCTCCGGAGCCAGGCCCAATCCGGGACATCCGGCAGGGATCTCTTTTACCTGGGCCGCATCATAGATGATAACGCCGTCGGCAGAGAGTTCCCCCTGGTGCAGGGAAACGGTCTCCTGGTTGAGGGCGACCAACAGGTCCACCCCTTCCCGGCAAGCCGTGAGCGGCCCCTCGGCCAGGCGTATCTTGTTGAAGAGATGGCCGCCCCGGATGCGGGACTGATAATCCTGAACGAACAGCACCTGGCAGCCATGGCGCACCAGGGCCTTGGAGAGGGGCAAGGTGATGGCATGTACCCCCTGACCCGCGGCGCCGCCGATTAAGATGGTTAAATCAATGGCCATATATCTGCCCCTTCCGGAACCGGCCCAGCTAATTGTGAATAATTACTCAAGCTTGGATTGCTTGTCAATGAGAAATGCCAAGAGTCGGCGGGAGCCGCGGGATGCGGGGCTAGATCTTAAGTAAGGGCTAAAAAAGCCCCCTGGCCCCCTTCCAAAAACCCTCGAGTTTGGCCGGGATGGCGGGACACTCCCTCACCCGAGGCATTGGGGTTGGGATGGAGCAAGGCGTAAATCCAGGGAACCGGGTTCCCGCCTCCTCCTTAACGGCTGTTAATATTTTTGACCCGGTCTTTCCAGGAGTGCCAGAGTTTCTTGAACAAGCCTTCCTGGTGAGTGTCACCAACAGCCTGGGGCCGGGACGCGGGCTCTTCCTTGGCCAACTCGCCCAACAACTGCTGTTGCCGCGGGGTAAGGGTCCGGGGTACCACGACCTTCACGTCCACCAGCAGGTCGCCCCGGCGATTGCCTTTGGGAAATGGCACCCCCTCTCCCCTCAGGCGGATGATCTCGCCGGGTTGGGTCCCAGGGGGAATGACCAGCTCCCGGGAACTTTTCAAAGTCGGGATGGTGAGGCGGGTTCCCAGGGCCGCCTGGACAAAGGAGATGGGCACGTCAAGATGCAAGTCATAGCCGTCTCTGCGAAACAGCTCGTGGGGCCTCACCGATAAGACGATGTATAAGTCCCCCGGGGGCCCGCCATAGAGGCCTTCATTCCCTTCTCCGGCCATGATCAGATGGGTGCCGCTATCCATGCCCGGGGGGATTTTGACCTTGAGCCTTTTCTTCTCCCTGAACCTCCCTTCGCCATTACAGGTAGGGCAGGCTTCGGCAAAAAACTCCCTCATCCCCTGGCAACGGGGACAGGTGGTGGTGATTTGAAAGATGCCGTGGGTTCGGGATACTACCCCCCGGCCGCCACATTGGGGACAGGGGATTTTCCGGGTTCCCGGTTTGGCGCCACTGCCGCCGCAGGTGCGGCAATTGATGACCCGGGGAACCTCCACCGTCACTTCGCTCCCCAGGGCGGCATCCAGAAAATCCAGGGTTAAATCGTAGCGCAGGTCACTCCCGGCCTGCACCCGGGTCTGTGTCCCCCCAAACTCCTGGAAGCCGAAAAAGCCTTCAAAGATATCACTGAAGGACCGGAAAATATCGGAGAAATCACGGAACCCGGTAAACCCGGTGGAGGAGAGCCCTTCATGGCCGTAAAGATCGTAAAGCCGCCGCTTTTCCGGGTCATGCAGGACTTCGTAGGCCTCGGCCGCTTCCTTGAATTTTTCTTCCGCCTCCTTGTTCCCAGGATTGCGATCCGGATGGTACCTCAGGGCTAGCTGCCGATAGGCCTTTTTGATCTCGTCAATGGTGGCGTTACGGGGGACCCCTAAGAGGAGATAGTAATCCTTTTGATTATTAGCCATACTAATTTAAGTAAGACGCGCTTGCACCGACTTGGTTTTGTCGCCCAGGCGGACTTCTTTATCCCGGCGGTCATCGATGACAATGCGGGTGACGACGCGCTTAACCCCCTTGGCGAAGGGAAGTTCATGCAAAGCATTAGCTACCTTAAGCAGAGTGGAGGCCTCTCCCTGCACCAGAGTAGCCATATCCGTGAGCTGATGGGGAACATTTTCCTTTATCAGATACCGTTCCAAATCGGCCACAAAATCACCCATGCTGGGATGACCCAGGCCCAGGGGCATCACGCTTATTTCCATGATAGCCATAGCTGACCTCCAGGTCGGCGATGGAACCTAGTTCGGCAACAAGCGGCGCACCGCTTCTTTGAGGCAGCGAAGATCGGGGGATTTTACCACAAAGGCATCGGCGCCCCAGTTAGCCAGGTCCCGGGGAGGGAGACAATGCGAATAAAACACCACCCGGGTATCCCTTTTGGTGCCCTTGACGATCCGCCCGGCCTCCAGCCCGGACATATCCGGCAACAAGACCTCTAGAATGACCACATCAGGCTTGAAGGACTCCACCAGGCGCACCACTTCCCACCCTCGTCCGGTCACCTGGACCTCGTAGCCCTCTTCCTGCAGCTCTTCCTGGCAGAGCTTTTGGATGTGGGGTTCACTGTCCGCAAACAGGATTCGCGACATTGGTTCGCACCCCTTTCGCGCAGTGCTCCTCCCCCCATTACATCAATTAATATAAGTCTCCTTCCCCTCTTTGTCCAGTCCAGCCCCTTTCCGTTATCCTGAATCACTTTTTCTAAAAACCGCCTCAGTCCAAAAGCCTCCTGCCCCTTTTATCCCCTGTATCTTTTTATTCTAATTAATCTTAGAAAAAAAATGGTTAAAAAATTAGTTGAGTTAATTCCCCCAATTTCTCCCCCGCCTCACGCCCATGACCCGAGCTTCAAAAGCCGAAATAGGTGTTCATTCTGTCTCCAACCCGCGGCAAGCTGCCCCTATGGTCGTTATGAGCGAGGTGAAGAATCTTATATTCGTGCCCAATGGCAAAGTTTGTACCCTAGGGGCCGTTTATTTATCCCCTCCCCCAGCCTCCCCGTTGCCGGATTCTAACGTCTTTTTCCGTAAGGCCCGCCAGCGGGCCACCATCTCCGGCTCTTCTCCTTCCTCGCCCGGCTCATAGAAACGCTCCCCCGCCAATTCCTCTGGCAGATACTCCTGTTCCACATAATGGCCGGGAAAATCGTGAGGATAGAGATATCCTGCGCCATGACCCAAGGCCCGGCTGTCCCGGTGGGGATCCTGCAGCGGGGCGGGCACCCGGGTAATGCCTTTCTCGGCCAAAACTGCCTTGGCCCGAAAATAGGCCAGGGTGGAATTGCTTTTGGGGGCCAGGGCCAGGTAAATAGTGGCCTGGGCCAGGTGAAACTGGGCTTCCGGGAGCCCCACCCAGGTGAGGGCTTGGGCCGCAGCCGCCACCTGCACCAGGGCCTGGGGATCGGCCAACCCCACGTCCTCCGAGGCCAGGATGAACAGCCGGCGCATGATGAGGCGGGGATCTTCCCCTCCCGTAAGGAGCCGGGCCAGCCAATAGAGGGCGGCATCTACGTCAGAGCCCCGGATGCTTTTGATCAACGCCGACAGGGAATCGTAATGAGCATCCCCCTCTTTGTCGTATAATAAGTCCCGTCGGGGCAGGCACTCCCGGGCCACCTCCAGATCCACTCGTACCTTGCCCTGCTCATCCTTCTCCGTGCTCAGGACCGCCAATTCCAGGGCGTTCAAGGCACGCCGGGCATCGCCCCCGGCCATCCGGGCCAAATAATGCAAGGCCTCTTCCGAAACTTGGGCGGGCACCGCGCCCAACCCCTGTTCCCGGTCGGTCAGAGCCCGCCTGAGCAAAGTGACGATCTCGTCCTCCTGGAGGGGTTCGAAGATAAAGACCCGGGCCCGGGACAGCAGCGGCCCGATGATCTCAAAATAGGGGTTTTCGGTGGTGGCCCCAATCAGGGTGATCAGCCCTTCTTCCACATGGGGCAGCAGGGCATCCTGTTGCGCCTTGTTAAACCGGTGGATTTCGTCGATGAGGACCACCGTGCGGCGTCCCCGGGCCTGCTCTCGCCGGGCCTCCTCCACCAGGCGGCGCAGGTCCGCCACCCCGGCCATGACCGCGCTTAGACTGAAAAACTGGCAGTCCAGGACCCTGGCCATCACCCGGGCCAGGGTGGTTTTGCCGGTTCCCGGAGGGCCCCAGAAGATCATGGAGGAAAATAGCCGCCCGGCTCTCAAGGAACGCCACAGAATGCGTCCAGACCCCACCAGATGCCCCTGGCCGACAAACTCCTCCAGAGTCCGGGGCCTCATGCGGGCGGCCAGGGGTTGCGGCGGCGCAAACAAGGGGGCGGTCTTTGGGTCCATGGTTGGGTAGTTGTCAGCTCTCAGTTTTAAAGATTTGCAAGAGTGTTCACCGAAAAGCAGCCGGTATCATCTTACTGGCTACTGGCTACTGGCTACTTCCCCTCTTCACTTCACCTTGATAAATGAATAGCGTTCCTTCATCTCCCGGGTCACCAGGCCCAGGCCGCACTGGTTGTGGATCGTCTCCACTATCAGGATTACTTCTGCCTGGTCAAAATCGATGTGGCACCTCTGTCCCCGAGCCGCGAGTTCCTCTTTCAAGAATTCATCCAGGGCCTGCTCCACCTCCAGGCTGGACAGCTCCCCTTTGTGGCCCCGGCGCTTCATCCGCACATAAAACGGCGCATCGCCTATCTCCGGCCCCAAGCCCAGGGCCTCTTCCTTAAGGCGGACCACCAGGTTTTCCAGGGTGAAGGCAAATACTACCCTCAAGGGCACCACCGTGCTGAGCAGGTGGGGAAAGAAGGGTTTCTCTGCCCAGTATTGCCTCAGGATTTCTAAGAATCCTGGCACGTCTGGGACCTGGCCGATGATCACCTCTCTAAAACCGCTCGGGTGAAATTCTCCTAGAGGTTCCAACTCCCTCAAGAGACGCCTCTCCTGATTCATGTGGCTGGTCACCACCACATTCCACTCTTTCATGGGCCTTTTTTCCCTGGACGATTAGTTGCGGGATGCTTAAATTTCTTATATATTAACTTAAATAATTAAATGCAACCGAGGGGTGCCGGTATGTTCGGCTATAGTTGGGGAACAGTTGTCATAATTTTGGTTATAGTGTTAATTCTTTTTGGACCGCGCCGTCTGCCGGAGTTGGGAGAGAGCATCGGCAAGGCCATTAAAAGCTTTAAAAAGGCTCATGATGAACCGGAAATCCAGCCTCCCAAAGAGGAGCTGCCCGGCAGCAGCGCTACCACGGCGACCCAGACCTCAGCTTGCCCCCAATGTCATAAGGGACTGAACGGAGAATTCGCCTTCTGCCCTCACTGCGGCTACAAACTAAAGGCATAATTTCTAGAGGTTGGCCAGGTGTTTGGGATCTCCTTAGAGCAGGTTATTCTTCTGTTGGTCCTGGCCTTTATCCTGTTCGGGCCGGAAAAATTGCCTGAGTATGCGGCCAAATTGGGACGGCTGATGGCCAAGATCCGCCAGGCCAGCTCGGAGGTGACCCAGGAATTTAATAAGCCCCTGCAACAGTTTCAAAGTTTTGAAAATTTGAAAAACCTCCATAATTTGCAAGATCTTCCCGAACCGCCGCCGATATTTAAAGAGGTGACCTGTCCCCACTGCCAGAAAAAACTGGCGCATGATTTCACCTTCTGCCCCGACTGCGGGCACCGCTTGAAGGAAGAGCCGGGACCCCAGCAAACCCTGGCCTCTTAGATAATAAAGATTGAAAGGCTTTAGGGGTCAGGGGTCTAAGACCCCTGACCCCTAAAATCTTGTTAAGTGGGGGGAGGGCCAGGGACCTGAGGTCCCTGCCCTCCCCCCACGCCCCCCTCCCCACCCGCTTAAGGAAGCCGGAGAGGGCTGGGCCCTAACAGGCCCAGCCTCCTCTGGCTAAATTAAACTTAATGGATTGGGGGTGGGGGTTTGGGGGTGGGGGTAAGGGTCTCTGACCCTTAGCCCCCTCCCCCAAGAGCTAACTACCATGCCCACATACGAGATAGTCATCATCGGCGCCGGGCCGGCGGGTTTGTTCGCCGCCCTCAGCCTGGCGGAACTAGCCCCGGGCCGCATCCTGTTGGTGGAACAGGGGCCAGCCCTGGAAGCGCGTCGCCGGGATCTCCGGGGTGGCATCTTGTGCGGCTGGGGCGGGGCCGGGGCCTTCAGCGACGGCAAGCTCATCCTCTCTCCCGAGGTGGGCGGTTTCTTGAGCGAACTCCTGCCCCTGGGGGACTTGAATTCCCTGATCCAGGAGGTGGATGGTATTTATCGATCTCTGGGGGCGCCGGCGGAACTCTACGGCGGCGACCTGGATGCTCTGGAGCTTCTGAAAACCAGGGCCCATCATGCCAACATGATCTTTGTGCCCACCTTTTTGCGGCACATTGGCACGGAAAATTGCCACCAGGTGCTTAGCCGGTTGCGGGACCGGCTGGCCGGCAAGATGGAGATTCGCACCAGTTGCCGGGCTGCGGAAATCTTAACTGCCGATGGCGCGGTTACCGGGGTGGCCCTGGAAAACGGCGACACCGTGAGCGCCCGCTACGTGGTGGCCGCGCCCGGCCGGGCCGGAGCCGCCTGGATCCGGGAAGAAGCCCGCCGCCTGGCGATTCCTTCCGTCCCCAGTCCGGTGGACATCGGGGTGCGGGTGGAAGTCCCGGCCCCGGTTCTGGCCCCTCTGACCCAGGCAGCCTATGAAGCCAAGCTCATCTATTACTCCCGCACTTTTGACGACAAGGTGCGCACCTTCTGCATGAACCCTTACGGCGAAGTGGTGCTGGAAGATCTGGACGGCCTGGTCACCGTCAATGGCCACAGCTACACTTACCACAAAACGGAAAACAGCAATTTCGCCATTCTGGTGAGTTCCACCTTCACCGAGCCTTTTGACGATCCCATAAGTTACGGCCAATATATCGCGCGGCTGGCCAACCTCTTGAGCCAGGGCGCCCTGGTGCAACGTCTGGGCGACCTCCAGGCCGGCCGGCGCACCACCCCGGCGCGTCTGGACCGCTGCCTCACCCGGCCCACCCTCAAGAACGCCACCCCCGGAGATCTCAGCTTTGCCCTGCCCTACCGCTACTTGAAAGACATTCTGGAAATGCTGGAGGCCCTGGACACCCTGGCTCCGGGGATCAACTCCCGTCATACCCTGCTGTACGGGGTGGAAGTGAAATTTTACTCCCACCGCCTGAAACTAACCCCGGAACTGGAGACCCCGGTCCGCAACCTGTTCGTCATCGGAGACGGCGCCGGCATCACCCGGGGCCTGATCCAGGCCTCCGTCAGCGGCCTCATCGCCGCCCGGGCCGTGGCCCGGCGCGGGTAAAAAGGAAGTGGGGGGAGGGCCAGGGGCGTGAGGCCACCTGCCCTCCCCCCAGGCCCCCCTCCCAACCCGCTTAAGTTAGCCGAAGGAGGCGGGGCTCTAGCCCCGCCTCCTTCGGCTAAAGAAACATAAGGGATTGGGGGTGGGGGTTTGGGGGAGGATTGTAAGTGGGTCTGCGACCCTTAGCCCCCTCCCCCATAGGAATAATATGCCAACCGCGATATTGGCCCAGGGGATTTGCAAGTCATTCCGCGACCGCCCCTTTGCCCCCTTGAAACCGGTACTCTGGGAAGTGGACCTGGAGGTGGACACGGGGGCCATTTTTGGCATCCTGGGGCCCAATGGCGCCGGGAAAACCACCCTGATTTCCATTTTGGCCACCCTGCTGCTTCCGGACGCGGGTCGGGCCCAGGTGCTGGGGCTGGATGTGGTCCATGAAGCCGCGCGTCTCAGGGAGCGCATCAACCTGGCGGCCAGCGGGGCCCATTTCCTCTGGTGCCTCACCGTGGAGGAGAACTTGCGGTTCTACGGCCGCCTCTATGGCTTGGGCGGCCGGGCCCTGTCCGCCAAGGTGGGAGGCCTCCTAGAATTATTCGACCTGGGCCCTCATCGCCGGGTGACTTTTGAGCGCCTGTCCACCGGCCTCAAGCAGCGCCTGGCCCTGGCCAAGGCCCTGATAAACACCCCGGAGCTCCTCTTCCTGGACGAACCCACCTCCGGTTTGGACCCGGAGATGGCTGGGCACCTCAGGGCAGAGATCTTGCGGCTCAACCGGGAGGTGGGCCTGACCATCCTGCTTACCACCCATAATCTCCGGGAGGCGGAGCTGCTCTGTGGTGAAGTGGCCTTTTTGAAAGAAGGTCGCCTGGTGGCCCGGGGCCGCATCCCGGAACTACAGCAGCGCCTGGGGCTGGGAGACCACTTGAGCCTCATCTTCCAGGATAGCCCTGCGCCCCTGGATTACGACCGGCTTCCCGGGGTATTGTCCCACACAGTCCAGGCCAACCGGGTGGACCTCATGGTGGATCGGGTGGAATTAAGGTTGGCCGCGATCCTGGAAGCCGTCTCCCAGACTCCGAAAAAAATATCCCAGGTAAGGCTTAAAGAAGTGGACCTGGAAGAGATTTACCGTGAAATTACCCACTAGTTGGCACAAAACCATGGCCTTCGCGGCCCGCAGCTCCCTGGTGAACCGGCGCAATGTCTTCGCCGTATTCGAAATGCTCTTCTGGCCCGGGGTGGGCATCCTCTCCGTGGGTCTTCTCACCCGCTTCCTGCACCTCAATCCAGAGACAGTGACCTTTATCCTCATCGGGGCCGTGACCATGAACACCATCCAGATCGCCCAGCTGGACCTGTCCTACTCCTTGCTTTATTCGGTGTGGGCCAAGAGCCTGAAACATGAATTTATCGCGCCCATCCGCCTGACCCATATCCTGGTGGGCTCCGGCCTGGTGGGACTTATCCGTGGATTCATGGTTTTTGTAGCCATGGGCTTCTTGAGTATGTGGCTCTTCGACATGGACCTGGGACGCCCCGGAGTGCCAGGCCTCATTATCTTCCTGCTGGGGATGTTTTTGAACGCCGCCATCATCGGCGCGGCCGTCCTGGCCCTGGTGCTGCGCTTCGGCCAGCGGGCGGAAGTCGCGGCCTGGGCGGTTTCCTACCTCATGCTCCTGCTATGCGGCCTTTATTACCCCGTAAACATTTTGCCGCCTGAGGTGCAAATCCTGGCCCAGATCATCCCGCTCACCTATTTTCTGGAATACTTCCGCCAGTTCTACGGGTTTCCCCTTACCTTCGCCCACCCGCTTCTTTACGGCTTTTCCCAAAGTGTGATATATATCTTGATCAGCTACGTCCTGGTCCATTTTACCCTGAAGTCCGCCCTTAAACGGGGCACCCTGCTCAGGCTGTCGGAGTAAGGAAAGGATAATTGGGGGGAGGGCCAGGGACCTGAGGTCCCTGCCCTCCCCCCACACCCCCCTCCCAACCCGCGTAATATGGCCGAGGAAGGCGGGGCAAAGGCCCCGCCTTCCTCGGCTAAAAACATAAGGGATTGGGGGTGGGGGCTTGGGGGAGGGGGTAAGGGCCTGCGGCCCTTAGCCCCCTCCCCCCAAAACCATACACCTATGATCGGCGTCTTTGATTCGGGGTTTGGAGGCTTGATGGTCCTGCAGGAGTTTTTGAAGCTTCTGCCGGAATATGATTATCTTTATTTGGGGGATAACGCCCGGATTCCCTACGGCACCCGGTCAGACCGGGTAGTGCTCAAATTCACGGAACAGGCGGTGGATTATCTCTTCCGCCAGGGTTGCCAGCTCATCATCCTGGCCTGTCATACCGCCTCGGCCAAGGCCCTGCGCACCATTCAGCAGGTCTACCTGCCGGCCCATTATCCCCAGCGCCGGATTTTAGGCGTGGTGATTCCCACGGTGGAGGAGGCCCTGGCCCGGAGCCGCCGCAAGCGCATCGGCGTGATCGCCACCGAAGGAACGGTGGAATCCCAATCCTTCCCCCTGGAAATCCTGAAATTGGACCCCACGGTGGAAGTCTTCCAGCAGGCTTGCCCCTTGCTGGTGCCCCTCATTGAGGCGGGGGAGCAGGACTGGCAAGGCACCGATATGATTTTGCGGCGCTACCTGGCCTCTCTGAAGGAGGCTCAGGTAGATACCTTAATCCTCGGATGCACCCATTATTCCGTGTTAAAGACAAAAATCCAGGCCATTATGGGAGATCGGCGGGAGTTGATCTGCTCCGGCCAGGTGACCGCCGCCAAGCTGGTGGATTATTTGCAGCGGCATCCGGAAATCGAGAGCCGGCTAACCCGGGGCGGCACGCGCCGTTACCTCACCACCGACCTTACCCCGCGCTTCCAGCAACTGGCCAGTCTCTTTATGGGCCACCCCGTGGACTCAGAAGTGGTGGAACTGTAAGGCGGTCTAGAGAATTTGGGGGAGGGGGCAGGTCATTTGCGCTAGCAAATGACCCGTATCATAAAAATGGGCCGAAGGCCCATTCGACCTCAGGTCCCTGGCCCTCCCCCACAACACTCACCTCCGATACTCCAAAACCACCGAGGTCTCGATTTGACGCGGGGAGATGGACCAGTAGGTCTTGAGCAATCGGTCCTTTTCCTCTTGGGTCACCAGTTGAAACCCGTGTTTCTTATAAAATTCAATGGCCCACCAGGCCGCGGCCCAGGTACCCACCAAAATCGGCCCCTTGACCCCGTGAAGCAGATGGGCCAGTAATTGAGCCCCGATCCCCTGGCGTTGCGCCCCCATCCGGACGTAGGCGTGGCGGATCAGGATCACTTGCTTAAGGTCCTGCCGTCCCATTACGCCCAGGACGCGGCCACCGGTTTCATATCCCCAGAATCTCACGCCCGCTTCCAGTTCCTCCAGGAGTTCCTCTCCAGGCATGTACGGTTCTTTCCAGCAATCTTCAGGGATCACCCCTTGGTAAGCCCTGGCCGCATCGTTGATGAGGTCCAGGATAGTCTCTATTTCCTCATGATCCAGGGGTCGAATCATCGCAGCACCTCCGGGGATTCTCCCAAATCTACCAGATAAAGGCGATTGAGCCAAATTTTCCTACCGCCAGGAACGGATTATCCCAGCTTGCAAAGTTGCTCCTCCTGGGATAAATTAGCTGCAAATGCAGCAGGAAGAGCGCATCGTCAATCCCCGGCGCCAGGCGGAGGACCTGGGTCTGGAGGTGGGACTGCGGCCCCGCCATCTGGCGGAATTTGTGGGCCAGGAGGAGGTGCGCCGCAACCTGGAAATCGCCATGGCCGCGGCCCGGGCCCGGGGCGAGGCGGTGGACCATATCCTGGTGCACGGGCCACCGGGGCTGGGAAAGACCACCCTGGCTTACATCATTGCCCAGGAAATGGGCGGCGGCATCAAGGCCACTTCCGGGCCGGTGATTGAGCGGGCCGGCGACCTGGCGGCCCTGCTCACCAACCTCCAACCCCTGGACGTGCTGTTCATCGATGAAGTGCACCGCCTGCCCACGGTGGTGGAGGAGATCCTTTATCCGGCCATGGAGGACTTCCGGCTGGACCTGATTATCGGCCAGGGACCGGGGGCTCGGTCGCTCAAGCTGGAACTCCCCCACTTCACCCTGGTGGGGGCCACCACCCGGGCCGGGTTGCTCACTCCGGCGCTGAGAGACCGCTTCGGCTTGATGCTGCGGGTGGATTTTTACCGCCCGGAAGAGTTGGTCCAGATTACCCGGCGGGCCGCCCAGGTCTTGGCGGTGGAGATCGACGACCAAGGAACCTGGGAAATTGCCCGGCGCGCCCGGGGGACCCCCCGCATCGCCAACCGGCTGCTGAAAAGGGTGCGGGACTACGCCCAGGTGCGGGCCGACGGCCGCATCACCAAGGAATTGGCCGACGCGGCCCTCACCCTGCTGGAAGTGGACCAGCTCGGCCTGGACCGCATGGACCGCCAGATACTGCTGACCATCCTGGAAAAGTACGACGGCGGGCCGGTGGGCCTGGGAACGTTAGCCGCAGCCCTGTGCGAAGAAGAGGACACCTTGGAGGACGTCTACGAGCCTTTCTTGATCCAGAGCGGCTTTCTCCAGCGCACCCCCCGCGGCCGGGTGGCCACCAGCCGGGCCCTGGAATATTTTTCCAGAACTCCCAGGAAAGGGCCTTATCCCAAGTTATTCTAATTTAAGGCAAAGAAAGGGGAGCCTTCCCCCACTGCTACCCGGTTCACCCAGGCCTCAGTATTAAAAAAACCAGAGAGGGGTAGGATATGAATGAACTGCGCCAGTTGCTTCTGACCCTGCCCGAAGAGGTTGTCCTTGCCCTCAACGGCTATTTCGAGGCTCGAGGGGACTGGCACCGAATCGGGGAAACCGCTTACCTGGCGGTGATGGCCGTAGTGGAGAACCGGGCCTTAAACCCGAAATGTTGGCCAAATACCATCCAAGAGGTCATCGCCCAAAAAGCGCAATTTTCCTGGACAAATAGTAACGACCCTCAATATGAGAATGCCTTGCAGATGGCCCTCGACCCGGAGCAAGAGTGGGATGGAGCCTGGAAGGCGGCCCTGGAAACGGCCAAGAAGGTGGTAAAAATGGAGGTCAAAAATCCCGTCGCCAATGCCACCTATTACTATAATCCCCAGGTCTGCCACCCGAATTGGGCCGCTGATTTTGAGGAAGTTGCCGTAATTGGCCATCATCGTTTTATGACCGACCCCCAAAATGATCCGGAGACAATTTGGCCCGGTCTCCGGGAGGCTTGAACCTTTGCATTTCCGGGGACATCAAGCATACCTTTGGTCTGCCATCTCCGGTCTAGCCGCTAGAAATAACAGCCCCCCGTGGGAAACTCTCCATAACTAACCGAACCCCTTGTGTCATGACCCCGTGTCGTCGCTGCGGCAGCACTGATAAAATCATCTCCCCCCGCCTGGGCTATTGCGCTTCCTGTATCAGGTCCCATTTTAATCAGGTCTGGCCGGATATCCAGGCCCTGCATCACGAGAGCCGCCGGGCCTTCGGCCTGCCGGTGGCCCCGCCCCAAGACCCCCAGGGGAAAAGCTGCACCCTGTGTTTCCACGCCTGCCGCATTCCCGAGGGGGGCTACGGCTTTTGCGGGGCCCGCCGGGTGGCCGGGGGCCAGCTCCGGGGCGGCAACCCGGCCGGCGCGGGCTTGAGCCATTACAACGATCCCCTGCCCACCAACTGCGTGGCCGACTGGTTCTGCCCCGGGGGCACCGGGAGGGGCTACCCTCGCTACGCCCACTGCCCGGGGGCGGAGCGGGGCTACGTGAACCTGGCGGTCTTTTACCACGCCTGTAATTTTAACTGCCTCTTTTGCCAGAACTGGCATTACAAAAGGGCCACCTTCCGGGGGGAAAAGGTCTCGGCGGCAGACTTAGCGGCCGCGGTCGGCCCTCGCACTGCCTGCATCTGTTATTTCGGGGGCGACCCCACACCCCAGTTGCCCCACGCCCTGGCCGTCTCCCGTCTGGCTTTGGCTGCGGCCCAAAAGGCTGAACGGTTGCTGCGCATCTGCTGGGAAACCAACGGCGCCATGCAAGAGCGGTGGCTGAAACCTCTGGTGGACAGCGTTCTGGATAACGGCGGCATCATCAAGTTCGACTTGAAGGCCTTTAGCGAAGAGATCCATCTGGCCCTGTGCGGGGTGTCCAATGCCCAGACCTTAAAAAACTTCGCCCACCTGGCTGCTCGCCTGGGAGAACGCCCCCAGGTCCCCCTGATCTGCGCCAGCACCCTGATGGTCCCCGGCTACGTGGACTTAGACGAGATCCACGGCCTGGCCCGTTTCCTCGCCACCCTCAACCCCGACATTCCTTACAGCCTGCTGGGCTTTTATCCCCAGTTTTATTTAAACGACCTGCCGGTAACGTCCCGGGACTTTGCCTTTAAGGCCCGGCAGGTGGCGCAAGAGGCGGGGGTAAAACAGGTCCACCTGGGAAATCTGCATTTGCTGATGTAACTGAGTCCACGTAATTATCAGGGCTTCGGGCGCCAACCTTTCCGGCCTCGGCCCCTGCCTGCCTTTTCCCGAAGAAATTCAGACAATTCGAACCCCAATTTCAGGGATTTCCCGATGGTTTTACCCCCAGGCTCACTATATCTTAGGTCTGGACAAGAGAGCCTTAAACCCCAATGCCCAGGGGAGACCTAAGGGATTCTTGCCCCTTTAGGGAAGGTGGGCCCCGGGAATATGGAACCCATGGATTGCTCGGATATGAAAAAGACACCGACCTGTTCTAAAGTGCGCCACTTTTTTAGCCTTTTCTTACGCCGGCAACAGGGAGCCTCGGCCCTTGAGTTGGCCCTCATCCTCCCGGTTTTTCTGCTCATAGTCTTCGGAATCCTGGATTTTGGCCATGCCTGGTATATGAAGCAGATGATCTCCAACGCCAGCCGGGAGGGAGCCCGATATGGCACCAGGTATCAAACCAACAGTTCCGGGGCGCGCATACTTCCCAAGAACTTGACTCCTTCCATCGAAAATTACGTCAAAAATAGCTCCGCAGATAACGGGGGCAACGGAGGCTTCGGGTTAAGCAGCCTTCTGCCGTCGGATGCCAACCCCACCGTAACCCCGACAGGACCGGGTTCTACCGAATTTAATCCAGACAATCTGCTAAACGATGATCTTACGGTTACGGTAACCGCTACGAAAAATTGGCTGGTTATTGGTAACTTTATATCCACCTTGGGAACCTCTAAAACCATAACCGTAACCACTACCATGAGGTGTGAGTGAGGGGACTATGGAAAAGACACGGGCCTTTAAGCAAAGATTGAGGGACCTGTTTCCTGGTCAATCCGGTTCGGTAGGGACCATGGCGGCCATCGGCATGGTGATGTTTTTGGGACTTGGAGCCCTGGCGCTGGATATCGGCCGCATGGTGGCTGTGAAGAGCGAACTGCAAAAGGCCGCGGATGCCGCGGCTCTGGCTGGAGCCAGGGCCCTGAACTCGGACCCGGGCGTACCCAGCAGAAACTGGACACCCCCCTGGACCACCGGCGAGACCGTGGCGACTCAAACTGCCCAGAAAAACAGCGCAGATAATCAAGCCATCTCCAATTGCCAGGTCCAATCCGGCTATTGGGATCTTTCCTGGACTTGGAGCAGTGCGCCGGCGAACCTCAAATCCCAGGCGAATAGCCCGTCCAGCACGGACGCCCCGGCGGTGAAGGTGACCATCAGCAGAGCGGCCGGCCAAAATAGCGGCCCTCTCCCCTTCCTTTTGGCTCCTATCCTGGGGATTAATACAGGCGATGTTATTGCCAGCGCGGTGGCGATACTGGTGAGTCAATTGCCGGTAAGCTCTATCCCCTCGGGGGATGCCTTCCCCCTGGCCACTCCCAAGGGTTGGGTTGACCAATTGTACAATCCCAACGCTGATTCGCCTTCCTTCCGGATCGGCTCATCTTACCACTACCCCGACGGCGGCCAGTGGACCTCTTTCTTTCTCGACGTCAACAACGTGCCCGCCATCAGGAACCTGATTGACACTGGCAACCCCGGCCCGCTCCATGTGGGCGACCAGATCTGGATTGAGCCGGGAACTAAAGATTCCCTGTATTCCTATGCCCAGGAGAGAATCGGTTACACCGTTCTCCTACCTGTAGTCCCCGATAACTTCGACACCCACGCCGAAACCACCCTGTTGGCCTTCGTCCCCTTTTATATTGAAGACGCGGTGGGGGGTAGCGGCAAATATATCCAGGGCCATTTTGTCCCCAAATGGACCGATCCCGGGGCAGGCGGCAGCAAAGATGTGCCGAATTATGGCGCCATGTCCTACAGCGTTAAATTGGTCCGCTGAAATTGCCACTTAAAAACAAGTAGTCTGTTCCAAAAGCCGGGGGGAACCCGGCTTTTCCTTTTCTGCCTCCTGGCCTTCGCCTCAGAGTTTCTTCCTTAAACAGGGGAAACGGCGGGAATGCCCGCGTCATTTTCCCCTTCCCGGACTCCCTGGAGAGTCAACTTGACATTGACAGAGGGGAGGTATATTAAGGGATTTGTGAAGTCGAAGATCATCTTCATCACCGGCGGAGTGCTGTCCTCTTTGGGCAAGGGGGTGGCCGCCGCGGCCATTGGGGCCTTGCTGGAGTCCCGGGGGCTCAGGGTCACTTTCCAGAAGCTGGACCCCTATATCAACGTGGACCCCGGGACCATGAACCCTTTTCAGCACGGTGAGGTGTTCGTCACTGAAGACGGGGCCGAAACCGACCTGGACCTGGGGCATTACGAACGCTACACTTCGGTGACCCTGGGGCAGGAGCACAACTTCACCTCCGGGCGCATCTATTATAACGTCATCACCAAAGAGCGCCGGGGGGATTATCTGGGGGGCACCGTCCAGGTCATCCCCCATATCACCGACGAGATCAAGCAATCCATCCTGAAAATCGCCCCCGCGGTGGATGTGGCCATCATCGAGATCGGCGGCACCGTGGGAGACATCGAGAGCCTGCCCTTCCTGGAGGCCATCCGCCAGCTCAAAGGCGACTTGGGCAAGGAGAATGTCTGCTACATTCACCTCACCCTGGTGCCTTTCATCAAAAGCGCCGGCGAGGTGAAAACCAAGCCCACCCAGCACAGCGTCAGGGAGCTGCTCTCCATCGGTATCCAGCCGGACATCTTGTTGTGCCGCACCGAGAAAACCTTAAGCAAAGAGATTAAGGCCAAGATCGCCCTTTTTTGCAACGTGGAACCGGAGGCGGTGATCACCGCCCAGGATGTGGATAATATCTATGAGATCCCGCTCTTGTTCCATGAAGAGGGCCTGGATGACCGCCTGGTGGAGGTCCTGAATATCTGGACCCGGGCCCCTCGTCTGGAGCAGTGGGAGGAACTGGTGTCCCGCATCAAGAATCCCCAGGACCGGGTGGAGATCGGCATCGTCGGCAAGTATGTGGACCTGCGCGAGTCTTACAAGAGCCTGCACGAGGCCCTGGTCCACGGCGGCCTGGCCCAGCAGAGCCAGGTGGCGCTCGCCTACATCGATTCGGAAAGGGTGGAGCGGGAAGGGCCCGAAGTTCTCCTGGGCCACCTGCACGGCATCCTGGTGCCTGGCGGGTTTGGCATCCGGGGGGTCGAAGGCAAAATCCAGGCCATCCGCTATGCCCGGGAGCATAAAGTGCCTTATTTCGGTATCTGCTTTGGGATGCAACTGGCGGTCATCGAGTTCGCCCGGCAGGTGGCGGCCCTGACCGGCGCCCAGAGCGAGGAGTTTGATCCCGAGGCGGCCGATCCGGTTATCTATCTTATGCGCGAGTGGTACGATTACCGCAAGAATGCCATTGTCCACCGGGACCGGGCCTCGGACAAGGGCGGCACCATGCGCCTCGGGGCCTACCCTTGCGTGCTCAAAGCAGGGTCATTAGCGAGCCGGGCCTACGACACTGCGGAGATCATGGAACGCCATCGCCACCGCTATGAGTTCAACAACGCCTATCGGGAGCAACTGAGCGCCGCAGGCTTATGGATCACCGGTACCTCCCCCAACGGCGAACTGGTGGAGATCATCGAAATCCATGACCATCCCTGGTTTCTGGGCTGCCAGTTCCATCCGGAGTTCAAATCCCGGCCCATGGCCCCCCATCCCCTGTTCCGGGATTATATCGGCGCCTGTCTGAAATATAAACACAGCCTGATCAAGCCGGGCACGGAGATTTGAAGTGAAGGAGCAGGATGTGGGGGGAGGGCCAGGGAGTTCAACTCCCTGCCCTCCCCCCACACCCCCCTCCCAACCCGCTTAAGTAGCCGGAGGAGGCAGGGCCATTGGCCCCGCCTCCTCCGGCTAAATTAAACTTAAGGGGTTGGGGGAGGGGGCAAGGGTCTGCGACCCTTGCCCCCTCCCCCAATTCCAAACTAACGCCATGAAAGTACAGGTAGCCGATTTCTGGATAGGCGGGGGGGATCTGGTGATGATCGCCGGTCCCTGTGTCATTGAGTCCGCGGCTGAGACCCTTAAGATCGCCTGGGCCTTGAAGGAATATGCCCGGGAGCTCTCTTTGCCCCTCATTTTCAAGGCCTCTTACGACAAAGCCAACCGCACTTCCATCACCTCGTTTCGGGGACCGGGGATAAAGGAGGGCCTGGAGGTCCTGGCGCAGGTAAAGGCTGAGGCCGGGCTGCCGGTATTGTCTGATGTACACCAGGTGTCAGAAGTGGAGCCCGCCGCCCGGGTGCTGGATATCCTGCAAATCCCGGCTTTCTTAAGCCGCCAGACCGACCTGGTTGTGGCCGCGGCAGGCACCGGCAAGGTGGTTAACCTCAAGAAAGGGCAATTCCTGGCCCCCTGGGACATGCGGGCCGCGGTGGACAAGGCCTTCTCTACCGGAAACCGCCGGGTGCTGCTCACCGAGCGGGGCAGCACCTTCGGTTACAACAACTTGGTGGTGGATTTCCGCAGCCTGCCCATTCTCCAAAGCTTGGGCTGTCCCGTGGTCCTGGATGTCACTCATAGCGTCCAATTACCTGGAGGTCTGGGCTCTGCCACCGGGGGGCAGCGGGAATTTATCCCCCTGTTAGCCCGGGCTGGGGTGGCCGCCGGCGTAGACGCGCTCTTCATGGAGGTCCATCCCCAGCCGGACGCGGCCCGCTGTGACGGACCCAATTCCTGGCCTCTGGGTGAAGTCCTGCCCCTCTGGCGCACTCTCAAGGCGCTCCATCAGTTCCTCCGGGAGCAAGAAGGCACTCGGTGAGCTCCCAGGACTACCCTCCAGAGGTATGGAAGCGGGCCCAAGGGATCCGCCTGTTACTACTGGACGTGGACGGGGTCCTGACTGACGGCCGGATCTTCTTCAGTGCCAAAGGGGAAGCCTTCAAGGCCTTTCACGTCCGGGATGGCCATGGCATCAAAATGGCCCAACGGGGGGGCATCGAGATCGCCTTCCTGTCCGGGCGTCGTTCGGACGCGGCCTTCCATCGGGCCCGGGATTTGGGCGTGACCCGTTTTTATGAAGGCCTGCGGGACAAGGTGGCGGTCTTGGAAGAACTCTTAGCCACCCTGAACCTGGCCCCCCCGGGAGTAGCCGCGGTGAGCGACGATTTGGTGGACCTGCCCCTCCTGGCCCGGGTAGGGCTGGCCGTGGCCGTGGCCGACGCCGCCCCGGAGGTTAAAGCCGCGGCCCATTGGATCACTTCCTCCCCGGGAGGAGCCGGGGCGGTCAGGGAGGTCTGCGACCTTATCCTGAAGGCCCGGGGTCAATGGGACCAGATCATCAGCGCCTGGCAAAAATCTGGGGAGGTCCGCGCTTAAACCAGGTAGGGGCCTGGTTTATTTTTTCTGGTTCCCCAGCGGAGCTTGGGAACGAGTAATCCAATAATCCTATGGTGGGGCAGCCGTCCCTGGCCGCCATTTTTAATGCGACAGTTATTGGAGAGGCGGGCACAGAGGCCCGCCCCACCGGTTCCTGGGTCTTTTCTGAAAGCTGAAAGCAGACTGCTGATAGCTATTTTCATATAAAAGCCTGCGGCTACCGCGCCTTAAGATTCTCCAGTCCCGTTCCTCTCCAAGGCCAGATTAGCCTTTACACTCGCCTCACTGGCTAATATAATTAATTAAAATACCGACTGAATTGGCATGGAAAAAATACTTGCACCAAAGCCGCGCCAGGGATTTAAACGGTACCGCGGGTGGCTGCTGGGCCTGCTTTTAGCCCTGGGATTGGGAGCTTGGGGGATCTGGGGAGGCCGTGCCCCGGCCCCGCCGCGCCCCACGCCGCCCCCGGCCGCCGAGGCCCCCTCGCGCATGGAAGGCCTGGCCCTTACCGAGATTCAAGACGGGGACAAGCGTTGGGTCCTGGAGGCGCAAAAGGCAAATTTTCTTAAAGAACGGGATGAAATCGGCATCAGCGGGGTAAAGGTGGAGTTCTTCGGGCGCCCCGGCCAACGCATCCTGGTCAAGGGTGAAGAAGGCAGGCTCAACACCAAGACTCGGATCTTGACGCTAGAAGGCAACGTAGAGATGGAATCCGGGGACCTGCGCCTAAAGACCAGCATCATTTATTACCATCCGGCAGACCGGGTTTTGCTGGCTCCGGAAGAGGTGACCCTGGAAGGCCCCACTATCCGGGTCCAGGGTAAGGGCCTGAGGGTGGAGTTGGCACAAAAAAAGTTGGCCCTGGCCCAGCACCGCCTGACCCAGATCAAAACGTCAGGAGGGGGAATCCTCAGGTGAAAAAATTTCGCCTGGCATGCTTGGCCCTGGCCACCCTGCTCCTGGCCCCCTATATTCCGGCCGCTTTTGCCGCCCCGGCACCGGGAAAAGGTTCGGCCAGCGCAACCGCCAAAGGCCCAGAGGCCAAAAAAGGGGCGGAAGGTGAATTTCCCCTGCATATCACCGCGACTCGCCTGGAGGCGGATCAAACCGCGGGGATCGTTCTTTTTACCGGTCAGGTGAAGGCCGTGTACGGCGACTCCACTCTCTATTGCGACCAGTTGCGGGTCTACTATAAGCCCAAGCCCGCACCCGCCCAGGGGCCGCCCGGAGCCGCCCCCGCCCCTAAGGAAGCCACCGTGGCCCCCGCTCCCAAGGAAGCCGCCGCCAGTCAGGGCCCGTCGCCCCTGGCCGACCTGGGAGGCGAGAAGATCGACCGCATCGTAGCCCAGGGTCAGGTGCGATTTGTCCAAGAAGACAGGCTGGCGACTGGCCAGGAGGCGATTTATTATAAAGATAAGGATGAAGTAGTCCTTACGGGCAATCCCCAGTTGTGGCGCGGGGAAAATACCCTGAAAGGGGACCGGATCATTTTCAATCTAAAAGATAACAAGACGCTGGTGGAGAGCTCGCCCCAACGGCGAGTGGAAGCTCACCTTTACTCGTCCTCCCCCAGCGCCGCTGGAGGCAAAGAGAGCCTCCCCTTTGGCCCCAAGAGCCGGAAGGGCCGCCAGCCTTAAGCTATGCATCGCCTGACGCTCCGCTCCCTGACTAAGAGCTATGACGGCCGGAAGGTGGTGGACGACGTTTCCCTGGAAGTGAACAGCGGCGAAGTGGTAGGGCTCTTGGGACCCAACGGCGCCGGCAAGACCACCACTTTTTACATGGTTTTGGGGTTGCTGCGGCCTGACTGTGGAGAAATCTACCTGGATGGGGCGGACCTCTCCATCCTGCCGATTTATCGCCGGGCGCGGCTGGGGCTGCAATACCTGCCTCAGGAACCTTCGGTGTTCCGGAAGCTGACGGTGGCCGAGAATATCATGGCCATCCTGGAAACCCTGGAGCCGGATCCCCTGGTGCGGCAGGAGCGTTTGGGAAAACTGCTGTCCGAATTGCGGATCACCCATCTGGCCCACCAGAAGGCTTCCGCGCTCTCCGGGGGGGAGCGCCGCCGGGTGGAAATTACCCGGGCCCTGGTCACCGCCCCTTATTTCATTATCTTGGACGAGCCCTTTGCCGGCATCGACCCCCTGGCGGTGACTGACATCCAGAACATCATCCGGCATTTGAAAGAGCGGCAACTGGGGGTCCTGATTTCCGATCACAACGTGCGGGAAGCCCTGGGTGTATGCGACCGGGCTTACATCCTCAATGAAGGGGTGATCCTGGAGGAAGGCACCCCGGAGAAGTTGGTCCAGAGCGAATTGGCCAAAAGGATTTACTTGGGAGAAACCTTTAAGTTATAATACTCACGTTGACCGGCCCCCGGCCGGGTTTAATTCTGGTCGGGGATTTCCGTAAGGCGAGCCGATGGCCTTAGAGATCAGACAAAGCCTAAAGCTAACCCAAACACTCATCATGACCCAGAAGTTGCAGCAAGCCATCAAGCTGCTGCAACTCTCCCGTCTGGAGCTGGTGGGCGAGATCTCCCAAATCCTGGAGACTAATCCGGTTCTGGAAGATTCTCAGTTCGAAGAACCGGAAGCGCCCCCCCCGGAGTCCGAACCCGCGGCCTTCTCCAGCGATGGGGAAGCCTCCGAGGCAGAGATTACCGCAGCGGGGGAGTCCAAATCTGCCTCAGAAGAATGGGACTGGGATAGCTTTCTGCAAGACCGCCTGATGCCTCCCGCCTATGGCGAATATGAGGAGCGGGAGGCCCTGCCTTTCGAAAGCCTCAATGCTCAAAAGACCACCTTGAAGTCCCACCTCATGTGGCAACTTCGCATGGCGGAACTGGATGGGGCCGATGACCGCATCGGGGTCTTGATCATCGGCAACCTGGATCGGGATGGCTATTTGCGGGCCACGGTGGAGGAGATTACCGCCGGGTCGGGCGCGGACCCGGCCCGGGTGGAAGAAGTCCTGGAGGTCATCCAGGGCTTCGACCCTCCGGGGGTGGCGGCCCGGGACCTCAAAGAATGCCTGCAGTTGCAGATTAAGGCCATGGGGCTCCAAGATCCCCTGGTAGACGCGATCATCGACCACCATCTGCCTAATCTGGGCAACAGGAATTACCAGGCCATCGCCCGGGAATTGAAGGTTCCCCTGGAGAAGGTAATGCAGACCAACGATATCATCTGCCAGCTGGAACCCAAGCCCGGGCGGGGGTTCGATACCGAGGAGCCAGATTACATCAATCCCGACGTCGATGTGGAGAAGGTGGGCAATGATTATGTCATCCGGCTCAATGATGACGGCCTGCCTAAACTCCGAGTCAGTTCCTTCTACCTGGAGGCCTTGCGGGGCCCCGAGAAACTCCCGGATGCGGTGCGGAGCTACATCCAGAAACACCTGGATAACGCCTTGTGGTTTATTCGCAGCATTCACCAGCGCCAGAAAACCCTGTACAAGGTGACCGAGAGCATTATCCGGTTCCAACGGGAATTTCTGGATCACGGCCTGTCCCATCTGAAGCCCCTGACCCTGCGTCAGGTGGCCGAGGATGTGCAGATGCACGAATCCACCATTAGCCGGGTGACTACCAATAAGTATGTCCATACCCCCCAGGGGGTCCTGGACCTGAAGTTCTTTTTCAACAGCGGCATCAATATGTCCCTGGGGGATCAGATCGCCTCGGAGAGCGTCAAAGATAAGATTCGCCAGATCGTGCATTCCGAGAATCCGGAGACCCCCCTGAGCGACCAGGAGATTGCCGATATCCTGCGCCGGCAGGATGTGCTCATTGCCCGGCGCACTGTAGCCAAATATCGTGGGATGTTGGGAATGCTCTCTTCCAGTAAACGGAAGAGGCCGGTATACCGGCGCAAGAGCTTTCCGGAAACTACCGCCCCTTAATCTTCCGGCTTCTCTCCGGGTTAGCGTTTTAGGGAGGAGGATATGCAAATTTCCGTCACCTTCAGACAGATCGAGCCCTCAGAGGCCTTAAAGAATTATGTTACGGACCGCCTAAAGAAGGTTAAACGGTATCTGGATGGGCCTTTTGACGCCCATGTAGTGTTAGGGCTGGAGAAATTTCGCCACCTGGCCGATGTCACTATTGACAGCAACGGCCGGATTATTAAGGGGCGGGAAGAGAACGCCGATATGTATGCCGCCATCGATCTGGTGATGGATAAGATCGATATGCAGCTCAGGAGGTTGAGGGAGAAGTTGCGGGGGGCCAAAGGAGACCGCAGCAGGTCGGCGACGGTGGTCCCGGCCGCCGAAGAAGGCCCGGTTTTCCCTCAGATACGCCGCAAGCGGGTGGAAGTTCCGGCTATGCCCTTGGACGATGCCGTGGAAATGATCCAATCTGGAGGGGATGGTCTGCTGGTCTTCACCAACGTGGCCACCGGAATGCTAAACATTTTATATCGGCGCCCGGATAACAGCTTTGTCCTGGTGGAGCCTGACTTGGGGTAAGGGTCTTCCGTTCTCATGAAAATCATTGACCTCCTGCCCCCTTCCTGTATCCTGCCGGATTTGCATGCCACCACCAAGAGGGGGGTCCTGGAAGAACTGGCCTCCACCCTGGTGGCCGGCCCCGAAGGACTCAATTTGCAGACCGTAACGGAGGTGTTGATGGAGCGGGAGCGCCTGGGGAGCACCGGCATCGGGGACAATATCGCCATCCCCCACGGGAAACTGCCCCAGCTGAACCAACTGATGCTGGCCTTTGGCCGTAGCCTCAAAGGGGTCGATTTCGACTCCATGGATGGCAAGCCCTCTCACCTCTTTTTTATGTTACTGGCCCCGGTCAATTCGGCCGGTCTGCATCTCAAGGCTCTGGCCAAGATCTCCCGCATGCTCATGAGCCAGGCCTTCAGGGACAACCTGATGAAAGCCAAAGACGCCCAGGAGATTTTTCGTTTAATCGCCGATAGAGACGCAGAATTTTAAAATTGACCTTTAGCCTAGACCCCTGCCTCCCCTTGGGCAAATCGGAGGCCGGTGATAGCAGCTTCTAAAGAAATACCCGTGGCGCGCCAGCAGCCGAACCAACCACCGCAGACACCCTTTCCAGTCTTGATCATCACTGGGCTTTCGGGCTCTGGGAAGAGCACCGTCCTTCGGGCCCTGGAAGACATCGGCTATTTTTGCGTAGATAATCTGCCCCTGCGCTTGCTTCCTCCCTTTTTGCAAATGCAACCCCAATCACTCCAGGATGGCCGCAAGATCGCCTTGGTGATGGATGTGCGCACCGAAGGGTTCCTGCAAAATTATGACCGGGTATTTCGCCAACTGGAGCGCCAGGGGTATAAAATCCACCTCATATTTCTGGAGGCGGAGGAAGCGGTATTGGTCCGGCGTTTCAGCCAGACCCGGCGCCAGCACCCGCTGGCGGATCATGAGACTATCACCCAGGCCTTACGCCAGGAGCGGAGTTCCCTGGCCGGCTTGAGGCGCCTGGCTCACCGCATCATCGACAGTTCCTTGTATAACCCCCATCAACTGCGGGAGTTGATCAAGGCGGAATATGCTGATCCCACTGCGGCTCAAAGGATGTGGCTCCATCTGATCTCCTTTGCCTACAAGAATGGCATCCCTCCGGAAGCTGACGTGGTCCTGGATGTGCGGTTTTTGCCCAATCCTTATTTTGTCGAAGATTTAAGCGCCCGTACCGGAGATGACCCCAAAGTTCGGGAATTTGTCCTGGGCCAGGCCGAAACCCAGGCTTTCCTGGAGCACCTTTACGGTTTTGTGGATTTTCTACTGCCGCTATTTCAAAAGGAAGGAAAGACCCACCTCACCCTGGCCGTCGGCTGTACCGGCGGTCAGCACCGCTCGGTGGTAATCACCAATGTCTTGGGAGAGCATCTGAACCAGGGGAATTTTCCCTTCACCCTCAGCCATCGTGATTTAATACGAACCGCAGGAGAGTGTTCATGATCGGGATATTAATCGTCACCCACAAAGAACTGGCCGAGGCCTTGATAAGCGTGTGCGACTTGATCCTGGGGCATCAGGAAGGGACTCTGGCCCTTTCCCTTGATCCCGACGCGCCCCCTGAGGCCTCCCGGCAACAGATAGAGCGAAGTTTGGCCCGGGTGAATAATGGGGACGGGGTAATCATTCTCACGGATATGCTGGGAGGTACCCCCTCGAACCTCACCTTGCCTTTCTTGCAAGAGGGTAAGGTGGAGGTCGTTTTCGGGGTAAACCTGCCGATGCTCATGAAGTTGGCCCAAATAAGGCACTTAAAAGACCTGGAGGAAATGGCCCTGGCCCTGAAGCAGTCCGGTCAAAAGGGCATCGCCGTAGCATCCGAAGTTCTCCACCAGAAATGATCCAGGGACTGATGATCCGCCGCGCCGGACTGGCGGATATCAGGGCCATCTGGGCCATCGAAAAAGTATCCTTCCCCACGCCCTGGCCCCGCTTGTCTTTCCTGGCGGAGCTGGGCAATCCCGTAGGTCACACCCTGGTAGCCGGGCCCGCGTCCCCCCAACGCTGGGAGACCTGGGGCTATATCATTTTCTGGGTAACCGGCCAGGAGATGCACATCCTTAATCTGGCGGTGCATCCTCGCCACCGGCGCCAGGGCATTGCCCGGCGCCTGCTTACGGAGGCCCTGAGCCAGGCCCGGGCCTCGGGGGCTGAGATGGCCTGGCTGGAGGTGCGGCCTTCCAACACCCCGGCCCTTGTCCTTTATGAATCTTTCGGATTCCAAGTGGTGGGCCAGCGGCCAGGCTATTACCAGGATACCCAGGAAGACGCCCTGCTCCTGACCTTGTCGTGGAAGGAGGGGGGTAGAATAATTTGAGGGGAGGGCGGGGGAACTGCGTTCCCCCGCCCTCCCCTCAAACTCCCCTCCCCAACCCCCTATAATAGAGGCGGGTGGGGCCGGGGTTCAGTGGTCAGGGTTTTCTTCAGGTATTTTTCCACCAGTTGCTCCGGGGCTTCCAGGGGGGCGCCGGCGATCACTTCCATGCCCTTCCGGGTCAAAAGCGCCTGGGCCTTCTCCCCCAGGCTACCGGCGATTACATGGGTCACGCCCAGATCATCCAGCCATTCGGGAATGCCCCCCGGCTTATGGGTCGGGGTGGGGAGCAATTCTGGGGCCCCCATACTCCCATCCTTTACCTTAAGGACGGCAAAATGACTGGCGTGGCCAAATTTGTCCGAGAGCTTGCCACCGTCCACCGGGATAGCAAACTTCAGGACCCCGGGCTCCCGGGCCGGCCGCCAGGGGGTGAGGGGCAGAATTTCCCGCAGGTAATCCACTATGGGCGCCAGGGCCTTGAGGAAGGGGCTGTCCTCCTCCTTGAGTTCCATGAGCTGGCCCTGGTCCGCCAAATCCACGACCTTGGGGTCAAAGGGCATGGTCCCCAGAAAGGGGATCTTGGCGGCCCGGGCCGTCTTCTCACCCCCGCCGCTCTTGAAGAGGGGCAGGGCCTTGCCGCAATGGGGGCAGCGGTACCCGCTCATATTTTCTATCAGCCCCAGGATGCCGATGTGGACCTTGTGGCAGAAATTGATGGATTTGCGCACATCCGCCAGGGAGATCTCCTGGGGGGTGGTGACGATGAGGGCCCGGGCGTCAGGGATGGTATGGGCCACGCTCATGGGCTCATCCCCGGTACCCGGGGGCGCGTCAATTATCAAGTAGTCCAAAGGGCCCCACTGCACCTCGGTTAAGAATTGCCGGATCATCTGGTGCTTCAGAGGCCCCCGCCAGATGACCGCGATATCCCGGTTACGCATCAAGACCTCGATGGAGATGATGCGCAGCTGGTCGAAGAGCTCCGGGGGCAGTCGGAACTGGGCGTGCATCAAATCCAGGGGCTCTTTGAGGCCCAGCATGCGGAGCACATCCGGTCCGTGCAGGTCCACGTCCATCAACCCCACCTTGTGCCCCCGGCGGGCCAGGGCCAGGGCGAGAGCCACGGCCACGCTGCTTTTGCCCACCCCACCCTTGCCGCTCATCACCAGGAGCTTATGGTGAATCTGCTTCAAGGTCTGAGTGACTTTTTCCTGGGAGTCATTGGCGTGATGGCCCGGCTCACATCCCGGGCAGGACTTGGGATCGGCGCCGCAGGTCTTGGGATCGACCCCTTCGGGACATTTTTCCATATCAGACGACTCCTTCTTTGGGAGAGAAATGATAATCAGGATAAAGGACAGGGACGAGGTTCTGGGCCTCGCCCCCCTTATTTAGTTTATTCCCGAAGGTTCCTGACTGCAAGTCCTTCATTGATACTGTGGCAATTAGTTTTGGGGAGAGGGGGCCAGGGGCTTCGTAAGTAAATTTTTCGATTTTTCAAATGCGAGGTTCGATAGGAGAGTGCCAAGCTCTGAGAGACAGCTATGATGGGAATATCAGAATATGTTTTTCAGCTCGTAAGGAATTGATAGTTAGCAGTAAGGTGGTATATGAATGTGGGCTCGGCTTTCCCTCTTGCGCGCCACAACCGGGAGGTGTTGGTCTGGGCCTAATAGGCTCCAAAGAAATCTGGCATCTGGTCGCTGAGGGATTGATATGCTAAAAATCTGGGGAAAATTGATTTTCCGCCCCAATTTGTGCTAACTTGCTTACCATGACAAGGGTTGCCCGCGATAAGCAGGTTGTTTTCGAGATTGACCTCGGCAAAGATGTTCCAGGCACCTTTTTAGAAGGCAAGCCGAGATGATAACGATACAATGTCAATGCGGAGAAATTTATCGCACAGAAGAAAGGCACATAGGAAAGAACATCAAATGCAATAAATGCGGGGACATTTTATCCATAAGAAAGCCCGGGGCGTCTCTACCAGCCCAGAATATGGCCGAAATCCCGCAAGAGAAACCAGCAACCGCTGTTTACCCACAAAAAAAACCAGAACCCTTAGAAAAAGAATGGTGGCAGAAACATTTATACTCGCTTATAGGAGTAGCCATCCTTGCAGGGATAATTATCTTTTTTCTTGTAATGCCAGAGCGGAAACCTCAAATAGAACCGTCTTCCATCGCTCCCCCCTTATCACCTAAGGCTTTAATCGCCGAAAACCCTCAAAAAAAATATTCTTCCCCTCCAATTGCACCAGCTGAACCAGTAAAGCCCAAACTTCTACCCAATGGTTCATCGCCCTTTGGCCCTGGGATCAGCAACGGTCATTCAACAATAACCATTGATAATGGAACTGAAACCGATGCTTTAGTTTTGGTTGTAAGACATATTGGCAGAAAAAAATTGGTTAGAAATTTCTATATCCGTCAGGGAAGAAAATGGACCGCTACCAAGATCCCCCCTGGTGATTATATCCTTTGTGTTGCGTTTGGGATGGATTGGAATTCTAATCTCAAGGAGTTTAATATTGAGCAAGGCTTTAGCGAAACAAAAGTTTTTAATGTTGGTGAAACTACCGAGGTTGAGGAAACTGAAGATCGCAAAGTCCAGAGGACTATATTCTCAAAGATAACTATTACCCTGCATCCAGTACTATCCGGCAACTTCCCATCTCATAAAATTAGTAAAAGGGATTTTCTGAGGAACTTAGCAGACTCCAACCCTGAGACCGCCGAGGATGAACGTTAAAGGATGCCCCTCCCTTAGCTCTCTTACACCTTGGCCCCTCCTGGTTCAACGCATGATGAATCGGACTCGGCCGATTCAAATGACAATAAAGGAATTGAAATGGAATTGAAATTTATCAGAACGGCTATTTCAAGCGTTGATCAAGGGATAGCATTCGCCCGAAAGCTAATGGATAAGCGTTATCAAGCCTGGATATTCCGAGGCCAAAGGTGTGAAAAATGGACTTTGAAGTCTGGACTGGAAAGAATGCTAACAGAATCCCTGTTAAATCTTGCAGCTGAGACCGAGCAATTGATATTGAAACAATTTCAAAGGCAAGGTCATCAGTACATTTCTAATCCTCCTGCCCTTGAAGATTATTTGGAATGGTTAGCACTCCTTCAACATCATCATGGACCTACGAGACTCCTTGATTTTACTCATTCATTTTATGTTGCTATGTTTTTTGCTTTAGTAGATGCTTTTGAGGGTACGCAAGATTCAGCTATTTGGTGTATCAATACATTAAAATTAACACCTGAAAGTTACTATCCTTTCATTGCTACAGATAGTAAGATACTTTATAATTTTAAAACCTTCCTTATTGAGAATTATAAAAATGATCTAGTCAAGCGTCATATAAAGTTATATTCTGAAAATGACATCTTGCCATTGTTATGTTCTGGAGATCATTGGATAACTTCAAAATTTGTGTATTATGTTCTCGAAAATCCTGGGGAGAGTGTAAATACGCTTATTTGCGTTTATCCTTTCCGTTTAAGCGAGAGGATGTCTGTGCAGAAAAGCGTATTTTTGTTTCCGGTCAACGTCCGTGAACCATTTGAACGCAATCTAATTTCAACATACATAAATGCTCAGGCCACACCGGGAACATATTTTGCCAAAATTGCTAAAAAGAAGAACATAGCCAAACTACTCAACTTTAATAAAGATGCTCTCAGGAAGGTGGCCATTATAAAAGTAAAACTACCAAAAGAAATTCATTATGAATGTTGGAAGGATTTAGAGGCAATGAATATAACCAGAGCATCTCTTTTCCCAGGGATTGACGGCTTCGCCGCAGGCATTAGAGACAGTCACTCCTGGGGTTTCCGGCAGATTATGAGACAGATGATGAAATGAAGGACCTGAGGCGTGAGCCTAAGCCTTGAGCATCGCTATCTTGCCATGATCGTTATTTCTCAAAAATTACGCCTAGTTGTGGATATGAACTCCATAATGAAAGAGATTTTCCTGTTCAAGTCCTGACGATCCTAGTGAACAAACCTTTGGGGCCAAGAGGAAAGTTTGGTGACTGACTTAAATGGGGTTGACAAGGTTTGACATGAGGTCCTCCCCTCAAAAAACTTTCGCAACGTTCTCACTTTATGAGGAAATTATGGTTTGGCGGACTAGCGGGGAGATTCCAGCTTGTCCACTTTTGGGGAGCCAGACAGCCGTCCCAATCCGGCCCTTATGTTTCCTTCCAAACCTTGCGGCTCAAACCGATTTTTTGGCGCACCGTGCTCCAGGCCTGCCTGGTCAAAAACGACTCCCGCCAGCGACTCACCATGCGGTCAAACATCTCCCCGGGCACCGCAAAGGTGATCTCGTCCACCTTGAGGAACTTGCGGTCGGAGGGGTCCCAGCCCCCCAAGACAGCCTTAAGCCTGCCCTGGGATAGGTACTTGAGGGGCCAACTCACGATATTGGCGCAGCCCGCGCCGAAAGGGGAGTAAACCGCCTCAAAATCATTAGTCACAAAGGTGGCCAACTGGTTGAGGCCGCAGATAATCTCGGCCCGGGCGAAAAAGATCACCACCTCGGGTTTCTCTTGCGCAGCAAATTGGCTGAGGGGTTTAACCACGCAAAAACGCTGGGGTGCCGGGCGGGGATCGATAGTCTCATAGAAGCGGCGGGTGACCTCGGGGGATTCCAGGTAACATTCGCCTTCCAGGATCCCGGGGATCCCGGTGGAGACGTAATGGACAATAAATTCCAGTTGAGGTTTCAAAAATCCTAAAAAGAAGGCCCCGCCCAGACAGCCGATGCGTTCCTGGTCAAAGTACGCCGCGGTGCCTTTCTGGCGCGCCCGCCAGATCACGCCGATGACACAGGAAAAATTGGCAAAGGTCTCCTGCCAATCCACTTCCCCTCGGGCTTCCATTTCCGCAGTGGGCAAGATACGCGGCTTAGGGGAAATCCCCTTTTCGGGTTCCACCGCCGTATAATAGACCCCCATGGGCTCTTCCCGTAGGCCCAGGGTTTCCAAAAAAGCTTTAACTTCCGGTTGATTGTCCTGTATGGCCATTTTTTATCCCTCTGGTCTAGTTGGCCAGCCCGGGGCCGCTCTGGTCAGGGTGAGCGTAATCTGCTCTGCTCCCTCAAATAATGACTGGCGTCTTTTTTTCGTTGACCAACAAAGATAACTTCTATTAAGCTCTGTCAATGTAATTAACCACTTCTCCATCCCGGTCAAGATGTGTTCTCCGCCTAATCGGCAAGCTGCGTCCCTCACCCCTCCATTCCGGGGTCTTCTTGACTAGGGGGGCGAGATTTTATAAAATGAACAAATGTTTAAATTCACAATCCATGGCCAAATAATCTCTAGAAACTTTGTATGAAAGGTAATTCTATGGCAACGGATACGCAAGATCCGGTTGGTAAAGTGATGGTAATCGGGGCCGGTATCGCCGGGGTGCAAGCCGCCTTGGACCTGGCTAACGCCGGTTTTTACGTCCATCTGGTGGAAAAGAAATCAGCCATCGGGGGGGTAATGGCCCAGTTGGACAAAACCTTCCCCACCAATGACTGTTCCATGTGTATCCTCTCCCCCAAATTGGTGGAATGCGGCAGGCATCTCAACATTGACTTATTGACCTACACTGAAGTCACGGGGATTTCCGGCGAACCTGGCCACTTCAAAGTGGATCTCTTAAAAAAGGCCCGTTCGGTAGATATGACCAAGTGCACCGGCTGCGGGGTGTGCCTGGAGGCCTGCCCCATCCGCTACGAGGTGCAACTGCCGGTGGAGGAGGAGCGGAGAGCCCGGACTGCCTATGCCCAGGCTACGGATGAAGAGGTGGTAGCCGCCATTATCGAGGGCCACCGGGAAGAGCCGGGCAATCTCCTGCCCATCCTGCTGGACATCAACCGGCGCTTCAAGTGGCTGCCCCGCTGCTCCCTGGAGCACGTCTCCGATGAACTCAAGATGCCTTTGACCGAGATCCTGCGGGTGGCCAGCTTCTATAACGCCTTCAGCCTGGTGCCCCGGGGGCGGAACATCATCAACGTCTGCCTGGGCACGGGCTGCTTCGTCAAAGGCTCGCCCCGGATTCTGGAACGCTTGGAGCGAGATCTCGGCATTAAGCATGGTCAGACCACCGAGGACTTCATGTTCACCCTGGAAGTGGTGCGCTGCATCGGCTGCTGTGCCCTGGCGCCGGCCATGCGGGTGGGGGGTGACACCTTTGGCCGCCTGACCCCTGACCACGTGCCCAAGATCCTGAAATCTTACGCCGAATCCACGGCCCAGGAGGTGGCCGCATGAAGATCACCAGCCTGGAGCAGCTACAGGAAATCAAAAAGCAGGGTCTGGGGCTCACCTATCCTGAGAAGATCAAGATCATAGTAGGCATGGCTACCTGCGGCATCTCCGCCGGGGCCGACAAGGTTTACAAGACCCTTACCGATAAGATTGCCGAACTTAAGCTGGATGTGGTCCTGGAGATAACCGGCTGCATCGGCTTCTGCCAGAAAGAGCCCCTGGTGGACGTGGTCTATCCGGGCAAGGTGCGGGTGAGCTACGAAGCCATGACCCCCTAAAAGGCGGAGGAACTGGCGGAGGCCATCAAAGCCGGCCAGATTATGACGGATAATGTCCTGTGCCGCATCGACCAGGAGGACTTCCTCGTTGAGGGTACCACCCGGCCTTATGCCAACCCGCACCCGCCGGAATTGCCCGGTGAGATCCCGAAATATGAAGAACTGCCCTTCTTCAAAAAGCAGGTAAAGATCGCCCTCCGGAACTGCGGTTTCATCAATCCCGAGCGCATTGAGGAATATATCGCCCGGGGAGGCTACGCCGCCCTGCACAAGGTGCTCACCACCATGACCCCGGAAGAGGTGATTGCCGAGGTCAAGGCCTCGGGCCTCCGGGGACGGGGGGGTGCCGGTTTCCCCACCGGGGTGAAATGGGAATTTTGCCGCAATGCCCCGGGAGACCAGAAATATATCATTTGCAATGCCGACGAAGGCGACCCCGGGGCCTTTATGGACCGGGGGATCCTGGAAGGTGACCCCCACGCCATGCTGGAAGGCATGGCCATCGGGGCCTATGCCATCGGCGCCAGCGAGGGCTATATCTACTGCCGGGCTGAATATCCCCTGGCCATTGCCCGTCTCAAGATCGCCATCCGCCAGGCGGAAGAAAAGGGCCTCCTGGGAGAGAAGATCTTTGGCACCGATTTTTCCTTTACCCTGAAGATTCGCGAAGGCGCCGGCGCCTTTGTCTGCGGGGAAGAAACCGCCTTGATTGCCTCCATTGAAGGCAAGGTGGGCGAACCCCGCCCCCGTCCGCCTTTTCCGGCCCAAAGCGGCCTGTGGGAGAAACCCACCATCATCAACAACGTCAAGACCTTGTCCCATATTGCCCCCATCATGGCCCGGGGCGCCAATTGGTACGCCTCCTACGGCACCGAAAAGAGCAAAGGCACCACCGTGTTCGCCCTGGTGGGCAAGGTCAACAACACCGGCCTGGTGGAAATCCCCTTAGGGATTACCTTGAGGGAGATGATCTTCGAAATCGGCGGCGGCATTGCCGGGGGCCGGCTCTTCAAGGCGGTGCAGACCGGGGGCCCTTCAGGGGGCACCATTCCCGAGGAATACCTGGACGTCCCGGTGGACTATGAATCCCTGGGCGCCCTGGGCTCCATCATGGGCTCCGGGGGCATGATCGTCATGGACGACCGGGACTGCATGGTGAATGTGGCCAAATACTTCATCGACTTCACCAAGGACGAATCCTGCGGCAAGTGCACCCCCTGCCGGGAAGGCACCCTGAGGCTGGGGGAGAAACTGGAAGACATCACCGCGGGTAGGGGTCAGGAAGGGGACATCGATAAATTGGCCAAGATGGCCGAACTGATCAAAAAGACCTCCCTGTGCGGCCTGGGGTCCACTGCCCCCAATCCGGTCCTGACCACCATCAAATACTTCCGGGATGAATACGAGGCCCATATCTGGGCCAAGAAATGCCCCGCCAAGGTCTGCAAGGAGTTGATCACCTTCCGGGTGGTCGAAGATAAGTGCATCGGCTGCCAGCTCTGCCGCCTCAAATGTCCGGTGGAGGCCATTGAGGGAGCCAAGAAAGTGGTGCATAAAGTTCTCCAGGACAAATGCATTAAGTGCGGCACTTGCTTCGAGAAGTGCAAGTTTGACGCGATCATCGTGGAATAAAGAGGGGAAACCATGGTTAAACTAACCATTAACGACCGAGTGGTGGAAGTTCCTGAGGGAACCACCGTCCTGGAAGCAGCCCGCAAGATCGGGGTGAGCATTCCCACCTTGTGCTATTATGAAGCCGTCAAACCCTATGGGGGCTGCCGCCTTTGCCTGGTGGAGGTCACCCAGGGCAACCGCACCCAACTGACCACCTCTTGCACCTACCCGGTAAGCGAAGGCCTCAAGGTGGTCACCGAGTCCGCCGACATCTTGGAAGGGCGCCAGCTGGTCATCGATCTCTTGTTATCCCGGTGCCCGGAGGTTCCGGAACTCCAGGAACTGGCCCGCCAGTTAGGGGTGATGGAGCCCTCCTTTGCCAAGGGAGAGGATGACTGCATCCTCTGCGGCAAATGCGTGGCGGTTTGTCACCAACTGCAAGGGGTGGGCGCCATTGGCTTGGTGGGCCGGGGCGCCAGACGCCAGGTGATGACCCCCTTTGGCGAATTTTCCGATGTTTGCCGCACCTGCGGCGCCTGCGCCTTTGTCTGCCCCACCGGGCGTATTAAAGACATCGCCAAGATCAGCGGCAAGACTCCCAAGCCCAAGCTGGACGAATTCAACGCCTGCCTGGACACCCGGGGCAATATCTACCGGCTCTATCCCCAGGCTATGCCCAGCACCCCGGCCATTGACCGGGAAAATTGCGTCCAGTTCCTCACCGGGGACTGCGGCGCCTGTGCCAAGTTCTGCCCGGCCGGGGCCATCGACTATGATCAAAAGGATGAAACAGTAACCCTGGATGTGGGCGCGGTGGTCCTGGCCGTCGGCTTCAAGCCCTTTGATCCCTCCGGGTATGCGGCTTATCATTATCTTACTTATCCCAATGTGGTGACCAGTTTAGAGTTCGAGCGCATCCTGTCGGCCTCCGGGCCTTTCCGGGGTCACCTGATCCGGCCCTCGGACCACCAGGAGCCCAAAAAGATCGCCTGGCTCCAGTGCGTGGGCTCCCGGGACACCCACCACTGCGACAACAGCTATTGTTCCGCGGTATGCTGCATGTATGCCATCAAGGAAGCGGTGATTGCCAAGGAGCACAGCCCCGAGCCCCTGGATACCGCCATCTTCTTCATGGACATGCGCACCCACGGCAAAGACTTCGAGAAGTACTACTGGCGGGCCGAGCAAGAGCACGGGGTGCGGTTCATCCGCTCCCGGGTGCACAGCATCGACCCGGTCCCGGACTCCGACGACGTAGCCATTCGCTATCTCAAGGAAGATGGCACCCTAAAGGCCGAAACCTTTGACATGGTGGTGCTGTCCGTGGGCATGGAGATACCCCAGGAGGTCCTGGACCTGGCGAAGACCCTGGGAATCGAAGTAAATTCGGAAACCCGCTTTGCCGCGACCTCGCCCTTTACTCCCGTGGACACCAGCAAACCGGGGATCTACGTGTGCGGGACCTTCCAGGGTCCCAAGGACATCCCCCACGCGGTCATGGAGGCTTCCGCGGCCGCGGCTGCCGCCGGCGAGATTTTGGGGGCGGCCCGGGGCAAGGAAATTAAGGTTCAGGTCCTGCCGCCGGAGAAAGATGTCAGCGACCAGCCCCCCCGGGTGGGCGTCTTTGTCTGCAACTGCGGCATCAACATCGGCGGGGTAATCGACGTCCCGTCCCTGGCCGAGTATGCCGCCACCCTGCCCCACGTGGTCTTTTCCGACCAGAATCTCTTTACCTGTTCGGCGGATACGCAAACCAAGATCCTGGAAGCCATCGAGGAGCATCAATTGAACCGGGTGGTGGTGGCCTCCTGCAGCCCCCGCACCCATATGCCCATGTTCCAGGAAACCATCCAGCAGGCCGGCCTCAATCCTTATCTCTTCGATATGGCCAATATTCGGGACCAGGATTCCTGGGTGCACATGCATGAGCGGGCAAAGGCCCTGGACAAGGCCAAGGACCTGGTACGCATGGCCGTGGCCCGGGTGGCTCATCTGGAGCCCCTGCACAAGCAGGAGTTCCCCATCACCAAGACCGCCCTAATCGTCGGCGGCGGGGTGGCCGGCATGGAGGCTGCCCGCTCCATTGCCGACATGGGCTTCCAGGCTTACCTGGTGGAAAAAACCGACCGCCTGGGGGGCAATGCCTGGAACCTGGTGACCAGCTCCCGGGGCTATAATTACCGGGGCTATCTGGAGGAACTGATCCGCACCATTGAAAATCATCCCAGGATCGAGCTCCTGTTTAACACCGAGGTCAAGGAAACCGGGGGGTTCATCGGCAATTTCATCACTACCCTGAAAACTCCCGCCGGGGAGCGGGAGATAGACCACGGCGTCACCATCCTGGCCACCGGAGGCCAGGCCCTGAAACCCGAGGAGTACCTTTACGGCCAGCACCCGGGTGTCTTCCTGTCCCTGGAAATGGACCGGCTCATTGCCGAGAAAGATCCCCGGATATCCCAGGCCCAGCAGGCTGTCTTCATTCAGTGCGTGGGCTCCCGGGAACCGGAGCGGCCTTATTGCAGCCGCCTGTGCTGCACCCATTCGGTGGAGAGCGCCATTGAACTCAAAAAGCTCAATCCCGACCTGGATGTCTTCATCCTTTACCGGGATCTGCGCACTTACGCCGAAAAAGAGCTTCTTTATAAGGAGGCCCGGGAAAAGGGCGTCATGTTCATCCGCTACGACCTGGAGGGCAAGCCCAAGGTGGAGCAGACCCCGGAAGGCCACCTCCAAGTGACCATCACGGATCCCATCCTGGGGCTGCCGGTCATCCTGAGGCCGGATTTTCTCACCCTGGCCAGCGCGGTGCTGCCTAACCCCGCGGACGAACTGGGCGAAATCTTTAAAGTGCCCCGCAACGCCGAAGGCTTCTTTAACGAGGCCCATGCCAAGCTGCGCCCGGTGGATTTCCCTTCGGACGGCATCTTCCTGGCGGGCCTGGCCCATTATCCCAAGCCCATCGATGAGTCCATTGCCCAGGCCAAGGCCGCGGCGGGCCGCGCTGCCACCTTCCTGGCTCAAGACAAGATCAAGATTGGAGGCGTCGTCGCCGTGGTGGATGCGGCCAAGTGCGCTGTGTGCCTTACCTGCGTGCGGGCCTGCCCCTTCAACGTGCCGGTCATCGATTACGTGCTGGATGCCGCGGTCATCGACCCGGCCAAATGCCAGGGTTGCGGCGTGTGCCCCTCGGAATGCCCGGCCAAGGCCATCACCTTGAAGAACTTCACCGATATCCAGATCATAGCCCAAGAAATGGCTATGGCGGCTGGTTAAGAAAGGAGAAGTAATGACTGCCGGATTTTCTCCCAAGATCATCGCCTTCTGCTGCCGCTACTGAGCTTACAGCGCCGCGGACCTGGCAGGTTCGATGCGACTGCAATATCCTCCGGAGATCAAGATCATCCTGATGCCCTGCACCGGACGGGTGGATATCATCCACCTGCTTAAGGCCTTTGAGGCTGGCGCGGATGCAGTGTTTGTGGCCGGCTGCCTGGAGGGCGAATGCCACTACTTGACCGGCAACCTCCGGGCCAAGAAACGGGTGAATAAACTGAAAAAAGACTTCGAGGCCATGGGCCTGGAGCCGGAACGGCTGGAAATGTTCAACCTGTCCTCCTCGGAAGGGCCCAGGTTTGCCGCCATTGCCAAGGAGATGACGGAGCGGGCCTACAAGCTGGGCCCCAGCCCGGTAAACCATAAATCCCGGGCCGCCTGGCTGGCGGAACATCCCGCCGAGCAACCCGCCGCCACCGCCGCGTCTTGAGCATAGAAGAATGAATTGTGGGGAAGGGGGCTAAGGGTCCAGACCCTTACCCCCTTCCCCCCGCCCCATCCCCCAATCCCATATGTCAGAAAAAGGAAAGGGAGGGCGAGAGCCCTCCCTTTTTTGCCTCCCGTAGCCGCAGGCTTTAGCCTGCGCTTCTTTCATCCTGATTAAACACTGGTGGCACAGGCGTCTCGCCTGTGGAAGCCCCTGGCCCTCTCCCCCAAAACTCTACCCCTTTACTCCACCCAGTAGTTAGGGGCCTCTTTCATGATGATGACGTCGTGGACATGGGATTCCTTTAACCCTGCGGGGGTGATGCGGATAAATTTGGCCTTGGCCTTAAGTTCCGGGATGGTGCGGCAACCCACGTAGCCCATGCCCGAGCGCAAGCCCCCCATCATCTGGTAGATGACGTCCGCCAGCCGCCCCCGGGAGGGCACCCGGCCCACGATGCCCTCGGGCACCAGTTTGCATTCCAGGTCAAAGTCTTCCTGGCAGTAGCGGTCCCGGCTGCCGGTCTTCATGGCCTCCAGCGAGCCCATGCCCCGGTAGATCTTGTAGCTGCGTCCCTGGAAGATCACCGTTTCCCCGGGGCTTTCCTCGGTGCCGGCAAAGAGGCTGCCGATCATCACCGCGTCCGCGCCCGCGGCCAGGGCCTTGGTGATGTCCCCGGAATATTTGATGCCGCCGTCCGCCACCAGGGGGATATCAGCCTCCCGGGCGGCTTTGGCGCAGTCCATGATGGCGGAGAGTTGCGGCAGGCCCACTCCGGCGATCACCCGGGTGGTGCAGATGGAGCCGGGCCCCACCCCCACTTTCACCGCATCAACCCCGGCCTGGATCAAATCCCGGGTCCCGGCGGCAGTGCCCACGTTGCCCGCAACCAACTCCACCTGGGGGAACTCCCCGCTTGGTGGCCGCCACCGCCTCGATGACCCGCTGGGAGTGGCCGTGGGCGGTATCAATGACGATTACATCCACTCCCGCCTTAATCAGGGCGTCGATCCGGGCCTCCCGGTCGGGGCCCACCCCCACCGCCGCCCCCACCCGCAGGCGGCCGAACTCATCCTTGCACGAGAGGGGATATTTGCGGATCTTTTCGATGTCTTTAATGGTGATGAGGCCCTTCAGGTTGTAGTCGTCGTCCACCACCAGCAATTTTTCAATGCGGTATTGATGGAGCAGGGCTTTGGATTCCTCCAGGGTGATGCCCACCGACGCGGTGACCAGGCGGTCGTGGCCTTTGGTCATCACCTCTTTGACCTTCTTCTCCATGTCCGTCTCGAAGCGCAGGTCGCGGTTGGTGACGATGCCCACCAGGCGCGGCCCTTGCACCACCGGGATGCCGGAGATGCGGTAACGCTCCATTAGCTCCAGAACCTCGGCAACCCGCGCCTCGGGACCGATGGTCACCGGGTCGATAATCATGCCGCTTTCCGACTTCTTTACCTTTTCGGCCTCCAGGGCCTGGGCGGCTACGGACATATTGCGGTGCAGGATGCCAAGGCCGCCCTGCCGGGCCAGGGAAATGGCGGTGTCTGCTTCGGTGACGGTGTCCATGGCCGCGCTCAGCAGGGGGATGTTGAGCCGGATGCGCTGCGTGAGGCGGGTACTGAGATCTACCTCGCTGGGCAGGACCTCAGAATGCCCGGGCACCAGCATGAGGTCATCGAAGGTATAGGCGTAGGGAATTGGCTCCTGGGCCATAAGCTGTACCTCTAAAAAAGTTTTGGTTATCTATCCGAATTTTTTCATTCTGGTTTTTATCCCTAACTATATCGGAAATGCTATCCGGCGGCCAGTTCTTCCAGAACCCCTTCCAGCAGGCCGGCGTCCATCACCACTAAAGAATCCTTCTGAAATACCTGGAGGATGGTCAAGATAATCAAGGCCCCGGCCACCATGACCCCGGCCTTGGCCGGCTCCATGCCGGGCAAACTGGCCCGCTCTTCCTCCGAAAGACGCGAGAGGAGTTCAGTCAACTCTTCCACCTGAACCCGGGTCATTACCAGATTATTTACCCGGTCGGGATCATAGGCGCGCAATTTCAAAGATAGGGCCGCCAGGGTGGTCACCGCCCCCGCCGTGCCCACCAACCGGAGCGGGGCTGTAAGCGACGGCTGAAAAGTTTCCCGATAAAACCTACCTAACTGTCCGGCCAATTCCTGTTTCAAGGCTTTAACCCGCTCGGGATCGGGCGGGTCCCCCAGGGGCCGGGTCTGGCTCAGGGTCAAAACCCCCAAAGGCAGGCTGGCGAACTGGGGCTCTCCAACGGGGGGAACCAGGGCCCACTCGGAACTCCCCCCACCCACGTCAAAGACCACCAAGGGGGCCTCTCCCCGAAATTCCGGAGCCAGCGCGGCTAGCACCCCCTTCAGGGAAAGGCGAGCTTCTTCCGCGGGGGAGAGAACCTGGACGGTGAGCCCCAGGGAATCCCGGAGCTGATCCAAAAACACCTGCCCATTGCTGGCTTGCCGCACTGCATGGGTGGCCACGGGCTTAAAGACCTTGACGTCGTAATTTTGCATCACCTGGAGGAAACCCTGGAGGGCCTTCAAGGTCCGGGCCCTGGCCTCTGGGGCCAGAGACCCGGTCTGGGCCAGCCCCTGCGCCAGGGCGGTAACTTCCCGGCGGTGGTCCAGCACCCTAAACCGTCCGGGGCCGGTGCGCTCCGCCACCGCCAGGCGCACGGTCAGGCTTCCCAGGTCCAGGGCAGCAATGCGTAAGGGCGGCCTTTCTGACGGCATTGAATCTTTCAAAGAAGATGGGGAAAGTTTTTAAGGGAGAGCAGGGATCGCGTCTCCCCGCCCTCCCCCCAAGCACCTCCACCCCCAACTAAGCGATTGGAGATGGTAACTTAAGGGTAAGGGCCGTCGGCTCCTAGATCGTGTCTCAGCTATATATTCACGCATAAGTAAATCAAAATCTTCCCCTCCCCCTTGATGGGGGAGGGATAGGGTGGGGGTGAAATCATCCTTAATTAACCGGTTTTCCCCCTCCCCCTAACCCCCTCCCGCCAGGGGAGGGGGGTTTAAGGCTAAAAACTTAGTCAAAGTATTTGCGGCACGGCACCTATCCTCCGCCCCCAGATTCCCTTTCCAGGGTATAGATTTCCGGCAGGGTGCGATATTTCTCGGCGCAGTCCAGGCCGTAGCCCACCAGAAACCCCTTGTCCACTTCAAATCCTACATAATCCAGGGGGACTGACACCTCCCGGCGCTCCTTCTTGTCTATCAGACAACAGATTTTCAGGGACCGGGGCTGGTGACCGGCCAGGTGATGCACCAGGAAATCCAGGGTGAGGCCGCTATCCACGATGTCCTCTACGATGAGGACGTCCCGGCCCAGGAGGGGCAACTCCACATCCATGGTAATGTGCACCTCGCCGGAGGTGTGGGTGCCCTTGCCGTAGGAGGCCAGACGCACAAAATCCACTTCCACCGGGATCTTCAGGGCCCGCAACAGATCGGCCATAAAGATGAAGACCCCCTTAAGAATCCCCACCACCACCAAATCCCGGCCGGCGTAATCCTGACTGATCTGCTCCGCCAGCTCCATTACCCGCCGGGCAATGGCTTCCCGCGCAATGAGACATCGTTTAGGGCAATTCATCATCCTCGCCTTTGCTTGCCCCCAAAATATGAAAAGAACGGGGGGTTGTCAAACCCTTTTCCCGACAAAAAAAGGCGGGGGGTCCGCCTTGGCGCAGGTCCCATCCGTCTTGAGGTTCCCTGAATTTAAGCTTCCAGGGAGTCAAATGAGGCGGTGAATTATGGAATCTAGACTGGGAAAATGGGGGCTTCAGGCCCCTGGCCCTTGGCCCGCTCTTCAAATGATGATCCGCACCCCTCCCAAATCCTGAAAGGAAAATGGCAACCTCCCGGTAAGGGAACCCATGAACATCATATTTTTGGGGACCTTCAGTTCCTGGGACAGCGCCGCCACGGTCTGGGGATTAAACTGTCCCTGGCGGGCTTGATATTCGATTTTCATGTCAGGGTACAATTCCCGGAGTACCTCGAGGTTTTCCTGAACCTTGGCCTCCACGGCAGGATCATCACCAGTATAAAGGCGCATGACCAGGATATTCCGGCTGGCTTCATTGCGCTCGATATAATTAAAGGCCATTACCAGCCTGGGCAGCTGTCCCAAGCCGGTAAACAAGACGACCCGGAGGTTGGTGATGTCCTCTATCTTTTGGTCGACGTTGGTATGCCATAAGGCAAAGCGGGCCAATATCTTATCGATGAGGATCAGGATGCCTTTAAGGATGGGAATGCGGAGGTACATCAGGATGCCTACGGTTACCGCGGGAATAAAATAAACGGTGAAATACCACAGGAAACGGACATCGATGATGAGATTGCCGATGATTCCCAGGAGGGTGGCCACGGCCCCCACCAATACCGTCAGCCAGCCGGCCCGGTAGGTAACCTTCAATTCCGGGCGATTCACCTTGAGCAGGATGTTGCCGATGGCAAAGGAGGTCATGACCCCTAGAAAAGAGATGGTGTAAACCCCGGCCAGGGAGAGCAACTGCCCCTGAGTCAGGTAGAGAATAGACAGGCATAAGATCATGAACCCCAGAACGATCACGGGGTAAGTGTCCCGACGGGTAACCTTCAGGAAAAACTGCGGCAAACATTGATCCAGGGTCATGCGGTGCGCCAAACCGCTGACCCCCACATAGCTGGTGAGCACCGCTCCCGAAAGTACCAAGAAGGCGTCCACGGCAATGAGGGTATGCAGCGGCTGTCCCCCCACCAGCAGCCCTAAACGAGAAAGAAGGTCGTTCTGGGCCGCGGCAATTTCCGGCACGGGTAAAAGTCCCAGGGCCAACAGGGCGATCAAGGGATTGATAATGGTCACCGCCAGCCACATATTGCGCAAAGTCAGGCGGAATACCCCGGGGCGCTGCTGTTCCACATAGTTGGCGGAGCTCTCAAAGCCGCTCACTCCTAACATGGCCGCGGAAAATCCCAGAAACAGGGCCTTGGGCCAATGAATCCCTTGCCCCAGTAAGCTCCAATTCTGGAGCAACACCTGCTTTGACTGGACTAACCCCGGCAGACTCCAGAAGATAAAAAGGGCCAAGGTCCCCAGGTGTAGAAGAAAGATGGCCAGGGCCACCTGGGCCGAATCGGTGATTCCCAAGATGGTGAGGCCGGCGAAGATTATCAATACCACCGCGGTAGTTTCCATGGGTGGCAGGAAGGGCACCAGGGTCTTTAAATATTCCGCCGCGGTCTTGGCGGAGATCACGGCGGTAGCCAGATAAGAAAGAAGGGTGAGACAGGCGGCAAAGGAGGCATTAGATTTCCTGGTGGAGTTGAGCAGGCAATTATAGGCGCCCCCATTTAGAGGCAGAACCTCCACCACTTCGGTGTAGATTTTACGGTATAGATAGAGCACCCCCGCAGCCAGCAGCAGAGACAGGGGGGCCAGGGCCTGGGCATAGACGATGACCACCGCGGAGACATAGAGGCAGGAGGAAGTTATATCATTGCCGCAGATGGCGGTGGCATGCCAGGGCCCCAGGCGCTCCTTCTTGACCTCCTCCCCCTGGAGGAGTTCCTCCGGGGTAGGCGAAGGCAGGGGCAGGGTGGGGGCTGCGGAACTCTCCACGTCGGACATGCCACTTTTTTATTAAATTTTTGCCATTTTGTCGATCCTTTCCCGCTTACTAAGTAGCACCAGGCCATCGAGAGGCTAAAGCAGAAGGCTGAAGGGTCCACCCCCGGGACGCCGGTGCCACCAAAGAGGAAGGGAAAGGGGTCGAGTCACCACCGCAGAGGTTAAGCGGGCCAAGGAGTTGCGGTCGATCTGCGTTTCTGCCTATTGAATTAAGTCACCTTCTATCACCGGGAGGGTGTAGGAGCGGATAGCCAGAGATCCTCAAAGAAATCAGGCCCTGGCCAAAAACGGGATCAGGCCGCTTCCCTAACCCCTTGATTTCACTGGAGCCGGCATGGGGATTTGAACCCCAGACCTGCTGATTACGAATCAGCTGCTCTACCACTGAGCTATGCCGGCTTTGGCAACGATTTTAACCCCGGGGAGAATTTTAGCAATCCACCATACCCATCATTCCCATAATTTTCGAGGAAAAAAATGGAAAAATCATGCTACAAGCCGTTTCAAAAACGATTCTTTCTGTCACCCTGAGCGCAGCGAATGGTCTAGGTAGTTTAAATGATTAGATTCTTCGCTTTGCTCAGAATGACATTTCCCGTCGAAGAGAAGTTTTGAAATAGCTTCTAGGCTTCGGGAGTCCTGGGGTCCGCGGCCTGGAGCAGCTCCTGGGTCACCAGATTTAGCAGCCCCCAAACCGCATCCAGATTCCAGAAGCGATCCAGATGCCCCGGCAAGGTAAAAGAGACCTGAGCGGGAAATTCTTCATCCGCCTGCCACAAAATGACCTCCACCACCAATCCGGGAAAGACCTGGAAGGCCAGGGCGGCATCCCCAGCCGAGCGCGGTTCGGCCCCCAAGCGCCGGCCGGCAGCCACAAAGCCGGGGAGGTCCTGGCCGAAGCGGACTTCCAGGGGAGCCTGGGGCAGACCGTGATGGCCCCGGAAAAAGGTGGCGCCCCCCGGCAATTCCAGAGGGCTAATGGGTGGCCCCAAGGCGGCGGCCTCCAGATGCAGGAGGTAAAGCAGGGCGGTGAGGCAGACCCGAAATCCCGGGTCCAGGTCCAGCGCCCCGGCTAGTTGCACTTGCCGTCTGCCCAGGTCGACCAGCAATCTTCGGTTCAGAAACGGCAGCCGATATAGCCCCTCCTGGAATACTGCTCCGGTACGGTGGGCCACCTCCGACGGGTCCCGTTCCTTCAGATCGCGCCAGATCTCCTCGCTTACCTCCGCGCACTTTTCGTAAGCCATTAATTGATCCCCGGAATGGGGTCCAGAGGTCGCAGGTCCCTGCCCCCAGCCCCACCTGCAAGCCTTTGGTTTTATAGCTGGAAAAGTAGGGCCTCTCGCCCCCGCCTCCCCAGCCCGTTCCAGTGACTTTATTAAAGGAAACGGAAATAACCGGGTGTCAGGGCCACCGCCCCTCTTGCCCGGCATTCCCTACATGATTATTTTCCAGGAAGGTCCTCCCCTTACCAAATCTTGCCAAAAATTCGGGGGGACTTGAGCATCTGCGTCATATTTTATATTATCCCGGAGGCTCACAAAATCTAGAGTTCAGGCGAGACATGGAAAAATTCTTTAATCCCCAGAGTGTGGCGGTGGTGGGGGTTTCTAGTGACCCCGCCAACCTGGCCCAAGGAATAGTGACCAATCTTTTGGAATTCGGCTATCCAGGGAAAATCTTTCTGGTAGGGCGCAAAAAAGGTAAGGTCAAAGGCCTTCCCATCTTTCGGGACCTGCGGGACTTGCCGGAGCCTGTGGACCTGGTGACGATCCTGACACCGGCCCACTTCGTGCCCTCGCTGGTGGCGCAATGCGCCGAGCTGGGCGTCACCCGGGTAGTGGTAGAATCTGCCGGATTTTCAGAATTGAATGCTGAAGGCCAGGCCCTGGAGGAGGAGATCCGGGCCCTGCTCAAGCAATACCGTATGCGCCTGGTAGGGCCCAACGGCCTGGGCCTCATAAATATGGAGACCGGACTGGCTCTGCCCTTCGCCCATGTGCGCCCCAGACCCAGAAAGGGCCACATCTCCATGGTCTCCCAGAGCGGTGGGGTGGGGATGCACCTTTCCGCCTGGATGGTCCGGGAGGGTTTGGGCCTCAATAAATTCCTCAGCCTGGGCAACAAACTGGATGTAACCGAGAATGATGCCCTGGCCTTTCTGCTGGACGATCCGGGCACGAAGGCCATCTACCTGTATCTGGAAGGCCTGAGCGACGGGCGGCAGTTGCTTGCCCTGGCGCAACAGGCAAGAAAGCCCATATTTCTGCACCTCCCCAATGTGGGCCCGGAAACCGCCACCATTGCCCACTCCCATACGGCCTCGCTGACCACGGATGAGCGGGTGCTGGAGGCAGCCTGCCGCCAGAGCGGCATGATCCCCATCAAGAGCCAGGCCGAGTTTCTGACGGCGGCCAAATTGGTGGGCCAGCCGCCCGTGAAAGGCCGCCGGGTGGTGGCCCTGTCCCGCACCGGAGGCGAGGCGGTGATTACCGCCCATGCCTGCCGCCAATGGGATTTTAAGCTGCCGCCCATTTCCCCGGAACTGGTGCAACTTATTAAGGAGCGCTCCCGGGCCGGGGTCATTCACCCCGCCAATCCCATCGACTTAGGGGATATCTTTGACTTCACCGTCTATTCCGAAATCATTGCCGCGCTGTGCCAGGACCCTGAGGTGGACGCAGTGCTGCTGAACTATGGGCCCATGGCGGAGTTTGAGCAGGAGCCAGCCCGGGAAATGGCCCGACAAGCCCTGGACACGGCCCGGGCCGCCCAAAAGCCCCTGGCTATCACCGTATTAGCTACCCTGCCGGAGGAGGAATTCTTCCGGGACACCCTGGGGGTGCCGGTATTTCATTTTCCCGAGGAGGCCTTGCAGGCCCTGGCCATCAGCCGCCAGTGGGCTGCCCGGGAGGTAGCCGAGGCCTGGCAAAAAATCCCTCCCTTTCCGGAGGCGGAAAAAATCTCGGCCCTTCTGGCCGGTCTGCCCCAGGGCGATTTCCTGCCCCTGCCCCAGGCGTTCTCCATTATTGCTGCCTCAGGAATACCTGTGGCCCCCTGGCAGGCGGCTGTTACCCCTGAAGAAGCCGTGGCCGCGGCCCACCGCCTTAAGTTTCCTGTCGTCCTGAAATTGGTGGCGCCATCTTTGGTTCACAAAACCGAAGTTGGCGGGGTGCTCCTTAACCTGAAGGACGGCGCCGGGGTCACCTCGGGCTTTACCCGCTTGGCCGAAGTGGCCCAAAAAACCCTACCCGGAGACGAAGCCTGGGAGGTGGTGGTGATGTCCCAGGTGGAGGGTGGCCGGGAATTACTCCTGGGAGCCCGCCGGGATCGGGCCTTCGGCCCGGTGCTGGCCTTCGGGGCCGGGGGCACGGAGACCGAGATCCTGGAGGACGTGGCCTTGAGGGTGGCTCCCATAAACGACACCCAGGCCCGCCGCCTGATGGCCGCGACCCGCACGGGCCGGATTCTGGGGGGCATTAGAGGCCAGGCTCCGGCCGATCTGGAGGCCTTGAGCCG
>CAVTZS010000010.1:0-128139 GCA_963739295.1 uncultured delta proteobacterium | reverse complement strand
ACCTAACCCCTTGAATTTACTGGCGGGGACGACGAGACTCGAACTCGCGACCTCCGGCGTGACAGGCCGGCGTTCTATCCAGCTGAACTACGCCCCCTAAAATTGGTAGGCGGAACAGGATTTGAACCTGTGACCCCCGGCTTGTAAGGCCGATGCTCTCCCAACTGAGCTATCCGCCCGCCTGGTAATACTCGCGAATGACAGAACTTTCTGTCAAGGGGAAATGGGGGAAAAGGGAAAGGGGAAAAAGATGGGGTTATTAGCTTACCTGACCCTGCCGGCGAAACTTTTCCCGTTTAACCTTTTTCCCCTCGTTTAGACTAATGGGCCTGAATCTCCGGGACCACGGGTTGCTTCCCGGCCGGGAGAAAGACCGGTTCCGGGGTTACCGGCGGCGGCACGGCTTTGAACAGGCTTTCCGGGTCATCCAGGACCAGGGCCAGTTTCAGCACCTCGTCCATGTGGTCCACCAGCACCAACTCCACGGCCTTGAGAATGCGGGCCGGGATTTCCTTGATATCCTTCTCGTTGTCCCGGGGGATGAGCACCTGCTTGATCTGGTGCCGGTGGGCGGCGATGATCTTTTCCTTGAGACCGCCGATGGGCAAGACCCGCCCTCTCAAGGTGATTTCCCCGGTCATGGCCACATCGTGCCGCACCGGAACCTTCAGCAGCGCCGAGACGATGCTGGTGCCGATGGTGATCCCGGCTGAGGGCCCGTCTTTGGGGATGGCCCCTTCCGGCACGTGCACGTGGATGTCGATCTTGCGGTAAAATTCTGCGGGCAACCCCAGGTTCTCGGCCTTGGAGCGCACATAGCTCAGGGCGGCCTGGGCCGACTCCTGCATCACCTCCCCCAGCTTGCCGGTGATCAGCAGTTTGCCTTTGCCCGGGATCACCACCACTTCGGTCTGGAGGAGTTCGCCCCCGAACTCGGTCCAGGCCAGGCCGGTGGTGAGACCCACCTCATCGGACTCTTCCGTGCGGCCGAAGCGGTACCGGGGCACCCCTAGATACTTGTTCACGGCCTGGCTGGAAACCTTGACCAGGTGCTCCTTGCCCTTCTGGGCCACTTCCCGGGCGACCTTGCGGATGATGGAGGCGATCTCCCGCTCCAGGTTCCGGACCCCGGCTTCCCGGGTGTATTGCCGGATAATGGTGAGGACGGCGTTCTCCGAGAACTGGATATTCTCCCGGCTAAGGCCGTTAGCCAGGCACTGCTTGGGAATCAGGAACTGCTCGGCAATGAGGTTTTTTTCCACCTCGGTGTATCCCGGCAGGCGAATGATCTCCATCCGGTCCTGGAGGGGCGGGGGGATGGAGTAAAGGTTATTGGCCGTGGTAATGAACATCACCTCGGAGAGATCATAGTCCACGTCCAGGTAATGGTCATTGAAGGCCACGTTCTGTTCCGGGTCCAGCACCTCCAGCAGGGCGGCGGAGGGATCGCCCCGGAAATCCATGCTCATCTTGTCCACTTCATCCAGGCAGAAGACCGGGTTGTTGGTCTTGGCCTTCTTGAGGGACTGCATGATCTTTCCGGGCAAGGCCCCGATGTAGGTGCGCCGGTGACCCCGGATCTCGGCTTCGTCCCGCACGCCCCCCAGGGAGAGGCGGACAAAATTGCGTCCCAGGGCCCGGGCCACCGATTTGGCCAGGGAGGTCTTACCCACGCCCGGAGGCCCCACCAGACAGAGGATGGGCCCCTTCATCTTCTTCACCAGGCTCTGGACCGCCAGGTGCTCCAAGATGCGCTCTTTGGGCTTCTCCAGGCCGTAATGGTCCTCCTCCAGGATTTTCTCCGCCTCGGCCAGGTCGTGCTTGTCCTTGGTCTTTTCATACCAGGGCAGAGAGAGGAGCCAATCTATGTAGTTGCGCGAGACCGTGGCCTCGGCCGACATGGGGCTCATGAGCTTGAGCTTTTTGATCTCATGTTTGACCTTGGCGGTGGCCTCGGCGCTCATCTTCTTCTTGCGGACGCGCCGCTCCAGTTCCTGGATCTCGCCCTTTAAGTCCTCTTTCTCCCCCATCTCCTTCTGGATGGCCCGCATCTGCTCGTTGAGGTAATATTCCCGCTGGGTCTTTTCCATCTGCTTTTTGACCCGGTTCTTGATGCGGGACTCAATCTGGAGGATTTCGTTTTCCCGGTTAAGCAGGCTCAGAACCCTTTCCAGGCGGCGGATGGCATCCAGATTTTCCAGCAGGCCTTGTTTCTCCTCGGTCTTGACGGCCAGGTGCCCGGCGATAATGTCGGCCAGGGTCCCCGGGGCCTCCACGTTGGCCACGGTCTGCAAGGCTTCTTGGGGGACCTTTTTGTTTAACTTGGCATAGGTCTCAAACGCGGTCAGGGTGGCCCGGCGCAAGGCCTCGGTCTCGGCGGTGATTTCCCAGGCCTCCGGGAGTTCCTCAGCCTCCACCTGGTAAAATTGGGTATTGGGTAAATACTGCCGCACCTGGGCCCGGGTCTTGCCTTCGATGAGAACCTTCACGGTGCCGTCCGGCAGGCGCAGGAGTTGCAAAATCGCGGCCAAAGTTCCCAGCCGATAAATTTCGGGCTCCCGGGGTTCATCCTTGCGGGGATCCTTCTGGGTACAGAGCAGGATATATTTTTCCTGCCCCATGGCGTATTCCAGGGCATGGATCGACCGCTCCCGCCCGATGAACAGCGGGACCACCATATTAGGAAAGATCACGATATCCCGGAGAGGCAGCATCGGTACCGTCAGCATAATCTTTTTATCCTCTTCGCCAGGCAGTCTCGAACGGTTCAAGCGGAAGATCACTGCTGCACCACTCTTCCCGGTTTATCCCAAGGCAGGCCTTCTGCCGCTTGGTACTTCAGAATAGGAGCAGCATGGCGGATGATGAAGTCTTCGTTAATCAGGCATTCCTCCACATCTTTCAGAGAAGGTATTTCATACATCAAATCCAGCATGGCCCGTTCCAGGATAGCCCTGAGCCCCCGGGCCCCGGATTTGCGCTTCAAGGCTTCCCGGGCTACGGCCTCCAGGGCTTCCTCGGTAAACTGCAAGTTGACCCGATCCATTTCCAGAAGCTTCTGGTATTGCTTAACCAGGGCATTTCTGGGTTCTTTCAAGATCCGTACCAGGGCTTCCTCGTCCAGCTCATCCAGGGTAGCAATCACCGGCAGCCGGCCCACAAACTCGGGAATGAGGCCGAATTTCAACAAATCCTGGGGCTGAATCTGAACCAATATCTCCCCCAGGGGCCGCTGATTACGACTCTGGATGTCAGCCCCGAAGCCCATGGTCTTGCGGCCGATGCGCGCACTGATAAGGTCTTCCAGCCCGTTGAAGGCCCCCCCGCAGATGAACAGGATGTTGGTGGTGTCCACTTTGATGAACTCCTGTTGCGGGTGCTTGCGCCCCCCTTTGGGGGGCACGGAAGCCATGGTGCCCTCGATGATCTTCAGCAGGGCCTGCTGCACCCCTTCACCCGAGACATCCCGGGTGATGGAGGGGCTGTCGGTCTTCCGGGCGATCTTGTCCACTTCATCGATATAGACGATCCCCCGGGAGGCCTTGTCCACGTCGTAATCCGCCATCTGCAGCAGGTTGAGGATAATATTCTCTACATCCTCCCCCACATAGCCGGCCTCGGTCAGGGTGGTGGCATCCGCGATGGTAAAGGGCACGTTCAAGATGCGGGCCAGGGTCTGGGCCAGCAAGGTCTTGCCGGAGCCGGTGGGGCCCACCAGCAGGATGTTGCTCTTCTGCAGCTCCACCCCGTCCAGTTCTATGCCGGCGTTGATGCGCTTGTAATGGTTATATACCGCCACGGACAGGATTTTCTTAGCCCGCTCCTGCCCGATGACATACTCGTCGATCTGCTTCTTGATGCTGGCCGGCTCCGGAATCGCCAAGCGGGCGTGCTTGGCCTCCTCCTTCTCGTATTCTTCGGCAATGATATCGTTGCACAGCTCAATGCACTCATCGCAGATATACACGCCGGGGCCGGCGATGAGCTTCTTCACTTCGGCCTGGCTTTTACCGCAAAACGAACACAAGAGGTCGGCACTCTTATCGACACTGCGCTTACTCATATGGATCCTCCCAAAACCCGGCGGGGACCTCCTGCCCCAAGCCAGGCTTGGCTTATTCTCCTCTCTCGGCCACGCCCCGGGGGTCTCTTTATTTTATCGGTCCCCGCAGGCGGGTTCATCAAGTCTCGCCCTGCTGTTACACCTGCTTGACCACCTTGGGCCCGGCAGCCTCCCGGCGGGCAATCACATCATCTACCAGGCCGTATTCCTTGGCCTGTTGGCCGGACATATAGAAATCCCGCTCGGTATCGCGATTGATCCGCTCAATAAGTTGGCCGGTGTGATGGGCCATGATTTGGTTTAATTCCTCCCGCAGCCTGAGGATCTCCCGGGCCTGGATGTCCACGTCGGTGGCCTGTCCCGCAAAGCTTCCCAGAGGCTGATGGATCAGGATCCGCGCATGAGGCAAGGTAAAACGCTTGCCTTTGGCCCCGGCCGCCAACAGCAGGGCCGCCATGCTGGCCGCCTGACCCATGCACAGGGTGGCCACCGGAGACTTGATATACAGCATGGTATCGTAGATAGCCATCCCCGCAGTTACCAGCCCCCCGGGAGAATTGATGTAAAAGTTGATCTCCTTGTCAGGGTCCTCCGCCTCCAGAAAGAGCAGTTGGGCGATGACCAAATTCGCCACATCATCATTGATGGCGCTGCCCAAAAAGATAATCCGGTCTCTGAGGAGCCGGGAGTAGATATCATAGGCCCGCTCTCCCCTGCTGCTCTGCTCGACGACGATGGGGATCAACTGCATATCTTATGCCTGCTCCGGAGCCGGGGGCTCTGGGGTCGTTACTATTGTGGCCTTCTCCAGCAATAGTTTCAAGGTTTTTTCATCCCGGAGTTGGCGCCGCAAAGTCCCCAGGAGGTCGTGTTCCTGGTAAAACTGCCGCACCTGGCTCAGCGGCCGGCCCGTCTGGGCCGCCAGCCGCTCCAAGTGGCTGTCAAGCTCGGCGTCGTCCACGGTTAGGTTTTCCTGGGCGGCGATGCGCTCTAACAGGAGCCCCACCCGGACCTGGCGCTCCGCCAGGGGTTTAACCGTCTCCCGCAGCTTCTCCTGGTCCAACCCCGCCACGCTGATCCCATGCTGCTGCATGCGCTCCATTTGGTCCCGGAGGATGTTCTCCTGTTCCTGACGGACCAGGGAAGGAGGCATCTCAAAGGGATGGCGGGCCAGCAACTGGTCCAGGGCCTGGTTCTCCAGGCGCGCCTGCCGCTCCTTTTCCTTTACCTTTATAATATCCTCTTGCACGGCTGCATGCAAGTCGGCCACGGTCTGAAAATTGCCCCCCAGGCTCTGGGCGAAGGCGTCGTCCAGCTCAGGCACCACTTTTTCTTTCACTTCGTGGATCTTCACCCGGAACTCCACCACCTTGCCGGCTAGCAAAGGGTTGACAAAGTCCGGGGGCAACTCCACGGCAAAGCGGGTTTCCGCTTCCGGCCAGAGACCCACGAGTTGGCGCTCAAACTCCAGATTGAACCGGCCGGCGCCAATCTCCATATAGGCGTTTTCCGAGCGGGCTCCCTCCACCGGTTTGTCCGCGAAATAACCCTGATAATCCAGGACGACAAAATCGCCCTGCTGAATTCCCCGGTTCTCGGGCGGAGGGCGCAACACCGCGTTGCCCTGGCGGATCTCCTCCAGACGCTGGCCCACCGTTTCTTCGGTGACCTCCACCTCTGCAGCTTCCAAGGTTAGACCCAGGTAGTCCTCCACCCTAAATTCCGGGGGAACCTCCAGCTCCACACTGAAACGGTAATCCTCCCCAGCCACCACTGGGGGCGGGGGCTCCGGCCAGTTCAGGCCCACAGGCTCCAGGGCCTTCTCTTTCAAGGCTTCGCTCAGGGAGCGGCGCACCAGGGAATCGGAAACCTCCTGCTCCACCTGCTTGCGATAGTATAGCTCCAGGATGGCGCGCGGCACCTTTCCCGGCCGAAATCCTTTGACCTGGACCCGTTTCCCCAAGTCCCGGTAGGCGCGCTCCACTTCCTTACTTACCTCCGAGGAGGGCACCTCGATCCTTAATTTCCGTTTGATGTCGCTGAGATTTTCAATCTCCACCTTCATCGGGTATTGCGTCATATTTAGGGCTCGCCGTAGCTTAAGATGATCTCGGATTAGGGGGGCTGGGCCTAAGCCTTCCTCCCCCAAGGTGTGCGAGAGGGGGGACTTGAACCCCCACGGTTGTCCCGCTGGATCCTAAATCCAGTGCGTCTGCCGAATTCCGCCACTCTCGCAATATTATATTAAATCTATTAACTTTTTCTCTCCAAGTCAAGTTGTTCCAGCCATGGCGGGATTTGCCCACTTAAGTTGTTTCCCGGAGAAATTCATGTTATTTATTTAAGGATAATGGGGAAAGCCAGGGACCTGGGGTTTCTGGCCCCTGTTCCGCATCTGCCGATTGCCGATGCAGACCGAGGGAGGATGAGCAGTCATGGAGGCCCAGGAAAAAGACGAGTTGCAGGCCTTAAGGGACCGCCTCATGGTAAGTCCGCGGTTGGTGTGGGACCTGATGGATCAACCCACCCGGGAGGTTATCATGGCTTACGGCGAGGGCTACAAGGCCTTCCTGGATTCGGCTAAAACCGAGCGGGAGGCGGTAATCGAGATTGAGCGTCAGGCCCAGGCCCGGGGCTTTGTGGACCTGACCCGGGAAGCCCCCGGACCCCGGGGTTACTATAAGTTTAAAGGCAAGACCATGGTCCTGGCGGTACAGGGTCGCCGGCCCCTCGAGCGCGGGCCTGCGCCTGGTGGCCTCCCATCTGGATTCCCCTCGCCTGGATTTAAAAACATATCCTTTGTATGAAGAGACCGACCTGGCCTTCCTCAAGACCCATTATTATGGCGGCATCAAGAAATACCAGTGGCTGGCCCGGCCCCTGGCCCTCCATGGGGTGATCCTCAAGGCCGACGGCAGCCGGGTGGAGCTGAAAGTGGGAGAAGAATCGGCCGACCCGGTCTTCACGGTCTGCGACCTTTTGCCCCATCTGGCCCGCAAGGCCCAGATGGACAAAAAAGTGACCGAGGCCTTTGAAGCTGAAAAACTCAATGTCCTGGTGGGTTCCCTCCCCTTGGGAGATAAGGAGACCAAAGAGCGCTTTAAACTCCATCTCTTGAAGCTCCTGGAGGATCGCTACGGGATTAACGAGGAGGATCTGGTCAGTGCCGAACTGGAGGTAGTGCCCGCAGGTCCAGCCCGGGACCTCGGGTGGGATCGCAGTCTGGTGGGGGGGTACGGCCAGGATGACCGGTCCTGCGTGTATGCCTCCCTAACTGCCATCCTGGAGCTCCCGGAACCGGAGTTTACCTCCCTGGCCCTGTTTTTCGACAAGGAAGAGGTGGGCTCCGACGGTAACACCTCCGCCAAGAGTTGCATCTTGGAAGAGATCGTGGAGCTGCTGCTGGAGCGCCAGGGCTTGAGCCCCCTGGCCCGGCGCCGGATCCTGATGGCCTCCCGGGCCCTCTCCGCCGACGTTACCGGGGCCTTGGACCCGGATTATCCCGAGGTCCATGAGAAACGTAACGCCGCCCGCTTGGGCTATGGGGTGGGCATCAACAAATATACCGGGCACGGGGGCAAATACATGGCCAACGACGCCCACGCCGAGTATATTGCCTGGCTCCGGCGCATCTTCCAGGAGGCCGGGGTCATCTGGCAGGCCGGGGAATTGGGCAAGGTGGATGAAGGCGGGGGCGGCACCATCGCCAAATACCTGGCCATTCACGGCCTGGAGATCATCGATTGCGGCACGCCTTTGCTCTCCATGCATTCTCCCTTTGAGGTGGCCTCCAAGGCCGACCTCTACATGACCTTCAAGGCCTACCAGGCCTTCTTTGCCGCAGGCGACTGATGATATAATGAGACCGTTGCGAAAGTCTTTTGAGGGGCCGCAGACCGGGGGACCGCCCGCCACTTACAATCCCTCCCTGTCGTGTCAGAAATCCCTTGCATTAATAAACCGGCTAATTCCCTCCCCCTTCATGGGGGAGGGTCAGGGTGGGGGTGAATCTTTAATTGCCTCAATTAGCCTTCCCACTCCCCCCAGCCCCCTCCCGCCAGGCGATTGGGGGAGATTTAGCGCTATAACTAAGAAAGGACAAGGTACCTGCGGCCCACTGGCACGCCATCCGGCAGCTCGCCCCCTAAGTCTCTTATTTGGGTGAGGGCCAGGGTCTGAGAGCCGCGGGTAACCTTTTTCCCGCCCCCAGCCTCTTCCATACCGGGAGAAAAGTATCTATATTTAAACCAGATGAGGTTACCCATCTCCTCCGGAGGGGTAAGCTTCCGTGGTTAGCCAGGGCCTCTGGCCCAAGCATCCCCCCGGGGCGGGATGCCACTCCCCGAGCTCGGGATAAAGATTACCATTAATAAGATATGGTTTAGCAGGACATGACTATGGGCAGATTTTTTTCTCGTCTCAAGATAGATGCGCCGCACACGTCCCTCTCCTCCTGGAACACCTGGGCCACGTTTTACAGCCTCATGATCTTCCTCATCGCCATTCCTTTCATCCTCATCGTCTCCCTGGTCTGGCTCAACGGTATTTTGGGTTTCAGCACCTGGATTTTCGCGGCCTTTGTCTGCCTTTGCGCTTGGGGCTACTGGCGCCTCTATCGCTACTGGCAAAACCTCAAGAGCAGGATGGCCCAGCAGGGTAGCGAGTTCCAGGATTTGGTGCGGCAAGCCACCCAAAGCGGCAAGGATCTGGAAATTTCCTTGCTGAACGGGGTCTTCACCCTGCGTTATCATGGGCCGGCCGCCCTGACTTTGCCTCCCGGCCACTCCCAGCCCCTGGCCCTGGAAGGGCCCCTTACCCTGGAGCCCGAAACCGAAGGGCCTCAGGCCTGGCTCCCCCCTGAGAGGTTGCGGGAAGAACTGGCAGAGTTTATCAGGCTCAGGGACTCGGGGGTGATTAACGCGGAGGAGTTCGACCGCATCAAGACCCGCCTCCTTAATAAGATGTCGGCTTGAGCCTGGCCCAGGAGGACCCCGGGCAGTCCAGGAGGGGGAATCAAGCTTTAAACTCAAGTTGTTTTTTAAAATCGGGAAGAAAACCTTGACAATCTTCTTAGTTAGTACTTTAAATAACTCCTCCGGAAATACCAGATAAGGCCAAACCCATCGCAAGGTGGGGACGGGAAGCTACGGGTCTCTAAAGGAATGAGATGGCCGGGTTGCCTGGAATAAGGTGACCCGGCTTTTTTGTTGAGCGCCTTAAACTATGACTCTCAAATCTTGGTGAGAGGAGGCAGTTATGAGAGGCAAGTTTTTGCTATTAATAGCCGTACTAGCGGTGGCCTGCTGGGCGCCGGCCCCTGGCCGGCTTGGCTTTCTAATTAAATTGGGGTGATTTACTTACCACCAACGATTCATTTGCAAAGGATCGCCAGCTCTGGCGCTGGCAGTTTAGAAAGGAATTCCCCGGAAGCTAACTGCCCCTCATCCCACCAAACCTCGAGGCAGGGTCTGCTCAGACCCTGCCTTTTTTATGGCCTCCAAGCCCGATATTGATCTGCTAAATTTTCCCTTGAGATTTGCTGGAACTCCCGGTCTCGCCGGTCAGGAATAATACCAAGTAGAAATTAAAGGATCGTTGGCAGGATATTTTCTGGTGGCAAAGGCGTCTGGCCTTGGGTTCGCAGGCTGAAGCCTGCGGCTATAGAAGTTATGGACAGGAACCCAACTTGGTCTCAGACTTCCGGGCTGGCTTCCTCGGGACGCAATTCTTCCGGGCCCAGGGCGAACAGCGGGGCCGCGCTCAGGGCTCCCCCGTCCCAGAAGTCCCGGCGATAGCGGTAGTAAGCGTGCAACCGACCCAGAACCTGGGCCAGCCGCCGTAAGGCCTCGTCTCCCAAGGCGTCCAGGCAGGATTGCAGCAAGGCGAGAAAGGTGGCGGGCAGGTAAAAACTCTCTTTTCCCAGGCTGCCTTGAAACTCCAGGCGAAAATGGCCGTCCCGGAGCTGATAGAATTCCGCCTGGTAGGTGCGCACCGCCGGAGACTCCGGTTCCGGGGCCAGGCGCAATTGCCCCAAAGGCAGGCGCGGCCTTTTGGGGGGGCCGGGGGTGGACAACACCCGCTCGCAGACCCGGTCCAGGAATTCCATCAATTCCCGAGCCACCCGCACCTCGTTCAATTCGGCCAATTCATAGAGAATGCGGGCATAAATAAAGATGAGCAGGGGGATGGTGTCGTTCTCGGGGTTTTGGCTGCGATGCCAGAAGATCTGCGGGGTTACCTGGCCCTGGGAGAAAAAATCGATACGGACCGTGGCCTTGTGCAACCCCAGGTCTTGGCGAAACCGCTCCAGTAAGCGTTTAAGCATAACTCATTACAGAGGTTGACTTTACCAGGCCTCAGATCGGCCCGCAGGGCCCCAAGGGCATTCCGGTATGGCAGCTCACCTCCAGGTAAAACCGGGCCAGGGAACTCAGGGTGAGTAAGCGCAACCGGTGAAGCTCTCGAAATTATTGGATAAAATCAAGACGGCCATCTTTACCTTACTCAATAGCGGCAAAAAAGTCAACGTTTTCCCTCTGGGAAATGGCCCTGGGGGGGCAGGAAAATTACGGTTTACAACCCATTCAAGATAATTTATAAACAATCGATAGATTATTTGTAACGTAAGGTTCCATGTTACGCGGCGACCAGAAAGTGCTGCCCCAGGGGCTGCCCAATTGTTTAAAGAAAAGGCGACTTCTCAACGAAAAGGAGTTAAGCCCGGAGTTATGCCGGGAATATGGCGAAAAATTCCTGGCCCTGGGTTGGCTGGAAGATGCCCTGGAGTTTTTCCAGAGAGGGAATGAGGCGGCGGCCTTGGAGAAAATCAAGGCCATCTGCCTTAAGACCGGGGATGCCTATTTGCTGGGCCGTTTAGGGGGGCAGGAGCCTGCTCTCTGGGGCCAGGTGGCACAGCAGGCCCTGGACCTGGGCAAATTCCTCTTCGCCCTGCGGGCCTTAAAGTTGGCCGGGGATGAGGCAAGGGCGGCGGAAGTGGCTGCCCTGCTTGAAGTAGAATCCCCGAAGCATTAATCTGTTAGACATGTCCACGTTAGACTACTACAAAATCCTGGGAGTTTCCCCCCGGGCGGGTTGGGTCGAGATCCGCCGCCGCTATCGGGCCCTGGCCCGGCAATACCACCCCGACCGCAACCCGGATGATCCGGAAGCCGCGGCCCATTTTCGGCTGGTGGTGGAAGCCTATGAGGCCATTCAGCAGGCCAAGGCCAGGCCCCGGGCCGCAGCCCAGAGCTATCGGCGCCCCCGGGTCTTTGACCGGGAAAAGCTTATGGAGGAATTTTTTGGCATCACTGCTTCCGGCTCCTCCCTGGATCAATCCCCCGGCGCCAATTTTCGTTATGACTTGCAGATATCCTTTGCCGCCGCCCTTAAGGGAATGGAGACCGTCATCGAAGTGCCTCGCACCTTGAATTGTCACCATTGCTGGGGCACCGGCTCGGCCCCGGGCAGCGGTTATCAGCCTTGCCCTGACTGTCAGGGCCGCGGTCGTCGTTACGGCGGCCCCGGCCTCCTGCGCTTCGGACCCTGGTGTGAGCGCTGCCTGGGGCAGGGCCAGGTGGTCGTCCAAGCCTGCCCTCACTGCCAGGGCCTGGGACAGCACCCCGAGAAACGGCACTACCGCCTGAGCATCCCTCCCCGCAGCGAAGATGGCGACCGCTTGCGCATTGTGGGGGAGGGAGGAGCAGGCTTTCACCATGGCCTCCCGGGAAACCTGGAGGTGGTCATCCACGTGGAACCCCATGAATCCTTCACCCGGGTAGGAAACGACCTCCACTGCCAGGTCAAGGTATCCTTCGTGCAGGCGACCCTGGGAGGCACGATCCGTATTCCTACCCTGGAGGGCTACCAAACTTTTAACCTGCCCCAGGGCACGCAGGACGGCAGAATTTTCCGGGTTAAGGGGGCTGGGGTTCCCGGCAACCCTCAGCAACCACCTGGGGATCAAGTGATTGAAGTGGTGGTAACCACCCCAGAATTTCTCAGTCCCAGACAACAGGAGATTCTAGAGGAGATCGCCCGTCTGGACCAAGAACAGTTAACGAGAGCAGTCCATGAGCGAGTTCACCCATCTGGATGAAGCAGGGCAGTTGCGCATGGTGGAGGTGGGGGACAAACCCATTACCAAGCGCCAAGCCACCGCGGCCTGCCGCCTCATCGTCGGGCCCAAGGTCTTTCCCCTGCTCCTGGCTGGCCGTCTTCCCAAAGGGGATGTGTGGGCCGCGGCGCGGCTGGCCGGCATCATGGCCGCGAAAAATACCGCCCAGCTCATCCCCCTGTGTCATCCCTTGCCCTTGACCGGAATTGACATTAATTTCACCCCCGAACCCCAAGATTGGGCCGTGGCCATCCAAGCCCGGGTGCAGACCTATGGCAGGACGGGAGTGGAGATGGAAGCCCTGACCGCCGCGGCCATCGCCGCCCTGACCATCTACGATATGTGCAAGGCAGTGGACCGGGGCCTGGTGATCCAAGACCTGCTATTGGTGCAAAAGAGTGGAGGAGCCAGCGGCGATTATCGCCGCTCCCAGGACTCCCCGGAAACCTTGGGCCAGTTCGGGCAGGCCGGAGTGGAATGATGGAAACGGAACGTCTGGAGTTTTTCCGCCAGCTCTTACTGGAACGCCTGGATGAAATCCTGGGCGAAGCCGAAAAAACCATGAATGACATGACCGGCTCGGCTTCTCCCTTCCCCGATCCCACCGACCGGGCCACCTTGGAGACCGACCGTAACTTTACCCTGCGCATCCGGGACCGGGAACGCAAACTGATCAGCAAAATCCAGGAGGCCATGGAACGCATCGATGCGGGAACTTATGGCATCTGCGATATCTGCGGCGGGGAAATTGCCGAAAAACGCCTCATCGCCCGGCCGGTAACCACCATGTGCATTGCCTGCAAATCCAGTCAGGAAGCCTTGGAAAGGGCCCGGGGACAGTAATGCCGCGGTTGCAGCCAGCTTCCCGCCGGCCCCGGTTCCTGGTCTCATGTTTGGGGCTTAACTTCTGACCGCTAAACGCTAACCCCTGACCGCTGCCTCCCCCTCCCATGAAACCTCTCATCGACCTGAAGGACTTCACCCTGAGTGAACTGGAGCAACTCATGGCCGCCTGGGGCCAGTCCCCTTACCGCGCCCGGCAACTTCTCAAGTGGTGCTATAAAGGAGTCAGCGATTTCGAACTGATGACGGACATTGGCCGCGCCTTCCGGCAGGAACTGGCCAGCCGGGCCCGCCTCAGCCACTTAAGGCTGGAGCAACATAAAACTTCCCAGGATGGCTGCCAGAAATTTCTCTTCGCCCTGGAGGACGGGAACTTCATTGAATCGGTCCTCATCCCTGAGGATCACCACTTCACCCTGTGCCTCTCCACCCAGGTGGGCTGCGGCCAGGGATGCAGTTTTTGCCTGACCGCCAAACTGGGTCTGGTGCGGAACCTCAAGGCCAGCGAAATCGTCAATCAGATCCTGGCAGTGAGGGCCCTGCTCCCCGGAGACCGCCCCCTGACCAACCTGGTCTTTATGGGCATGGGGGAGCCCCTGGCCAATTTTGCCGCCCTGATCCGGGCCCTCACCCTCATCACCGCGCCCTGGGGCCTTAACTTCTCTTCCCGGCGACTGACCGTTTCCACTGTGGGGATTGCCCCCCTGATCCCCCGACTGGGGCAAGAGGCCCGGGCCAATCTCACCGTCTCCCTCAATGCCTCGGACGACGAAACCCGGAGTGCCCTCATGCCCATCAACCGTCGCTATCCCCTGGCCGCGCTGTTGGACGCCTGTCGAGCCTTTCCCTTGCCCCGGCACCGCCGTATCACCTTTGCTTACGTGCTCCTGAAGGACATCAACGACGCCCCGGCCCAGGCCCGGGAGCTCGCCCGGCTGCTCCGGGGGTTTCGGGCCAAAATAAACCTCATCCCCTTCAATTTCGACCCCCGGCTTCCCTTTGCTCCGCCTTCAGAGGCGCGCCTCCTGGAGTTCCAGGAAATCCTGCGGCAGGCGCATTACACCGTGTTAATCAGGGAGAGTCGGGGCCTGGACATCGCCGCGGCCTGCGGCCAATTGATGGGGGAGAGGACGGGATAGATTGAGACTGTTGCAATTAGTTTTTGGGAGAGGGGGCAGGGGCCGTCGGCCCCTGGCACCCTCTCCCAAACCCTCTCCCCCAACCCCTTAATATTACTTAAGGAAATCGAGGTCTTAAGGCCTTGATTTCCAAAGTTTCAAGGGGGGTTGGGAGGGGAGTTTGAGGGGAGGGCGGGGGGCCTGCGGTCCCCCGGTCCTCCCCTCAAAAGACTTTCGCAATGGTCTCAAATTGGCGGGAGGGCCAGGGACCTGAGGTCGAATGGGCCTTCGGCCCATTTTTATATGATGCATCTGCTAGCGCCGATGCCCCGCTCCCAACCCGTATAAGCTGCCGGGGGGCGGAGCTGAGAGCCCCGCCCCCCCGGTAAATAAAAATTCATAAAAGAATAAATCTACTTGACCCCCTTCCAGGGGAGACTCGGGGGTTCCCCGTTTTCGGGCCGGTCCACCGCCCTGCGGTAAGCCCGTTTGCCGATCCCCGACAACCTAGAGTTTTGGAAGACCAGGGGAGTGTAGCCGCCGCGCACGGTCTCGCTTCCCTCGGAATCCATGTCATGAGTCAGGTAAAAATAGATGACGTAATGGCCTCCCCGGTAGTCCCCTTCCTCCCGGATCTCCGGCGGGCCCATGATGCCTTTCACTTCGTCTTGGTTCATTCCCTCCTTTATTTGATTGAGGTGGATATAGTTAGTCCAGATCTTTTTATCGAATCGCTGATAGAGCACCTCGCCGCATCCCGCCGCCAGCATCCCCGCAATCAAAGCTAACCTAAGCCAAGGCATGACTACGCCCCTTCCCCCGAAATTTACCCCACTATAATCACCCCCAAAGGCCCCGTCAACAAAAAGGGCTGCACCTGCCGAATAATGGCATGTTTTCATTAATTGGGTGTGTTAAAATTTACCCTTAAAAGTTTTGAAAAAGGAGTAATGCATGTCCCCAGCCCCTACGGCCAATCCGGTAGTCGACCTGGAGACCTCCCTGGGCTTGATCCGGGTGGAACTCTGGCCCGATGCTGCGCCCATCACGGTTAAGAATTTTCTGACCTATGTGCAAGAAGGTTTCTACGACGGCCTGATCTTTCATCGGCTGGTTCCTTATTTTATCGTGCAGGCCGGCGGCTTCCCGCCCGACATGGAGTACCGCGCCCCCACCCATCCCACCATCAAGAATGAGGCCAAAAATGGCCAAAAAAACCGGCGCGGCACCATTGCCATGGCCCGGGCCTATCCGGTGGATAGCGCCGCGGCCCAGTTTTTCATCAATGTGGTGGATAACCCCGCGCTGGATCACCAGAGTGACGACCCCCGGGAATACGGCTACACGGTGTTCGGTCAGGTGATCGTAGGGATGCATATCGTGGAGATGATGTCCACCCTGCCCACGGAAACCCGGGCGGGTCATCAAAATGTCCCGAAAAAAGATATTCTCCTCCAGCGGGCCTTGGTAACGACCCCTAAGGAATCGGGCGCGGCGGAGTAAACGGCCAAGGCCATAAGGTCTCATAAAGGGGAATTTAACCTTTTCCCCCAAATTCCCCTGGTCCCCTTTGAACTCCGAGCCTTGGGAGGAAGCGCGGGACATTGGCCCGCGCCACGCCCGTGCCGGTTCATTGCTGGTAACTGGGCAGGCGCTGGAAGGTGCCAAAGGCCATCACCCTTATCCTGCCCTGACCCCAACGCATTTGTTCTGCCCGGACGGCAGAAAAATGGTATAATAGCTTAAGGCCGGGTCCTGCCTCGATTTTGGTGGTTCAATCAGTGGGAAGATGACGGGGGGACGTAACCGCGGCCTTGGAGGTAGCACCTGTATCTCAGAAAGGATGGTAACCTGGACGCAAGGGGATGAGCGGCCATGGCCCGGGACCTAGCTTCAGGCAGAAAATGGCCGAGTTAACCCTTCGCGCCCAGTCCTCCCGGGCCAAGGGAACTTACCATGAGACGTAGTTATTGCGGTCTATGTGACGATTGTCAATTGGGGACCCAGGACTTCCTGGAATCCCTGGAAAGAGTGAAAAGCTATACGGAGCATCTCCGGGTGCATTGGTGGACCCACTGCTTCCCGGCGGACGAAGGCTTTTCCTTTACCGAATTTCGCAAAGGCCTGGAGTGGTTTCTCACCCACGCCGACTGTCCGGGCTGTCAAGGCGGCCGGGGCTCGAATACTTGCCCCATCCGGATTTGCGCCATCCAGCGGCGCTATGAACACTGTGACGAATGCCCGGATTTGGAGACTTGCGAAAATTTCAACTTTATCCTTAAGGAGTACCCGGACCAGAAAATCCTGCTGCGCCGCCGCCAATTAAAGCGCAAGGCGCGGGAATTCCACGCCCGCAAGACCCAAGTCTAGACTTAAACCGGCAGGTCCTAAGATACCTATGCTGGCGGGTCCCCCCTGGATTGCCGATTTTGGCGCACTGTCCTCAATTCCGGCCCTGCCCTTAAGCAGGATCTTCCGCCTTTTCTTCCCCCGGTGATTGATTGGGTAGGGCCCGCTCACGGTAGAAGCGCGTCAGGCGCTTGCGCAGGATGGTCCCCTGCTGGCCCATCCGGGATAGGATATGCTCCGTCAGCGGAGTCAATTCATGGTACGCCACCACCACGGTGCGTTTGTTTCGCTTCATCTGCCCTCTCCTGCTAAACTTTTCTCTAGCAATATTCAAAATATATGCCAGTTTGCAGAAGAGGTTTTTAATCTTTCGGCTTCGGATTCCGGGTTTCTTCTAACTGTTTTTACCGGCTGGGAAAAGGAGCAGAGATAGCAGATAGCAGCTCCCCCAGCACCCCCTTCAGCCAACCCCAAACCCATCAGCCTGGCATCGGGAATAGCAAGCTCCGGGAATGAGGGTTCGGGGTTGCAGCCTCATGGGCAAGTCGGGCAGCTCCCGCAAAATTTTTATGGGGTCGACACCAGGCGCAAGAAATTTCCCATGAAAAGGTGGAACTCCCGCCCCATAGCGGCTTCTTGGGACCTGGCCCGGGACAGCACGGCCTCGGGGTCCACTTCCGTCCCGCTCAGGGCCCAGTCCCGGTCATGCTTAAGCCACTTCTCCACATCTTGAGCCCCGGCGTGGTTATCGAATTGAAGTCCCACTACCCGGGGATTCCCGGTCAAACCCAAGGCTTCCACCGGCGCCGCATCCGACCGGGCCAAAATCTCCACCCCCGGCGCTAATGGAGGCAAGACCCCCTGGCCGTGCCATTTAAACAATTCCAGTTGCCGGGGCAGGCCTTGAAAGGCGGGATGAGACAGGCCGGCCGGGGTTAGCTCCCCGGTGATAAAGCCCACCGACTTCCGGGCGAGAGGGCCCACCCGGCACCCCAGCACATGCCCCAAAAGTTGATGGCCCAGGCAAAACCCCAGATAGGCCTTTCCTGAATCGATCACCTCCCGGAGGCGCGCCTTCAAGGACTTGAGATAAGGGAATTCTTCTTCCTCATCCACATTGGGGGAGCCTCCCAAAACGATCAGGCCAGCATAGGCGTCCACCGGCGGCACTGCTTCATGCCAGACTTCCAGGACCCGATAGCCTACCCCGGCCTCCTTCAGGGCCGCCACCAGGTGCTGCCCGGGGCCTTCCCAATCCATATGCTGGACGATCAAGAAAGTCCTTGCCGCCATGGTCCTTCCCTCCGAAGATAAGGATTTGGGGTGGGGCCATGGACCTCAGGTCCCTGGCCCTCCCCCCACGAACCCATTTCGCAGAGCTCTCACTTTTTCTTTCCCCGTCTTCCCCGACGTGGTAAATTTTTTGAGTACCCTCAGTTGTCGGGTGGTCTGGAAAGGCGGGGGCAAGGCCCTCCTGTCCCCAATTATCTAAAGTTGGGGGCCCCGATGGGGCGCTGTTAGAGTGCCATGTCCCGGCTGGCTGTCCCTGCGCCCCAGACTTTCCCTGGGTTGTAACCGATGGCCGCATATCTGGCTGAAGTAAGCGGACTCAAATGTTACCGGATCCCCTTGTTGGCGGCATTCCCAGGGGTAGTGCACGGGTTTTTCACCCGGCAGGGAGGGGTGAGCTCCGGGCCTTATCACAGCCTGAACCTGAGCTTTGCGGTGGGAGACCTGCCGGAGAGGGTGGCCCATAACCGGCGCCTGCTGACGCAGGCCCTGGAGCTGGACGCCCTGGCCAGCGCCACCCAGGTGCACGGCCGCCGCGAGGCCGTGGTGAGTAGCGCCCCCCAGGCTTCCGCTACGGAAATTCCGGAAGTCGACATCCTCATCACCCGCCAGCCTCGGGTGGGCCTGCTCATCAAACAGGCGGATTGCCAGGCGGTAATGTTCTATGACCCGGTACGCCGGCTGGTGGCCAACGTCCATTGTGGCTGGCGGGGCCAGGTTCAGAACGTCCTGGGGGCCGCAGTAAAACGCCTGGAGCAAAGGTTCGGTTCCCGCCCCGGGGACCTGTATGCGGCCATCGGCCCCAGCCTGGGACCCTGTTGCGCCGAATTCCGTAATTTTGAGCAGGAATTTCTCCCCCACTTGTGGGCTTACCAGGTGCGGCCCACATACTTCGACCTTTGGCGGTTGAGTGGGGATCAACTGGTGGCCGCCGGCCTTAAGCCGGAGCAGATCGAGATTGCCGGCCTCTGCACCCGTTGTGGCGGGGACGAGTTTTTTTCCTATCGCCGGGAGCAGGTTACCGGCCGCCAGGGCGCCATCATTGCCCTGATATAATGAGATTGTTGCAATTAGTTTTTGGGAGAGGGGGCCAGGGGCCGCAGACCCCCTTAAATCCTCTCCCAAACCCTCTCCCCCAACCCCTTAATATTATTTAAGGGCATCGAGGCCTTAAGGCCTCGACGCCCAAAGTCTCAAGGGTGGTTGGGAGGGGAGTTTGAGGGGAGGGCGGGGGGCCTGCGGTCCCCCGGTCCTCCCCTCAAAAGACTTTCGCAACGGTCTCAAATGGGCCCTTACCTCTCCTCCCCCGCGGCAGCTCCACCTCATCGAGAGGGATTAAGAGGTTCCCTTCTTGCGGATTTTATCTTTCAGGTCGTTGAAGAGTTTCTTGGCGCTTTCGGTTGCCTGCTCCACCTCACGGGGATATTTGTAGCCCACGAACACCCCGGCCCCAAAGGCAATCAACAGCCCTAACCACATATCCATCTTCCTTTCTGATCCCAAGGCTTTTTTCGAACCCGAGGGGAAATGGTGACCTTTCCGGGAGCCGCTCAACCTTTAAGCGGGGCGGCGCTCTCCTTATCCAGGGCAGCCAGGGCTTCCCGGGCCACCTGAGCCACGGTGGTCTGGCGCAGTTCGCCCTGGTCATAAAGCCGGGCCGGCCCATGGTCATCCAGAAGACCCTTAAGAGCCGGGGCCGCCTCCCGGTGCCGCACCCTTCCCAGGCACCAGGCTGCCAAAGCCCGAATCTGGGGATCGCCATGCCCCAGGGAGGAGGTAATCAGGGGTAAAGCTTCGCTCAGGAGCTCCGGATGCGCCTCTCCCAGGCGCCCCAGCCCCCAGAGCATCGGCCCCTGGGAGAACTCTTCCTCCAGAAAGCCGCAAAACATGGGGATAATTTCCGCTACCAGGGAGATCTGGTGCCGTCCGATTTCCCCCAGGGCAGCGGCTGCGCCCCATCCGAAGCTGCCCGAATCCTCGTTCAAGAGATAAAGGAGCCGGCCTAGGAGCCTTTGCACCTGCGGGGGATAGGCTCCGGCTACATATCCTAAGCCTTCCACGGCTCGCCAGTGCAACAATTCGTGGGGCGCGAAGAGAAATAGTAACAGTTGCGCCGCCACCCCCGACTCTCGGCCGGCCAGCTTCACCAGGCCCGGAAAGTCCCCTTCCTGCAAGAGCGCCACGATTTGCGCCCTCAAGGCGCGCCGATTTTTCATCGCCCCCGGGAGCTAAAAAGGAATATCGTCTTCCGGGACCCCGCCTTCCGGCGGCACAAAGGGCGGTTCCGGCTCCCGTTCCTGACCCCGGCCCGTGCCCAGCATCTGCATATTGTCGGCCACGATTTCGTATGAGTAGCGCTTGACGCCTTCCTGTTCCCAGGTGTCGGAGCGGATCTTGCCTTCGATGTAAACCGTCTTACCCTTGGAAAGGTATTGGCCGCAGATCTCCGCCAGCTTGCCCCAGGCCGTCACCCGATGCCATTCGGTGCGCTCCTGGCGGTTGCCCTGCCGGTCGGTAAATCTCTCGGTGGTGGCCATCCTAAACTTGGCCACCGCGGTGCCATTGGCGGTGTACCGCACCTCCGGGTCAGCCCCCAGATTACCTATCAGGATAACCTTATTGACCCCAGCCATGATCCCTCCTCTGATGGGCGCGTGGGTTTCCCCCACCTCTATCATAGAAAGGGTAGCCGGGCAAGGACTAATGGGAAATCCACCGCCAGCCCACCTGCGTATGCCTGCCTCTCTTGGGCCAAGGGTTGGCAAGGCCGGGCCTGGCAGTTATACTGGGCGAAACTCCGCTACAGGTCCAGGCATCACCGCGACCTCCTTAACGAAAAGATGAACCGCCTTAATTTTCCCAAAATCCTGGGATTTTTCGCCCTCGCTCTGATACTGGCCCTGGGGAACCCGGAGCTCAAGGCCGATACGGGAAGTTTAGCCGAGGCCGACGCCCTCCTTAAAAGTCCCACGCTGGATCTCCCTCAAGCCGTCAAGGCCCTGGCCCTCTTAGAAGAGATGCTGCCCCAGGCCGGGGGCGCGCCTGCTCCCTTATGGGCCAGGCTGGCCCAGGCCTCCTTCATTGCCGGCGACCTGGCGGAAAAAGCCCAACGGCAAAAGTATTACGAAAAAGGCAGAAATTATGCCGAGTTGCTCCGGCGGGAAAGGCCTTCTAGGGTGGAGGGCCACTACTGGCTGGCCCTGAACCTGGCCGGACTGGCAGAGGTGGGGGGAAGGCGTCAGGGGTTCAAACTGCTGCCTACTATACTTAAAGAACTCCAACGTTCTCTGACGATTGACGAAACCTATGATCAGGCCGGGGCCCACCGGGTGCTGGGGCGCATCTACTACGAGGCTCCAGCCTGGCCTTTGTCGGTGGGCGACCTCAATAAATCCCTGCGCCACCTCACCGCGGCCGTCCGCCTGGCCCCTGAGGTCAGCACCAATCACCTCTTTCTGGCCGAAACCCTCATCCGCCGGGGGCAACCAGACCAGGCCCGGGGGGAATTGGAACGCGTCCTTACCTCCACCCGGCATGCCATCCATCCCCGCGGCCTGGCAGAAGACCAGAAGGAGGCCCGGCGCCTGTTGCAGGAGGTGGGGGGATAAATGAGATGCGGGGGGAGGGCCAGGGAGCTGAGCTCCCTGCCCTCCCCCCGCACCCCCCTCCCAACCCGCTTAAGTAGCAAGGGAAGGCGGGGCTAAAAGCCCCGCCTTCCCTTGCTAAATGGAAAACTTAAGGGATTGGGGGTGGGGGTTTGGGGGAGGGGGTAAGGGCCAGTGGCCCTTAGCCCCCTTCCCCAAAAACATCCCCCTGATCCTCTAAGGCCGGTTCCAGTCCAGCAGTCGGAGTTCTGGAGCGGTGCGGCCCTGGAAGTGGGCCAGGCGAGTGCTGAAGGCCACTTCCAGGGGGCCGGAGAGGGGGTGGCAGGCGGCCTTATCAAAGGCGATGGCTTCCCGGATCAAATTCGCCTGGGCCAGTTGGACCTTCAGATGTCTTTCTCCCACCACCCGGGAGGTGAGGCACTCAACCCCGGTGCACACAAAGACCGGTTCCGGGTTGCCGGGGCCAAAAGGACGCAGGCGCTCCAGGTGCTGGAAAAAATCTTCGTTTAAGTCGGTCATATCCACCTGGGCGTCCACTCGCAAGATAGGCCCAGGAGGCTCGGGTCCCATCTGTTCCTGGAAGGCTCGCTCCAGGGCTTCCTGCAGGGGAGCCAGGTTGGCGGCCGTTACCTCGAAGCCCGCGGCCGCCTGATGCCCCCCGAATCTCCCGAGGAGAGCCCGGCAGGCAGTGAGGCCGCGGAAGAGATGGAAGCCCTCGATGGACCGGGCGGAACCCCTGCCCAGGCCATCCGCCAGGCTCACCAGGGCCACTGGCCGGTGGTACCCTTCCGCCAGCCGGGCCGCCACAATACCCAGCACTCCGGGGTGCCAGCCCTCCCGGGCCAGGACCAGTACCGGCCGCTTGGTAAGACCTTGCTGCCGGATCAAGGCCTCGGCCTGGCTCAGCACTTCCTCTTCCAGGGCCTGACGCTGCCGATTGAGATTGTTCAGATAACTGGCCTGGATGCGGGCCTGGGCCAGGTCGTCGTTTAAGAGCAACTCCAAGGCCCCCCGGGCCTGGCCCAGGCGCCCCGCGGCATTGAGACGGGGCGCCAGACGGAAAACCAGGTCCCTAAAAGAAAGGGGCTTCCCTTCTAACCCCGTCACTTCCTTCAAGGCGATCAGCCCCGGCCGGCGGCTCTCCTCCAGGACCTTGAGGCCGTTTTTCACCAGGATGCGGTTCTCTCCCACCAACGGTACTACATCAGCCGCGGTGCCCAGGGCCACCAGGTCCAGGTAAGCCCTGAGGTTGGGCTCCGGCCGGGCTGCGAACCAGCCCTGGGCCCTGAGTTCCGCCCGCACCCCCAGGGCCAATAGTAAAGCCACCCCCACCCCGGCCAGCTCCCTGAAAGGATAGCTCTCGCCGCCGCGCTTGGGGTTGACCACGGCCAGGGCCGGAGGCAGCTCCGCCGGAACCTCGTGGTGGTCGGTGATGATCACCTCCAGCCCCTGGTCCCGGGCCCAGGCCACCTCCAGGGCATCGCTGATGCCGCAGTCCACGGTCACCAGCAGGCGGGCCTGGACCGCCAGCTCCTTCAGGGCCGCGACCTTGAGGCCATATCCTTCCCGGAGGCGGTCAGGAATATAGGCAGAGCAAGAAAGGCCCAGTTCTCGAAAGAATTGGTGCAGCAGGCAGGTGGCGGTGAGTCCGTCGGCATCATAATCGCCGTAAATGGCCACCGGCTCCCCCTGCCGCACCGCCTGCCCCAGGCGCACTGCGGCCGGCTCCATGTCGGCCAGCCCGAAGGGGGGATAGAGGCGCTCCAGGGCGGGGTCGAGAAAAGCCAGGATCTCATCCGGGGTGCTCAAGCCCCGGTTTAACAGAATCCGGGCCACCAGGGGCGGCAGGCCGTGACGGGCGCTCACTTCCCGGACCAAGTCCGGCTGCTCCGGATAAGCCTGCCACCGCTTCTGCCGCCGCATGATTTGCTCCTGGTGTCAGTAGTCAGTTATCAGGTTCCAGGTATCAGGTATCAGGTATCAGGTTTGGCAGTCTACGCTTCTAGCGTAATTGCAACGACCGCATTTAATTACTGGCTACTGACAACTGACTACTGATTACTCCACCGTCTCCCCCGGCTTCAGGGGAATAACCTTGATGTCGGGCTCCCCCCCGAGCAGGCTGATCAACTCCGCCGGAGTGCCGGTGAGCACCGGGAAGGTTTCGTAATGCATGGGGATCACCCATTTGGGCCTAAGCAGGCGGCAGGCCAGGGCCGCCTCCCTCGGGTTCATGACGTAGTGGCTGCCGATGGGGAGCATCACCAGTTCGGGCTGATAAAGCTCCCGGATGAGTTCCATGTCTTTAAAGACCGCGGTGTCGCCCGTATGGTAAGCGACGAAGCCGTTGGGGAACTCCACCACGTATCCCCCCGGGTCCCCCGCGGGTATGAGTTGCCCCTCCTCTTCCACGCTGGAGGAGTGCACCGCCTGGGTCATGGTGATCTTGAGGCCGGCCAGGGCCAGGGTGCCCCCTTTGTTCATGCCGATCGCCTGGGGCACGCCTTTCTGGGCCATGATTACGGACAATTCGTGGATGGCCACCACCGGCGCCCCGGTTTTTTTAGCCACCGCCACCGTGTCCCCCACGTGATCGCCGTGCCCATGGGTTAGCAGGATGACATCCACCTTCCCTACCTTTTCCACGGAGGTGGTGAGCAGGGGATTGCTGAGCCAGGGGTCAATGAGCACCGTCACTCCGGCGCCCGTCAATTTGAAGGCCGCATGGCCATAAAAGGTGATGCTGACGCCACGGCCAATGGTTGCTTGAGCCATATCGCTCTCCTTTGGGGCTTGGGGCCTGGGCCGTCCCGAGCCTCAGTTATTGACGCACCATCTCTTCTAAGGCATCCAGATTTTTCCGGTTTCCCACGGCGATGAGGGTATCCCCCGCCAGAATCGGGGTTTCGGGCTGAGGGTTGAAGAGCATCTCGCCATCAGCCCGTTTGATGGCCACCACGATCAGATCAAAGCGCTGGCGGATGCCCGTGTCTTTCAGGGGCAGGCCTAACAAGGAGGAAGAGGTCCCCACGGCCACCTCCTCCATGCTAAGCTCCACCTCTTCCCGCAGGGCCAGTTCCAGGAAGTCTACCACCGTGGGATGCACGATGTTATGGGCCATGGCCCGGCCCCCGATTTCGTAAGGAGAGACCACCCGGTCAGCCCCAGCCCGGAATAGCTTCTGCTCGGCACCCAACTCCTCGGCCCGGGCCATGATGAATAGCTCGGGATTGAGACTGCGGGCCGTCAAGATAATATAGACATTATCGGCATCCTTGGAAACCACCGCCACCAACCCCTTGGCCCGCTCAATGCCGGCCTCCAGCAGAACCTCTTCTTTGGTGGCGTCACCCACCGCGTAATAATAGCCCAACTCCTCCAGCCGGGCGGGCAGGTCCGGGTCTTTATCTACCACTATCAGGGGAAAGCCCCTCTGTTTCAGTTGCCGGCTGATAATCTCCCCGATACGGCCAAAACCGCAAATGATATAGTGATCATGGAGCTTTTGGATGCCTTTGGCCAATTTTCGCCTCCCCAACGCCTCCCGGATCTCCCATTCCACCACCACCCGGGCCACCGTGCTCACGATATAGAGCATGATCCCCATGCCGGTGATGATCAGGATCATGTTATAGGCCTGCCCGATGGTTGACAGAGGGTGTACCTCTCTGTAGCCCACCGTGGCCAGGGTGGTCACCGTCATGTACAGGGCGTCAAAAAAGCTCCAGCCTTCCAGCCAGACAAAGCCCAGGCTGCCTAAAACCAGCAGGGCCGAAAGAATCGCGGCCAACTGGAGGATTTTACGAAACGTTACCATCAGACCGGCGGGGAGGCAGGCTCCCAGACCCGGTTAACCTCCATGGCAAATTGCCCCTTTCCTTGCAGATTGAACCATTGCAGGTAAAGGGCTTTCGGTTGAAAACTTTCGATAATTCTCTTTCCACCTCTATTCTAAAGCCGGGCGGGGGTCCTGCCTCCCCGCGCTTATCCCTGCACCAGGGCCTCGGCCACATAGGCGTCGGTAATCAGCACGTTAAAGTAGCGGCCTTTAAGGCAGGCATGGATGGCCTCGATTTTCTCCAGGCCCCCGGCCACCGCGATCAAATAACGCTCTTCCCGGGCGGCCCGGTCCTTTAGCTCCGGGGCCCCCACCCCGATGACCCGCCTGGTCAGGGCAGCCAGTTCCGGGTCTTTGTCGTCCACCATGGCCTCGCCCTTGGCGTTGATGGGGGTATGGTTGATCTCCGCCACCACCCCTTTCGCCGTCAGGTGCTCCGCGGTCAATCCCAGTTCCTGGGAGGCCAGGGCCATGAAGCCCGGTTTCTCTTCGGCCACGTAACCGATGGCCAGCAGCATGATGTCCACATCCCAAATATCCCGGTAGATTTTCATCAACTCCGGGTTGGCGGCAATCTGCTTTTCATACTCTTCCTGGGAAGTCACGGGGAAGGAGGGCAGGTTGAAGGCCACCGCGTCAGGATATTTGGTGCTCATCATCCCTACCAGGGCGTTGGAGGTCAGCCCCGGCATGGTGAAGATGCGGGTCAGGGACAAAGGATAGAGCTTCGGAGCCACGATGCGCTCCGGCTCCAGATAAGTGATGAGGTAATACAGGGTCTTGCCGCAGGAGAGGCCGATGCTCGCGCCGTCCCAGGCAATTTCCTCCAGATAATGGGCCGCCTCCCGGGCGATGGTCTTCTGGATGGCGTCAAAGTCCTTAAGGCCAGGGTCCACCACCCGCACCTCTTTGAGGTGGGGATAGAGACTCTGTAGCTGGTCCTCCAGGTCGCTCCGCCGGGGGATGGCTGATTTTTCAAAGATAAAGGCCATCACCTGGGGCAGGGTGGTGTATTCCATATCGTGCAGGCCCAGGCGGTGAGGCTCAAAGGGGCCGTGGCGCCTGATGTAATTGGCCACGCGGTTGGCCTCTTTCCGGGCCTCGTCAAAGGCCACGTCCGCAAACATATCCACCGGCCCGATGAATTTTCCATGGCACAGCTGGTAGCCCGCGGCGATGACCCGGGGCGGGCCGTCAAAGCGGGTGGGATTGGCGTCCTTGAAGGCCACCGGCATCAAGGGCCCGTGATGCGACCCCCGCATCCAGCCCTCCACCAGGTGGGGGAAGGCAAAGGGCTCCAGCGCCTCGCCCACCGCGGGAAACCCGGACTGGCACCGCACGATCATCACGGGATCGTCCTTGCCCACATAACGCCCGGCAATGAGGCCCAGCTTCTGGGAGGAGGCCACGGCCGCCACCTCGTTGTCCCGTTTGCGATAAATGTTCTCGATGACATATCTCCCCGAGGCCCCGATCAATACCAGGAGATCATACATGTCCTCCGGGCAGGAGAGGATCCACTCTTTGCTCTCGATGACATCCAGCACCCGGAACCGGAAGCCCCGGTGCATGGAGGGGTCGATTACCAGCCCGGTGGTGTTGAAGGGATCCCCGAAAATGCGAAACAGAGGCAGATTCCAGGCCCCGGGAGAGGTTTTGTCGGCCATGAAGATAATTACGGGCTCGCTGGGGCGCTCCACAAAGACCAGTTCCGCCACTCCCGGCCCCATGCCCTTGACGTTGCCGGAGAAGGAGTCCGCCAGCAGGTCCTGTCCGGCTCCATAAAGCTTCATTTTCTTGGCCAGATCCGTAAGCTCTAAAAAGGTGTTCCAGGCAAACTGGTGGATCTCCGAGTCCTCTTCGCCCCGGTGATGAGTCATGATGAGTTCCACGTCATCGCCCACGTGCAAGACCTGGCCGTCTATCAGGAGGCCGCGTTCCACCGCCCCTTTGACGATACCTCGGGCCAGGGCCAACATGTCCGGATGGCTGTGGCTGTGTCCCACCCAGCCACCCACATCAGCCTTAATTACGGATAAGGTGATTTTTTCCGCGGCTCCCATAAACTCTCCTTTCTATAAATATTTTTTAATTTTTTTGCTAGAGATTGGGGAATTATGGTAAGGAGAGGACCATGTTCCCTAAGAAATCCTTCTCCTTGGGCCTCCTGGCCCTGGTCCTTACTTTAAGCGGGGGCTGCCTGCCCCGGCCCCTGCCAGCCGTCCCGGCTGGTCTAACCCTGCAACCGGGCCGTTATCTGGAGAAATCCTATATTGCCCCCGGGTTTGTGGCGGATCAGGTCACTTATTCTCTGGCCCCCTTCACCGTGGGGCAGGCCCAGAATATCGCGCCCGACACCTTCCGGTCCCTGCTTCAGGCCGAGCTGGCCCGGGCCTGGGAGGCCAATGGCCTTAAAGTGGCCCCCCAGGGGGACGTAGTTTTTTCCGGTACGGTCCAACTGGTGAGGGTCAATAAAGGCCTTCGATTTCTGGTAGGTAGAATATCTGCCGATTTATTGGTCTCCGGCGCCCTCACCCGCGGGGACCAAATTCTCTTTGCCTTCCAGGACCGGATTCACCTGGCTTCTCCAGTTAACCCCGGCCCTTCGGCCCCCAAGGAGACTGAACTTCTCCTGCAGCAGGTGGTCCGGATTTTTTCCGGGCACCTGCTTACCGAGCTCCTGCTTCACTGAGGAACCGCCGCCGGCGCATAGAGGTCGCCAAAGATCCGCACGATCAGGCGGGGCCGCTGCTTAGAGGTGGTAAAGAGCTCCACCAGACCGACATAATGCCCCGCCTCGTGACGTTTGTTCCGGATTTCCAAGACGTACACCCGGCCCGGCTCCACGGCCTTCAGATCCACCTCGATTTTATCCGGGATATTGGTGCGGTACTCCTTGATCTCCCACGGTGTGGGCAGATGGGAAATTAAGCGCACCTGGCCCCGCAAATCGTCATTTGCTATACCCCGCAGTCGGACAATATGACTGGGCTGAATCTCAATAAAAGGTTGGGCTACCCCCTCAAGCGTCAGAACTACCTCCGGGTGTTCCGGATCATTGACCCGCACCGCGGTCTCTTTCTTAAACTGCCGCAGCACCGAGTAGGGTTTGATGGTCAGGGTGATTTTCCCCTCCCCTCCCGGGGGGATGAGCCGATCATAACTGGCCACGGTACAGGCGCAGTCCGGGTCCACGTCCTGGATTTCCAGAGGAGAGCCCCCGGTATTCCGGATCACAAAGGTATAGGTCAGGGGGGCATCCTCATAGACCTTCCCGAAGTCATGGGCGGTTTCCGTGAGTGAGATGCGCGGCGCCGGAGAGGCCGCCGACCCGGAGGCCAGCAGGAAGCCCAACCATCCGGCCCCCAGAAAAAGCAAAGTAATAATTTTTAGAAAGTGCCGGTTATTTCGGTAAGGAAGCATCTGAACTCAAATCCCGTTTTGACGATAATTTGGGTGAGAAAAGTGAGCAGTTGTCCCTAACTCCCTGATCTTCCTGAAAGGAAGTGAAAGGGTCCGCGGACCGAAAAGTAAGGGACGCTGCATTCATGCCCCTGTTGCCTGACCCTCTCTCCCTAAGATGATAATACTACCACAAATATTTGCCAGTGTTTTGGAAAAGATTTATTATAATGAGACCGTTGCGAAAGTCTTTTGAGGGGAGGACCGGGGGACCGCAGGCCCCTGGCCCCCTCTCCCAAATACTAATTTCCACAGTCTTATAATGGGCCTTAAGCTCAGCCAGATCGTTTGGGGAGGGTACTCTTATGGCAGCCAGGATCCGGGTCCAACGCCAGACCCGGGAGACGGAAGTGGAATTGGAACTGGAACTGGATGGGCGGGGGGAAGCAGCCATCAGTACCGGCATCCCCTTTCTGGACCACATGCTCCATTTGTTCGCCGCGCATGGCTATTTTAATTTAAAGATCAAGGCCCAAGGCGATCTGGAAGTGGATCAGCACCATACGGTGGAAGACCTGGGTATCTGTCTGGGCCAGGCCTTTAGGCAGGCCCTCCAGGCTCGCCCCCAAGTGCGCCGCTACGGCGAGGCCAGAGTCCCCATGGACGAAGCCCTGGCCCAGGTGACCCTGGATTTGAGCAACCGTCCGTACCTCCGGTTTCAGGTGCAATTTCCCCCGGGAGGAGCCGCCCTGGACCCCCAACTGGTCCAGGAATTCTGGCGGGCTTTTGCCGTGCACGGGGGTATCACCCTCCATATCCAGGTGCCTTACGGGGAGAATACCCATCACATCATGGAGGCCATCTTCAAGGCCGCAGGCCGGGCCCTGGACCTGGCCACCCAAATAGAACCCCGGGCTAAGAGTGTACCATCCACCAAGGGCGTTTTGTAGATAATGTGGGGGAGGGCCAGGGACCTGAGGTCCCTGCCCTCCCCCACACCCCCTCCCAACCCGCAAATTTAGAAGTTTGGGCCTGGCCCGCCCTCCAGACAGTGGAAGTTGATTTTATGAAAAGGCGGGAATTTATAAGGAAGATAGGGCTGGTCCTGGCCGCGGGCTGGGCCGCGAGCCGGCTGGCCTGGCCTTTTAAGGCGCTGGCGGGCAGTCCTCAGATGCGCCTGGCCCTTTTGAGCGACGCGCACCTCCAGGATGGCGACCCCACCAGATTCGAGGCCCTGGCCCTGGCCCGGGCGGTCTCCGAGATCCGTTCCCTTACGCCTGCGCCGGAGTTGATTCTCTTTGCGGGGGACCTGGCCCATGCGGGTGACCCCCGGGCCCTGGAATTGGGGAAGGAAATCCTGGCGGATTTGCCCGCGCCGCTCCTGATGGTGAGGGGGGAAGGAGACGGCCCGCCCGGGGCTCCGGGCCCCTGGGGCCAGTATTTCGGAACGCCCCGATTTTCCCACTCCTTCAGGGGCTTCCACCTGCTGGGCCTGGACACGGTATTGCAGCCCGGCCCCGGGGGGCTTACTTTTCGTCTCGGCCAGAACCAAAGTAGCTGGCTGGCCCGGGAGCTTAAGCGTCTCGATTCGGCTACCCCCCTGATCCTTATGTCCCACGCGCCCCTGACCCAAATCTATCTCCCCTGGCAGCAATGGACCGCGGACGCGCACCTGGTCACCCCCCTGTTGGCCCGGTTTAACCAGGTGATTTGCCTTCATGGCCATGTCCACTGTCATGACCCATTTGCAGTAAGGCCGCTTATTACCCATCCCCATACTCCCCCTCCCCTGGTGGGAGGGGGCTGGGGGGAGGGGGAAAATGCGGTGGCAGCCCCGGGCCTGATTAATCACCAGGGCCTTCCGGCCACCTCCTGGCCCCTGCCCCAGGCCCTCCAGGGAACCCCGGCCGAGCTCAGCCCTGGCTTGGGAACCAGAGGCTGCGGCTGGGGTTTGGTATCAATTAGCTCCGGAACCTGCCAGTTCCACCCCCAGGTCTGGCAGGTCTAACTTTGGCCGGAATATCTCGGAGAAGCCGGAAAAAAAATATCTGGGGCAGGCTGGGCCATAAGCCCAGCCTGCCCCAGATAACTTTCACGGGTGGGGAGGGGGTGTGGGGGAGGGCAGGGAGCTTAGCTCCCTGGCCCTCCCCCACGTTCTCACTCCACAACCGCGCCGTGCAATTCCCGCCTTACCTCTGGCAAGCCTGAATCCCGGGCCGCCAACTCCTCCACCTTCTCCTCCAGGCGGGCGATGAGGGGCGGCAAGGTCCGCAGATTAAGGGCCGAGACGGCCACTCCCTGGTGGATGCGGCGCTGCAAGGCCGCCAAATTTGGGCTCACCAGGTCCATCTTGTTGAATACCTTGAGAACCGGCTTGTCCTGGAGCCCCAGGGAAGCCAGGATGTCCTCCACCGCGGCCATCTGCTCCAGGAAACGGGGGTTGCTCAAATCAACTATGTGAATGAGCAGATCGGCTTCCTCCAGCTCCTCCAGGGTGGCCTTGAAGGCCTCCAACAGGTTGCGGGGCAGGTCCCGGATGAACCCCACGGTATCGGTGATGATCACCTCCCGCTCCCGGGGGAAGCGGAGGCGGCGGCTGGTGGGGTCCAGGGTGGCGAAGAGGATGTCTGCCGCGGCCACCGTGGCATGGGTCAGGGAATTGAACAGGGTGGACTTGCCGGCATTGGTATAGCCGATGATGGACAAAATCGGCAGCCGCTGGCGCTGCCGGGGCTGCCGCCGCTCCCGCCTTTCGGCCCTCACCTTGGCCAGCTCCTGGTTGAGGCGATGGAGGCGCTCTTGCATCCGGCGACGGTCGATTTCCAGGCGGGTCTCCCCCGGGCCCCGGCCGCCGATGCCGCCGGTGAGCCGGGACAGTGAATCGTCCCGGCCCCTAAGGCGCGGCAGCAGATACTTCACCTGAGCCATCTCCACCTGCAGCTTGCCTTCCCGGCTCCGGGCCCGCTGGGCAAAGATATCCAGGATCAACTGGGTGCGGTCAATGACTTTGAGCTCGCTGAAGTCCGTGATGGAGCGCACCTGGGAGGGGCTGAGCTCGGCGTCGAAGACCAGCAGGTCCGCTCCCAGTTGCAGGGCCTGGATGACCAACTCGGAGAGCTTGCCTTTACCCATCAAAAAGCGGGGATCAAACCGGGAGCGGTGCTGGATCAGGTTGGCCACCACTTTCAGACCCGCAGTGCGGGCCAGCTCGGTGAGTTCCAGCAGGGAATCTTCCCCGGCCACCCGGCTGGGACCGGTCACGCCGATCAATATGGCTCGTTCTTTACCCCGGCCTTCGCCCTCGGTCCCCACCCGGGCCAATTCCTCTTCCAGGGAGGACACCAGGGCCTCGAAATCCACCGTCAGAGATCCCACCTGCGGCGCCTCCAGAATGGCCCAATTATGCCCATCTTCCTGCCGGGGCAAGAGGTGGGCGACCTGAATCGGGCCGGGGCTGCCGCCCTGGGCCACGGTGAGCGCGGCCACCGCGTCCAGGCGCAACAGGGCCAGGTCCATCAGATCATCTTGATTCAAAGGGTGGGCATCCAGGTGGGTGTGGATCAGGCGCAAGCCCTTGAGGCGGCCCCGGGCTCCCCGCTCCCTTTTTAAGGGCGGGATCAGCAGGCCCCGGGCGTCTCCGACGATGACTTGGGTGACGGCCCCCTGGCGGTCCACCATGACCCCCACCTGTCGGTGCAGGTCCCAGGAGATCTCCGCCAGTTGCCGGGCCAATTCAGGAGTGAGCAGTTGCGCGGGTGGCACCTTGCGGCGGTACAGGCGCTCCAACTGCCGATATTGATAGGGCTTCAGCCCTGTCAGATTACCTAAGGGTCGATGAATAGAAGTTACCTCTCTATATTATTTTAAGATAATCGGGCCTGAATTGCAAGGACAGCCACCTTTATCTGAGCCCTCAGCTAACGTGGGATAGGATAAAAGTTATTGTAACCGGGGACGAACCCTGCAGCAGGCCACTGTCTCGCTGAAGCGAGGCAGCCAGGAGAAGAACGGAAGATATCAGAAGACATGCCCGAATAAAAGCTTAAGCCCCTACGAGGTATAGTGGGCGGTAAGCTTAATTAAGGATAAAGAAGCTGGGTGCAATCCTTAAGTCTTTGTGACTTAAGGATTTTTTTTTGCAGTAAAAACCGCATAAAGGAGGACGACATGGTAAAGCAGATCAGGTTTGGGTGGTTATCTTTGGTACTTATCCTCTCCATGATAAGTGCCCCTTGGACCCTGAACGCGGCAGCAACTGCAAAGCCTGCCATCGTTTTGGCGGCCTTTGGCACCAGCACCGAAGCCTTCGATACGTATCATCACTTTGAACTGCAAGTAAAAAAGCGTTTTCCGGATCACGAAATCCGGTGGGCCTTCACCTCCCATAAAGTCCGGCACAAAGTGGCCCAGGAAAAGGGCCAAAAGCTCAATGACCTGCCCACGACCTTGCGAGAATTAAAAGCTGCCGGATACACCCGGGTGGCCGTCCAGTCTCTTCATCTAGTGCCGGGGGAGGAGTGGGAGAAGAAAATCGTGCAGGAGAGCCAGAATATCCCCGGTCTGAAAGTTGCCCTGGGAAAACCTCTGCTGAGCAGCAAGAAAGATCAGGAGCAAGTCCTCCAGGCCCTGGCCCAGACTTTCCCCCAGGACTTAAAGAATAATGCAGTGGTCCTGGTGGCCCATGGCAGCCCCAGCCGCGAAGGGACCGCGACCTATCTGGCCTTTAACCGGCTGTTGCGCTCTCGTTACCCCCACCAGAATGTCTTTTTGGGCACCGTGGAAGGTAAACCCACCAGGCAAGAGACCCTGGAGGCCGTCAAGAAATCCGGGGCCTCCGCCGTGGTGCTGATGCCGTTCTTATTTGTGGCTGGCGAGCATGTGGCCAAGGATATCTTGGGAGCTGATCCGGAGAGCTGGAAATCCGAGCTTCTTCAGCAAAAAGCCTATCGCATCGAGGGGATCACCAAAGGGCTAGGTTATCAAGAAGAAAATAACAGATATCTATCTGGACCATCTGGCCCAGGCCCTGAAGAGCTTATAGGGGGTTATATGAAGCGCGGGCTGATCGTTTATCTGGTGGGCGGTGCGGAGTTGCCGGAAGGCTTTGATCTGGCAAGCCACTGTAAGGAAATAGGGTGCCCCGCAGGTCGGGTGGAACTGGTGGGCTGCAGGCAGGGATTTTATAACGTGGATGATGCCTGGCACTACTTGTTTACCAAAGGTTATGGGGACATCAAACTCTTAGTGGCGCAAACGGAAGAAAATTGTTTACAGCCTCTTCACCCCCTGATCCGACTTAGCGGCTAGCAAAGAAATAAAAGGAAGAAAGAACCAAGTCCCTAACCAAAAAAGATCAATGGTGAGGTCCCTGGCCATATGGACAACGTACTGAAGGCTAAGGAATCATTAGCAAGGCAGCTCACCTGTGGTCTTAGGGCATTGGAAGAAATGGCCAGCACTTATTTCCAACAGAACTTGACATTTTCTTCCCCTTGCCATAGATTGGCCCCAAGTCCGGGAATGAACCCCGGATGGCCTTACCATAACAACCTTGAGTGGAAAGCCACGAAGGCTGGGGCGCCGGAAGGTGCCTGGTTTTCGTGGCTTTTTATTTTGCCCCCTGGCAAGGCTTAAGGCACGGAAATGGAGTCCGGCCCCCGAGCAGTGTGCCGTTTACGACGGCCTAAAGACAGCAGGGCAATCGGCAGATGAATGCGGTTCGAGAAGAGAAGGAGAAAGCGAAATGAGGTCGGTGCGCATCTGGTTATGCTTACTGTCAATGTTCTGTTTGGCTCCCATGGCGGCAGTGGAGCCTTACTCTGTAGCTGCGGGGCAGGTGAAGGAAGAAAAAGCGGTTTCCGAAACAATATCGAATGAGGAGGGAAAAACTCAAGCCACAGAACAAACCAAGGAAAAAGGAAACCAGGAAGCCAAAGAAGAGGGAAAAGAGCAGGCGAAAGGGGATGAGTGTCCCGCCACCTTCGGGCCCATCATCACCGACACCGCCATCCCCATTGAGAAGGGTAAATTCGCCATCCAGCCTACCTGGGGGCTGAGCTGTATTACCGACAGCTTCAGTCCAAGCTGGCGGCGCATCTCTGCGGGAGGAGATTTCAAGTCTTTCGGCATGAGCGTGAAGTTTACCTATGGCCTCTTAAATAACCTGGAGGTTTATACGGTGATTCCCTATATCCACAACTGGGCCAACAATGTCAATGAACCAGGGCCGCAGGGACAACGCTCTGCCGATTTCGGGGGGCTTGGTGATATCAGTCTGACCTTCAAGTATCGCCTGGTGGAGGAAACACAACTGGTACCCACGGTCAGCGCCTTGTTTACCACCACGTTCCCCAGCGGCCACTTTCGCCACCTCAATCCCGGCCGGCTGGGCGCCGACGCCATCGGCGGGGGCACCCATGCCTTTACCACCGGGTTTAATTTGTCCAAGTACGTGAGGCCCTTCATCTTCTATGGCAATTTCTGGTACACTTTCCAGACCGATTTCTCCACCAATGAGGTGGACGAAGAGGGCAACCCCATCGAGAGACGTAATCATCCCCGTGATTTTGTCACCGTGAACTTGGCAGGTGAATACCCCATCACCAAGAAATGGGTGGCGCTTCTGGAGCTAACCAGCACCTGGGATGCCGGGCGGATGATCGGGCCGAAAGCCAACCCGGCGCCAACTGCCCTGCTGTCACTGTTACCTGGCATCGAGTACATGGTTACGGACAAATTCTCCCTGGCTTTAGGGGTGAATATTGACCTGGCCGGCAAAAACACCAACGCCAATATAACTCCATTGCTCTCAATGGTGTACGCTTTTTAACTCCTCTCCCGAAGAAAGGATGTGTCGGATGAAAAGGTGGCATTTTATTACTATCGTCATACTGGTAACCCTGTTGGGCTGGGCCCTGCCCCACCAGGCCGGGGCGCAGGGTCGGGGTCAGGGTTTCCGGCCCTGCCCCTATGCGCCTTATATTTGTCCGGTGAAGGCCGTCTGCAAGCCCTTTGACGAGAGCGGCAAGGTGGTGCAAGTGCTTAGCGAGACTTTAGAAGACGGCATGCATCCGGGCATGGCAGTGGTAGTGGACACCAAAAACCAGGGTCAGGTGCACGTCCACCTGGGCCCGGTCTGGTACCTGGAGCGCCAGGAGTTTGAACTCAAGCCAGGAGACAAGGTGCGGGTCAGAGGGATGTGCGAAAAGAAGGACGCAAGGTTGCAGGTGATCGCCTATGAATTGAGCCGGGGAGAGTACACCTTGCACCTGCGGGATGACCAGGGGCGTCCCCACTGGGAGGCCTGGCGCAAGCGTTAGGCGGGCCCTGGGAGCGCCCTTTTACCGAATTTTCCCAACGGGACGAGGATCGTTTATACAAATGGCCGACGATTTGATTATCCCGGCGGCGGGTGGCACCATGTGGGCCGCCAACAGGGCCAATAGGGAGGACGAATAAGGCGGGTCGCTTAGGGCTAGCAGGCTTGGCGCCGTTGTTTAGATTCAAGGAATGTGACTAAATTCCAGTGAATAACCGCTAAACTAACTTGGGCAGGAAAAGGCCCAGACCCCTAAAGGCTTTTCTCGGGCGGCGGCCACCGCACCTTCCCTATTCCCGGCTTTCGAGTTTTTCCCTCACCCTAAGAAAGAGCTCCCGCCCCTCCTGGGAGGTCTTGGTGAGTTCCTGCTCCAGGGGGTCACGCCAGGAGGGCTCATCCAACAGGTCGAGGTTAGCGGCGGCAATGTGGTAAGCGCCTTGCAGCGCGGCCCGGATCATTTCACAGGATACCAGCAGGTCAGAAACCAGATGTTTCCGGCAGTATCCTCCGATCCAGGAAACCATGGCCAGGGCCACCAGGGCCTGCTTCATGATCTGGAGCGGGCAGTTCGCGGCTTCATGAACCGCCTCCAGCATTCCCTGGCCATAAGTGTCTTCGGCTCGGGCTTTCATCAGATTAAAGTAAGCCTGGACATCCCTTTCCTGAAGCTGGGAGAGAATTATTCTCAGTTGTCGCAACTGGGCCAAACTGTTTTCCCAGAGGTAGATGCGGTCGCTACTTCTCTCGGCCCGCTGCAGCTCCAGACGCACGACCTTCTCCACCAGGGCCAGGGACAGGGAGATGCCATAAGCCGCCGCCGCCCCGCCCCCGGGATCAGGTTGGGCCCGGGCCAAGTCTTCAATGAAGGAAGAAATGGCCAGGTTCGTAGCAGAGGCGTGATTTTCCAAACTGGGGGATCTGCGGACCAGGTTGCTGATGAATTTGGATAGCAGCGGCCAGCGTTTTCCCTTTAAGGCACGTGGCCGCCCCTGTTTCAGGGAAAGGCGCTTCCAGAAATCTTTCTGGGACTCTTTTTTGGCCATCTAGCCGGTACCCCTGCCATCTTCAGGCGGCCGGCGCTGGGTCACTAACCCCCCGCGGGCCCTGCCGGGCTGACTGCTATGCCGCAACCAAACGCGGGTCCCTTAGGTTGAGTCTGCGCCCACCCTAGCTGGCTTTCACTTCCTTGGGACCTTAGGCGAATCCCTGGACTTGATTAATCTAATCTAGCCATGCTTAGGCCCGCAGGTCAACAAGGTTTTTAAAGATACGCACGGCTTTATCTCCAGGCCGGGGAAGGGGGGGAGGCTTGCCGCCTTTTTCCCTCCCCCTAAGTTAGGACACGATTTCCCAGTTGACCACAAAGGTATTGTCGTAGAGGGTATAAAGGTATCCCAACATTCTTCCCACGCCCGGCTGCACCCCTTCTCTTACCCGCCAGAAGGCAAGGTAGATAGCCGGCACGATCCGGGGTTCACTGGTGGTTGGGTCGTCTTCGATGTTTTGCCACACCTCTCTTTTTTCCATGACCCGCCACAGGGTGCCATACTTCTTACTGCGGACGATCTGTCCCACACGGGGGAGCTTTTTGCTGAAGTCTTCGAACTCTTTCATACCCGGCCTCCTGGGGTAGCACCCCTAACTTTTTAATAATATTATAAATCCTGTTATTACGGAGTCAAGTCTTCTGGCTCTCCGCCTCCCTTGCAACTGCGACGGGGCAGGGTTATAATTTATGTAGACGGGGCCTCTTTGATCCGCCCCAATTTTAATTAGGAAGAATAACACCTTGGGACCGACGGATAAAATTCCCGACCAGAAAGAATTGGAAAAAGAACTGAGCGAATATCTCAGTAGAAAATATGGGAGCCGCATCAGGGTGTACGCCCCCCATTGGGTGGCTAAACCGGAGAAAGACTCCTCAGGCAAAGCCGGCAAACTCAGCAAGATCAACTTTGACCTGAAACCGGAGGAGCTGGAGGCCTACCTCAACGAGTATGTCATCAAGCAGGACACGGCCAAAAGTATCCTGGCCACCAAGATTTGCACCCATTTCAACCGCATCCGCCACTCCCTGGAGCTAGGCCGGGAGCCGGAACCTGGGGTGGGCTCCATTAAAAACAACATCATTCTCATCGGCCCCACCGGGGTGGGGAAGACCTTCCTGTTAAAACTGATCGCCAAAAAAATCGGCGTGCCCTTCATTAAAGGCGATGCCACCAAGTTCAGCGAAACCGGTTATGTGGGCGGCGATGTGGAAGATCTGGTGCGAGACCTGGTCTACGCGGCGGGCGACGACGTGGAATTGGCTCAATACGGCATTATTTACATCGACGAAATCGATAAGATCGCCAGCTCCGGCCATATTTGGGGGCCGGACGTCTCCCGCACCGGGGTCCAGCGCACCTTGCTGAAACCCATGGAAGAGACCGAGGTGGACCTGAAGGTAGCCCATGACCCGGTTTCCCAGATCCAGGCCATCGAGCATTACCGCCGCACCGGCAAAAAAGACAAGCGCACCATCAATACCCGCCATATCCTCTTCATCGTCAGCGGCGCCTTCAATGACCTGGACAAGATTGTGAAAGAGCGCCTCAGCAAACAGGAAATCGGTTTCCGGGGCACCATGACCTCCAAGGACCAGACCCAGATCTTCCTGAAGCAGGTTAGCGCAGATGACCTGATTAAATATGGCTTTGAGTCGGAATTCGTCGGCCGTCTGCCGGTGATCGCCATTTTGGATGAACTCACGGCCGAGGACCTCTACGAGGTTTTGCGGAACCCTAACAACCCCATCATTACCAGCAAAAAGCGGGACTTCCTGGCTTACGGGATCGACATCTTTTTCGAGGACGAAGCCCTGAAAATCCTGGCGGAGCAGGCCGCCCTGGAGAAGACCGGAGCCCGGGGCCTGGTCAGCGTCATCGAACGCATCCTCATCCAGTTCGAAAAACGGTTGCCGTCCACCGAGATCAGGGAATTGGTGGTCACCCCGGAGGTCGTGCACCATCCCCCAGAGGAGCTGGAAAAGCTGCTATCTTATCCGGACGACCCGGCCTTTAAGGCGCGGTTTGAGCAGGCCCGCTTGTGGGAACGGGAGATTCTCAAGGAGGCCATCTGGCGCCGGGAAAAAGAGCTGCTGGAGCGCTACAGCCTGCCTTTAACCGAGACCCGGGCGGAGTTGATGGCGGACCAGTACCTCAACTGGGACGCGGACCTGCAAACCGCCTTTGAGGAGATGCGGCGTCTTTATGAAGAAGTGCGCCGATTTGAGGACCAGTTCTCCGAGGACCATCAGCTCCAGCTCCATTTTGATCCCGAGGCCACGGACGAAATCCTGCGGCGGGCCCTGGCCCGGGACACTTCTGCCCTCTCCGTCTGCCAGGAACTGGCCAAGGATTTGGAATACGCCTTGAAATTGGTGCGGGACCGCACCTCCCAGGACACCTTTCTCCTCACCCGGGAGGCCATCCTGGACCTGGACGCTTTTCTCAACCGCATGATCCGGGACTATTACCAGAAGACCCTGTTTCGAGAGTAACGCCGAATGGTAGGGGTCTCCAAGCTCTATTGCGGCGCGGTGGAAGCCGCGGACGTGCTGCGTTACGGCCGCCGGGCCCAGGATCTGCCTGCCCATCTCCTGCAATTTGCCGGGGACAAAAAGCCGGTGGTAGTCTGGAATGTCACCCGGCGGTGCAACCTCAAGTGCCTCCACTGCTATGCCCAGGCCGGCGCCAAGGCTGCGCCCGACGAACTGAGCCACGCTGAAGGCCTGGCCCTGCTCCAGGACCTGAAGGATTTCGGCACCCCGGTGGTCTTGTTTTCCGGGGGCGAACCCTTGATGCGCCCAGACCTGTGGGAATTGGCGGCCTGGACCGTGGCCGCGGGCATGCGCGCGGTGATCTCCACCAATGGCACCCTGATTACCCGGGAGGCGGCCCGGCGCCTGAAAGACCTGGGCCTCTCCTACGTGGGCCTCAGCCTGGACGGTACCGCCGCCACCCACGACGCCTTCCGGGGCCAGCCCGGGGCCTTTGCCGCCACCATGGCCGGGGTACGCCACTGCCAGGAGGTGGGCCTCAAGGTCGGCCTCCGTTTCACCCTCAGCCGCTTGAATTTCCAGGAAGTGCCGGCCATCTTCGACCTGGTGGAGGAATACGGCATCCCCCGCATCTGCTTTTACCATCTGGTCTATGCCGGACGGGGCAGCCGCTTGCTTAAGGAGGCCCTGAGCCACGGCCAGACCCGGGAGTTGGTAGACCTGATTTGCGCCCGCACCCGCCGCCTCTTTGAGGCCGGCCGGGAGGTGGAAGTGCTCACCGTGGATAACCATGCCGACGGCCCTTATATCTACCTCAAGTTGCTTCAGGAAGACCCGCCCCGGGCCGCAGAGGTCCTTAAGCTCCTGAAGATGAACGAAGGCAATAACTCCGGCCGGGGCATCGGCTGCGTCAGTTGGAACGGCGAGGTCCACGCGGATCAGTTCTGGCGTCATTATTCCTTCGGCAATGTGAGAGAGCGCCCCTTCAGCGAGATCTGGACCGACCTTAGCCACCCCCTCATGGCCCGGCTGAAGGACAAGAAACGCTACGTCACCGGCCGCTGCGCCCGCTGCCGCTGGCTGGACATCTGCGCCGGCAACTTCCGGGTCCGGGCCGAGGCCCTGACCGGCGACCTCTGGGCCCCAGACCCCGCCTGCTATCTGACGGACGAAGAGATTGGGCTGAGTTGAATCTTGGGGGAGGGGGCTAAGGGCCACAGGCCCTTACCCCCTGCCCCCAAACCCCCTCCCCCAATCCCTTATAGTGAAAAAAGGCCGGGTTTTGCCGAGCCTTAAGCTCGGCAAAACCCGGCCCATAAGCGGGTTGGGAGGGGGGCATTTGCGGGAGCAAATGACCCGTATTATAAAAATGGGCCGAAGGCCCATTCGAGCTCAGCTCCCTGGCCCTCCCCCACAAACAACCATCAAATCTTGTTGACCTTGACCGCCTGCAGTCCTTTGGGGCCCTCGCTCACCTCGAACTCCACCTTGTCGTCCTCCTTCAAGGTGCGAAACCCCTGGCCCACAATGTTGGTGTAGTGCACGAACAGGTCGGGGCCGTCCTCCCGCTTGATGAAGCCATAGCCCTTGGCTTCATTGAACCACTTGACAGTGCCGGTATAGACCATACATCCTCCTGCTTCTTAAGCTTGAGTCCTTTGCCGGCCTTTAGCTGCGGGGGCGCAGGCCAAAAAAAAACGGCCGGCTCCCGCCATACCGTCATTGTCTGCTTTCCGTGTCGCCCCGAAACACTGCTTCATTGCCTGCTAAAGGATAAAATTTTGCATAGCACAGCCTGGAAAGGCTGTCAAGAAATTTTTTAACGAACTTTAGGCCGGTGTCTTAATTCAGACCGTCTGCCCCAACAGCAACCGGGCCTGATCCTCCCAGCAATCCGCCAATACCGCCAAACTATAACCTCCCTCCATCACCGTGAGGACGCGGCCGGCGGCGGTTTCCTGGGCCAGGTCCAGAAGGAGGCGCCCCATGGCGCCATAACCCTCCCGGCTCATTTTCTGGTGACCCAACGGATCATCCCGGTGGGCGTCGAACCCCGCGGAAATCATCAGAAATTGGGGGGCGAATTGCCGGAGTCGGGGAAGCCCCTCCTCGGTCAAGGCCTTCAGGTACTCCGCGTCGCCACTGCCGGGGGGCATGGGCAAATTCAGGGTAAAACCCTCACCCGGACCCTTGCCCGTCTCCCGGCGGTAGCCGGTGCCGGGATAACAATACATGGGGTCCTCATGCAAGGAGAGGTAAAAGACCCGGGGGTCGGCTTCAAAGAGGTGTTGGGTGCCGTTTCCGTGGTGCAAATCCCAATCCACCACGGCCACCCGCTCCAGGGCAAATTGCTCCAGCAGGTAAACCGCACCCAGGGCTACATTGTTAAAGAAGCAGAAGCCCTGGGCCCGGCCCCGCTCGGCGTGGTGCCCCGGAGGCCGCACCGGGGCCACGGCGTTCTGCACCTCCCCGGCCATAATCGCCTCCAGCGCGGCCATTACCCCCCCCACCGCCAGCAGGGCGATCTCGTAAGATTCCCGGCAGATGCCGCAATCCGGCGTGTCAAAGATATCGTCCCCCCTCTCGCAGGCCTGCCGGAAACGCCGGATATAGGCAGGCTCATGGAGTTTCTCCACCCAAGTTAGGGGCGCCTCATAAGGGGGGATGAGTTTTAACTGCTCCAACAGGCCGGTCTCGGTAATCCGCTTATGTATGGCCTCCAGGCGTTCCGGGCGCTCGGGGTGCCAGGGTCCCGCCTGATGCCGCAGGTATCTCTCATCGTAAACATAACCGGTGTGGGGTGGCATATCTCACTCCTGAGGTATTTGCCGCCCGGCTGGACGGCTGATACACCGTACCCTGAAGCGCCCCGGTTGTAAAGGAAATTTGCGGCCCAAAGGGGCCAGGGGCCAGGGCCCCGGGGGATAAGGGGGAAGGGGGAAGGGCGTGCCGGACTAATTAATTACCACCCTTCGGCATCCTTCCCCCACCTGCTAGACCGAGCGTTGTTCCACCAAGTCCCACTTGATGTTCTTCATGAAGTTGGCGATATAGTCTGCCCGCTTTAGGCCGTAATCGGTAATGAAGGCGTGTTCGAACACGTCGATGATCAGCAAGGGATTGCAGTCCGCCAGATGAGCCACGTCATGCTCATTGATCCATTGGTTGTAAAAGATGCCGGCCTCCACATCCTGGTACAGAATAACCCAACCGATACCCCGCATGGCCGCGGTGGCCTGGAAATCCGTGGCCCATTGCTCAAAGGAGCCAAACTGGGCGCCCAGGGCCTTTACCAGGGTAGGGGCCTTGGAGTGGTCCCCGTCGCCCCCCAGGTTGCTGAAGTAGAGCTCGTGGAGCCGCATGCCGTTGAATTCCCAGCCGAAACGCCGTTTCAGTTCGGCAAATTCAGGGGTCCCTTGCTTGCCTTCTTTCAACAGGGCGCCCAAAAGCTCGGTGAGTTTGTTGGTGTTGGTCACATAGCCCTGGTACAGGGTGAAGTGATTCTTGAGGAGCGTATCACTGAATCCTGGCATACCCAGCAGAAAAGAAAAATCTTTGGCAGTGTAACTCATGAACACTCCTTTCCGTCCCTCTTGGGACCGGGGGTTTTATCTGAATATAGTGGTGGAGGAAGGTAAATCAAGGCGGGCGGAAAAATTTCCAGAGTCCACCCAAAGGGGCAGGGAAGGACATCCCCGGGCCAACCCCGGCCTCAGGGTGCGCCATTTTGCCTTGCTTCGCCGGCTTTCCTGGGGTATTATGAGACCGTTGCGAAAGTCTTTTGAGGGGAGGACCGGGGGACCGCAGGCCACTTACAATCCCTCCCCTCAAAATCCCCTCCCAACCCCCCTTGAGACTTTGGGCGTCGAGGCCTTAAGGCCTCGATGCCCTTAAATAATATTAAGGGGTTGGGGGAGAGGGTTTGGGAGAGGATTGTAAGGGGGTCTGCGGCCCCTGCCCCCCTCTCCCAAAAACTAATTGCCACAGTCTCATTATTAAAAATTCAAACTGCTTGCTCCGGCGATTCCAGGTCTTCCGGGTCCAGCAGGCCCTGCTTCAGCAAGGCATTTTCCAATTGGGCCAGAGCCTGCCTGAAAGCGGGATAAAGTCCCACGGCCAGAGAAATTCCTTTGCGAGTGGGAACCCAGTCCCCTTCCCGCTCCCCGGGCACATGGACCCGGAGGTCGATCAAGCGGTGGCCCTTGAATTCAGACAGGGACAGAAACAAGACTTCCCGAGCGTTTTTGGGTACTTTACTGATGATTTCCGACATCATTCTCCCCCATGGCCTCCCGGCTTCCAAGAGCCAGGCTGGGAAATGACTTCGCCTATCTTGCCTTGGTTGTCAACTTCTTTTTCGTATGCAACTCTATAATACTTTAACCAGACGCAAAGAAATCTTTCAGCCCCTTGAGCCGGGAAAGGTGAGTCTCTACGCCTGCGGGGTGACAGTGTATGATGACTGCTCACCTGGGCCATGCCCGCTCCTCCGTGGTTTTCGAGGTCATGGTCCGGTATCTGCGCTGGTGCGGCTTGGAGGTCGCCTGGGTCCGTAACTTCACCGACATTGACGACAAAATTTTGCGCCGGGCCCAGGAAATGGGGGTATCCTGGAGCGAAGTGGCGGAGCACTACATCGCCTCCTTCCGGGAAGACATGGCGGCCCTGGGAGTGCCGCCGGCCCAGATGGAACCCCGGGCCACGGACCACCTGCCGGAAATCATTGACCTGATCCGCCGCCTGGAGGAGAAGAACTTTACCTATCAGGGCGGGGGGGATGTCTTTTTCCGGGTGCGGCGCTTCCCGGGGTACGGCCGGCTCTCCGGCCAGGGCCTGGAGGATATGCGGGCCGGAGCCCGGGTGGAAGTGGACCCTAATAAGGAGGACCCCCTGGATTTCGTCCTGTGGAAATCCAGCAAGCCCGGGGAGCCTACCTGGGCGTCCCCCTGGGGCCCGGGGCGTCCGGGCTGGCACATTGAGTGCTCCGCCATGAGCATGCGCTACCTGGGTGAGACCTTCGACCTGCATGGCGGCGGCCAGGACCTCATCTTTCCCCATCACGAAAACGAGCTGGCCCAATCCGAGGCGGCCACGGGTAAGACTTTTGCGCGTTACTGGATCCACCACGGCATGCTGACCCTCAACCAGGAGAAGATGTCCAAATCCCTGAAAAACTTCTTTACGGTTAAGGAAGTCCTGGCGCGCTTTCCCGCGGAGGTGGTGCGCTTCTTCCTCATCAACAGCCATTACCGCAGTCCTCTGGATTTCTCCGATGTGGCCCTGGCGGAATCCGAGGCCGGCTTGCTACGGCTTTACACTACCCTGGCGCGCCTTAAGGATTTGCCACCACCAAGCCCAGTTGCTCCCAGCCCCGTTCCCCCGGATTTTACTCCCTCGGTCCTGAGCGGCGAAGAACTGGCCCGCCTCCAGTCCTTGCGGGAAAGATTTACGGCCGCCATGGAGGACGATTTCAACTCCGCCCAGGCCCTGGGGTATCTCTTTGAGGCGGTGCGCCTCACCAACCGCCTCCTGGAGTCGCCCACCTCGGAGCCCGCCTACCCGGCCTTTTTGGGGCAGGTATATCAAGATTTGCTGGAATTGAGCCGGGTGTTGAACCTGCTTCAGGCCGACCCCCGGGAGATGGTGCGCACCCTGCGCCAGAAGCCCCTGGACCTGAAAGTTTCTCCTGAGGAAATTGAGGCCCTTATTGCGGAAAGGGCCCAGGCCCGGAAGAACAAGGATTGGGCCAGGGCCGACGCCGTCCGCCACCAACTGGCGGAGATGGACATCGTGCTGGAGGATACCCCCCAAGGCACCATCTGGAGAGTTAAAACCTGACCAACCTTAACCGGCGGTACCATTACAGTTTCTTTAACCTCTTGTAGTAAACCAAAGACCTATTACCCAATGGAAAGGAGGATTTAATTATGGCCACCTTTTTGATGTTCGGCAAATACTCGGCGGAAGCCCTGAAGGGCATGAGCGCCCAGCGCACCAAGAAGGCCGCGGACTTCATCAAGAACCTGGGCGGCAAAATCACGGCCATGTACGCCATGCTAGGGCATGCCGACCTGCTGCTCATCGTGGACCTGCCCGGGATGGAGCAGGCCATCCAGGCCTCGGTGGGCCTGAGCAAAATGACAGGCGTCTCCTTCTGCACCGCGCCCGCGGTAACCGTGGAGGAATTCGACAAACTGATGGCGGCTAAGTAGAAAGCTAAGTGTGGGGGGAGGGCCAGGGGCGTAGGGGCGGTTCGCGAACCGCCCTTACCTGCCCTCCCCCCACACCCCCCACCCAACCCGGTATGGGGCGGTGGGGGCAGGGCCGCTGGCCCTGGCCCCACCGCCTAACTTTTTCCCCTTATGGGTTTGGGGGAGGGGGCTTGGGGGAGGGGGTAAGGGCCACCGGCCCTTAGCCCCCTCCCCCAAACCTACTTCTCCCCCTCCCCCAAACTACCCCAAAATGTTATCTTATAAACTGCCGATTTAATAATTATGTCTGACCGTTTCCATCTAGTCACGTCCTTCAAGCCCAAAGGCGACCAGCCCCAGGCCATAAGCAAGCTGGCGGCCGGGGTGCAGGCCGGCTACCCCCATCAGGTCCTCCTGGGGGTCACCGGTTCGGGCAAGACCTTTACCATGGCCAATGTCATCGCCCGGATCAATCTGCCCACCCTGGTGCTGGCCCCCAACAAGACCCTGGCGGCCCAGCTCTACGGCGAGTTCAAGGAGTTCTTCCCGGAAAACGCGGTGGAGTATTTTGTCTCCTACTACGATTACTATCAGCCCGAGGCCTACGTGCCCCAGGCCGACCTCTACATCGAAAAGGACGCCTCCATCAACGAAGCCATTGACCGGATGCGCCACTCCGCCACCCGGTCGCTCTTCGAGCGCCAGGACGTGATCATCGTGGCCTCGGTGTCCTGCATCTATGGCCTGGGCTCCCCCGAGGCCTACCACGGCATGCTCCTCTACCTGGAGGAAGGCGCGGAGAAGAAGCGCCGGGAGGTGCTGGCCAAGCTGGTGGAGATCCTTTATGAGCGCAATGACCTCGATTTTCACCGGGGCACCTTCCGGGTGCGGGGGGATCGGGTGGAAATCTTCCCGGCCCATGAAGAGGACCGGGCCATCCGGGTGGAATTCTGGGGAGATACGGTGGAGGCCATCCGGGAGATCGATCCCTTAAGGGGCCAGACCCTGCGCCAGCTCAAACGGGTGACCGTCTACCCGGCCAGCCATTATGTCACCCCGGACTGGCGCCGCACCCAGGCCCTGGCCGCCATCGAGGCGGAACTGGAGGAGAGGTTGCCCTGGTTCCGGGCCCAGGGCAAGCTGCTGGAGGCCCAGCGCCTGGAAGAGCGCACCCGCTTCGACCTGGAGATGCTCAAGGAATTGGGTTACTGCCACGGCATCGAGAACTACTCCCGCCACCTCACCGGCCGGGCCCCCGGGGAGCCGCCCCCCACGCTCCTGGACTACCTGCCCCGGGAGTCCCTGATGGTCATCGATGAAAGCCACATCTCCATCCCCCAGCTCCAGGGCATGTACCGGGGGGACCGGTCCCGGAAGCAGACCCTGGTGGACTACGGCTTCCGGTTGCCCTCGGCCCTGGATAACCGGCCGTGGAGCTTCGAAGAATTTCAGACCCGGGTGTCCCGGCTCGTTTATGTCTCCGCCACTCCGGGGCCCTACGAGATGGAAAAGGCCGGGGGCCGGGTGGTGCAGCAGATTGTGCGGCCCACCGGCCTGATGGATCCTCAAATCAGCGTCAAACCCGCCACCCACCAGGTGGACGATCTGTTGGGCGAGATCCGGGCCCGCCTGGAGCAGGGCCAACGGGTCCTGGTCACCACCCTCACCAAGCGCATGGCCGAAGACCTCACCGAGTATTACCAGGACCTGGGCCTGAAAGTCCGTTACCTCCATTCCGACATCACCACCCTGGAGCGCATGGAGATCATCCGGGACCTGCGCCTGGGGGTCTTCGAGGTCCTCATCGGCATCAATCTCCTGCGGGAGGGCCTGGACTTGCCGGAGGTCTCCCTGGTGGCCGTGTTGGATGCCGACAAGGAAGGCTTTTTGCGCTCGGAGCGCTCCCTGATCCAGACCTGCGGCCGGGCCGCCCGGAACCTGCATGGGGAGGTGTTGTTCTACGCCGACCACGTGACCCCGTCCATGGCCGCGGCCATTCGGGAAACCAACCGGCGCCGCCTCCTCCAGGAGGCCTACAACCAGCGCCACGGCATCACCCCGGAGACCATAAAGAGCAAGATCAAAGACATCCTGGCCTCGGTCTACGAGCAGGATTACGTCACTATCCCCCTGGCCGCGGAGGAACAACTCCCCTACCTGGTGGAGGACGCCCCGGCCCAAATCGCCCGCCTGAAAAAGGAGATGCAGGCCGCAGCCAGGAAGCTGGACTTCGAACGCGCCGCCTCCCTGCGGGACCAGATCCGCACCCTGGAAAAGGCGCAATTGAAGTTTGGGTGAGAATGAGAATGATTTGGGGGAGGGCCAGGAGAGTTAGATAATTGTGTGGGGGGAGGGCCAGGGACCTGAGGTCCCTGCCCTCCCCCCAAGCCCCCCTCCCAACCCGCATAAGCTTCCGGGGAAGGCGGGGCCTTCAGCCCCGACTTCCCCCGTCTTTCTTGTCATTCTGAGCGCAGCGAAGAATCTTAATCCTTGTTCCTAGCCCCCTCTCCCCGCGGGGGAGAGGCCTGGGGTGAGGGGGAGAACTTTTCATAGGTTCGGGAGAGCCGCAGGACTCATGAACGACTGCCAAAGGCATGACTATGGTGGGGCTAAGACCATGGGTGGGGCAGGCCTTAGTGCAGGTGGGGCGGGCCTCAGTGCCCGCCATCCTCTTATCCCCCCCTTTTCTAAAGGGATTATCCAGAACTTGACATAAAGGTTTTTGGGAAATCGCCTCCGAAAAGGGGGCAAAAATGAAGCGGCAATTTATTTTCATAATACTTTTATGTGCGGTAATTATTGGGATCGTCAAGGAAATAAAAATTATTAGTGGTAACTTCATACCACCAACAAAAACCTGTTTCATGGGGCTTTCCAAAAATATCCTCATAATGGATACACCCCATACAAATCAGCGTTGCTCTACGGGATTTAATATGCTCCAATTCTTCTTTAGTGAGCGTAAATTCGACATCAATAAATCTTATGTCTCTACTAGCTATTATTTCTTCTATCCTCGGCATATTTGGATAAGGCACGCATGGAATTTTCGGAATGGTGTAGGGCAATACAAATACCTTGGCAAATTTATTGATATATTTCCGAATGGCCGGAGTTTTCCCTTCATTCATTACCACAATTTCACAGAAGTTTTGACCAATAACAAATTCTTTCAGTTCTTCTTTGCGGCGTACTTCGACGAAAATATAAGCCCTTTCCATAATTGGAAGGGCATCAGCACTTGCTTTAGCAGCATCAGCAGACTTTTGTGTTTCCTTGAGGGTTTTAAAAATAATATAGCATTGAACCGCACCAACGACCACCAAGCCGCCAGTAAATATAGTGAGAAGAAGCTGAAACAACCACGGCGCATCATTTGGTGGGGAAGAGTTTTGGCTAGCCTTTGTTTTCTCGGTGCTTGCCTCCTTTGCGCGAGAAGCGGCATCAACTACCTGTTGAATGGTTCCAACCTGCTCGGATGGATTTTCTTGGCGGGTGCGATTATTTGTGGGCAACTCTTCGCTTTTACCATAAGTCATGGTCTCTTGGGCATTTGGTTCTGATTGTGGCACATAGCAAAACGTTACGGCGACTACGACCATTAAAGTGAAAAATGTTCTTTTTTCCAGCATGATGCTATCCCCCCGAAAAGGGGGAAGAAATGAGACGTCTAATTATTATCTGTATCATTGTGTTCTTTGTATGCATTAAAATTTTCTCCATCCGTGGCGAGGTAATGACAATACGTAATCCAATGATGATGTCCAAATATGTCGTCATACTCAAGAATACCATGAATATAAATACGTACTTTACCATTAATGACGTTCTTAAACCCAACATCAGTGAGAGGTTTTTCCTCGGGGGCTTTCATAGAAGAATGAATTTTCTGTTGGGGGGTAGCAAGCCCCTTGCCTTCTTTAAATGCAATTTGTTCTCTAGTAAAGTCAGGAGCGGCATTTCCTTCCAATGGCTCAACAACCATAACGTTAGTTATTTCTTTGGCTGGAGTCTTGCCAGTATTTTGAAAATTTATAGTGATAGTCATTGGTTTTCCAACCTCGAATTGTCCAGACATGATAGTGATCCCCATCCATGCCCGTTGATCCAATCTAAATTGATCGCCTGTTATCCTGACCGCCTCTTTCATTTGTCCAACTTGTTCTCGTGCATAGTAAGTATAAAAGCCAGTTATGAAAACAATGGCCAGGGTACAGAAAGCTTGAAGCCGAGATGGCCAGGCTATCTTTTGTTTTTGATGGCTTTTGTCTTCATTGCAATCGGTTATTTTATTATTCTTTTTACAAGTGGTGGGTGGTTGCGGATTATTATCTCCTTGCTTTGTGGCTTTGGCCTTATCATTATTGCCTTCCGATTGATCCATATCGGCCTCGCATTATTAGGAGAATAAATTGATAGCAAGCCAGCGTAGGGCGGGCATTGCCCGCCGTCTTCTTCACCCATCTAAAACTTCAAATTAGCCCCATGTTATTTAATATTCGACCCATTGTCAAAAATTTACAATTATTACTTCTCTTTTTCCTTTTCCCCTTTTTCACTGCCAACCATACCACCCGTGCTGGCCCCCCGCCCCCTCTCCTGATAACCTTTCACCCTATTCTTTTACCGAAAACCGCAAACTGAAAACCGAAAACCGCCTCTAAATGGACCAACGCTGTTCCGTCTGCAACCACCCCTCCCGCGCCGAGATCGACCGCGCCCTCCTGGCCGGGTTCTCTTACCGTCCCCTGGCCGCCCAATATGGCCTTTCCCCCTCGGCCCTCAGCCGCCACACCCGCCACCTTAAGCAGGAGTTGGCTATCCAGGAATACCGTGCCCATCAGGCCCAACAGCAAGCCCTCCTGGACCACCTGGAACTCTTGTCCGTCCGCCTGGACCGTCTCTACCACACCGCCGCCGATTCCCGTTCCCTCCACGTCGCTCTCGGCTGCCTCCGCGAGTCCATCCGCCTCCTCTCCCTCCAGGAGAGATTCCGCCTCTCCTTAAACGACAAGCCTTGACCTCAATGTTCCGCAACTTCGCCGCCCTTTGGCGAAATAATCTGAAAAAACAGCATCTTAAATCTAAATCAGCCGCGGTCCGAAGCGGCACAGTTGCGGCACAACCCCGCTTCTTTACTATTAATTTAGAGTGGCCCGCCTTGACATTATTGCCAAAAATGATTTTTGGGCTGGGTGTTTAGGCCGAAGACCGAAACCTGACAAACCGAAAACCGTCCTTTACTCGGCTAGCTGGGCCCCGGCTTAGGTCACTTTTAATGGACTGACTCTGAGATTAAGGACAGAGATAGCCCCAAGGGCAAATATCTCTATATTCTTGCTGGTTTTTTTACCGAAAACTGAAAACCGAAAACCGAAAACCTTCCTTTAGCTCGGGGCTACGGGCCCCGGCTTATCACTTTTACTGGACTGACTCATGAGATTAAGGACAGAGATAGCCCCAAGGGCAAATATTTCTATATTTTTGCTGTCTTTTTACACGAAAACAGAAAACAAAAAACTGTCCTTTGAAAACCGTCCTTTACTCGGCTGCTTCCAGCTTGAGGAATTCCCTGAGAAGCTCTTCCTGTTGGGGAGAAAGATGCGTGGGGGTCTTGAGGGCCACTTCCACCACCAGGTCGCCCCGCTCCTTGCCCCGCAGGCCGGGCAAGCCTTCTCCGGGAAGCCGAAAATTGGCCCCGGGTTGGGTTCCGGGAGGAACTTGCAGGCGGGTTGGGGAGGAAAGGGTGGGAATTTGGATTTCCTTGCCCAGGGCGGATTCCACGAAGGAAAGTTGGGCCCGGTAATAAAGGTCTTGGCCATGGCGGGTAAAGAGAGGGTGCGGGGCCATCTGCACTTCGATATAGAGATCGCCGGGTGGACCTCCCGATTTCCCCGCCTCTCCCTCCCCCCGGAGGCGCAGGCGGGTGCCACTATCCACCCCTGGGGGGATGCGCACCTGCACCTGTTTCTTTTCCCTTACCATGCCGGCGCCACCGCAGGTAATGCAGGGGGAGGAGATGACGCTGCCGGCCCCCCGGCACTCGGGGCAGGTGGTGAAGATCCTGAGGGGCCCTCTACTCTGGCTCACCTGACCCCGACCGCCGCAACGCGGGCAGGTCTGAGGCTGGGTGCCGGGCTCCAGGCCTTGGCCGCCGCACCGGGGGCAACCGACCCGGCGTTCCACGTCGATGGCGGCGTCCACTCCCAGGAATACCTGTTCCAGGGTCAGGACTACCCGGTGGCGCAGGTCGGCTCCGGGCTGGGCCCAGCTGCGGCGGCTCCGTGGCCGCCCGAAGCCGAAGAAATCTTCAAAGACCTCTCCGAAACTGCCGAAGATATCCTCAAAGCCGCTAAAGCCCCCCACGTCCAGGCCGGCCAGACCGGCATGGCCGTAAAGGTCATAGAGTTGCCGTTTTTCGGAATCGGATAAGACCTGGTAGGCTTCGGAGACCCGCTTGAACTCTTCCTCTGCCACCTTATCTCCGGGGTTCTTGTCAGGATGGTACTTTAAGGCCAGCCGCCGATAGGCGCTTTTGATTTCCTCCAGGATGGCGTTCCGGGGGACTCCTAGGGTCTCATAGTAGTCATCCATCCCCAAAACCCACTCCCCTGAGAATCCCGATACCCATGCTCTGCATCATTTGGACATAATAGTTATCATCCATCCTCCTCTTGTCAAGGCACTGCCAGGGTAAGAAGGATGAGCCGGCCGGGTAGTCTAGGGGGGTTAGGGAATCAGATTCTGAAGGCGGGCCCCCAGGTCCGGGGAAAGGTCCAGGACTTCCACCACCTTGGCCCGGCTCCGGCCCCCGCCCAGGAGCCTGAGAGAACTTTGGGGCAGCTTCAGGAGCCGGGCCAGGAAGGAAAGGATCTCCCGGTTGGCAGCCCCCTTTTGCGGCGGAGCCGCCAGACGGACCTTGAGGCGATCGCCATGGAGCCCCACCACCTCGGTGCGCGGCGCCCCCGGCACGACCGTCAGGCGCAGCACATACCCCTGGCAGGTGGGCTGGAAAAAGGTGGACACTGGAGGCGAGCTACCTGGCTTGCTTTAAACTATAAGACCAGTCTAAGAGGGTCTGAACCAAGAAATAATCCAGCAACAAGATGGCCGCCAGCACCACCAGGGGCGAAAGGTCCAGGCCGCCAAAGACTGAGGGCAAAGACCGCCTGATATAACCCAACACCGGCTCGGTGACGTTGTATAAGAACCTCACAATGGGATTGTAAGGGTCGGGGTTGACCCAGGAGATCAGCGCCCGGGCAATGATGAGCCACATATAGATCTGTAAGGCCAGATGTAAGATCTGGGCCACCGCGGAGAGCAAGTTGCTGAGGGCTATCATCGCCACCTTTCCGGCTCGCAGTCAAGAAATTCCCTACAATATTAGGCCGGGCATCTGCCCTTGTCAAGTCTTAACCCTGTGGGGCAGCTAACATCTTGCCCCCGGCTCCAGGGGAAGGAGACATTGCACCAGTCCAAGCTTTTATTTAAAATAATACTTTATACATTTTTTACTTTGCGGCCACTGACATGGACTTCTTTCTCTTCGGGACTTTTGCCGCCCTGCGCCACCGCAATTTCCGCCTCTTTTACGCCGGCCAGGCCATCTCCCTGACCGGCTCCTGGATGCAGTCCCTGGCCTTCAGCTGGCTGGTCCTGATGCTCACCAACTCCTCTTTTTATCTGGGACTGGTGGGGGCCTTGCAAACCCTCCCGGTGCTCCTCTTTTCCTTTCTGGCCGGGGTAGTGGCGGACAATACCCACAAGCTGCGCTTGCTCTTTATTACCCAGAGCGCCTTGATGCTCCTGGCCCTGGTGCTGGGGGTACTGGTGGTGGAGCAAGTCCTCTATATCTGGCTGCTGTGCGTAATCGTCTTTCTGGCGGGCACGGTCATGGCCTTCGATATCCCGGTGCGTCAGGCCTTTATCGTGGAGCTGGTGGGCAAACCGGATCTGCCCAACGCCATTGCCCTCAATTCCACCCTGTTCAACGCCACCCGGGTGGTGGGCCCGGCGGTGGCGGGAATCCTCATTGCCGAGGTGGGCCTAGCCAATTGCTTCTTCCTGAACGCCGCCTCCTTTCTGGCGGTCCTCCTGGCCCTGGCCCTGGTCCATTTGCCATCTTATCAACCCGCGCCCTGGACTCCCTTCCGGCAGGCCTGGCGGGAGATGCTGGATCATCTACTGGAGCGCCAGGAACTGAAGCTGATCCTAATAATCATGAGCGTGGTGGCGATCCTGGGCATGCCCTACTTTGTGCTGCTGCCCATTCTGGCCCGGGACACCCTGGGGGTGGGCCCCCGGGGCTTCGGCCTCCTTACCGCCACCGGCGGCCTGGGGGCCCTGCTGGGAGGCCTCACCCTGGCCTACCGCCTGACGCGCCGGCCTCCCATGCCCTCCTTTTTAGTCGGCCTGGCCTTGTTCTTCGTGGGGCTAATAGGTTTGAGTTTATGCCGCAATTACCTGTTGGCCCTGATCTTTATCTTCCTGGCCGGATTTGGCATAGTGACCCAGCTCTCCACCGGCAACAGCCTGCTGCAGCTCAACGTGCCGGATGAACTGCGGGGCCGCATCATGAGCCTGTTCGGGTTGATCGTCATGGGTTTGGCTCCCATAGGTAGCCTGCTCTACGGCGGGGTGGCCCATTACCTGGGACCGGGGCCGACCATAGCCCTGGGCAGCTTGCTCGCGGCCCTCAGCGTCGGCCTGATATTGCTCAGGCATCCGGAATTGCGACATTTTACCTTCACCGAACTGGAATCCCCGGAGGCCGCCTCACTTCCCCCCACCCCCCCTCCCTTTAGAGGTTAAGCAGGAAAGGCAGGAGGGGGCCTTCGGCCCGCTCCTGGCCAGGTTGCCCAAAAATCATTGTGGGGCCCAGATTTTTTTGGTATAATTTTTTGATTTGAAAACAACTACTCACGCCCCGCCAGGGCGGGCTGGTGCCGGCCGGCACCCTTGAGGAGGGTTTGCCGGCGGGTGGCCCCGCCGGCGGCGGAGCGGCGGCCTAACCAGGAGGAAACCGTTATGCCTTATGTCACTATGAAAGAGCTGTTGGAGGCGGGGGTACACTTCGGCCACCAAACCCGCCGCTGGAACCCCAAGATGGAGCCCTACATCTTCGGGGCCAGAAATGGTATCCACATCATCGACCTGCAAAAAACCGTCCAGTACTTTAAGACCGCTTACAACTTCGTAGTGGAAAAGGTGGCCGAGGGCAGCCTCGTCCTCTTCGTGGGCACCAAGAAACAGGCCCAGGACGCCATTTCCGAAGAGGCCAAGCGCTGCCACATGTTCTATGTCAACCATCGGTGGTTAGGGGGGATGCTGACCAACTTCCAAACCATCAGTCGCTCCATTAAGCGCCTCAAGGATTTTGAGGCCATGAAAGAAGACGGCACCCTGAAAAAATTCCCCAAAAAAGAAGTGTTGATGATGGAAAAAAGGGCCGCCAAATTGGCGCGGGCCTTGGGTGGCATTAAGGAAATGGGGCGCCTGCCGGACATTGTCTATGTGGTCGATCCCCGCAAGGAAGCCATTGCCATAAAGGAAGCCCGCAAGATGCAAATTCCCCTCCTAGCCATCGTGGACAGTAACTGTGACCCCACGGAGATCGATTTTCCCATTCCGGGCAATGACGACGCCATCCGGGCCATTCGCTTGCTCACCGCCCGCGTGGCCGACGCGGCTCTGGAAGGTAAGAAACTTGCAGAGGAACGGCTCCAGGGCCTGACTGATAAGGAAATTTCCCTCCCGGTGGAGGAGGCGGCAGCCGAAGAAGTGGAAGTCCCAACCCCGGAAGGATCGGCTCTGCCCGAGGATATCGAGGACCGGTATGAAGAGTAAGTATTCCACCTTGCCGCACCTTACCCTCTTTAGTCATTAATCTCTTTGCACTATTTGGGGGGTCGGGGCTCGGACCCTTACCCTGCCCCTCAATCTTCAAAACTGGGAGGAGTTAGATTGGAAATTACCGCAGAGATGGTCAAAACCCTGCGTGACAAGACCAACGCGGGGATGATGGATTGTAAAAAGGCTTTGCAAGAAACGGGCGCCGACCTGGAAAAGGCCGTGGCCTACCTGCGCCAGAAAGGGTTGGCGGTGGCCCACAAACGGGCCGGACGAACCACCAGCGAGGGGGCGGTCTGGGCCTACCTCAGCCCGGACCACCACTCCGGCGTGCTCCTGGAAGTGAACTGTGAAAGCGATTTCGTGGCCAAGACCCAGGCCTTTATGGACCTGGGCGCCAAATTGGTGGAGCACCTGGGGGCCGTGGCCTTGGAGACCGTGGCGGAGCTTCTGGCTCAGCCCTGTCCCCATCTGCCCGGGCTAACGGTAACCGAATATCTCAATAACGTGATTGCCAAAACCGGCGAATCCATCCGGGTGCGGCACTTTACCCGGTATAGCGGTGACGGCCTGGTGGCCGCTTACATCCACCATGGCGGGCGCCTGGGGGTGCTCCTGGAGCTGGGCGGTGCGGAGGCTGCGCCCGTAGCCCGGGCCGCGGCCAAAGACCTGGCCATGCAGGTGGCCGCCGCCAATCCCCTGGCGGTTACCCGGGAGGATTTGCCCCCTGAGTTGGTGGCCCAAGAGGTGGCCATTTACCAGGCCCAGGCCCGGGAGAGCGGCAAACCGGAGAAGATCATCGAGCGCATGGTGGCGGGCCGCCTGGAGAAGTTCTATAAAGAAGCCTGTCTCCTGGAGCAGCCCTTTGTGAAAAACCCGGATCTTACCGTGGCCCAACACCTTAAGGAGGTGGGGGCCGAGTTAGGCGGTAAGGAGATTAAGGTGCGACGTTTTGCCCGCTATCAGGTGGGAGCCGCCTGAGGGACTGCATGACCCCGGATCTCCCCAAATACCGCCGCATCCTGCTTAAGGTGAGCGGCGAGACCCTGGCCGGAGAGAAGCGATTCGGCCTGTGCCCCGACACCTTGAAGGACATTGCCCGGGAAATCAAAGAGGTGGTGGACCTTAAGGTAGAGGTGGGGGTGGTGGTGGGGGGCGGCAATATTTTCCGGGGGCTGGCGGCCAGCGCCCAGGGAATCGACCGGGCGGTGGGGGATTACATGGGCATGCTGGCCACGGTGATCAATGCCCTGGCCCTGCAGGACGTGTTAGAGAAGGCCAGGATGCCCACCCGGGTGATGACGGCCATCGCCATGCACGAAGTGGCGGAACCTTATATCCGCCGCCGGGCCATCCGCCATCTGGAGAAGGGGCGGGTGGTCATCTTTGCCGCCGGCACCGGCAGCCCTTATTTTACCACCGACACCGCCGCGGCCTTGCGGGCCACGGAGATCGGGGCCCAGGCCATTCTCAAAGGCACCAAGGTGGCAGGGATCTATGACCGGGACCCGGAAAAAGACCACCAGGCCCGCCTGCTGACCCGCCTCACCTATTTCGACATCCTGGAAAAAGCCCTCAAAGTGATGGACTCTACCGCCGTGACTATGTCCATGGAACAGAATATCCCCATCATCGTCTTCAAACTGCTGGAACCGGGAAATATGAAAAAAGTGGTGCTGGGACAGGACGTGGGCACCATCGTGGAGAGCCGCGGCCATGAAAGATGAGGTTCTGAAGGAAGCGAAACGCAAGATGGACAAGGTGCTGGAGTTGATGGCCCGGGATCTGTCCCGCATCCGCACCGGCCGCGCCTCGGTGGCCCTGCTGGAAGGCATCAAAGTAGATTGTTATGGCACCAATATGCCCCTGCCCCAGGTTGCCTCCCTGGCGGCCCCGGAGAGCCGGCTGCTTACGGTGCAGCCCTGGGACCCCTCCATCCTGGCGGATATTGAAAAGGCCATCCTCAAATCCGATCTGGGGCTTAATCCCGTCAATGACGGCAAGTTGATCCGGTTGCCCATTCCGCCCCTCACCACCGAGCGCCGGAAGGAACTGGTAAAGTTGGTGAAAAAGATGGGGGAAGAGGGCAAGGTGGCTTTAAGAAACCTCCGCCGGGAGGCCAATGAAGATCTGAAGGAGATGAAAAAAGAAAAGCTCCTCTCCGAAGATGAGGCCCACCGGGCTCAGGAAGAAGTCCAGAAAGTCACGGATGAATTTATTAAAAAGGTTGATACCCAGACTGCCGAAAAAGAAAAGGAAATCATGTCCTTTTAATGGTCCGGAGGGCAAACTTGTCTGAAGTAAGCCTTCTTCTGGACCCCCAGCGCCTCCCCCGTCATGTGGCCATTATCATGGATGGTAACGGCCGCTGGGCCCAGAGCCGGGGACTGCGCCGCATCCGCGGCCACGTGTCCGGGGCGGAGTCGGTGCGGGTGGTGGTGCGCCAGGCCCGCCAATTGGGCATCTCTTACCTTACCCTGTTCGCCTTTTCGGAAGAGAACTGGCAACGCCCTTCCATGGAGATCCGGGCCCTGATGGGTCTGCTCCGGCGTTACCTGCATCAGGAATTAGCCGAGATGCAGGAGAATCAGATTTCCCTCCGGGCCATCGGCGACCTTGAGCGACTGCCCCGGGCGGTGCAGCAGGATCTGGCCCAGACTATGGCCGCCACTGCGGCGGGCGCCCAGATGGTCCTGACCCTGGCCCTCAGCTACGGCGGGCGCACTGAGATCGTCCAGGCGGCGCGCCACCTGGCCCAGGACCTTCAGGCCGGCCGCATCCGTGCCGAAGAGATAGACTCCGCCCTCTTCTCCCGCTATCTTTATACCGCGGCCATGCCCGACCCGGACCTGCTCATCCGCACCAGCGGCGAGTACCGCATGAGCAATTTTCTGCTGTGGCAGTCGGCTTACACCGAGCTTTATATTACCGATACCCTGTGGCCCGATTTCCGGGAAGAGGAGTTCCTTAAGGCCCTGGTGGCCTATCAACAGCGGGAACGCCGCTATGGCCTCACCCCGGAGCAGATCGCGGCCCTGGAAGCGTAAGAAGATTATGGGGGAGGGGCGGGCCAGTGGGCCTCCCCCTCCCCCAATCCCTTATACCTTTTTAGGCTGGGGGAGTCGGGGCCTATGGCCCCCACTCCCCCAGCCTTCATAAGGGGGGTTGGGAGGGGAGTTTGAGGGGAGGGCGGGGAGCCTGTGGTCCCCCGCCCTCCCCTCAAATATTCCTCGCAATCCATTCCTTCAAACTTTGCGCCACCTTGCGAGTGAAGCCCGGCAGGGCCGCCAGCTCTTCCAGGGTCGCCCCCTTCAGGGCCTCCAGGTTGGAATAATGCTGGAAAAGCTGTTTGCGCCTGACCGGCCCGATGCCGGGGACCTGGCTCAGGCCTGAGGCCAGCATTTCTTTCCGGGCCCGGCCCCGGTGGTAAGCGAGGGCGAACCGGTGCGCCTCATCCCGGAGCCTGAGGAGCAGCAGCCATCCTGGAGAAGCAGCCGGCAAAAGTAAAGGGTTCTTCCTTCCCGGCAGAAAGAGCCGGTCCCGCACCGGGCGCCCGGCTTGTTCCCCGGCCTTGGCCAGGGCCACCACCGGAAAGAGGGCCAGGCTTAACTCGTTGAGGGCCTGCTGGACTACGGCCAGTTGGCCCCGGCCGCCGTCCACCACCAGCAAATCGGGGAGAATCTGCCCTTCCCGGCCATAATGGCGCTTGACCACTTCCCGGAGCATGGCATAATCGTCCGGGCCGGGAACTCCTTTGATGCGGAAGCGGCGATAACAGGATTTATCCGGCGCCCCTTCAGTAAAAGTCACCAGGGCCCCCACCGCCTGGCTGCCCTGGAGGGCGGAGATATCCACGCATTCCAGGCGCCTGGGAAGGTGGGGGAGATGGAGGCGTTCTTGGAGGTCGACGAGGGGATCGCCGGGGATAGGCCGCGCCTGGTGCCGCTCCAAGGCAGCCCGGGCATTCTCCCCGGCCAGGGACAGGAGCCGGCTCCGATCCGCCCCTTGAGCCCCCCGCAGGCGCACCGGGGCTCCCTTCTGCTCGCTCAGCACCTCAGCCAGGAGCCGCCCATCCGGCAGGGCCCGGGGCAGCAGGATCTCCTCCGGCAGCGGCCGCCCCTCGCCATAATACTGCTTCACGAAGGCTTGTAAGAGGTCGCCACCGGGCACGGGTTCGGGAAAGTAATATTCCCGGCTGCCGGTGACCAGGCCGCTGCGGATCATGAGCACCAGGATCAAGGCCCGTCCGTCCTCCTGGGCCAGGCCCAGGACATCCTGGTCCTTGAAGCTGGGCCGGGCCATGTCCTGACGCTCCAGGGTGCCCTTGATGGCAGTGATCCGGTCCCTGAGGAGCGCAGCCCGTTCAAAATCCAGGCTGGCCGCGGCCCTCTCCATCTGCCCTTTGAGCTTTTTCAGGAGACTGCCTCCCCGGCCTTTCAAAAAGAGCACCGCCTCAGCCACCGCCTGGCTGTAAGCTTCGGAGTCCACCAGATTCGCGCAGGGCCCCAAACACTGCCCCAATTGATACTCCAAGCAAGGCCGGGACCGGGCCTGCAGCCGGCGCTCCTTGCAGGTGCGCACCCCAAAGGCCCGCTTCATCACCTTGAGGGTCTCCCGGGCCATGCCCGCGGAGGCATAGGGGCCGAAATACAGCGCCCCATCCGGGCTGAACCGCCGGACAAAGGAGAGCCCGGGAAAGGTCTCCCGCAAGTCCAGGCGCAAACAGAGGTAATTCTTGTCATCCCGGAGCATCACGTTATACCTGGGGCGGTGCTCCTTGATGAGATTGCGCTCTAAAATAAGGGCTTCCCGCTCCGTGGCAGTGAGGAGAAAATCCACCCGGGCGAGTTTTCGCAACATCAAGGCGGTTTTGGGATCGTGCTTCTCCGGGGTCTTCAAATAAGAACCCAGACGATGCTTCAGGTTGAGGGCCTTGCCCACATAAAGCACCCGGCCGCCCACGTCCTTAAAGAGATAGACCCCGCAGGCCGAGGGAATCCCGGACATGGCCGCGGCCAGGGCCGGATAGGGCGAAGCAGACTTTACTTTGAGCTCAGACATCTTATCCTTTAGAATATCAACACCCCCCACCCTGTCAAGGCGGAGGGGCTGAAGGAAATTGGGGGAGGGGGCCAGGGGTCGCAGACCCACTTACAATCCTCCCCCAAACCCCCTCCCCCAACCCCTTGAGTTAAAATAGCCGGAGGAGCCGGGGCCAATGGCCCCGGCTCCTCCGGTAAACTTACGCGGGTTGGGTGGGGGGCGTGGGGGGAGGGCAGGGACTTCAAGTCCCTGGCCCTCCCCCCACAAAACCAATCAAAAGGAGCTTCACCATGACCCTGCCGCAGCGCCCTTTGGGCCGGACTGGACAGCTCGCCACCATCCTGGGGTTGGGGGGTGAAGGGGTATTGCGCACTTACGGGGAGGAACGGGAGGCCCAGGCGGTCATTGAGGCGGCTTTGGAGGCCGGCATCAACTACTTCGAGACGGCCCGGGCCTATTCCGGCAGCGAAGCTTACCTGGGCCGGGGCCTCGAAGGCCACCGGGACCGGATCTTCCTGACCAGCAAGTCACACGGGCGCACCTATAAAGAGGCCATGGCCCATCTCATCATTACCTTGAAGAATCTCGACTCCGACCACCTGGACCTGTGGCAGGTGCACGATATCCGCACCCTGGAGGAAGTGGAGGCCATTGGCGCGGCGGGCGGGGCCCTGGAGGCCTTCCGGGAAGCCAAGGAAAAGGGCTGGACGCGCTTTGTCGGCGTGACCGGCCACCACGATCCCGCGGTGCTCCGCCGGGCCCTGGAACTTTATGAGTTTGACACGGTGCTCCTGCCGGTGAACCCGGCGGAGGCGCATTATCAAAGTTTTCTGCCAATCGCGGCCCAGGCCTTTGAGCGGGGCGTGGGGGTCATCGGCATGAAGGCGCTGTGCCGGGGGATGCTGACCCGAATCCCGGGAACCACGGTCCAGGACTTCGTGTCTTATGCCCTGAGCCAGGCCGTGAACCTGGTGGTCATCGGCGCGGACTCCGCCACCCAGGTGCAGGAATTGGCGGCCGCGGCCCAAGACTTCCAATTTCTGCTCCCCGAGTCCCAGCGCCGCCTGGAAGCCGCCGTGGCCCCTTACGCCCGGCGCCTTATGTACTATAAGCCTTAATTTTTATATAAGGGAGTGGGGGGTGGGTTGGGCCAATGGCCCTTAGCCTCCTCCCCCAAACTTCTTTTCGAAGCTCCTGACAGGGGGGTTGGGAGGGGAGTTTGAGGGGAGGGCGGGGGAACCCTTACAAAAATTCCCCCGGCCCTCCCCTCAACTTACTTCTTCTCCAACCTACTCCGCACGTACCAGTCGATCTGGCGGCAGATGCCTTTGATCACCTGGGCTTCCCGGGCCCGGAGGCCGTGGCGGGAAAAGAGGCGGCGCACGTTGAACATCCAGTGTTCCGGGTTCTGGTGGGAGATGAAGTTGATCTTCACTAACGTTTCCTGAAGCATGGCATACATGGACTCCAGTTCCTGGGAGTTGGCCAGGCGGGGCTCAAAGCGGGGGGTGGCGCTGACCGCGGTGAAGAGTTCATAGGCCAGGACCATGACCGCCTGGGCCAGGTTCAGAGAGGAGCACTCGGCGGTGGGGATGGTCACCAGGGCGTGGCAGAAGGGAAGCTCGTCGTTGGTGAGGCCCCAGTTCTCCGGCCCGAAGAGCAGGGCCACGTCGTTGTGTAAAGAAAGGTCGATGATTCGGGCGGCCATTTCCCGGGGGGTGAGGAGTTCCTGGCGCACTCCGCCCCGGCGGGCGGTGGTGCCCACGATATACTGAAAGGGCCCCAGGGCCTGGGCCAGGTCGTGGGAGACGGTCATTTGGGCCAGCAAAGGGGCGGCCGGGGCGGTGGCCATCTTGAGCATGCGCTCTTCGTCCAAATTCTCCGGCTGCACCACCACCAGGCGGCTCAAGCCCATGTTACAGGCGGCCCGGGCCACCGCACCGATGTTCTCGGGCAGGCGCGGCCGGAAAAGCACAATGGCCACCCGCTCCAGGCAGACCCTAACTTCTGAGACTGACGCACTTCGCCGCTTCATAGGGAAAATGTAACATAAACCAGATTTTCAGGAAACTCCGGCCTCCCCTTGTCTCTCTCGAAAATAATTATTATATTGCGGGGGAGGGCCAGGGGCCTGAGGCCCCTGCCCTCCCCCGCACCCCCTCCCAACCCGCGTAAGTTTCTGGTTTAGGCCGTGGCCCAAAGGCCACGGCCTAAACCAGGAAAAAACCTTAAGGGATTGGGGGCGGGGGTTTGGGGGAGGATTGTAAGTGGGCCTGCGGCCCTTAGCCTCCTCCCCCAAATTCTCATCCAAACAGCCGTAAGGCCGGGCCGGCGCTAAAGGACGAAAGATGCACATCGATAAATACGAATTCGGGCTGATAGTGATAGACGGCCATCCATACCGCCAGGACCTGCTCATCTGGCCGGGCCACATCAAGAGCGATTGGTGGCGGCGGGAGGGGCATCTGCTGCAACTGGAGGACGTGACCGAGGCCCTGGACGCGGCTCCTGAGGTTTTGGTGGTGGGCATGGGCCAGCCGGGGAGGATGCAGGTGGACCACGCCCTGGCGGCCCATCTTAAGGCCAAGCGCATCGATCTGCTGACCCTACCCACTCCAGAGGCCTGCCAGGCCATCAATGCTCTGGCCGGAAAGCGCCGCCTGGCCGCGGCATTGCACTTAACTTGCTGAGCAGGTGAGGGTGTAATCAATGCAGGCCATCGACTGCCATATCCACAGCGGCATTCAGAATGTCTTCTGGCGCTGGGAGGATATCCGGCCGCTGCTTGTGGCTGCGGGAATTACCGGGGCCGGAGTCATCCCGCCGGTGGAGGACATCTACGACCGCTACAATTATTACTTTAAGGATACCCCCCAGTGGCAGGCCTGCCGCCGCCAGGCGCATCGTTATCTGCTAGGTCTTAAGGACCCGGAGATCGAGATCTTCCCCTATTTTTTCGTGTGGAACGACTTTGCCTGGGAAGACCTGGGACCCCAGTACGTGGCCGTCAAATGGCACCGCCACCCGGATGAGCCGGAATACCACTATAATGATCCCCGCTGCCTGGAGTTCCTGGAAGTGGTGCGCTCCCGCAACCTCCCCATTCTCCTGGAAGAGTCTTTCCAGAACACTTTGTTCTTTCTGGAAAAGCTGGCCCATGGCCTCAAGGTGATCATTCCCCACCTGGGGGGCTTGAGCGGCGGTTACGGTCCCTTAAGGCGGGCCGGGGTCTTTGAGCACCCATGGGTTTACGCGGACACCGCCATCGCCGGGCCTGGGGAAATCGAAGATTACCTGAGCCGGTATGGCAGCGCCCGCCTGTTCTTTGGCAGCGACTATCCTTTTGGCCATCCGGGCTCGGAGTTAGGGAAAATCCTGAGTTTGGGGTTGCCAGAAGAGCCCACCCAGGATATTTTGGCAAATAATTTCCGGCGCCTATGCGGCCGGAAGGCAAGTGCTGGTTGACAAGGATGATGAGGGGGGAGGGGCCAGGGGCCGGTGGGCCCCTGCCCCCTCCCCCTCACCCCCTCCCCCAACCCCTTAAGTTTAAAGGGCGTGGTAAGCCGGGGCGTTGGGCCCCGGCTTACCACGCCCTTTTCATGTGGGCCAAAGATAAAAGGAGAAAGATTTAACCTTTTGGCCCACTCCTAAAAATTCAACATCTTGGCTTTTAAGTCTTCCAGGAGAGGTTCAAACTGATCGCAGAGGCTGCCCTGGAACCGCCGCCACTCCTCCAGGAATTGGGGCAGTTGTTCCACCTCCACCCGTACCTTCTGCCGGAGCTGGGCCTCCAGGGCCCGCTGCATATTGCCCAGGGATGCCCCGAATCTGGCCTTGAGCTGTTGATAGGCGCTGTTTCGCACCTGGAGGAAATTTTGCAGGAGCTGGTCCAGATCCGCCTTCAGGCGGGACATGGCCTTTTTGTTGCTGGCCACCAGGAGCATCCCCTCCACGGCCCGCTCCAGGCGGGGATCCACCTCGCCATTCCGGGGCAGGCTAATGTTGCGAAGAAATACTTCCTTGATCGCTACCCGGACCGCAGGCTGGACCTGGGCCGGGAGGCGGTTGAGTTCCTCCTCCAGGTCGCCTTCCCCCTTCAGATAGTGGACCGCCAACTGGCGGCACCGCTCCTTATATTGGGTTTCGGCGACTTCCTCTTGAGTGGCCTTGCCCATCCGCTCCGCCTTTTCCAAGGCCAACTCTAAGGCGCTCTTGATTTCTGCCACCAGGTTCTCGCTTTCTCTCTCGCCCGGAGAGCCTTAGCAGGTCCCTCACTTAATCTTGGGTGGGGAGGAGTCAGATGGTTCCGGTTTCTTGGACTCTTCGGCTCCTTTGGCCTCTTTGCCCTCTTCGGATTTTTCCGCCTGGCCGGAAGCAGAGTGGCTTCCGCCATAATCCCTCACATACCAGCCGCTGCCTTTGAGATGGAAGGCGCACGAACTGATGATTTTGCTAAGGTTGCCGCCGCAGTGGGGGCAAACCGTGAGCGGCTCTTCAGAAAACTTCTGCCACTTTTCCACGATTCGACCACAAGCGGCACATTGATACTCGTAAATCGGCATACTGCCAATCTCCTTGCCAACTATATATAATAGCCGATTACCGGCGGCAAATCGACAAAATTAAGGGGAGCCATGATCTTTTGGGTCAGCAGGTGCACCTTTCTTTCCTCCTGGAGTTTTTCCCCTTCCGAAGCCTCAAACCGGGCCAAGAACTGGCTGAAGCGCACAATGTGCACCAGCTCATGGGTCAGGATATAGACCAAGAGCGGAAACAGGGTAATGCCCCGCCAGGCCTCCAGGGCCTTGAGGATGTTATGGTCCTGAAGGCAGATGCGATAAAAATCAAAAAAGGCTGAGGGCAGATGACGGTCCTGGGGACGGACGTCATATTTGGCCACCAAGGCCAGGGCGTGAGGGGAAATCTCTTCCTGCTCCAAAGCCTCCAGGGTGGCGATGTCATACCGCCGCCAGTGGCTGGGGGTGAGTTTAAAGAAGTCGGAGGTCATCTCCTCGGCGATGACCACCGCCTCCTGCAAGAGTTTCTTGTGATGCGGGTGAAAATGTAGTTGGGGCATTAGAATAATCCTATCTTTATAAAATTACCATATGCGATTGCCTTGTCAATATCCTTCTGGTAAAAGGGTTTTAGGGGGAGGGGCCAGGATCGTAGGGGCGGTTCGCGAACCGCCCCTACCTGCCCCCCCAATTACTCGTCGGAGATCGTCATGTCCCGCCTGCCCCGGCAATCGGAGGCCCTGGCTCGCATGCTCACCTACATGCTATGCCACCGCCCAGATGAGTTCGGGCTGGTGCTCTCCGAAGAAGGTTTTGTCCCCATCAAGCAAGTGCTCCAGGTCCTGGGGGCGGAGCCAGGCTGGGGTTTTGTGCGGCGCCATCATTTAGAGGAAGTGGCGGCTCTCTCCCAACCGCCCCGCTTGGAGGTGAAGGGCGAGCAAATCCGGGGGCTTACTCCAGGACCGGCCCGGCTGCGCCGTCCACCTGGGGAAACCCCGCCATCTTTGCTTTATGCAACCATCCCGCCCAAGGCCCAGGGTCGGGTGTGGGAGGAGGGGTTAAGGCCTCCCCCCGGCCAGGAACTGGTTTTGGCCACCACCCCGGAGCTGGCCCTGAGATTGGGGCGGCGCCGGTCCCCGGAGCCGGTCCTCATCACCGTCCAGGCTCAGGGCGCGGCTCGGTCTGGCCTCATCTTTACGGGGTACGGCGACGAGCTCTTCCTGGCCCCGGCCCTGCCCCGGGAATTCTTGCAGCTGCCGCCGCCGCCAGAAAGGCGGGATAAACCTAAACCGGAGCGGCCGCCTCGGCCCCTGCCCGCCCCCGGCGCCTTGATCCTGGATATACCCAGCCTGCTCCAAGAGACCCCTAAATTTCGCGGTAAAAAAGGGGAACCGCCCTGGAAGGCCGGCGCCCGGGCCCTGCGGAAGAAACGGCGAGGGGATAGATAAGGTGTTGGGGGGAGGGCCAGGGGCGTAGGGGCGGTTCGCGAACCGCCCCTACCTGCCCTCCCCCCAAGCCCCCCTCCCAACCCACACAAGGGCTGGGCCTGGGAAGCGGGGCTAATAGGCCCCGCTTCCCAGGCCAATAAAAACTACGAGAAGCCTTTATGCCCTCCGAACACCTGCCTCTGGACGGCCTCATCGTACTGGGAGCCCGCCTCAATCGGGAAGGGAAACCTGGACGGGTGGCCCGGCTGCGGCTGGTGCACGCCCTTGAGCTGTGGCGGGAGTATTATCTCGATAGATATATCCTCATTACCGGTGGCTTAACCGGCCGCGCCCCTATCTCCGAGGCCCGGGCCATGGCCCACTGGGCCCTGGATTGGCTGGAGTCTCAGTGGGGCTCCGAAATCCGGGAACGCCTGGCTCCTTTCCTGGTTCTGGAGGAGGCCAGCCGCAACACCGCCGCCTCCGTGGTAAACACCCTGCCCCTGATAAAAAGCCTGGAGTTGCAAGAGGTGGGCCTGGTGAGCGACTCCCTTCATATCCACCGGGCCTGTTACCTGTTTAGGCGCCACTTTGCCCCCCACCGCATCAATATCCATCCGCTCCCGGTTCCCGGGCTCCTCAGGCATTACTGGGGCCAGCGCCGCTACTTGTGGCTGAGCAAAATGGCCCTGAGGGAAGGAGGCGCCTGGCTCAAAGTCTTGGGCCAGCGCGCCCTGGGCCGGCGGGATCGCGGCTCAAAGTGAACTCAACTTTTCGGCTCAGGGTGGCCGGGTCTGGGGCGAGAGCGCCGTCGCCGGACCCTTCCCGACTGACCCGCCAGCCGAATGCCCCCTCTTAAAAAAGCCGCGGCCCCGTTCATCCGGCCAGGATGAGCGGGGCCTTTGATTTCCATGACCTGGAGTCGGGCGGGAGAGACTGGTCCAGCCTTAACTGGCCGCCTTCGCCCCAGCCCTTATTAAATCCGGTCCGTTAAGCCGCTTTGCGGGTTCGTTTTTTCAAGCGGTTGGCCCGGCGGCGCAGGATGTCGATCTTCTTCCGGGGCTCTGCCGCGGCAATAGCCGTCACCTTCTGGGCCCGCATCTCTTTGGCCTTTTCTTTTAAGTCCCGCATACTGACTTTTTCGGCCTGTTTCCCCACCTCGGCGATGCCCTTCACCTTCTTGATGGCCGCCAGCAACTCCTCTTTATTCATGCCGTGCACCCCTTCGATCTCCCCCAGGTCCAGGGCATATTTGCGCAGCTCCGTGGCGGTCATCTTCTCCAGGGGCTTCTCCTTCTTCTCTTTGCGCTCCTTCTTGGCCATGCTTCTTCTCCCGTGATGGTTTGTCTGGGGGAGGGGGCTAAGGGCTTCCACAGGCGGGACGCCTGTGCCACCGGCCCTTACCCCATCCCCCAAGCCCCCACCCAACTCCCTTAAGCGTTGTTAGATAGGGGGAGGCGGGGCCTTTGGCCCCGCCTCCCCTAGCCACTTACGCGGGTTGGGAGGGGGGCTTGGGGGGAGGGCAGGGAGCTCGGCTCCCTGGCCCTCCCCCCAAATCAACTCTTATCCCTTCTTTTCCCCCTGTACTTCCAGCCTTTCGGCGATCTGGAGGAATGGTTTGATCAGGTCGATGGGGATGGGGAACAGGGTGGTGGAGTTCTTTTCCGCGGCGATTTCCCTCAGGGTCTGCAGGTAGCGCAGGGTCAGGGACATGGGTTCGGTGGCCAGCACCCGGGCGGCGTCGGCCATCTTGGCGGCGGCCTGGAATTCCCCTTCGGCATTGATGATCTTGGCCCGGCGTTCCCGTTCCGCCTCCGCCTGTTTGGCCATGGCCCGCTGCATCTCGATGGGCAGGTCAATGGCCCGCAGTTCCACCAGGCTCACTTTGATGCCCCAGGGATCGGTGTGCTTGTCCAGGATCTCCGCCAGTTGGGCGTTGACCTTATCCCGGGCGGAGAGCAAATCGTCCAGGTCCACCTGGCCGCAGACGCTCCGTAAGGTGGTCTGGGCCAGGAGTTGGGTGGCGCTATAGTAGTCTCGCACCTCGATCACGGCCTTCAAGGGATCGATCACCCGGAAATAGACCACCGCATTCACCTTCATCGTCACGTTGTCCCGGGTAATGATGTCCTGGGAAGGGACATCGTAGGTGACCAACTGCAGGTTGACCTTAGCCATCCTATCCACGATGGGGATGAGGATGATCAGGCCCGGGCCTTTGGCCCACTCCAGGGCCCGGCCCAGCCGGAAAATGACCCCCCGTTCGTACTCGTTCAGGATCTTAATGGCGCTCATCAGGAAGAACACCACCAGCACGACAATCACTATGGCAAACGTAGGCATGCCCGCCTCCTTAAAAATTTATCTCCCCCGGCGCACCAGGAGTTTCAAACTTATGACTTTCACCACCTCAATGGGTTCCCCGGCCTCAATGGGCTCCTCACTCATGGCCTGCCAGTACTCCCCGTGGACGAAGACCCTGCCTTCCGGAGCCAGGCGGGTATGGGCCACTCCCCTTTCCCCCACCATCCCGGCACTGCCGGTCATGGACCGTCGCAGGTGAACCCGGAAGACTATCCCGGCTATTACGATGAAAAACAGAGAAATAATGGCCACTGTGGGAATCAAGACCCCCCAGGCAATACCCATTCCCGTTTCTCCCCCCCGAAACAGCATCATGGACCCGAAGAAAAGTGAGGCTATTCCTGCCAATGACAGCAATCCGTAGCTGGTGAGCTTAAATTCCAGGATGAAGAAAACAAATGCCAGCAAAATCAAAAGGATGCCAATGTAGTTGACTGGCAAGGTCTGGAAGGCGAAGAAGGCCAGGAGTAGGCAGATGGCTCCCACTACCCCGGGGAGGACTGCCCCCGGGTGGGCCAGTTCGAAGTAGATTCCGGCCAATCCCAGCATCATCAGAATAAAGGCAATATTGGGATCAGCGATGGTCTTGAGGATCTTGGTGCGCAGGCCCTCGGGAATCTCCCGCACCGGCACTCCTAAGGTGCGCAGTTGGCGCTTTTTCCCGGCCACCTCTACCGTGCGGCCATCGACCTTTTTCAGCAAATCTTCCAGATCGTCCGCCATCACATCGATGACTTTAAGCTTCAGCGCTTCGCTGGCGGTAATAGAGACGCTTTGTCGGATGGCTTTTTCCACCCATTCGGCATTGCGGCCCCGCTCGATGGCCAGGGCGCGGCCATAGGCCGCCATATCGTTGACCATCTTCTGTTCCATGGTCTTGCTCATCTGGCCCATTCCCACGGATACGGGATGGGCCGCGCCGATATTGGTGCCCGGAGACATGGCGGCAATATTGGCTGATTCCGTAACCATCACCCCGGCAGAGGCGGCCCGGGCTCCCCGGGGGAAAACGTAGACGATCACCGGAACTTTGGCATTGATAATTGCCTGGCAGATCTGCCGCATGGAGGTATCCAACCCTCCGGGGGTGTCTAATTGGATCACCAGGGCTTCGGCTTGTTCCTTTTCCGCGGTGCGGATACCCCCTATAATAAAATCCCCCAAGCCCGGATTAATGGAGCCCACCGCGGGCAGCACGTAAACCGCCCGGGTCGCCGCCATCCCGGGATTAACCCCAGACAGCCACAGCAGGATCAAAGGAAGGAAAAGATAAGGTCTAAATTTCTTCATGGCCCGCTAAAGACTCCATCACCTGCTGCATGTCCCCCCAGGTCTTATGCCGCTCCTGGGGAAAGCGAAGGAGATACGAGGGGTGAAACGTCGGCATCACCCGGATATGGTTGTACCTTTGCCAACGGCCCCGCAACTTGGTCAAGGGCTCCTTGGTGCCCAGGAGGGCCTGGGTCGCCACCCTTCCCAGGGTAACGATCACCCGGGGCCGTACGGCCTGGATTTGCCTTTTCAGGAAAGGGATACAGGCCGCAATTTCATCGGGTTCGGGTTCCCGGTTCCCTGGCGGACGGCTCTTGACCACGTTGGTGATATAAACCTCTTCCCGGCGCAGCCCCAGTTTATTTAGCAGGTTGTTCAAGAGTTGTCCCGCCGGGCCCACAAAGGGCAGCCCCTGGCGGTCTTCCTCCTCGCCGGGGGCCTCTCCGATGAACATCAAATCCGCGTCCGGAGGGCCGTCGCCAAAGACTAAGTGAGTGGCCCCGGGGTAGAGCTTGCACCGCCGGCAGTTCCCCATCTCCGCCCGGATTCCCTCCAGGGTGGGGAATTCTTCCTTTTCAGTCTGCTGCTCCGGGGGGCGCACCACTTCTCCCGGCAAACCCAGCCGCCCCAAACGCCGTTGATAGCGGAGCCAGCCCGACAGGCCCACCACTAGCTCCCGCAGTTCCTGTACTGGATCTTCAGGCACCTTCACCCTCTCGGGCCCGGGCTGCCAGCAGCTCCACCACCCGATCCAGGACCTTTTCGGCCACCTCTTCCTTGGTGAGCAGGGGCAGACGAACTATCCCGCCCTCCCGGTCGATAATGGTAACCTCATTGGTGTCCACCTGGAAACCGGAATCGGGCCGGTTGACGTCATTGGCCACGATGAGGTCCAGCTTCTTTTCCTCCATTTTGCGCTGGGCCTCGGCCTCCAGGTCGTGGGTCTCCGCCGCGAAGCCCACCACTATCTGCCCTTTCTTGAGGAGGCTAATTTCCTTCAAAATATCTGGATTCTGGGTGAGCGGCAGCTGCACCTCCTGTGGCCCCCGCTTGATCTTCTGGGCCTCAGAGGCGGCAGGCCGATAGTCGCTCACCGCCGCGGCCATCAACAAGGCATCCACCTGGTGAAAGCGTTCCGCCACCGCTTGATGCATGTCCAGGGCGGACCGCACCTTTTTAAGCTTCACCCCGTAGGGGGCGGAGAGGGCCGAAGGGCCGCTCACCAGGCAGACTTCGGCCCCTCGGCGCCAGGCCACCCGGGCCAGGGCATAGCCCATCTTGCCGCTGGAACGGTTGGTTAAAAACCTTACCGGGTCCAGGTCTTCATTAGTGGGGCCGCCGGTGACCAGGAGACGCTGGCCCGCCAGGTCCTGGGGGCTAAGTAGCCGCGCCCCGGCCTCGATAATCGCCTCCGGCTCCGGCAGCCGGCCCAGCCCCACCGCGCCGCAGGCCAAGAGCCCGGACTCCGGCTCCATCACCTCCATCCCCCGGGCCTTGAGGCGGGCCAGGTTTTCCTGCACCGCCGCATTGCCCCACATTTCCACGTTCATGGCCGGGCAGACCAGGGTTGGCCTGGTAGCTGCCAGCATAAGCGTGCTCAGCAAATCGTCGCCGAGGCCCGCGGCCATCTTGCCGATGAGATTGGCGGTGGCCGGCGCCAGGATAATGGCGTCAACTTCCTGCCCCAGGGCCACATGCTCCAGGGGGTCACTTTCCGGACCAAACAAGGCGGTTCCCACCTTCTCGCCGGTCAAGGCCTGAAAGGTGAGGGGTGTGACGAACTCCTGGGCCGCCCGGGTCATCACCACCTTGACCCTGGCGCCGCAACTCACCAGACGCCGGGCTACCTCCGCCGCCTTGTACGCGGCAATCCCACCACTTATACCCAATAATATCCGCTTCCCGTTGTAAATCATACACAGTATCTGGAGGGAGGGCCAGGGGCCTGCGGCCCCTGGCCCCCTCCCCTAACATCCTCCCCTAAAAAAACGGGTTATACTTCCGTTCATGGCCCACGGTGGTGACCGGTCCGTGTCCTGGGAAAACGGTATATTGGTCCCCCAGAGGAAAGATTTTGGTTTTCACCGCGTTAATCAGGGCCTCAAAGGAGCCCCCGGGAAAGTCGGTGCGGCCGATGGAGCCGGCAAAAAGCAGGTCCCCCACATAGACCAGGGTATGGTTTTCCAGCACCAGGCTGATGTGTCCAGGCGTGTGTCCCGGGGTGTGGAGCACTTTTAAGTGGTAATTACCGAAGGTGATGACATCGCCTTCTTTCAGCAGGACATCCGCCTGGGAGGTGCGCGCCCGGTTCCCGGTGAAGAAGAGGGCATCCTTGGAAGGCACGGTCAACATATGGGCGTCCAGCGCATGGATGGCGATTTGGGCCCCAGTAGCCTCTTTTACGGGCTGGTTGGCGTCCACATGGTCAAAATGACCGTGAGTGTCGATGATCAGCTTAAGGTGCAAGTCGTGGTACCGGAGGCCCTCCAGGATATCTTCCTCGTTGCCGCCGGGGTCGATGACCACAGCTTCCTTGGACTCTTCATCCCCCAAAATATAGCAATTGACTTCCAGCAATCCCACCAGCAGAGCCTTTTGGATCATTTCCGCCTGCTCCCAAGTTCAAGAATTCAGGAAAAATTTCACCCCTTGGATGCCGAAGTAACCTCCGAAGACAAACAGAAAGAGGCCGCAAGCGGCCAGAAAGCCGCGATAGAGTTGGTCGGAGAGGAAGCGCCGTCCCTGGGCCACCGCGCCGGCCACCAGGCTGTACCAGGCAAAGTCGGCCAGGATGTGGCCCACAAAAAAGAGGCCCACTCCCAGCAGGCCGTATTTGGTGGCAAACATCACGTAGCCCAGGCCGATGGTGAGCCACCAGATGAGCCAGTAGGGGTTGGCGACGCTCATCAAGACCCCGGCCAGGACCGGGTGCAGGCCAGAGTGGCCTTGGGGATCGAACTCCAGGTGACTGTTACGGGAGGCTTTGAGTAGGGTCAGGCCCATCCACCCCAACAGTGCGGCCCCCACGATTCCCACGGTCCCCAGGATCAGGGGCCGGTGGAGCCAGGCCCCCAAACCTATCAATAATAGCAATACTAAGGCCAACTCCAGCAAGGCATGGCCCACGATGATCAGGGGGCCGGCCCAGAACCCCCGCCGGGCCGCCTCGCCCACCGTCACCGTGAGCAACGGGCCCGGCATCAAGGCCCCGGACAGGGCCACGATAAAAGAGGTGGTGGCTATACCGACCAACACCCAGACTTCCATAAAATCCCTTTCTTTTCCCCGTGCCCCTAAATATAATTTATCCTAACATATAGCCCCCTGATAAACCAAGGGAAAATCAGGAAATAAGGACCGGCCTGGGTTGCCCCGCCACTTTCTGAGGCCCCACCTTAGGACAAAACCAGGCCCATGTCCCTTTAACCCCGGCTTATACCTTGAGACCATTGGAGCGTTCTGTTTACCCAGGAGATCCTTTTGGGCGTAATGACTAAAATAAAAATTGACGCCTACGGCTTGCTGAAAAAAATCAGGACGCAAAAGCCGGTTATCCATCATTTGACGAATTGGGTCACCATTTATGACTGCGCCAATATTGTTAAAGTGCTGGGCGCTTCCCCGGTTATGGCCCATGCCCCCGAAGAAGTGGCGCAGATGACGGCAATCGCCGCCGCGCTGGTTCTGAATATCGGCACCCTGACGGTGGATTTCGTCGAAGCCATGAAGGTGGCGGCCCGGAGTGCTAATGACAAGGGCATTCCCGTGGTCCTGGACGCCTGCGGGGCCGGGGCCACCGACTTGCGGGACCGGAAGTGCTGGGAATTGCTGGAGGAAGTGAGGATCGACCTCATCAAGGGCAATACTTCCGAAATCGCCCGGATTAGCGGCGAAGAGGTCAAGACCAAGGGGGTGGATGCCTCCCGGGTCAACAAGAATCTGAAAGAAATGGCCCGGCAACTGGCCCAAAAGCGCCACGCCACCGTAGTGGTAACGGGCAAAGAAGACATTGTTACTGATGGTTTCTCGCTTTATATAATAAAAAATGGGCATCCCCTGATGAGCCGGATTGTCGGCACCGGCTGCATGGCTACCTCCATGATCGGGACCTTTGCCGCGGTGGAACCGGACCTGGCCCTGGCCGCGGCCGCCGCCCTGGTCACCTTTGGCATTGCCGCAGAAGTCGCCGCCCAAGCATCCTCGGGGCCGGGCACCTTCAAAGAAAAAATGTATGACTCTCTTTTCCATCTAAATAAAAAGACCCTTGACCGGATGCAAAAGGTGGAAGGGTGAGAGGTTACTATTTTATCACCGACGCTATGCTGAGCCGCGCCGGCAATCTCAGCGATGTTAAAAATGCCGTGGCCGCCGGGGTGAAGGTGGTGCAGTATCGAGAAAAGCAGGCCAGCACCAGGGAAATGTTGGAGGAGGCTCGCCAGTTAAGGGCGATCTGCCGCCCGGGACAGGTGATTTTCCTGGTCAACGACCGGGTGGACCTGGCGCTCAGCGTGGAGGCGGACGGGGTGCACCTGGGCCAGGATGACCTGCCTCATGACCTGGCCAGAAAATTATTGGGGAAAAATAAGATAATCGGTATTACGGTTCATAATATTGGGGAAGCCCTGGAAGCGGCAAGGTTGGGGGCGGATTATCTGGGGGTGTCACCCATTTTCACCACCTCCACCAAGACGGACTCAGGAGAACCTGGAGGCGTCAAGCTAATCAGGGAGATCAGAAAGCGGGTGGCCCTCCCCCTGATTGCCATCGGCGGCATCACCCTGGAAAATGCCCGAGAGGTCATCCGGGCCGGTGCCGACGGCTTATGCGCCATCTCCGCGGTCCTTACCCAGAGCGAGGTAAAGGCGGAAATAGAGAAGTTTCAGGCGTTATTCCGCCAAAAATCCTGAAGGGCTTACAGGTGGCCCAGGCGTCTCGTGGTGGGGCGGCCGTCCCTGGCCGCCACTCTTTATGCGACAGTTATTGGAGAGACGGGCACAGAGGCCCGCCCCACCGGTTCCTGGGTCTTTTCTGAAAGCTGACCGCTGATAGCTATTTTTATATAAAAGCCTGCGGCTAAATTTCCTAGAATGTTCTTTACTCTTAGAGTAAAATAGCGCTGTCCCGTTTCCCCTGGAGCTGAATCAAAAACCTTCTGGCAGGATTAAATGAAGACCGGGCCCCCGAAAAAAAAGACCCGCACCAGCGCCTTTGGCACTCCGGGCCGCATCTCCCACGATGCCTCGGCCTTTTACGGGAGCAAGCTCTATTCCCAGATTCCCCAGGAACAAGAAACCGCCTACGTTGAGCAGGAAATCCCGGCTCACTACCTGGATAAGATCTTCTGCAAGTCCTCTGAGGACATGGCGGAGCTCCCGGACAGTAGCGTGCATCTGATGGTGACTTCCCCGCCCTATAATGTGGGCAAGGTTTATGACCAGGATTTCACCCTGAAGGAATACCTGGAACTCTTGAGCCGGGTATGGCGGGAGGTGTACCGGGTGCTGGTCCCCGGCGGCCGGGCCTGTATCAATGTGGCCAACCTGGGGCGCAAGCCTTATATTCCAGTGCGCTCCTATGTTACCGAGGGTCTGTTGGCTCAGGGTTTTTTGATGCGGGGCGAGATCATCTGGAACAAGGCCGCCAGCGCCGCGGGCTCCACCGCCTGGGGCAGTTGGCGCTCCCCCGCCAATCCGACACTCAGGGACGTGCATGAATACATTCTCATCTTTTGCAAACTGAGGTTCGCCCGGCCCAACAACTTGGGTAGGCAGGCCACCATCTCCCGGGAGGAGTTTCTGGAATTTACTCGGAGTGTGTGGACCTTTCCGGCGGAATCGGCACGTAAGGTGGACCACCCCGCCCCCTTCCCGGTAGACCTGCCTTATCGCCTCATCCAACTTTACACTTATGAAGGCGAAGTCGTGCTGGACCCCTTCATGGGCAGCGGGAGCACGGCCATTGCCGCGCTTAAGGCCGGGCGCCATTTCCTGGGTTACGAAAAGTCGCCGGAATATGTCAGGCTGGCGGAAGAGCGGATAAGCTTAAACAAGCATAACCTTTTATAAGAAAGATAAATATGGACAAAATCGTCATTGAAGGTGGCATCCCCCTGGAGGGGGAAGTGGCCATCAGCGGGGCCAAGAACGCCGCGCTCCCCATTCTGGCCGCCACCTTGCTGGCCCCGGGAGAGCACCGCCTCTTTAATGTGCCGCCCCTGGCGGACCTCCGCACCGCCAAAAGACTTCTTAAGAAAATGGGGGTGCGCTTCACCGAAGGCGAGCCCCTGAGGGCGGATACCACCGATTTAAGGAGTTTCGAGGCCCCCTATGAGCTGGTGAAGACCATGCGGGCCGCGGTCCTGGTCCTGGGTCCCCTGGTGGCCCGGGCCCGCCAGGCCAGGGTCTCCCTGCCCGGGGGCTGCGCCATCGGCGCCCGGCCCATCAACCTGCACCTCAAAGGCCTCGAGGCCATGGGGGTGCACATCAACCTGCACCAGGGCTACGTGGAGGCCACCGCCCCGCGCCTGCACGGGGCCGAAATCATCCTGGAAACCGCCACGGTCACCGGCACCGAGAACCTGATGATGGCCGCCACCTTAGCCCGGGGCACCACCGTTATCAAGAACGCGGCCATGGAGCCGGAGGTGGGGGACCTGGCCCGCTATCTCGTGGCCATGGGGGCCAAAATTGAGGGTATCGACACCGAGGTGCTCACCATTGAAGGCGTTCGGGAACTGTCGCCCGCCTCCTACACCATCATGCCCGACCGGATTGAGGCGGGCACTTACCTGGCCGCCGCGGCCATCACCAGAGGCCAAGTCACCCTGGTGAACGCCCCGGTGCCGCATCTTACCGCGGTCATGGGCAAATTCACCGAGGCCGGGGTGCGCCTCACCGCGGAACCGGGCTGTATCACCGTGCATCCCGGCGGCACCCTCATGGGCGTGGATGTCCGCACCCTGCCCTACCCGGGCTTTCCCACTGACATGCAGGCCCAATTCATGGCCCTGATGGCCGTGGCCCGGGGCGCCAGCGTGATCACCGAGACCATTTTCGAAAACCGCTTCATGCACGTCAGCGAACTCCGGCGCCTGGGAGCGGATATCACCGTCTCCGGCAACCACGCCATTGTCCGGGGCCGGCGCCAACTTAAGGGTGCGCCCCTCATGGCCACGGACCTCCGGGCCAGCGCTTCCCTGGTCATCGCTGGCCTGGCCGCCGAAGGCCTCACCGAAATCCACCGCGTCTACCACCTGGACCGGGGCTACGCCCACCTGGTGGAAAAACTCTCCCAACTGGGCGCCAATATTAAGAGATTGCCGGCGTGAGGCAGGATGATTTGGGGGAGGGGGCTAAGGGCCGCAGGCCCAATTACAATCCTCCCCCAAACCCCCACGCCCAATCCCTTAAGTTTAATTTTAGGCCGGGGAGGGCAGGGACCTCAGGTCCCTGGCCCTCCCCCCAAAATCACTCCATCAACTCATAAAAGCTCACCAGCGAGGGGAAGTCGGAGGGGTTTTCGGGGGCAGCCTGAGAGCTGGATTTGGCCTTGAAGAGCAGGTATCTTATCCCGAAGCGGCGGGCTGCGCTCAAAACCTCGGCATTATCGTCCACCAGCAGGGTATGCTGAGGGTCGAAGCCCAGGCGGTCTTGGAGGATTGCCCAGAAGCGCTCCTCTTCCTTGGGCATGCCGAGGTCGAAGGACGCGATCACCTCGTCAAAATAGCCCCAGAGGCCCGTCTCGTTCATCTTTAAATCCAGGGTCTTGTAATGGGCATTGGTCACCAGGGCCACCCGCTTCCCCTTTTGCCTTAAAAACTGTAAAAAGGCCTCCGCGTCCGGATGCGCCTCGATGAGGTGCCGGATGCTTTCCTTCAGGGCCGGGATATCCAGGTCCAACTCCCGGGACCAGAAATCGATGTCGGTCCAGTTGAGGGTGCCCTCCTCCCGCTGGTAGCGGGCGAACACCACCTCCCGGGCCTGGGCCAGGGGTAAGCCCTGTCTGCGGGCATACTCCTGAGGCACCAGGGTCTCCCAGAAATAATCGTCGAAATGTTTGTCCAAAAGGGTGCCATCCATATCCAGGAGCACCCAGTGAACCTCATCCCAGGGAAAAACCATCATTTATCCTTCCAGCCAGAGGTGTCGATATACCTTTTTATAGAAATTTTGTGTTTATTTTTCAACCCTTAAGCCCCTTGACCAGCCTCCGCCGGGTGGTGGCCCTGCCGACGCCGGTAAACCCGGAAAAAGTAGAGGCCTCTTGTAAGGATGGCATCCTGACCATCAAATTGGCCAAGCCGGAGGAGGTCAAACCCCGGAAAATTCAGGTGAAGTCCGCCTAGAAGGAGAATACCCATGCCTGAAAAAGAGCTGAAACCTAAAGCCAAAGAAGAGGTCCCGGCCAAAGCCGAACGGGTCCGGCCGGGCCGCGTCTTCCTGCCGGCCGTGGATATCTTTGAAACTCCCGAGGCCATCACCGTGGTGGCCGATATGCCCGGGGTGCCCGGTGAAAAAGTCACGGTGGACCTGCGGGAAAACCATCTCATCATCCACGGCGAAATCGTCCCCCCCATGGGCCCCAACGAAACCCTGGCGGTGCAGGAATACTATACCGGCGATTTTCAACGGGAATTTCACCTGGGGGCGATTATCGATCAGTCCCGCATCGAAGCCACCATGAAGGATGGGGTGCTCAAGCTGCTGCTGCCTAAATCAGAAAAAGCCAAACCCCGGAAGATCGAGGTAAAAACCGGCTGAGGGAGTTAGGGAATATAGTTGAGGGAAGGGGGCCAGGGGTTCCGCAGACGAGACGCCTGCGCCACTGACCCCTGCCCCTCCCCTCAAACTCCTCTCCCCCAACCCCTTAATCCCTCATTATTCAAAAGTCTATCCTGGCTTCTTCTGCGGCCAGGGGGTCGAAGCGGGTGAATTTATCCCGGAAGGCCAGCTTAACGGTATGCCCGCTTGGGCCGTTTCTTTGCTTTCCGATGCTTACTTCAGCGATGCCCTTGTCGGGAGAGTCTTCCCGGTAAATTTCGTCCCGGTATATGAATAAAACTACATCTGCATCCTGCTCGATGGCCCCTGATTCACGCAAGTCTGATAATTGTGGGCGTTTATCTTCGCTCGTTTTTTCGGGCTCCCGGCTTAGCTGGGATAGGGCGATAACCGGCACATTAACTTCCTTGGCCAGGGCCTTCAGAGACCGGGAAATCTCGGAAATCTCCTGTTCCCGGCTGGGAGCGTCGCCGCCCCCGCATGAGCTGCAGGTAGTCAAGGATTAGCAACCCCAGCTTGCCTTCCGCCTTGAGGCGCCGGGCTTTGGCCCGGATTTCCAGGACGGTGGCCGCGGGGCTGTCGTCGATGGAAATGGGGCAATCCAGCAGATAGCCCGCCGCGGTCTGGAGATTGGCCCATTCCTGGGTGCTCAGAAAGGCCCGCCTTAAGTTGGAGGCGTCCACCTCGCCCACGCTGCTGAGCAGCCTCCTTACCAACTGCTCCTTGGACATCTCCAGGGAAAAGAAGGCCACTGGCACCTGAGCCTGATAGGCCGCGTGGTAGGCAATGTTGAGGGCCAGGGCGGTCTTCCCCATGCTGGGGCGAGCGGCGATGATGATCAGGTCTCCCTTCTGGAAGCCGGCGGTCTTGTTATCCAGGTCGATAAAGCCGCTGGGCACCCCGGTGATCCGGCCCGCTTCCCGGTGCCAGATAGCCTCCAGGGTGGCGATTTCTTTTTCCACCAGCTCCCCCAAGGGGTTGAAGCCGGGGCGGATTTTCGCTTCGGCGATCTGGAAGACCCGTTGCTCCACGTCGTCCAGGAACTCCGCCACGTCTTCCACCGGGGCCAGACAGGCGCCGGCGATCTCCTGAGAGCAATTCAGCAGGCGGCGCAGCACCGCCTTATCGTGCACCAGCCGGGCGTAATAGTCGGCGTTGGTGGCGAACCCCACCTGTTCGCTCAAGCTGACCAGGAAGACCGGTCCCCCCACCTCCTCCAGTTGCCCCCGCTCTTTCAGCAAGGCATTTACCGACACCAGATCCACCGGCTCCCCCCGTTTGTACAGGTCCATCATGGCCTGGTAGATACGGGCGTGGGCCTCCCGGTAAAAGTCCTCTGGCTCCAGGATATCGCTTATCTGGTCCAGCACCTGGGGGCGCAGCAGAATGGCTCCCAGCACCGACTGCTCCGCCTCGGGGTTGGCGGGGGGAGTATAGCCGGGGGGGGCGGGAGCCGGGGGAGAGGCCGCCGCGAGACGCCTGCTATTCCTGGCCATAAAATCTCCGTAACTATTTAAAATTATTTAATTTTAAAGAAGGAAGGGGACTGCTGTATTATACCATACCCGGCGAGCAAAATCGAAATGGCAAATTTGAGTTTCAATAATTGTTCAGCATATAAATGTGGAATTGGGGGGCCAGAAGTGAGGGTAAGGGCTGTTGGCTTTAGAAGTCTCGCCTGTGGAAGCCCTTAGCCCCCTCCCCGGAAAGACGGTCAAACCTTCTCGGGGACCACTTCCACCTGGATCTGGGCCTTAACTCCCGGCCCCAGGCGCACCGTGACCTCGTAGGTGCCCAATTTCTTGATGGGCTCAGAGAGTTCCAGCTGTTTGCGCTCTACTTCGAGGCCCTGGGCCGCCAGGGCCTCGGCGATCATGGCCGCAGTGACGGAACCGTAGAGGCGCTCGGCCTCCCCCACCCGTTGGGTAATGATGAGGTTCACTCCTTCCAGGCGGGCAGCCTGGGCCTGGGCCGTAGCCTCCTCCCGGGCCTGGGCCTGGGTGCTCTTGGTTTGGGCCTGGGCAAATTTGGCCAGGTTCCCGGGAGTAGCCTCCAGGGCCTTGCCCTGGGGAATGAGAAAGTTACGGGCATAGCCCTTGGCCACCTCCACCACTGAGCCAGCAGCCCCCAGGGCGGCTAAATCTTCTGTCAAAATGACCTTCAAGGTTTATCTCCTCCTCAGGCATCTTTGGGCTGATGCAGACGCCGAAAATCGAGCCAAAGGTCCATCAGCCCCAGGGTAACGATCAAGACAAACAACGGATTTAAGAACAACAGGGGGTAACCCAGCAGCCGCAAGAATCGGGGGAGTTGGAACCGGTGAAACCAGGCGGAGATCACGGCCACGCCCTGGCAAAAATAGAACAGGGCCAGCACCAGCAGCAAGTTCAGGCAAAAGAGGCGCAACCCGCTCACCGGTACCAGCAGCAGAAACCCGGCCCCCAGGACCACAAAAATGAGCCACTCGGGGGTAGCCCAATAATAGAGCGGGGGAACCGGCTCCCCCCACCCCAGGAGCACGGCTAGTTGCCGGGCCAGGATGACATTGATCCAGGCCACCAACCCGGTATTGATGACCACCAGGCCGGGCAAAAGGCGCTGCAGCAGGGCTTCCAGATCCACCTGGGAAAACCCCGAAGGCAACAGACCCGCAGAGCCGTTTCCCGTCTGGCTCAGAAGCTGATTTAACGTCTGCATGATCTCCCCGCTCTTCTGGGCCAGAAGTTCTTTAAGGGGCATTCCCAGGAAGAAGGCCTGTCCTGATAAGAAGAGCAGGGCCACCAGGTTCAGGGCCACCACGGTGAGGATGATGGCTCGAGGAGGGAACCAGCCTCGGTACAACAGGCCCCCCAGCAGTACCCCCATGAGCAACAGTTCCCCGAAACCCAGGTTCTGGGTGATGATGGCCCATCCAGGTTTCAGGGAGAAGATGACCAGGGCCGCGGCCACCGCCAGGAGGAGGGCAACCCGCTCCCCCAAACGCCAGCCCACCAGGAGCACCGGTAGCGGGATCAGGACTCCCGCCAGCACGAAGCCCAAGGGATTTAGGTGCCCCCCGAGATAAAGCAGCAGCAGGGCACCCAGGCAGAGGAACCAGATGCGGAAACCCCGGCCCTTAATCAAGGGGTTCCTCCCCACCCTCAAGGAGCCGGCAAAGAAGGAACGTAGGGCAGCAGGGCCAAAATCCGAGCCTGTTTGATGGCTCGGGTGACCCGCCGCTGATGGCGGGCGCAATTCCCCGAGATGCGCCGGGGGATGATCTTTCCCCGCTCCGTCACAAATTGCTTCAGGGTATTGAAGTCTTTATAATCGATGGCCAGTTCGGCATCCACGCAAAAGCGGCAGACTTTGCGCCGGACGTAGAACTGTTTCCGTTTGCGGCGAGGCATGACAGGCATCGGTTATTCCTCCTCCGCGGGTGATTCTACTTCCCCGGGAGGGGCGGCCACGGGCTCGGGGGCTGGCCCCGCGGTGACGGCTTCCTCTCCCGGCGGCGCGGCTTCAGCTTCCGGTGCCGGTGCTACCGCCTTGGCCCTGGCGGCTATCTCCGCCTGCAGGGCTTCCAGGTTCACCTTGTCTGATTTCTTTACAGTGTGATAGCGGATGATGCGGTCGTCAATGCGGTAGTTGCGCTCCAATTCCTTGACGGCGGCTGGCAACCCGGCAAAATCGGCCAATACATAATAGCCCCGGGTGGTGCCTTGGACCCTGTAGGCCAGCTTGCGCCGGCCCCATTCATCCACCCCCACCAACAGCCCGCCTTGGCTGGAGATAATCCGGGTGAACTTGTCAACTGTGGCTTTTACTTCCTCGTCCGGGAGGTCGCCATTAACCACCCAGACCGACTCATAGCGGCGCATTCTTCCTCCTTATGGTCATTTGGCCCTGGGCCCCCTGGCCCAGAGCAAGGAGAGATAATTTTATATTTATATCATAAAAAAGAGAGTTGTCAAACAATCCTGGCCAGGCACGGGCTCGAGATGTCTACAATCTTGCAGATTTTCTGGTCCTTCCGAGCGGAGCGCAGGCTCAAGATTGTAAGTGGTTGAGACCTTTGGATATCCTCCTGGGCACAAAAATCCGATTTTTCAACCTCCTGCCAGGGCCGGGTCTCGGAATTACCTTAACCAAATTTTAGTGGCACCCCCTCCCCCTTGGGGAGGGGGCTGGGGTAAGGGGAAAGCCGATTTATTAAGTAAAGCTATTACGAAGACCCGACCCCAGGTCCCTCAATACCCTAAGATCCCTTCAGAGTAAGCCCGGCAAGGAGACTCAATCCACAATAAAATAAGTATTTCTCTCGGCCGAACCATAGGGGCTGATCACCCGGCTGGTGACGGTGTAGGTCCCAGGGGCGACGTTCCGGGGTATGGTATAAGCCACCTGGTCCACATAAGAGCCATTATAATTGGTGGCCTGGGTCTGGTAAGGGCTCCCCACGGGATTCCCACCCCAACTCACATCCCGGGTCAGGGTCACCGGCACCGAGGCATTGGAGGGGGTGAGAATGGTGTAATTCATTGCCAGGGTCACTTGCTGGCCAGGACGGATCCGGGCCGGATAAACGTCCACCCTGTCAATGCTCACCACGTTGCCCTGGGCCGGGGTATAGTTATAAGCCTGAGCCGCCACGGCGGCGGAGCGGGCCTCGCTATTGCGGTGCTCAGCATAGAGATAGCCCCCTACCCCGCCCAGCACGCCTCCTGCCGCGGCCCCCACCCAGGCGCCGGTGGCGGGCGAGCCGGCGGCCACCCCGATGATGGATCCCAGGGCCGCCCCCACCGCCGCACCTCCCAAAGCGCCCGCGCCGGCGGACCGGCCCGGGTCATAGTAGCCGCTTTCAGTGGCGCAGCCGGCCAAAGCCACTCCAAAGACGATCACCAAGGCAACTGCCAAAATTTTTCTGGGCATAAAGTCTTCCTCCTCACCCCTAAGGCTTTATTAACCGCAATGCTGATCGAGCCAGAAATCTTTGCGTCTTGGGATGAAAATACAAATTTTAATATAAGCCTTTCCCGCCGATAATCAAGGCCTCACCCAGGCGACGGGCAGGCTCGCCCTCCGGTGCCAGTCATTTTCCACCCCAAAGAATTTCTCCCATTAGACTTCCCGGCCCACCGCCACCCGGATACGGTCCAGAAGTCCATTGACAAAAGCCCCCGAGAATTCGGTGCCGTAGCGCTTGGCCAACTCCACCGCTTCATTAATGATGACCTTGGGAGGGATGTCGGGTTGATAGAGAAGCTCATAAGTAGCCAGACGCAGGAGGTTACGGTCCACCGAGGTCATGCGCTCCAGACGCCAATGCTCCGAATACTTAACGATGAGGGCGTCCAACTCTTCCAGATGGGAGGTCACCCCATCCACCAGTTCCCTGAGATAGTTGGGGGTTTTATCCCCTTGATGAAAATGGCTCCAGAAGCGGTTAACATCTTCCTGGCGGCGCTGCCCGGCAAACTCGGCCTGATAGAGAACTTGCAGGGCCCATTCCCGGCAGCGGCTGCGGGAATAAGGCGACAAAAAGTTCAGACCCCCAAATCTTTCAGGAGATTGACCATCTCGATGGCGGCTTCGGCCGCGGCCGCGCCTTTATTGCCCGCCTTGCTGCCGGCCCGCTCGATGGCCTGCTCCAGGGTATCGGTGGTCAAGATCCCGAAGAGAACCGGCACCCCGGTCTCCAGGGACACCTGGGCGATCCCTTTGCTGACCTCGGCGGCCACATAGTCGAAGTGAGGCGTGGCTCCCCGAATCACCGCGCCCAGACAGATGACCGCGTCATGGGCCTTGGAAAGGGACAAGCGCTTGGCCACCAGGGGAATCTCCCAGGACCCGGGTACCCGCACCACCGTGATATCCCCCTCCTTAACTCCCCGGCGCTTAAGCGAATCCAAGGCGCCATCCAGTAAGCGGTCGGTAACAAAGGAGTTGAAACGACTCACCACCAGGGCGAACTTCAGGCCTTCGCCAATGAGCTTGCCTTCCACGGTACGCATCAGCCCCCCTTACACCAGCTTTAGCATATGCCCCATCTTCAGGCACTTGGTCTTGAGGTAATTGCGATTCACCCGGTTGGGAGGGATCTCCAGGGCCACCCGCTCCACCACCTTCATGCCATAGCCTTCCAGGCCGATAATCTTTTTGGGATTATTGGTCATCAGGCGCATCTGCTTAACCCCCAGATCCCTGAGGATCTGGGCGCCGATGCCGTAATCCCGCAGGTCCGCCTTGAAACCCAGGGCCTCGTTGGCTTCCACCGTATCGGCCCCGTTATCTTGCAGCTCATAGGCCCTGAGTTTATTGATCAGCCCGATGCCCCGACCCTCCTGGTGCATATACAGGATAACGCCCCGCCCTTCCTCCTCCACCCTGGCCATGGCGGCCTCCAGCTGGTCGCCGCAGTCGCACCGCAGGGAATGAAAGACATCGCCGGTAAGGCATTCGGAATGGACCCGCACCAGGACCGGCTCTTCCGGGTTGATTTCCCCCTTCACCAGGGCCAAGTGCTGGTTATCGTCAATATCGTTGTCATAAGCGATGGCCGTAAATTCCCCGAAATAGGTGGGAAGTTGGGTGATGGCCCGGCGGTGCACAAAGGACTCATGCCGCAACCGATAAGCCACCAGATCGGCAATGGTGGAGATCTTGAGATGGTGCTGGGCCGCAAATTTCTCCAGGTCCGGCATGCGGGCCATGGTGCCGTCATCCTTCATAATCTCGCAGATGACGGCCGCGCCTTTCAGGCCGGCCAGGCGGGAGAGGTCCACGGAACCCTCGGTCTGGCCGGTGCGCACCAGGACCCCGCCTTTCTTGGCCTTTAGGGGGAAAACATGGCCGGGGCTCACCAGGTCCTCGGGCTTGGCGTGCTCAGCCACGGCAGTCTGGACGGTGGTGGCCCGGTCGGCCGCGGAGATCCCCGTGGTCACTCCCCGGCGGGCCTCGATGGAGATGCAGAACGCGGTCTTAAAGGGCGATTGATTGTTGCTTACCATGGGGGGGAGTTTGAGGCGGTCCACCAGTTCCGTTTCCAGGGCCAGGCAGATCAATCCCCGCCCAAAGCGGGCCATAAAATTGATGGCCTCGGGAGTCACCCTTTCTGCGGCCATGGTGAGGTCGCCTTCATTTTCCCGGTCCTCGTCGTCCACCAGGATGATCATCTTTCCCTGGCGAATTTCGTTGATTGCTTCCTCAATGGGTGCTAACGCCATTTGGTCTTTCCTTAAAAAACTGTTTCGGGTTTTTCCTAAGTAACACGAACGCCATTCTGAGTGAACTGAATAGAACTAGATTCTTCCCTTCCCGGCGCCCCGTTCAGAATGACCCGAGAAAATTCATTTCCTGGTACTAAATATCCGTATTACTCTCTAGTAACCAAGCCGGGCCAGCAGGCCCGCGGTCACCCCGGACTCTGGGGTCGCATCCCCCAAAAGCCGGGCCACATATTTGCCGATAATATCCGTTTCCAGGTTGACCTGATCTCCTACTTTCAGGTGGGCCAGGGTAGTTTTCTGAGCGGTAAAAGGAATTATGTTCACGGTGAAGGTACTCCCCGGGCAGGTGTTCACCGTCAAAGAAACCCCGTCCAGGGCGATGGACCCCTTCTCGATCACATACCGGCTCAAAGGCGCGGGCAGTTCGAATTTGAGCAACAGGGAAGCCGGGCCTTCCCGGCGTTCCTTAAGCACCCCCACGCCATCCACATGGCCGGTGACCAGATGCCCCCCCAGGCGGTCCCCCAGCCTGAGGGCCTTCTCTAAGTTTACCCGGTCCCGTACCTTTTTCAAGGGGAAAGTGGTGCGGGCCAGGGTCTCGGGGGAGACCTCGACAGCGAAGGAGCCCGGGGTGACGGCTACCACGGTGAGGCAAGCCCCGGCTACGGCCACCGACTCGCCCAGGGCCAGCTCCGTGGCGGGAAAGGGCGGCCGGACGGCTACCCGGAGCCCTTCCGCCAGGCGGCGGACTTCCACGATCTCTCCCACGCCTTCCACGAGTCCGGTGAACATCGACCTTATCCTTAACAGGCGAATTTATTTTATAACTTTACATCAGATACGCCCTAATTGACAAATGTCTTTTACACCTAAAAAAAGCGGCCCCCTCCAAAGGAGGGTGCCGCCCGTAACTGCTAACTTCTCCCAGTTTCAGGCCCAGGTAACCTCGGGGCAAAGGTAGACATCCTGCACCGCGTTCAGGAGTTCCACCCCCTCCCGCATGGGGCGTTGGAAGGCTTTACGGCCGGTAATCAGGCCGATGCCCCCGGCCCTTTTGTTGATCACCGCAGTCCGCACCGCCTCCGCCAGGTCGTCCTCGCCCTCCGCGGCCCCGCCGGAGTTGATCAAACCGCAGCGCCCCATATAACAGTTGGCCACCTGATACCGGGTCATTTCGATGGGATGGGTCCCGGCCAGCTTGGCATAGACCAGGGGGTGGGTCTTGCCGTAACCCAGGGCCGTATAGCCGCCATTGATCTCGGCCTGCTTCTGTTTCACCAGGTCGGCTTCGATGGTCACTCCCAGATGGTTGGCCTGGCCGGTGAGGTCGGCGGCGGTATGGTAGTCCTTCCCCTGGGTCTTGAAGGCCGGGTTGCGCAGATAACACCAGAGAATGGTGGCCATCCCCATCTCATGGGCGATGCGGAAGGCCTGGCTTACCTCCCAGAGTTGGCGCCGGGACTCCGGGGACCCAAAATAGACGGTGGCCCCCACCGCCACCGCACCCATCTCGAAGGCTTGCTTCACGCTGGCAAAAAGGGTCTGGTCGTACATCTCCGGATAAGTGAGGAGTTCATTGTGATTGAACTTGAGGATGAAAGGAATTCTATGGGCGTACTTCCGGGCCACCGCGCCCAGCACCCCCAGGGTGGAGGCCACCGCGTTGCAGCCCCCCTCCAGGGCCAGCTTGACAATGTTTTCCGGGTCAAAATAGATGGGCTCCGGGGCAAAAGAGGCCGCGGCGGAATGCTCCACCCCTTGATCCACCGGCAGGATGGAGAGATAGCCGGTGCCGGCCAGGCGCCCGTGGTTGAACAGGGCCGCCAGGGAGCGCAAGACCCCTACGGGCCGGTCGCTGCCCACCCAGACCCGGTCTAGAAAATCCGGGCCCGGCAGGTGTAACTCCTCCTTGGAGAAACCCGAGCACTTATAGGTCAACAAGTCTTCAGCTTGAGGACCTAACAAGGTTTGAATCTTCTTGAGCATGGATCACCTCCTCGAAAGAATATAAGGTGTTTAAGGCCTGAGGCAAGGGGTTCGGCTTCGCGGCCTTCCTTAATAAATGATAAATAGGCCACTAGCCCTGAATGCCGCTTTTTAGGGCCATCAACTCCAAGGCTACTTGCGCCGCCCGTGAGGACGCGCCGGGGCTCCCCAGGCGAGTAATGATCCGGCTCATCCCTGGCCGCATCATTTCCAAACGGTGGACATCTTTAATCAGGCGCAGGACCTCTCTGGCCAGATTATCCGGGGTAAAGTCATCCTGGAGGAGTTCCGGGAACAACCTCTCTTGAGCCAGGAGATTGGCCATGCCGACGTGACTTACCCGGACGAGCCATCTCCCCACCTCGAAGGTAAGGGGGGAAACGCAATAAACGATGATCGTGGGGGTGCCGGCCAGGGCCGCCTCCACCGTGACGGTGCCCGAGGCCACCACCGCCAAATGCGCCGCAGCCAACGCCTGATAAGCCTGCCCCGGGATGATGCGGAGCAGGTTTTGGGGGAGGGGTTTGGGGGGAGGGCAGGGAACCAGGCTCCCTGCCCCTCCCCCTAAAATTTTTCTACAATTTCCATCACCAGCCCCGCCGGCGCGGTGGAGGCCAGGGGCAGGATAAACTGGCATTCCGGGACAGATTTGCGGATCAAACCGGCTCCGGCCAACATGATGGGCAGGTGGCGCCTGATTTCGCTGGCCCGACTGCCGGGCAGCAGGGCCACCGTCAGGCGCTCCGGGTTCAGATCCCACCCGGCCATTATCTCCCGCCTGGGTGGCAGGATCGGTAAGGTCTCCGGCAAGGGATGCCCCACGTAGGTCACCGGCACCCCTCGCTCCCGGTAAAATTCCTCCTCAAAGGGGAAGATGACCACCATGCGGTCCACCAGGCGGGCGATGGTGCGCACCCGGTAGGTGCGCCAGGCCCATACCTGGGGGCTGATGTAATACATCACCGGCACCCGCCAGTATTTGGCCAGGCGGGCTACCCAGAAATTGAAGTCGGGAAAATCCACCAGGATGACCAGGCGGGGACGCTCCTCCTTCAGGGCCCGGCCGATGGCCCTCAGGGCTTGAAACACCGCCGGCAGGCGGCCAGCCACCTCCATGAGTCCCACCACCGCCAACTCGGAGGCGGGCCAGAGAATCCGCACCCCCTGGGCCGCTAAGGCCTCGGCCCCTACTCCCAAAAACTCCGCCTGGGGCTCCCTTTCTTGAATGGCCGCCACCAACCGGGCCGCGTGCCGGTCCCCCGACGCTTCCCCGGCGACGATGAGGATTTTGGGGGAGGATTTATTTGGGGGAGAGGGCCAGGGGCCGGGGGCCCCTGCCCCCTCCCCCAAACCCCCTCCCCCAACCCGCATGAGTTTTTTTTGTCGCCTCAATTTACTTACCCGGCGCACCTAGGTGTCTTCGCTGGCGTCCTGAAAGGACGCCTGCGATCTTACGTTGGGGTTGGGGGGTGTGGGGGGCGGGGAATTTCAAATTCCCCAGCCCCCCACAAAACTTCCCCCTCACCCCCTGGCTTTGATCATGGAGGCGTTGATTTCCAGGGCCAGTTTCAAGGCGTCCCGTCCAGCCTCGCCGCTCACCGGAGCCTCCTCCCCCTTTTGCACCGCGTGGACAAAGGCGCTGATCTCTTTGAACAGCACGTCTTCCTGGGGAAAGCGCCGGGTCTCCAGGGCCACCCCCGGTAGAGGTCCCCCGGCCCCCTCCTGGCGAAAGGCGGTGGTTAGTTCCCGGGTTTCAAAGTCCACGGCCAGGTAGCCCTCGGGCTGAAACAGGCGGAACTTGCGCATGCTCTTAAAAGACATGCGGGAGGCGGTGAGATTGGCGATGCAGCCGTCGGCAAACTCCAGGCGCACATTGGCCAGATCCACTTGGTCCGTGAGGACCGAGATGCCCGCGGCCCGAATCTCCTGGACCGGGGATGGCACCAGATTCAAGACATGATCCAAATCATGGATCATCAGGTCCAGGACCACGTCCACATCAGTGCCCCGTTCTTTGTAAAAAGAGAGGCGGTGGCTCTCAATAAAGCGGGGAAAAGTCACCCGGCGTTTTAACTCCTCCATGGCGGAGTTGAACCGTTCCAGGTGGCCCACCATGAGGATTAAGCCGCGCTCCCGGGCCAGCCTGACCAGTTCATCGGCTTCCGGCACGGTGACGGCCAGAGGTTTTTCCACCAGCACCTGGCGGCCCTGCTCCAGACACTCCCGGACCGCTTGAAAATGCTGGCTGGTAGGGACCGCCACGCTCACCGCGTCCACCAGGGTTAACAGTTGCCGATAGTCGCTGAAGGCCTGGGTTTTTAAAGAATGGGCTACCTTGCGGGCCCGTTCCTGATCCACATCAGCCACTCCCAATAAAGTCGTCTCCGGCAGGGCGGCGTATTTTTCCGCGTGGAAATGACCCAGATATCCTACCCCGATCACTCCGACTCTTAAAGGCGCACCCATGCTTAACATCATAACGGAAAATCAGGCCCTAAGGCAATGAAAACCGGGGAGGAAATAGCGTTTGACAACCGTAGGTTTGCACGATAAAAAGTTAAGATTGCAAAACGGAGGGCGGTCGATGGTTGAGAAAGCTAAATTCATCTGGTTTGATGGCAAATTCATCCCCTGGGACGAGGCCCAGGTCCCTCTCCTGACTCATACCCTCCACTATGGCCTGGGGGTGTTCGAGGGCATCCGGGCTTATCACTGTGCCGACGGCCGTACCGCCATCTTCCGTCTGAGGGAGCATATCCAGCGTCTCTATGATTCCGCCCATGTCATGCAACTGGCCATCCCCTTTCCCCGGGCCGAAATAGAAGCGGTCTGCGGCGAAATCCTGCGGGTCAATCAGCAAAAGGAGGCCTATATCCGCCCCCTGGTCTTCGTGGGGGACGGAGTCATGGGACTTAATCCCCAAGATAATCCTATCCGGGTGGCCATCATCAGTTGGCTCTGGGGAGCCTACCTGGGCGAGGAAGGCCTGCGCCGGGGCATTCGGGTGAAGGTCTCCTCCTTTATCCGGCACCATGTGAACATCATGATGACCATGACCAAGACCGTGGGCAACTACGTCAATTCCATCCTGGCCAAACGCGAGGCCATCCAGACGGGGTATGACGAGGCTTTGCTCCTGGATCCGGGAGGCTACGTGGCCGAGGCTTCGGGGGAAAACATCTTTATAGTCAAGAACGGCCTTCTGAGGACGCCGCCCTTGACCTCCATCCTGCCCGGCATTACCCGGGCCAGCATCATCACCCTGGCCAGGGATCTGGGGATAGAAGTGCGGGAAGAGTTGTTTTCTCGAGACGAGCTTTATCTGGCGGATGAGGCCTTTCTCACCGGCACGGCCGCGGAGGTCACCCCCATCCGGGAAGTGGATGGACGCGTGATTGGCACCGGCCAGCCCGGCCCCCTCACCTTGCAACTCCAAGAGGCCTTCTTCGCGGTGGTGAAAGGCCAGGATGCCCGCTACCATCACTGGCTGACGTTTATCTAAAGATTATGGGGGAGAGGGCCAGGGGTCGCAGACCCACTTACAATCCTCCCCCGAACCCCCTTCCCCAACCCCTTAAGGTTTTGTAGCCTGGGAAGGCAGGGCCTTTGGCCCTCCCCCCAAACATCACTTAAATTCTTTCAGGTATTGTTCCAGGATATCGGTTTCGGTGATCAACCCCACCAGGCGGTCCTGTTCCACCACTGGCAGGCAGCCGATTTTGTGGTCCACCATCATCTTAACCGCATCGCGCAGTGATGTTTCCGGGGTGACCGTGATCACCTGGGCCACCATGATATCTTTGATCCGGAGATTTTTCATCATCTCCCGGGTATCCCTGGTGCCGTAGCCCAGGGCTTGGGCCAGGGAGCTGCGGAACAGATCCCTCTCCGAGATGATGCCCACCAGTTGGTGGCCATCCACCACGGGCAGGTGGCGGATGCGTCCCAGGCGCATGATGTCATTGGCCAGACTCAGTTCATCATTAACATCCAGAGTGGCCACCTCTTTAATCATGATGTCCTTGACTTTCATTCCCTACCCCCCACAATCGCCGGAAAGTTGACCGGCTGAGTCCTCCAGGGCCGGCCAAACTTTCCTGCCCCGGCCCGCGTCGGGTTCAAGCTTCGTTAGCCAAGCCAAAGTGATGCCAGCCAGCTTTGCCCCCGGGCGCTAAGCTCCGCCAGGGCAGTCAAGACCCGGCGGGCCGATTCCAGGTTCATGAACCCCATCCCGCAGGCGGGGGTCAGGAGCGCCCGGGATAGTACCTCCTTTATGCCCCCCACTTGAGCCGCCAACTGCCCCACCTGGTCCTGGAAGCGTTGCCACAAGTCCTCGGTGGTCACGTCTTGGAATTCATCGCCGGTGGGCACCAGGCCCCAGGCCAGCCAGCCACCCCGGGCAAAAAACTTTTCCAAAGCCTTCCCATAGAGCAGGAGACTGTCGAAATACCCATAGGAATCAAAGCTGAGGATATCGATGGGCGCTTCCAGCAGCAATGACCAGTCGGTATTGCCGCAGCAATGCACCCCCAGGCTAACTGCCCCGGCCTGGCGGGTGGCATTCAGAGTGTCGGTGAGAATTTCGGTCACCTCATCCCGGGAAAGGGGCAGATAGGCGGAGCCAAAACCGGTGAGATAAGGCTCGTCAAAGAAAATCACCGCTTCTTTACCCAATTCTCGGAATTTCTCGGCTTGCCAGGCGGCCTTGTAAGCCAGTCCCTGGGAGGCCGCCTGGGTCAGTTCCCGATCATAAAGGATAGGCTTGCCGTCCGGGTCCTTGACGATGCCGGCGAAGGTCACTGGACCGGCCAACTGGCCTTTCAGGGCCTGGCACCGGTCACCCTGGGAGACTACTGCGCCACAGAGGGCGAAAAATCCGCTGGCCTCCTTTGGCTCAAAGGCGAAAGGCTCCATTTCTCCGGCAAAGATCGCCTCATAAAACTGGGCCAGGGCCTCATCCCGGGGCACGTCCGGGTCCACCAGCACCACCCGGGCGGCCTCATCGATTTTTAAACCCGGGAGCCCTCGAACCGCCTGGGGCACCATCTCCTCCCGATAGCCCAAGCGGACCATCTGCGGCCAGAAAGGTATCTCGGGCAGACTCTCCACAATCAATTTCACCGCTTCCTGCGGGTCAGTAAAGGGGACCGAGCCGATCCCCGTGGCAGCCAGGGGCGCAAAGGAGGCCATGCCTTCCTCCGGATAAATTTGCTAAAATCTATTATTTTTAACCCCTCCTTGTCAATAGCGCGGAGCCGCCCCCGGTGCGGCTGGGCGCGGGCCGGGCCGCGAGAAAATCATTTATACTTTTTTATTAGTCGAAACTAATGGCCTAGAAAAGCCTGAAGTGACACCCGTCGGGCTTAAACAGCTCCCATTTCGGAAATTTTGTTTGCATCCGCTGGCATTTTCAGGCAATATCAGGCCAGAAGTCTTGGGGTGGGGGAGAACATGACTTCGCCAACCGCACCGGACCAAAGCCAAAAGCTAAAAAACGGCAGGGGCAACCACAGACTCCTCTGGGGAATAACCCTGGCGCTGGGCGTGGTCTTGGTCCTCGTGATCTTTAGCCACCGGGGTCTATACCAGATCTACCGTTTCCGCACGGAGAAGCAGCAGCTGGAACAAGAGATTGCCCGGCTGGCGGCAGAGAATGATCGGCTGGCCCGCACCATTGATCGGCTGCAACACGATCCGGAAATGATCCAGGATCTCATTCGGCGAGAGCTAAATTTCGTCAAGAAAAATGAAATAATCTTCCAGTTGCCCCCGGAATCGGGAGCCAAAGCGCCCCTCCCACCCTCTTCCCCCAAGGCTGAACCGCTGGCCTCGAAACCGGCCAAACCCGGGCCCCGAACCAAATCTGGGCTGAAAAGCGAGGTCCGGGCTACCCTGGAAGGCGCACCTAAAAATGGGGGCCCTCCCAAGGCGGAGCCAGCTGATCCCGGGCGTTCGGATGCAGGCCATAAGCCCGGGGCAGCCTCTTCTCCCAGATAACCTGGAACTACGGCGGCGTCAGGTCTAATATTCTCTTTTAGGAAGGGTTAAGTTTGAATTATGTATGCCACTGCTGATTTTAAGAAGGGCCTGAAAATCGAGTTGGCTGGCGTGCCTTACGTGATCGTGGACTTTCAACATGTTAAACCCGGCAAGGGGGGTGCCTTTGTGCGCACCAAGCTAAAGAACCTGCTCACCGGCCGGGTGCTGGATCAGACTTTTCGCTCCGGGGAGCGGGTAAAAAGGCCAGACCTCATGGAACGGGAGATGCAATATCTTTACCATGAGGGGGACCGCTTCTGCATGATGGACAATGAGACCTTCGAGCAGATTATGCTCTCTGCGGAACAGGTAGGTGAAGCCCGCCTCTATCTCACCGAGAACCTGAATGTCAAGGTCCTATTTTTTAATCGACAACCATTGGCCGTGGAGATCCCCACCTTTGTAGAACTGACGGTGGCCCAGACCGAACCCGGCGTGCGGGGGGATACCGCCACCGGAGGGACCAAGCCTGCTACCCTGGAGAGTGGCGCGGTAATTCAGGTGCCGTTATTTATCAACGAGGGAGATCGGGTGAAGGTGGACACCCGTACGGGCAGCTACATCGAACGCCTCAAGTAACCGGCGGATAGTTAGGCGAGCTTCACCAGGACTATATAGCGCCGCACCCCGAAGCGGCGAGCCTTTTTCTTGCAGTCCATGAAGATGTCGACTTTTTTCCGGGCATGACTGGCCATGCGGTCTTGAAACTCAAAAACTCCCAAACCATGTAATAGCAACCGGTCACCGAAATCCAGATTCAGAGTTCTTTCCACATCCCGGCTGACGGCCACCATTCCTTCCTGCACTTTTTGGCCTGAAGCGGTAATCCCACGCAGACAATGGTTGGGGTCATAGACCCCCGGATGATAGGCGGTTACGGTAACGATGGTCATGGTGACGCTCATGGTAGGTCGAGCCAGGCCCATGACACCTACCCCTATTCCTATCGCACAAAATATTGCCATCTTTCTCATGGTTCCCTCGCTTTACAGATGGTTCAGGCGCATGATGGCTGGTTGGGGAATAGTTGAGAAAGGAACCGCCAGGTGAAAATCTAGGGCCGTGGCCCTGGGATTGCTTCGATAGTCTTCTTACGCCTTTGGCCTTGGGTCGCACTCCCCAAGGAGGGGTAACCACCTCCTTTAGGTTAACGGCCGATCGGACTCAGGTTCCTGTCCCCATCAATCCTGGGTGAAGTGCACTATCTTCCGCACACCCAATCGGGCTTTTTTGATTGATGCCTACCTATATCCCAAGGGAAATAGGCTGTCAAGAAAAAAATTCCCGGTATTAAGTTATGTTATTGATATTATTGTACTTATATTGTTAAAAATATCACATTCTTAACCTCCGGGGCAACCATTAAATCAATTCACCTGGTTTTCCATTGTTTGTGGGGGTTCATTATTCGAATATCCATATTTTTTAGCCTAAGTGGGTAAAGATTGCCAGCCTTTGGGCCTTATCAAAGACCTATGAAGGTATTACCAATTTTAGTAAAAATATCTAATAGTTATCGTATTTATAATTAATTTCCTTCCCTTTCCACCCTGTCGCCAAGCTTCAGTAGTTGCCAATTACATCGAAAATTTCTCCCCAAAACATAAAGAAATTATTTATAATTGATTGAAATCATTTGGTATTTAATTGTTTGGAGCTGGTCCCGCCCCTTGGTTCAGCCCCCGCGGCACCCAAACCGCCTGGACCGTTCTCAACTTTTTATGGGACATGCCGGAGGCTCCAAGGTGGAATTCAGGGCCCATCTTGAGCTAACCTGCGAATAACCCTAACTGCCAAAATAGAGGAGGGTAGCCCCCTAACCCTGGCTACCCTCCAATAATCAAATCCCCCGGGGTTGGGGCAGAGCCCGGCCCCGAGATTGCCTGTTTCTTAAAACCCGCAGCCTGCGGGTTCTCTAAACCTTTCAGGAGCCCCCGAAGCCGATGGTTACCTGCCCGGCTTCCACCAGCACCGGCACCTGCCGGGCCCCTTGGGTCAGCCGCAGCATTTCTTCCATGGCCTGGGTGTCTTCCAGCACATCCTTATAAACGACCTGGTACCCTTCCTCCCCTTTGGCCTCCCGGGCCTTAACGGTGAAGGGTCAGGTAAGCTTCCCAAAAATGGTGATTTCTTTAGCCATTGCCCACCTCCTCAGGCGCCTCCGATGAAATAGACCCGCACATAAAGGAAATCCACCAGGTTCAGGATGACCAGGGGATTTTCTGAAATGGTGTACTGCACCCCTTCGAAGCGTTGATTCACCTTTTCTTTGATATGGTTCAGGACCCGTTCCGCCACCTGGGGGTTTTGGGGACAGGCGCGCTCCAAGAAGTTCTGGAACACCGCGGCCTGGCGCAGGGCCAGGGCCTTGGTCTCCTCCCGCAATTTCACCCGGAGCGGTTTCAGGGCGTCATCGAAGAAATCGCCGATATCTTCGTAGTGCTGCTTGATCTTGGCAAAATTCCACTGACGCAGCCCCTTGTATTTGGCTGCCGCCTCCCCCCCCAGGTTTTCCATGGACAGGCCGATGATGCTGATGTTGGGGGTGTTGGGGGTGTTGGCCGGCAGATAGGCTATTTTCACCACCAGTTCGGGATATTGCCGGTTAGTGAGGGTGAAGTCCCGGCTGAGGCGCTGGCCGGGGCGGTCATAATTATGAAACTCGGAGACGACCCAGCCGTCTTTTTCCAGGCCCTGCAGCAAAGGTGTGGCCTGGGGAATCAGGCTGCGCAATTCGGCAAAACTTCCCGGCGAGGCGGTGCCCCTGGTTTCTTTATAACCATAATCTTCGGGGCCAGGCTCGAGAGGTGCGGATTCCGGCTGCTTCAGAATCTCTGCCGTCACCGGCGACTGGGGCGGTGGCAGCCGCTCAGCCCGGGGGGCAGTGGTGTCGCGCTTCAGCCCCACCAGGCAAAGAGTTTGCCCTCCTATCCCCTTTTGGCTCTTTTTCCAGAAGTTATAAGGCTGGTCGGGAAACATCTCCAGGATGATGCGGACTCCGAGGCCAGAAGCGGGAACCTCGGTGCGCACCTGTTCCACCAGGAAATCATCCCCTTCCAGGCGGGTCGGCAAACGGCCGGCCCGGGCCTGGGGAAAATCCACTAGCAGTTGAGATTTTCCTGACGCGGTTCGGGGGGTGATCCGGGGTTCCGTGGCCCGATCCAGCACCACCGTGAGGAGGGTGGTCTCCCCCACCTTACTCAACCCCAGGCGGCGCACTTCCGGGCTTTCAGCCCCCCATCCGGCCTGGGGTCCCCAAAGGCCTCCCAGGGCCAAAAAAACAAAACCCAAAAACCCTATAACCCGGATTTTGACCCCTAGGGCTCCGTTGAGTCGTAATTCCCTTATCCTCCTTCCGGCAAACGTTTGAAACTGACACATGACTGGGGCGGACAGCCCGGATGGATGTCCCCCGTCATATCCAGGGCCAGCAGATCCCCCGCGGGGGTGCCGATGAGGACCCCGCCGCCCTTGGCGTGGATCCAGATTTTATCCTTCTTCACTTCCCAACGGAAGGTGACTCGCTGGCCGCCGGCCTCCCAGACGCCTTCGCCATTGGCCTTGAGTTCCAGGTTAATCTCCGGAGTCTGTCCCAGGGATCGATATTTACCGGCATATGGCTCCCGGTTGCTACACCCCCAGAGGCCTAAAGCAGCCAGAAACAATGTCAGGCCTGCTGCCCAAAGCAGTTTCCGTTTCATATTTTCCTTTCCCGCCAGATGAACCCGCCCCGGTCAAACACAAAGAGACGGTCGGACAAAAAGATCTGGAAGACCATGATGAGCATCAAGACGTCCCGCACCACCAGGTCCCAACTGATGGGCTCCCCCACGCTTTCGAAACAGCCGCAGTTGATGGGAGTGCCTTTAATGAGGTTAAGGGCCAGGCCCACGATGAACATCACCAACATCAGCCCAATGATCGTGGCCGCGGCCCGGGTGCGAATCCCCAGAATCAGAAACAGCCCGATGACCAGCTCCGCCCAGGGCATGATTATCCCCATGAGGTTGATCCCCCAGAAGGGGACCATCATAAAACCCGCCACGTTTTCGGCAAACTCCGCGGGATGGGGGATCTTGCTCATGGACGCCATGATGAAAGATATCCCCAGAAACCACCGTAAGGCCACCGCCACATAGGGATTGGCCCAAAAGCCTTCCAGCAATCTGGTCCTTCCGGAGAGGAAGAAAAAGAAAACTATGAGAAGCACCAAAACGCTGATGACGACCCACGGATAATGCCAAAGGATTTTATTTACCATTGTCCAATCCATCATTTTACCGGCTCCAAAGGAAAATGGTTATTCTTCCAGTCGTCCGACCCGCCCCCCAGGACCATCACCTTTTGGTGGCCCCGGAGCACCAACTTGCGAGCCACGTCCACATCGTAGTGGCGACTGATATTATGGCCATAGACGATGAGAGGCTTGTCTTTGTCCACCTGGCTCAGTTGCATCATATAAAGGAAATCAAAAAGGGGCATGGGTATGTTCTTGCTCCCTTTAATGCGCTTCTGATTGTAGAAACTAGTGGGCCGGGCATCTACAAAAATGGCCTCTTGCTTCTTATAAGCCTCCAGGGCCTTGCCCGGATTGATCCGGGGGATGGTGTCCTCCTCCCCCCAACCCTGCACCAGGGGAATCTTATTGGGGTTGGAAAAATTGAACCCCAGAGCCAGGACGATGCTCAGCCCGCCCAGCAATAGATAATCGAACCAGGAGATCTGGCGCAGCTTGACCTGATGCACGACCTCGCTTTCCAGGCGCTGATCTCCAGAGACAAGCCAGTTGGATAGCTGATTGATAATGTAGCGGGCCAATTGGGGATTACTATCCAATACCTGGTCAAATTCTTCCTTGGAAATCTTGAGCAGTTGGGAATCTTCCACCGCCTCCACCGACGCGGTGCGGGGTTGGCCGGTGACCAGGGCCAGCTCTCCGAAATATTCTCCGGGGCCTAAGTCTGTGAGTTCGGTGCGAATGCGGTCCTCGGTTTCTCGGAAGACCCGCACCCGCCCGGAGCGGATGACATAAAAATAATCGGGGGCCTCGCCCTGGCTGACAATGCGGGTCCCGGCAGGGGCGCTCACTTCCTGCCCCACCTGCTCCAGTTTAAGCCCCGCCGCCCCTTCTCCGGATAAAGGTGCCTGCTTTGGTTCCATGCTGCGATTCCTATGTGGGAGGACCTCAGTTATCTCAAATCCGCCTCAATACCTTACCGGTCGCATCACTTTTTATCACAAGATTCATAAGAAGTGAACTCTGGTCTGCGATATCATTAAAGTAAAATTATTTTACCCCTGCACCGGGACGGCTGGCATGATTTTGATTCTTTGCCGACTCAGGTCCCGGACTTCCCTCCTTCCCTCACCCAACCTTTTTATCAAATTGATAAAAAATTAACCTGCCTCCCGGCCATTCTCTCAAGTAGAGAAATTTTGAGCCAGCAGACCTTCAACGATTTTTTATCTAAATTATAATTTCAAGTATTTCAATAAGTTATATGCACGAAAATTCTTTTCTTTTGGCAAGTCCTTTGCATCTTTGGAATGCTGATTCTATTTGGCACCTGAGAGGAATCATATCCCCATGCCCAGCACTGCCTCCGCCATCCCCTTGACTCAAGGTAAATGGCGCTCCAAAGAGGAACAGCGGATCCAGATCCTAGATCTGATTTTGAAGATCCTGGTGCCCGCGATTTTATTGGCCTGCTTTGCGGCCTCCTATAAATATGGTTCGTTCAATGGCTACCTTAAGCTCATGAGTAGCCAGAGTTACGCCTCTCCCATCATGGCCCTGGGCGCGGGCTTCACTTTGGCGCTCCTGGCCTTCCAGGTGGTGCGCACCATACTCTGGTGGCGCTACAAACCCCATCCCCTACCCAACGGTCCACTTCCCCGGGTGACGGTGATCATCCCGGCCTACAACGAAGGGGCCATGGTGGAAAAGGCCATTTACGCCGTGGCCGCCTCCGATTACCCCGCTGATCGTCTGGAGATAATCTGCATCGACGACGGCTCCAAGGACGATACCTGGTTTTATATGGACCGGGCCCAAAAACGTTTCCCCCACCTGGTCAAGGCCATTCGCTTCCCCCGGAATCGCGGCAAAAAAGAAGGCCTCTACGCCGGATTCACCCAGGGCCAGGGGGAATTTTTCATCACCATTGACTCGGACAGCATTATCGCTCCGGATACCATCAAGCAAATCATCGCTCCCATGCTGCAAGACCCGCAGGTGGGCGCGGTGGCCGGCAACGTCAAGGTTTACAACCGGGCCCGGAGCCTCCTGGCTCGGATGCTGGCGGTGCGCTTTGTCCTGGCTTTTGACTTCCTGCGCGCCTCCCAATCCATGTACGGCGCCGTGACCTGTACCCCTGGAGCCCTGTCCGGCTACCGCCGGGAATCCCTGCTGCCTATCCTGGATAAATGGCGCCAGCAAACTTTCCTGGGCTTGCCCGCCACCATCGGCGAAGACCGAGCCTTGACCAACTTCGTGATGCGCCAGGGCTACCATATCGCTTACCAGCGTACCGCCGTAGTCCATACCATGGTCCCGGAAACCTACCGCGGCCTGTGCCGCATGTATCTGCGCTGGGATCGCGCCAATTTCCGGGAAACCTGGGTCCAGCTTCAGTTCATTTTTACCAATTACCGTAAAAGGCACTGGCTGCTGCCCATTATTGACTTCTTCATCACCCAGATAGAATTCCCCTTGACCTACCTTTTCCTGGGACTGCTGCTGACCTCCTTCTTCGTCTACCCCCTGGTCATGGTGAAATTCTTCGCCGGCATGGGCGTCTTTACCCTGATTTGGATGTACTACTACATCCACCAGGAACGCGACCTGGAGTTCATCTACGGCATCCTTTACTCCTACTTTGCCTTCTTTTTCCTCAACTGGGTCCAGCCTTACGCCTTTCTCACCGTCCGCAACGGCCGCTGGCTGACGCGCTGATATATAGGTTAAGAGTTATTGGGGAGGGGGCCAGGGGTCGCAGACCCCTGCTCCCTCCCCAAACCTCTCCCCCAACCCCTTGTTTTTTTTACCGGGGAAGTCGGGGCTAAAGGCCCCGGCTTCCCCGGTTGACTTTTGCGGGTTGGGTGGGGGGGAGGGCAGGGACCCCAGGTCCCTGGCCCTCCCCCCACATTTCCTCGCCTAAAACCGCCCTCCCATGGTCCCGGCGTAGCCGGTAAGTTCGGTGTAGCCCTGGCCGGCGATGGGTTGTTGGTTCTTGTGGCCCTGGATGTTGACCTGGCCTTCCCAGTAGGTTACCCGGGCCGGGACGCTGGCCCGGATCTCCTGGTCGGCCATCGTGGGGGTGAGGGTGAGGCGGTACCCGGCGCCGGGGATGGTGATCTCCCAGCCCCCCGGGTAGGTGGCCTGGGTATGGGGCGACTTCCAGGTGGAGGTGGGTTTAATTTGGAACTCCGCCAGTTTCAGGTGGCGGGCCTGCCCCTTAGGGTCGATGAGGGTGCCGGAAGAGGCCGGATCCAGGTTGCCGTCCTGGTGGCGCAGCAGATAAAGCATCACTTCCGAGCCGTCCGTCAGTTGCAGCGCAAACCAGTCCCACCCCACCTGCCCCGGGGCCAGGGAACCGGTGAAAAATTCATGGTCCATCCAGGAACTCCCGCTCACCTCTAGAGTGCGACTTCCTATAGTTATCTGTCCCTTGGTGTCCAGACGGGTTAAAGAGTAGTAATAACTCGCGGCCTCAGATTTGGCCGCCTTGCGGCTGAAACCCCCGTCACCGTGAAGCACCGGCGGCTTCAGAGGCTTAAGGGCCAGATTTAACCCCAGGCCCTCATCCTGAGCGGTCAGATGGTGCGCCTCGCCTTGGAGTTCCGCCTGCCAGGAATCCACCCAGACCTTGAGGTTTCCCGCTTCGGCCCCGTCCAGGCCCAGGGCTCCCCGGCCGGCCTTTTCCCGAAAGGTAAAGGTGCGCCGGGTGGCCTCCGAGAGGGCCAGGTGGGCGAAGTAGACGGTATTTAAAGACCAGGCCGAGCGGGCCTGGGGGTCGGGCTTCCTGACTGCCGCTCGGAAGAAAGTGAGCTGATAGCCGAGGGATTCCCCCTCCGCAGTTTTCAGGTGGCCCACATAATACCACCATTCCGTCTTAAAACTGGGATGGGCGCCGTGGTCCCGGGGAAACTGGAAGATGCGCCCGGGACGCGCCGCCTCAAACTCCTCGGCCTGGGCCGTACTCCAGCCAACCATCAGGAGCAGGACCAAAAAGAGAAATAGATGAAAGGACCAAAGGGAGGGAGAACCAGGAAGCGCCAGGTGAAAAACTCTCTTAGAATTTTCTGCCCCGGGCGGGCGGCGGACTGGGGAAGGGGTGGACCATAGTTTAGCCATGCCTGTGATTAATCACAATATTTGCCTTCGTAGATATGGGCGATGACCCACTGGTCTCCCACCCGGGCGGGAATCAAGACCCGCCGGTATTCTTCCCCTTCGAAATCATCCAGATCGGGGTACAACTGGGGCAGCACCGGGGACTCAAACATCCAGGCCTCATATTCCTGGCCGTCAGGGTCGAATTTGAAGGATTTGAAGCCCCGCCAGCGGCCCATGTGCCCGCAGATTACGCACTTGTGCCAGTTTCCTTCCACGCCCTTGAACATGAAGTTGTTGCTGCCCCCGGGCGCCAGGCTGCCGTAAATGATCAGCCTCTCTTCGGGTTTACGGGAATCCAACTCCACCATACGGCGTCCACCCCTGGATGAACTGTCGTGGATATTGGGAGGTCAGGAGCAACGCCCCTGACGAGTAATCAATTCTTATCTTGTTATTGCTGCAGCCGGTGGGCCCGGGCGGCGCGGAAAGGCTTCCGCCTCTATTTATACACTATACCATAATTTCCACAATATATACCAGTGCCGTGAACCTCTGAAAAATTCACCCCGGGGCCACAATTTGACCTTACGACTCCCCCAAAAGCAAAAAGTTATTGTCACAGGCCTCTGACCTGTGAATAACCATTGCATATACCAAGAAATTTGGTCACAGGCTGGAAGCCTGTGCCACTTGGGATTTCTCCTCTTCTGATACTTCTCAATGTCAAAGGGGACTTTCGCAAGGATCCAGCCTGCAGGCAGGCGCGGAAATTAGAAACATGCGACTGATATCTGGTCCAAGACTTCACCGGCGCCGGCCCAAGCGGTTGCGCAGAGCCAGGAGAAACAGGGCCGTCTGACCGGGAATGATTATAAGGCTAAGATTGCTTACCAATCTGCCCCAATTACTGCCCGGTTCCAGCCAAGTGGGCCACTGAAAAGTCCCCTTCTCCAGAAAAAAGATGATAGTATCCCAGAAGCGTAGATAAAGCGCCCCCTTTTACGACAAGATATTTCTTAACCGGATTCTATTTTTCACTCATCCTCATATTCACAATTGGGATCTTTACGACAAGATGTTTCAAAACCGGTTCTTTCTCTCATCCTGAACAAAGTAAGATACAAGGATACAATACCCTTCGGGTTCGTCTGCAAAAGGGGATGCCTCGCATTTACTCCAGGGATATTTCTTATGAATCCGGCAGGTAGTCATAAACTTAAATTATATAGCGGGCCAGGCCCTCTTTAAAAGAAATGGGCGTCAGGCCGAAGTCCTGGTAAAAGGGCCTGGGGTCGCAGGTGCTGCCCTCCAGCAACATTCGGATCTGGCCGGGGGTCAGTGGAAACCAGACAAAGCGGCCGAATAGAGAGGCCAGGAGGCGGAGGTTCCACACCATCAGATGCATCTTGATGACCCGGCGCCCCAGAACCTCCGCCAGGGTATCAATGAGGGCATTGAAGGTCAAGGGCTCCGGGCCGCCCACCTCAAAGATGCGGTTCTCCGTCTGGGGCAGCTCCAGGGCCAGGGCAAAGGCCTGGGCCACGGTCCACACCGGCACCGGCTGCATCTGGTAACGCCCGTCGCCGATGATGGGGACGATACGGAAAGACTTAATCTGCCTGGCAAAGAGATTGATGGACTTATCCTCCGGCCCGTAAATCACCGAAGGCCGAAAGATGGTATAAGTCAGACCCGAGGCCTTAACGTACTCTTCCGCCCGGAATTTGGTGGTATGGTAGGGGTCGGCCTCCGGGCGGGCTCCCAGGGCGCTCATCTGCAGGAAGCGGCGGGCCCCCGCGGCCTGGGCCGCGTCCACCACCTTGACCGTTGCCTCATAATGCACCCGCTCAAAAGTGATCCCCCGGCCAGGGAACTCCCGGATGATCCCCACCAGATGAATCACCGCCTCACAGCCCTGGGCTGCCTCCCCTACTGCGGCCCGATCCATTACCTCCCCAAAAGCCAACTCCACCCGCTCCGCGGCCTTGAGCTTCCGCTCCGAGCCCCGGCGCACCAAACAGCGCACCTCATGCCCCCGGCCTAACAACTCGGAGACCACCCAATTGCCCACAAACCCACTGGCCCCAGTAACTAAGACGCGCATGACAGACCTCGGTGCCGGTGTTCTGGGGGGAGGGCCAGGGACCTGAGGTCCCTGCCCTCCCCCCAAGCCCCCCACCCAACCCGCTTAAGTTGGCCGGAGAAGGTGGGGCTTAGGCCCCACCTTCTCCGGCCTGAAATTAAACTCAAGGGATTGGGGGTGGGGGTTTGGGGGAGGATTGTAAGTGGGCCTGCGGCCCTTAGCCCCCTCCCCCAACATCCTCACTTCTCCAATATCACCACTGCGATGGCGTGGTTGTCTTCGTCGGTAAGGGTAACGTGGGAGTTTTTTATGCCCGCCTCCTGGCAGAGTTGGCCGGCCCGGCCGGTGACGTGGAGTTCCGGTTTACCCATGGGGTTGGGGACGACTTCCACTTCCCGCCAGCGGATGCCCCGGCGGCGCAGGCCCACTCCCAGGGCCTTGGAAAAGGCCTCTTTGGCCGCAAAGCGCAAGGCGAAGCCGGACACCGCCCAGGCCCGGCCCTGGCAATAGGCTATTTCTTGAGGGGTAAAGATGCGCTGGAGAAATCTATCCCCATACCGCTGCAGCAGGGCAGCAATGCGATCCACCCGGACCAGGTCTACTCCGATTCCATAGATCATAAATCAGTTTGAAGTAACGGACCTCTGGAGAAAAGAGTTTGGCCCCTCTCGAACCCCTTACTTGCCGCCCTTTTTGGGGGAAGGGGCCTCCTTGCACATGGTGCCGGTTTCACTGCAAGAGGGACATTTTTTCGGTTTGCAGCGGGTATCCACCTTGCTGCCACATTTTTCGCAGGTAAAGACGGCCATTACGACACCTCCGACTGGAAGAAACTTTTAAGGGGAAAGGTTAGATGGCAGGATAATATCATGGAACTTAATCGGTTTAAATATCTTCCCTCTGCTCTAAAATTAGTCGTTTCTCGGGGTGCTTGGTGAAGGCCGAGCCCGGCCTTCACCAAGCACCCCGCCATCATATGCGGGTTGGGGGAGGGGGGCAGGTCATTTGCGCTAGCAAATGACCAGTATCATAAAAATGGGCCGAAGGCCCATTCGGCCTCAGGGCCCTGGCCCCCTCCCCACAGCATTCCTATCCCTCTCCCCCATGAGGGAAGGCGATTTCCAGGGCCTGATCCAGGCGTTCCACCGGATGGAAGACCAGCTCTTGCCTGACCGAGGGAGGAATCTCTTCCAGGTCCACCTGGTTTTGGCCCGGCAGGATGATCTCTTGAATACCGGCCCGGTGGGCGGCCAGGACCTTGTTTTTAATACCCCCCACGGGCAGGACGTCGCCCCGCAGGGTGATCTCGCCGGTGGTAGCCAGGCCTTTCTTCACCGGCCGGCCGGAAAGCAGCGAGACCAGGGCAATGAGCATGGCCAGGCCCGCAGAGGGGCCGTCCTTGGGGATGGCGCCCGCGGGCACGTGGATATGGAGGTCGGATTTTTCCAGAAAGTCTTCCTCTATGCCCAGAAATGGCGCCCGGGCCCGGATGTAACTCAGGGCGGCGTTGGCCGACTCTTTCATCACCTCCCCCAGTTGGCCGGTGAGCTTGAGGTCGCCGTTACCCGGCATGCGCAAGGCCTCGATGAAGAGGATATCGCCGCCGGTGGCGGTCCAGGCCAGGCCGGTGGCCACCCCGGGCATGGGGCGCTCCAGAGCCGCCTCCCGGAAGAAGCGCCGCGGCCCCAGGTATTGCTGCAGATCTTCCGGGGTGATCACCCCCTGGTGGCTGTCGCCTTCCGCCACCTCCCGGGCCACACCGCGACAGAGGGCCGCGATCTCCCTCTCCAGGTTGCGTAGACCCGCCTCCCGGGTGTAGGTGGCGATAAGGAGGCGCATGGTTTCCCGGGGTATCTCGATCTGGTCCGGAGTTAAGCCGTGGGCCTCCCTTTGCCGGGGCAAGAGGTGGGAGTAGGCGATCTCCAGTTTCTCTTCTTCGGTGTAGCCCGGCAATTCCAGGACTTCCATGCGGTCCCGCAGGGCCGGGGGAATGGGGTCCAGCAGGTTGGCGGTGGTAATGAACATCACCTTGGAAAGGTCGAAGCCCACGTCCAGGTAGTGGTCGGAGAAGGAGAAATTCTGCTCCGGGTCCAGCACTTCCAGCAGCGCCGAGGAGGGATCACCCCGGAAGTCGGCGCCGATCTTGTCCACCTCATCCAGGATGAAGACCGGGTTATGGGAGCCGGCGCGACGGATGCTCTGGATGATGCGGCCGGGCAGGGCGCCCACGTAGGTGCGCCGGTGGCCCCGGATTTCCGCCTCGTCCCGCACCCCTCCCAGGGAGAGGCGGACAAACTTGCGGCCCAGGGCCCGGGCGATGGAGCGTCCCAAAGAGGTTTTGCCGGTTCCCGGCGGCCCCACAAAGCAAAGGATGGGCCCCTTGGTATCAGGCTTTAGCTTGCGCACCGCCAGATATTCCAGGATGCGTTTTTTCACCTTTTCCAGGTTGTAATGGTCTTCATCCAGGATCTGCCGGGCCTGGGCCAGATCCAGGTTGTCTTCCGTGGAGGTACTCCAGGGGAGTTCGATCATCCATTCCAGGTAATTACGGATCACTTGGTGTTCCGGGGAGTGGGACGGGGTGCGCCGGAGGCGGGCCAGTTCCCTTTCCGCCTCCTTCAGGGCGTGGGGCGGCAGCCCGGCCTCCTCCAGACGCAGTTGCAGTTCATCCACATCCCGGGTGCGTTCGTCCGTCTCTCCCAACTCCTTTTGCAGGGCCTTGATATGCTCCCGCAGAAAAAAATCCTTCTGGGCCTTGTCCATCTCCCCTTTTACCTGGGCCTGGATCTTTTTGCCCAACTCCAGGATCTCCAACTCCCGGTTGATCAGGCTCAGGACATGCCGCAGCCGGTCTTTCACGGAAATGGTCTCCAGGAGTTCCTGCTTTTCTGCCTTGGAGATGTTGAGGCTCCCCCCGGTGACGTCCGCCAGGACCCCTGGGTCCATTAAATCCTTTACCAGGGCCCCCAGTTCCACGGGCAAATAAGGCGAAAGCTCTAGCATCTTTAAAAATAAGCCCTTGACGCTGGAGACCATGGCCTCTATCTCCAGGTCGGCCTCGTATTCATCGGCAATGGGAGTAATCCGGGCCGCCAGGTAGGGGTCCAGGCCTACCCAGTCCTCCACCCGGAAGCGATACAGGCCCTGGATGAGGAGGCGCAAGGAACCGTCTTCGGGTCTGCGCATCTTCAGGATAATGGCCGCGGTGCCCACCTGGTAGAGGTTTTCGGCCCCGAAGCCACTGGGCTTTTCCTCCCGGCTGGCCAGAACCCCAATGGTTTTATCCTGGAGGAGAGCCTCATTCACCAACTTTTGGGCCGATTCTTCCCACAGGGCCAGGGGCTGGATAATCCGGGGAAACAGGACCAATTCTGAAACCGGCAATATGGGCAAGACCTGGGGGCCGGGCTGTTCAGCTATTTCTGCCACCGATGCGGTGCCGTTGGGATCATCATTTACATTCATGAAAAATTCCGCCTAATTCCTATTCTAGATTTGATAAGTCTTTTATGGGGATGTGCCGACTTTGGGGGATCAGCCGGGGCATAATAATCTCCAGAATGCCGTCCTGATAATGGGCCTGCACTCCCTGGGGATCAACGGGGAAGGGAAGGAGAAAACTCCGCTCAAAGGTGCCGAAGCCGATCTCCAGATGAAAAAACCGGGAGATTCCTTGAGGTGGCCGCCGCCGCCCCCGGATGACCAGCTCCTGCCCTGCCAGGGCCAAGGACAGATCTTCTTTGTCCAGCCCGGCCACCTCCATACGGAGCACCAGGCCCTGGGAGGTTTCATAGAAATCTGCCGCCGGCCGAAAGGAAGCGCCGGCCTCATCAAAATCAAACAGGGCGTCCATCCAGCGGCGTACCCGCTCTTCCAGACGTTCGCAATCACGAATGATCCTTAGCTTAATAAGAGGGTGCATGAGCGTCCTTCCCCCGGGTCAAGATAAAATTAACTAGTAATTCTAATGGAAAAATCCAGGGGTGCCAAAGATACAGTTTTGGGTTTTCTGTTTGCAGTTTTCAGTGAATGGGAAATGGCAGGCTGGCGCCTGTTTGCGAGGGCTAATTTTAAAGCTGCCTCCCGGGCCCCTCCCGGGGAACCCCGGCGAACTTGACCGGCCCGGGAAATCTTGATAGGGTGCGCGCATGCCGCCTGGGGTGATTTGTCTGGGAGCCGTCAACTTGGACCTGTATTATGAGATGGCCCGGGGAGAGCTGAGATTTTTCCAGGAAATCTGGCCGCAACTAGGGTGGGGTGGGGAAGTGGCCCTGGATTCCGGCGAAGAACCCCGGCTGCAACAATTGCTGAGCCGATATGCGCGCTTTAGGGGCCGGGAAGGCGGAGGCCAGGCGGCCAACACCTCCTATGCCTTGGCCTGCATGGGACTTCCCGTCTCCCTGGTGGGCCGGGTGGGGGTGGACGAAGAGGGCGCCTTTCTTAAGCAAGGCCTTACCGGGGTGGGACTGGAGCATCTGAAAAGGGCGGGACAAAGCGGCCGGGCTTATATTCTTCAGGACCCGGAAGACCAGAAAAAAGAACGCACCATCCTGGTGGCGCCCAACACCAATGACGAGTTGCAGGAAAGGGATATCCCCTGGGAGACGCTGGCGCTGGCAGAATTTCTGCATCTTACTTCTTTTGTGGGCCAGGGGCCCCTCCTGGTGCAGCAGCAAATCGTCCGGCGGCTTGAAGGCCGGCCCAGGATCAGCCTGGACCCGGGAGAACTTTACGCCCGGCGGGGCCGGGAGGCCTTGACCCCCTTGCTCTCCCGGGCAGAAACCCTCCTGGTTACCGAAAAGGAATGGGCCGACCTGGAGGGGGAGATGGAAGGCCATCCCCAGTGGGCCCCGCCCATCGTCCTGGTCAAACGCGGCCCCCAAGGTGCGAGATTGCTGACCCCGGAGGGATATACGGATTTCCCGGCAGAGAGGCCTCCGGGGGAAGTGATCGACACCGTGGGGGCAGGAGATGTGTTTGCCGCGGGTTATCTGGCGGGCCGTCTTTCCGGCCTGAACCTGGCCGCGGCAGTGCGCTTGGCCGGACGGGCCGCGGCTTACAAGCTTACCGGAGCCGGGCGGGAGCGCTATCCCAACCGGGAATTTTTGCAGCAACAATTAGCTGAATTGAGATAATTGACCAATGCGGGATCCGAGAATAACTCCTTCTCCCCGGGTGAGAGGGGGAGGGTAAGCAAAGATGAGATTTAGATTTTTGAGTCATGCCGTGATTGAACCGTTGAGGTGAGACATGTTCAGCTTCAGCTGGTTTTCCAGCGGGCGGGACCAGGCGGCCATTGACCTCTTCACCACCGCCCTGGAGGCCATGGCCCGCGGCTTCATCCCGGGCCGGATAGTCTATGTCTTTTGCGACCGGGCTCCGGGGGAAACCGCAGCCTCAGATCGGTTCCTTAAGGCAGTACGGGACCGGGGCGTCCCCCTGATTACCCACTCCTACCGGGCTTTAAGAAAGAAGCTCCGGGAGCAAGGGCTGGACCCGGAAGCCATCCGGGAGGCCTTTGATGCCCAGGTGATCGATCTCCTCAAGGATTATCCCGCCCAAGTCGTAGTTCTGGCCGGCTATATGCTGATCACCAGTCCGCTCCTTTGCCGCACCTTTCTTATGCTCAATCTTCACCCCGCGGTTCCCGGCGGTCCCCAGGGTACCTGGCAGGAGGTGATGTGGCAGCTCCTGGAGGCGGGCACCAAGGAGGCTGGGGGCATGATGCACCTGGCCACCCCGGAGCTGGATGCGGGCCCGCCAGTCACTTACTTCCGGTTTTCCTTGCAGGGGCCTACCTTTGATCCCCTGTGGGAGGAGTTGGGCCGCAAACTTAAGAGCAAAACCATGGCCGACCTCAAGGCCCAGGAAGGGGAAGCGGAGCCCTTGTTCGCTCGCATCCGGGCCGAGGAACTGCGCCGGGAGTTCCCCCTTATTCTTTTGACCTTAAAGAATCTGGCGGCAGGACGCTTCCGCCTCACCGCCGCGGGTGTGGAAGTAGAAGGCAAACTGGTCCCCACCGGCCTCGACCTCAGCGAGGAGGTCGAGGCGTTCTTGAAGTGTTGTGGGGGAGGACCGGGGACCTGAGGTTCCTGCCCTCCCCCCACCAACAGCCGCCAAGGAGATCTTATGCATGCTATTCAATTAGATACTGATTGTGAAGGGCCACTGGCCTTGAATGACAATGCCTTTGAGCTTTGCCGAGACTTCCTGAAACCGGACGGGGACAAATTCTTTAAGCAGGTGAGCCGCTATGACGATTGCCTGGCGGGCATCCTGAAAAAGCCGGGCTACAAGGTCGGGGACACCTTGAAACTTATCCTTCCCTTCCTTAAAGCCTATGGGCTGACCAACGCGGCCATCCTGGATTATTCTTTAAGGACCATCATGCTCGTTCCCGGCGCAGCCGAGGCCTACCGCCTTTTTGCATAGCCTCAATTTTCCCATTTTTGAAATCAGCACCAGTTACCGGCAATTTGCCCAGGCGGTGGGCTCGAAGCTGGGCTTCGACCCGGCGCACATCTTTTGCACCGAACTGGACCTGGACCGCTACCCCCTGCCGCCCGAAGAAGAGGTCGCCCTGCACCGCTTGAAAGATGAAATCGTCTCGGCTCCGGAGATTGATCTGCCCCCGGGGGCCTCCTCTTTAGTGGATCTGCCGCAACCGGTGCAGGAGGCCATCGTCAGGTTCGACCACATTTTTGAAGAGACGATCCCGCAGATGCGCCTCGGCCTCATCTACCAGGAGGTTAACCCCTTGGGCGGCGCGGAAAAGGCCCGGGCCCTGTCGGATAGCCTGAAGGTAACCGGAATCAGTCTGGCTGATAGCATCTATGTGGGCGACAGCATCACCGATGTGGAGGCCTTGGAGGCCGTGCGGGCCGGAGGGGGCTTGAGCGTCTCCTTTAACGGCAACTCTTATGCGGTCAAGGCCGCGGAAGTGATCGTGGTGGCGGACACCGCCTGGCCCATTGCCCTGCTGGCCGTGGTCTTTCGGGATTGGGGCAAGGAAGGGGTGCTGGAACTGGCCACCCGGGGGCGCCCTCAGCATTCCCGGAGCCTGGTGCTTCCCGAGGCCGTGATTGAGCCCATCGCCCGGGGTTTACAGGGACACCGGTTCAACCTCTATCAGTCCAAGGTCCCCAACCTGGACGAAGTGACCCGAGAGAGCACCGCCATGCGGGCCCAACTCCGGGGCGCAGCCATCGCCGCCTTGGGATGAAAGAGAAAATATTGAGGGGAGGGCCAGGGGGCTGAGCCCCCTGCCCTCCCCTCAAACTCCCCTCCCAACCCGCAGGTTTAAGGGGGATAAGCCTGGGCCTGGGGCCCAGGCTTATCCCACCTTTTTCATTCCACCCTTTCCCCCAAACCTATCTGCATGGCCAATTGGCGGTAATCGCTCACTTCAATACCCGCGGCAGCCAGGGCTGATTTAAGACGTGGGCTCAGCAGGGCCGCCAATTCTTCCTGGCGCTGGTAGCCAGGGGCAAAGCGGCGCAGTTCGACATCGTCATAGAGGGCCGGGTGGGAATAGATTTCCGTGATCCCTGGCTTAAGGCGGGGTATCAGGCCCAGCAAGAAGTCCTCGGTCATACGGCCATCGTTTAACAGGCCGAAGAGATGGTCATTATAAATAAGGCCGGCAGCCCGGGCCAGATTTCGGGCCCGGCGGCAGAGCCAGGCAAAGATCAGGCCCTGGGCCACCTTGGGCAGGGGATGGTCCGGGGCCAGGGCCAGGGTGACCCGCCAGTCCTCCCGGGCTAGGCGTACCGCGGGTATGCCATATTCCCGGGCCAAATCCACCACCACCGGAAAGATTCGGGGATGCAAGTGGAGATTGACATGGCCGTTTAAATGCCAGGGAGTAAGGCCAGACTGGAACACCGCCTCGATCTGGGCTGCCAGCTCTTGGCGAATCTCGGCCCGCACCCGGGGACGCCAAAAGTAATGCCAGCCAACTTTAATCGGGGAATTCCGGAAGAAACCCTGGGAGTCCACTAAATGGGGGATGGCTGCCACAGGGAGCACGGCCCGGCCCTGGATCAGAGTGAGATGAACTCCCAGGCAGAGGCCGGGAAGGTCCTGGGCCAGGGCATAAGCCTCCCTGGCCCGGGGGCCGCCGGCCATCAGGCTGGCACACCTGAGCACCCCCTGACGGTGAGCCAGGGCTACCGCCCCATTCAGAGCATCCGATAGCCCAAAATCATCCGCCGTGAAGAGGACGAGCTTGGTTTGTGGGGGGAGGGCCAGGGACCTGAGGTCCCTGCCCTCCCCCCACTCCCCCCTCCCAACCCGCCTAAGTTGGCTGGGGGAGGCGGGGCTTTCAGGCCCGCCTCCCCCAGCCAAAACCCTCAAGGGATTGGGGGAGGGGGTTTGGGGGAGGGGGTAAGGGCCTGCAGCCCTTAGCCCCCTCCCCCAAACTTCTCTATCATCCATCCTTATCCTTGCAGCCAATGGCGACCTTCCTGCAGCAAGGAGGCCAGGGACAGGAAATTATAGGGGTGAAACAGGGTGCCCAGGCCTTTCAGCCACTTTCCCTGGCGCCAGGCCGCCAGGGTGTCCGCCGCGGAGATCGCCAGGTATTGATAGACGCTGGGGTCCCGATAGCAATCGATGGTGCAGGCGGAGCAACCGTCCCGGATGGGGGCAAAGCGGTGAATCTCTTCCAGGGGGCCCAGGGTTTCGGCCAGATAATGGCATCGATAGACCTTAAGGTGCCAATCCACGAAGAAGTATTTATACCCCGCCAGGCAAGGAAAGCGGCCGGGCTGCGCTCTAAGCTGCCGTTGCAGGTCGCTCAAGGCCAGCCGGGGGTTGAGGATGACCAGGGGCGAGCCATTCTTCAACTCTTTGATCTGGGCAAACCACCGGTCCAATTCCTCTGGGGTGAAATCCACCGAATAATGGTTGGCAAATCCCAAATAGGGGGAATGTAAGCGGGTCACAGGGTAAGAGAAGGTGACCCTTTTGAAGCCCAAGCCCTCCAGGAAGCGGACCATCGCCCCCAAATCATTCACCAGGCGGCTTAAGGTTACCGAGGCCACCGGATGGAAGCGGGCCTGCTGCATTAAGGGCAGCATTTTTTGAATATGCGCGGTAAGCCCCGGCAGGCCCCGGTGTTCGTCGTGGCTCGGGGGGGAGGGGGCATCGATGGAGATGATCAGGGTGTCGAGGCCCACGTCCCGGAGTTCCTGGATGCGGCGAGTAGTGAGCAAGGAGCCATTGGTGCAGAGGATGGTCTTGATCTCCAACTCTTGGGCCCGGGCCAGGACCGGCTGCAGTCCCGGATAGAGAAGAGGCTCACCCCCGGTGATGGAGAGGTATTTAACGCCGGCCTCTCTTAAGGCTTCCAGCCCCTTGAGCAATCGCCGGGGATCGGCCATGAGCCGTTGGGCCTTGGGAACCTGGGGAAAACTGCAAAAACGGCACCGGGCATTGCAGGCATTGGTGATGGCAATCTGGCAGAATCCCGGTCCACCCTGAAGAATCAGGCCGAAGATTTCCTTCAGAGTCATGGGGAACTGTTGCCGCTCTCGATTCGCCTCTCCGGGCCCTGTCGCCGCCGGAACATGAAGCTCAAGAATTCCCGCCCTTCTCGCAGCAGCCGCCTGCGCTCCCTGGGGTCCCGGATCATTACCCGGGCCGCCCGGGCCATGTAACGGGGCCGGAAATAAAACCGCCGGTAAAACCGAGGCACTGCCTGGAAGATATCTGCCGCCGCCAGCCCCGGATAATCCACCATGCATTGCTGATAGCCGGTCTGGCCATGGACCGGAGTTTCGTCTTTGAGATAACCTTTCTCCCGGCAGTACTCATAAAATTCCGTGCCGGGATAGGGGGTGGCCAGGGAGACCTGAATGGTATCCGGGTCCAGTTCGCAGGCAAAACGGATGGAGGCCTCGATGCTTTCCCGGGTCTCTCCGGGGAGCCCCACCATGAAAGCGCCATGCACCTGAATATCCAGTTCCCGGCACCACTTGACGAAGCGGCGCCCCAAATCCAGGGTGGCGCCCTTGTGAATGTTTTTCAAGACCTGGGGGTCGCCGGTTTCAAATCCCACCACCAACAGGCGTAAACCCCCTTCTTTCATGGCCTTCAAAGTCTCATAGGCAGTGTTGACCCGGGCGGTGGTGGACCAGGTGAAGTTAAGGCGGCGAAATTCCCGGCTCAGCTTCCGAGCCCGCTCCCCATTTGCCGTGAAGGTATCGTCATCAAAAAAGATCTCTGCTGCCTGGGGAAAGATCTCCACGGACCGCTGCACCTCCGCCACCACGTTGGCCACGCTGCGGATGCGATAGCGCCGTCCCGTAAAGGTTTGGGGCCAGAGGCAATAAACGCAATGGGCCGGGCAGCCACGCCCGGTATAGAAGGAGACATAGGGATAATGGAGATAAGGAATCTGGTAGTGTTCCATGGTCAGGTCCCGATGATAGATTTCCGTGACCATGGGCAGGGCGTCCAGATCCTCAATGAAGGGGCGGTCGGGATTGTGATAGATCCGGCCGTTTTGGCGATAACTCAACCCCAGGATTTCTTCCCAGGCCCGGCTCTGGGCCACCTCCAGGATGGTGTAGTCAAATTCCCGGCGGGCCACGAAATCCACCTGGGGGCCCAAGGTTAGGGATTCTTCGGCCAGGATGCTGACCTGGGGGCCCACCAGGCCCACCAAGAGTTGGGGGTTTTTCTCTTTGAGGCTCCTCACGGTCTCCAGGTCATGCCGGAAAGATGGGCTGGTGGTGAAGAGGACCGCCAGCTCAAAGTCCGGGGCCAGGTTCGCCACCTGGGCCACCGTCAGGTTTTCCGGCGGGGCATCCACCACCCTGCTTTCGGGGATGAGCCCGGCGGGATAACAGAGCCAGGTGGGATACCAGAAGGAGGTTACTTCCCGGGTGGCCTGATAGCGGGAGCCAGCCCCCCCATCAAAGTCCTGGAAGGAAGGGGGGTTGAGCAACAGGGTGCGTTTCATGGCCGGATTTTACCCAAGATCGTCTGCTTTGTCCAGGGAAATGCCCGTGACCGGATCAAGGAGGGGGAAAGGCTAACGTGAGGAGATCAGGGAATTTGCTGCCCGCATCGGGAGAAGATCAGGTTTCCAGCGTGGTCAATCCCTCCCGGATGGCATACTTGGTAAGTTCGGCGACGCTGTGGATGTCCAACTTGTGCATGACCTGCTGCCGGTGGGTTTCGATGGTCTTGATGCTCACATGGAGGCAGAAGGCAATTTGATTGGTGGACTTGCCTTCCGCCATGAGCTGCAGCACTTCCCGCTCCCGGGGAGAAAGGACGGAAAAGACCGAGGGCTCATTGGGGGGAGTGCCTTGCACATAGTCTTTGACCACAATGTCGGTCACCCCCGGACTGAGGTAGGTTTTGTGCGTCAGCACCAATCGGATGGCCCGGACCAACTCCTCAAAGGCGCATTCTTTCAGGAGGTAACCGGACGCCCCCGCCTTCAGCATGTTCACCACAAAGCGCCGGTCGGCATACATGGACAAAGCGATCACCTTGATCTTGGGAAACTCGGAGATGATCTGCCGGGTGGCCTCAATGCCATTCAAATCGGGCATGGCCACATCCATGATGACCACATCGGGAACCTTCTCCCGAACCAGCCGGACCGTGGCCCGGCCATCATCCCCCTCGGCCACCACCTGCATATCATGCTCCTTTTCCAACAAGGTGCGCAGCCCCTGGCGGACTATCTGATGATCGTCGGCAATCAGAACCCTTACGCCCATAACTCCCTCCATAGACCCTTTGTTAGAATATTTCAACTAATATTTTAAGGGGACCGTCAAGGTCACCTGGGTGCCCCGCCCTGGCTCGGAATCCATCTCCAGGTGCCCCCCAAGATATTTCAACCGCTCCCGGATGCTGAAGAGGCCAAACCCCCGGGCGCTACTTAAGGGTGCTCCCGGGGAGATGCCCAACCCCACTCCGTCATCCTCAACTTTGATGCGAATATGGTTACCCTCCCGCCCGATGGTGACCTTGGCTCTTTGCGCCTTGGCATGTTTGACCACATTGACCAGCAATTCCCGCACGGCCTGGAAGAGCAGGACCCGGATTTCGTCATCCATGGGCAGGGGATGCCTTTCCGTCTGGACCTCAATCCGCATTCCCTGCTGATTTTGGATCAGCTCGGCCAGCCACTCCACTGCCGCCTCAAAACCCAGATCGTACAAGATGGGGGGACTGAGCTCGAAGGTCAACGACCGGGTGTATTGGATGGATTGTTCAACCAGCCGCCGGATTTCATCCATAGAGGTTGCCAGACTGGAGGATGACACCAGTTCCCGCATGGCCCCCAACTTGATCTGGGCCAGGGCCAGGATTTGGCCGATATGGTCATGAAGATCCGTGGCCAGGCGCCGCCTTTCCCGCTCCTCGGTCAGGGACAGCTCGGAGGCCAGGGACCGGAGTTGCTCCTGATAGGTGCGAATCTCTGCCTCGGCCTGCTTGTGCTCGGTGATGTCCTCCAGCATGCCGATGGCGAAGGGGTGTTCGACGCCCACGCCCCGCACTGGGGAAACGGTCAGGCGGCCCCAGGCCAGCCGGGCATCCTTGGCCAAATATTGTTTTTCCATCTGGAAGGGCTCGCGTTGGCCGGCCATCAGATCTTTAAAAAGAGATACGCAGCGGGCGGCATCATCAGGTTGGACGAAGTCCATGAAGACCTTCTGACGCATTTCTTCCCAGCTTAAACCCAGCATGTTTTGCAACGCCAGGTTGCTTTCTACGATGCGCCCATCCCGGTCCACTAAGGCGATACCGATGGTGGCACCCTCAAAGATCGCCCGGAACCGCATCTCGCTATCCCTTAGCACCTCCAGATAGTCTTGGGTCACGATGTCAGAAACTCCGGGGCTAATGTAGGTTTTCTGGGCCAGGACCTCGCGGATGGCCCGGATCAGCTCTTCAAAGGCGCAATCCTTCAGGAGGTAGCCCGACGCGCCTGCCTTAAGGATATTCACCACAAACCGCCGGTCAGAATGCATGGATAAGGCTATCACTTTGACCCCGGGAGCTGCGGCCAGAATTTGCCGGGTGACTTCCACCCCGGGCAGATCGGGCATGGCCACATCCATAATAACCACTTCCGGCAACAACTCCTTCACCAGCCGTATGGTGGTTTGCCCATTCGCCGCTTCGGCCACCACTTCCAGGTCAGGTTCCTTTTCCAGTAAGGCGCGCAGCCCCTGGCGAACTATCTGCTGATCAGCGAGGAGAACTCTGATGGCCATATTATCAACCCATTGAGGTATCTTTCCCAGGTTATAATCGCCATATAACAATAAATCTCAGCAATGTCAATAAGTTGTCCTATTCAACTCCCGCCCTCTAACTGGGGCGCAAGCGAATTCCCTTGGCCCTCCCGGAGCGAGGTAATCGGCCGCGACGCTTGGGGACATCAACAGATCTCACGGTTTCCTGACAAGGGTTGGCTTCCACCATTTTTCCACTCTAAGGGCCAAAAAAGGAACTTTTGGTGATTTGGATGGCCGCCGGGCCCAAAACCACGATAAACACGGCCGGGAAGATAAAGAAGACCATGGGGAAGAGGATCTTCACCGGCAGTTTGGCCGCCATTTCTTCAGCTTTTAAACCCCGCTGCACCCGGAGAAACGAAGCGTGGGTGCGAAGCGACTGGACGATACTGGCGCCCAGTTTATCCGATTGAATCATCAGCGCCGCCAGGGACTTGACATTTTGCACCCCGGTACGCTCTCCCAGATTTTTGAGGGCCGTCTCCCGGGGAATGCCGGCGCGCAGTTCCGCATTGGTAAGCTGCAATTCTCCATAAAGTTCCTTAGATATAGCCCGAATCTCGTCAGCCACCCGGCTAATCGTGCCAGTTAAAGCCAGCCCAGCCTCCATGCAGACGATGAGCAAGTCCAGGACATCCGGCAGGGCCTTGTCGATGCGATCCTGACGGCGACGGGTAATAACCTTAAGCAGGTAGTGAGGAAGATAAAAACCACACCCTGAGAGCGAGAAGGCCAATATCAGGGTGACCTGAGATACCTTGCCCTTTATAATGCAGGCCATCAGAAAGGCCATGGGCAGGAAAAAAGCGCCCAGGACCCGGAGTCCGAAATAGATGGCCGGGCCCTTGGAATGGCGAAAGCCGGCTTGAATTAAAGTAGACCTGACCTTGGAAGCTTCTTCCCGGTCCCTGACCCCCCATTTGCCGAAGGAGGACACCCAATCCAAAAATTGCCTTTTTAAAGAGTTTTCCCGCCGATCCAGCTGGAACAGAGGTGCCGCGCTGGGGGTGGCCCCCTTGATTCTCTCTTTTACTACCCGCCGAGTACTAAAATACGTGAGAAGACCATAGGTGAGGAGGGCGATAGTGAGGAAGATGGCGCCCCCCATGAGCCAGAAGGTCATCGTACGCTCCTTTAAACCTTAATGTTGACCATCTTTTTCATCACGATGGCCCCCACCAGGATGCTGGTGATCCCGCCCATTAATAACCTGAACCCCAAGGGGTCCTGCAATAAGATCATGATGTATTCCTTATTAAGCAAAAATAACATAAAGAAGGTGCCCACCGGCAAGAGGGCCAAGATCAGGGCGGAAAAGCGCCCTTCCGCGGTGAGGCCCTGGACCTTGGACTTTAATTTCATTCGCTCCCGGATGATTAATCCAATGTTTTCCAAAATTTCGGCCAGGTTGCCGCCGGTCTCGGTCTGGATCAAGACCGCGGTGACAAAGTACTGCAGGTCCCGGCTGGCCACCCGGTGCCCCATGCGCCGCATGGCCTGGTTCATGCTCAGTCCCAGCCGCTGCTCTTCAAAGGTGATGCGCATTTCCTTCCCCAGGGGCGCAGAAATCTCTTGGCTCACCAGTTCCAAGGTGGCTGACAGGGTATGGCCGGCGCGCAGCGACCTGGCCAACAGCTCCATGGCGTCCGGCATTTGCCTCTCGAACTTTTTGGCCTTGCGGTACTGCTTCCAGCGCATGACCAGGATTGGCGGAAGCCCCAGAATCAAGCCGGCCACCAAACCGCCCAGAATGCTACCGTATGTCATTCCGGTGACGAAACCGATCAGTCCCAGGGTTCCCACCAAGCATAAGAAAACCGCGGGGCTTAAGTAAATGTCCGCCTGAAGTAGTTGGCGCTCCAGGTTTTCCACCTTACCCCATCCCGTCACTTTTGATACCAGGGTCAAGACCAGACTCTGCCGGGATTCATTGTCGGCCTTGAAGATCTGAGACACCATCTCTTGCTGCCTTCTATCCCTCTGGAGGCGCTGCATTAGCTGGCGTCGCCGGATCAATGGCTCCACTACAAAATAATTCACGGCGTAAACGGCCAAATAAATCCCCACAAAGACGCCGCATAGTCCAAGGGCGTAGTAGGAATCCAGGTTTGGCAGGCTCAGGTTATCCATCTGGCGTCTCCCATCTCCTTTCTACCTCACTTATATTGGGTACTGGGAGGGGTGAAGATACTTTCCGGCATCGGTACCCCGAAAAGCTGGCAGCGCTCGGCAAACCGGGGCCGTACCCCGGTAGCCATAAATCGCCCGATTATCCCCCCTTGTTCATCTATCCCAAAACGCTCGAAGATAAATACATCCTGCATACTGATCACGCCGCTTTCCATCCCGGTGATTTCTGAAAGTGACAACATCCGACGCACCCCATCGCTGTGGCGCACCAGCTGGATGACGACATTTAAAGAGGAGCTGATCATCTGGCGCATGGCCTTTTCCTGGATGGTGATGCCGGAAAGGGAGATCATAGTTTCCAGACGCAACAGAGCGTCCCGGGAAGTGTTGGCGTGAATGGTGGTCATTGATCCCTCGTGCCCGGTATTCATAGCCTGGAGCATGTCGATGACCTCTGCGCCCCGGACCTCTCCCACAATGACCCGGTCCGGTCGCATTCGCAAGCTGTTCCGCACCAATTCCCGTTGAGTGATCTCTCCTTTACCTTCCACGTTGGGGGGGCGGGTCTCCAGGCGGCATACATGTTCCTGCTGCAATTGGAGCTCAGCGGAGTCCTCGATGGTAATAATGCGCTCCGCAGATGGAATAAAGCCGGAGAGGATATTTAGCAAGGTAGTCTTCCCGGCGCCGGTGCCCCCGGAGATGATCACGTTTAGCTTGGCCACGGCAATGGCCTTGAGCACTTCTCCTATTTCCTCAGTGAGGCTCCCTTTTTGTATCAAATCTCCCAGGGTAGGGCGTTGTACCGCGAACCGCCGGATGGAGAGTATAGGCCCGTCCAGGGCCGAGGGTGGGATAACGGCATTGACGCGGGAGCCATCCGGAAGCCGGGCATCCACCATGGGCGCGGATTCATCGATGCGGCGCCCCACATTACTCACTATTTTATTAATGATCTTTAAAAGATGGTTGTTATCTTGGAAACGGACCTCGGTCAGTTCCAACCGGCCTCTCGTTTCGATGTAAACTTGATTATAGCGGTTTACCAGGATGTCAGAGATGTCTGGGTCCGCCAGGAGAGGCTCCAGGGGCCCCAGGCCCAGGATCTCAAATTCCAATTCTTGGGCCAGGCGGGTTCTTTCCGCCATATTTAGGGGCTCTTCTTCTTCTCCCAGGAGGAGGCTCAACGCCTGGCGGATCTCCTTGGCCCTAATGTCGTCATCCAGGTCTTCCAATTGGACCAGATCCAGTCGCTCCAGGAGGCGGTGATGGATCCGACTCTTTACTGCGTAAAGGCGGTTTTGCCTCCCTTCATCCCCCCGCAAGGAAGGGACTTTGAGCTTAAAGGGATCTCCACCTTTGGGCTTCGGTTCTTTGCGAGGTTTTTTGTTATAACCTAGCCAAGCCACTCAAATTTACTCCTTAAAATAACCAGAATGTGCGCCGCGGCGCCGGCGAGGCCACTGCCTCTTCCGTCGTTTCCCGATTTCCCTCACTCAATCGTTGGGCCAGGCGGCACAGGCCGCGATACAGCTTCGAGCGAGGGGCGACGGCCGCCAGGGGAACCCCCTTGGTTATTGCCTCGCTCAAGGCCGGGTGATCACAGGGCAGATGGTCGAAGGCTGGTTGCTGGATCACCTGTTCCAGGTCACTCAATTGCAAGCCATTGGTCTTTTGATAGCGGTTGACCACGATTCTCACCCGCTGCTTCTCCTGATGCACTTCCTGCAGCACCGGCCAGAACTTTTTCAAGTTTTTGAGGTCGGGTATGGTAAGTTCCGTCAGCATCAGCACCAAGTCAGCCTCCCGGATTACGTGCATAAAAAGCCCATCCAGCCAGTGACTGAGGTCCACGATGATCCACTTATATAAGCCCTTTAGAAGGCTGAAGATCCGGTCCAAGGACTCCAGGTCGATGCTTTCTTGTTCCTTAAAATCAGAGCAGCCGTGGAGGATAGCCAGTTTATCTTCATAAGGTTGCATTATTCTCTGGAGGAAGGCATGATCCAGGCTGGGCAAATTCTGGACTAAATCAAAAATGGTGTGGGACGGCGACTGGTCCAGGAAATTTCCCACATCTGGGAAAGGCCGGCCCAAATCTACCAGGGCCACGGGTCCGGGAGTGGACTCTGCCAGGGCCATCGCCAGGTTCACGGCGATGCTGGTGGACCCGACCCCACCCTTGTGCCCAGTAATCACCAACAACCGTCCCTGCCGGCTATGGGCCGAGCGGAGTCGCTTCTTGGCAACCCAGACCCGCTCCACCGCGGCTTCCAGGTCAGTCTTCTGCAGGGGCAGGGATAGAAATTCCCTTACCCCCATTTGCATCGCCCGAATTAAAAAGTCGGGGTCACGGTTATGGGAACATAACAGGACAGGCGTTTGGGTCAGAGCGTGAGTCAGGTCTTCTAACCAATGGGGCAGGCCATTCTCGCTATCCAGGTCCACCAGAACCATGTCCGGCGCTTCCCCCAGAGGTAAGTTACAGAAATTCTCGGGAAGAGTGGCTTTATTCACCACCCTCAACTGGGGCAGGCTCTCCAGAATCTCCTGGATACCGGAACGCAAGTTGCCAGTTCCATAAAGAACTGAGATGGTTAACACTTCGGATTGCAACTTACCATTCCCCCTGGGTCGTTTTTGGTTGGAGGTTTAGTACGCTCCGGTGGTCATTTTAACTGCTTCGGAGGCTTTCTTTTCCTCGGGCTTAAAGCTCTTGTCGTACTTCTCCAGGACATTCTGCTCGGTTTTGGGGGCCAGCCCCACCGCGGGGGTCAGGTCCCGGGATGCCTGGGGATTGACCACCTGCTGAGCTATGTTGTTATTTACCGAGCGGCCAAAGTCCTCCTTCAGGGCGCTGGGCCCCTGGCACCCCGAGAGGATAAGCCAAGCCAGCCCCAGCAGGGCCGCCAGGACTCTCCGCCCGGGCCAAAGCCCGGCCCCCGGGCTGCTTACGCCTCCTTGCCCCCAGTGCTGCTGTCCCTTTTCCATCTTCTTCTCCCTTCTCACCTGCTCACCTGGCCCTTACTCCAGCGGCTGAGGTCCGAACCCCGGCGGCCAAGGAGACGGCGCCGGCGCGGCCCCCTGGGGCCGGGACTTCTTGGGCCGCCCTTCCGTCCGCCCCAACAGGTAGAACTCATAATCACTGGGCTCAATATAGGCATCCGAAGGCAGACGGGCCGCGGTGGCGGCCATGGGCTTCATCAGATGCGGGGTCACCAATACCACCAACTCCGTTTCCTGCTTCTGAAAGTTGCTGGACCGGAACAAGGTCCCCAAGATGGGAATATCCCCCAACAACGGAAACTTGTTGACAATATTGCGATGACTGTCGTTCAGCAGACCGGCGATGGCCAGGGTCTGGCCGTCCTTCATCTCCACGTGGGTGGAGGTGCGCCGCACCTTGAGGCCCGGCACAAAATACCCCCCCGAGGTAAAGGCCACCCCCGACGAGGTGTCCAGCTCCGAGACCTCCGGGGCCACCTTCAGGGCAATCTTGCCCTCGTCCAGCACCGTGGGGGTGAAGGTCAAACCCACCCCAAACTTCTTGTACTCAATGGTGATGGATGTCCCACCCCCCGAGGCCTGGGGCACCGGGATGGGATACTCACCCCCCGCCAGAAACGAGGCCTCCTGGCCACTGGTGGTCACCAGGTTGGGCTCCGCCAACAGCCGCCCCAGGTTGTTCTGCTTCAGCACGTCAAAAAACATGGTCCACAAGACCGTCCCGGTCTTCCACCCCGCCAGGGCCGTGATGTTGCTGCCCGGAGTCTGGGTAAACGACGTGCCGGAAAAGTTGCGGACAAAGTCGCTAATGCTGGTGAGACTGTTGATCTGGCTTATCCCAAAGGAGTTGCCCGTGCGGTCAATGAGGTTGAAGTTGACCCCCATGCGGTCGATCACCTGGCGGCTGATCTCCGCCATCCGCACCGCAATCATCACCTGCTGCACCCCGCCCACGTGCAACAGGTTCACCACCTTCTCCTTCTTGCCCCCCGCATAGGGCAGGGCCAAAGAGAGGGCCGTGTCCTGGGCCACCGGCCCGGATACCTCCCCGGACAGCACCACAGAGTCCCCCGCGGCCTCCACCGCAATCCGCTCCTTGGGCAAGACCTGGTGGAGCTTCTCCTTCAAGAGGCTGACATCCGCCTCCACCGTCACCGTGGCCGTGGTAAAGCGGGCTTTGCCCCACAGGCTGAGGTTCGTCACCCCCGGGGCCAGGGCATTGACGTAGATCTCCTTCTCCGAGATCAAAATGATATCCGCAATCTCAGGATCAGCGACGGAAATCCTACTGATGGCAAAAGGAAGGCGCAGAACCTTGGAATGACCCACCCGCAACCGGATAACCTGCTTGATCTCTTGGTCCTTCACCCGCTCCAAAAGATCCGCCGCCAGGGCGCTAGCACTTCCCAGGAGGAGCAAGATAATCCCCACCCCCACCAACCTCTCCCACCGGGCTACCTTATCAGTTAATGCTACTGCCCCCATGGCAATGTTCCTCGCTAGGTCATCGGCCCACCTGCTGATAATCTTTTACTACTAAACTCAACTTTCCTTAGTTTTCAAACTCCCTCTGCCCTAACGGAAAGGAAGGGGGACCGGATCATGGTGAAGTTACATTTTTTCACCCCCGTCCTGGCTCCCCCAGAGGAGGGAGAGGCCAGCCTCTGCTAAGGTCATAAGGTGGCTCTAGTGCGCTCCAAGCCTTTGATCACTTCCACCGAACGGCCGTCTTGCTGAGGATTCGACTCTTTTTCTTTTATGGCGCTGCCTGTGATGAGGTGCGAGGTGGCCACCCCTGAGGTCTGGACCAGTGTCTTATTTTGACGACTCCTGAGAGCCAAACGAATCTTCCCCTGATTGCTGGCCAGGTTCAAAATCTCAGCCTCCTCCGGCGTCAACTCCAGGGTGACGGTATTGACTAACACCGGTTTTCGCTCGTTGCTTTGTTCCCAGAACTGGCCGGCACTGAGAACTACGACATTTTGCAAGATGGTCTTAGAGAAGTGCTCGCTGCCGTTGGGCACCGGCAAATCCACCAATACGTCCACATGGTCTCCGGGGTGAACAAAGCCGGCCACTCCCGAGACATCATCCACCCGCACGGAGAGTGCCCGTTTATTCTCATCCAGGAGCGCCCCTAAACCCGCGGCAGTGCCTTCGGGGGCCAGTTTGGTAAACAAGATGGCCTCCCCTTTGGCTATGGGCATCACCACCACCCGCCCCTCCACTTGTCTAAGGGAAGACGCGGCTTTGGAGGGGATGAGATTGGTGGGCCATGAGGTTATGGTGACTAGATTGCTGCTGAGCGCGGTGCCTGGATAGACATCACCCGAGGCTACCGCTACCTCATTAGTGGCGGTTACCGGCATCTTGGTCTTGACGCTGATATAACGGTGGATGGTAAAGGTGGCCACTAGGCCGGCCATCCCCGCCAACACTACATAAATAACCCCCTTAGGTAAGTTCATGGGCTCTTTCTCCGGTTAGGGCCAATAAGCTACTGAGAGCATAAGCAAACTCCCTTGCCGCCATCCCTCGGTCCCGAGGTGCCAGGGGAAACGAGGTCTTAACACCAGGTGCTAAACTTGAGTAACCAATAGTGCCACCATCCCCAGGGCGATGGCCACTCCGTAAGGGATACCCGGGGTCTCCTGGACCGGGGGAGGTGGGATGACCACCCCGTCAGGTCGGCAAAGGATCAAGTTCCACAAAGCAACCCAGCCCTGCCCCAACTTCTGCCCCAGGAGTCCTTTCCACCACAGAACCCCCAGGGCGATGAGGCCCCCGGCCATCCCCATGTAGCAGAACAGGAACAGGGTGCGCCCCGTCCCCACCCAGGCCCCCAGGGCGGCCAGGGCCTTTACGTCTCCTGCTCCCATGCCGCCCCAAAGATAGGGCAGAATCAGTAAGCCGAAGCCCAGGAGCAGCCCCAGGGACCCATCCAGCAGACCGGCCCAGCCATGGAATATCAAGCCATAGGCCAGACCGGTCAGGGCCGTACCCAAAGTGAGGTAATTGGGAATCCGATGGGTCCTTATATCGCCCCAGGCGATCCACAAGGAAAGGACCAGGGGCAGAGCCAGGTTTCCCTGGGAATTCAGGAAATTAGCTGCATCATTAAAATAGGCCGACAAGGTTAATCTCTCCCTGGTTCTGGATTACCGCACACGTTGGCGCACTTCTCCCCTAAAGCTTCCGATGAATCAAGCCAGACCTGGCTTAAACCCACCAGGCGGACCAAAAAATGGCAAAAAGGGTTATAGTCAGAGACAAAACTGCCATCGTGGCCGTCAACACTATCCCTCTGACTTCTTCGAATGCCATGGCGTGATCCCCCCTCCCGCGGATTTTCCCAAGCCAGATAGCTGGAACCCTTTCCTGGCCGTCAGGCCCTGGGGAAAGGGTCAGAGTTGCCGCCGGATGTTCCTTGGATGACCAATAATTCACTGATCCCATCTCATGGATTAACTTGGCAATTTGCTCGCAGCGGCTTCGAAAAGTCGCAAAACCATTCCGCCAAAGAGAGATACCGCGACGACAATCGCCGTAGCAATAAAGGACACCATCAGGCAATACTCCACCGCCACCGAGCCGGACACATCATCCAAAAGAATGCTAGGGATTACCATTTGATGTCCCTCAAGCAATAAGGCTCGCCTTGGGGAAGTCAGGGGCCCGGCGGGGTCACCACCGGACCCCTGGAAACGGACGGTGGGCGCTAGCCCCCCCGCCCGCACCCGATTAACTGCCACATGGCGGTGGCTGCGGCGTTGAACTTGCTGCTGAGGTTCGTGCCAATCAGCCTTACGGCAGTGATGATCACCACCGCAATCAGCGCCACCAGGAGGCCGTATTCCACGGCACTGGCCCCGGACTCGTCCGCGAAAAAATTCCTGATCTTTTCCATCTATGTCCCTCCAAGTTTTGTTAATCTTTGGTTCTCGGTTAAGGAATTGAGTATGATGTGGTTTCTGCCAATCCTGATCTTCTTGCCATTGTTTTATTTGTCTGACCACCTCCTTGAACAAGTTGCCGGCTCCTGCCGCAACTCCTGATTATTCGGCTAAATGGTGCTGGCAATATGCTTGGGATACAGTAATGTGTAAATCAGGGCTTCCCTGATTCTCAGCTTCCAAATCCCTGAATTTAAGTGAGAAGATAGTTGGCCCGGATTCTATCCCAGCTCCTTTTAACTGCGCCCTCGGAAAGAGGGAAGGAAGATATCGGGAGAACCTCTCGAAATTACCGGTGCTCATCTCCTCACACCGGAATCTCACTTCCTCCTGGACGCAAAAGCCAATTTGGCGGGGTTGCAGGGATCTCCTGGCGTCTTCACCACCGGAGCCCTGGAAACGGACTGCGGGCGCTAGCCGCCCCCCGCCGTGGCCCGATTAAGTGCCACCAATGGCGGTGGCTGCAGCGTTGAACTTGGTGCTGAGGTTCGTGCCAATCAGCTGTACGGCAGTGATGATCACCACCGCAATCAGCGCCACCAGGAGGCCGTATTCCACGGCGCTGGCCCCGGACTCGTCCTTGAGAAAATTTCTGATCTTTTTCATCTACTGTCCCTCCAAGTTTTGTTAATTTTTGGTTTTCGGTTAATGGGTTTGGGTTAAAAATCGGCTCCTCCATCCTTAAAGCTCCACGAAAAGCCCTTATTTGCCTCATCACCCCCTCAGGCAAGGCCGGAACCTAACGGCGTGGGCTTCCGGCTGCCCTTATTTATTTGTTACTGGTGATTGAACTATGCTATACGCGCAAGAACCTGTAAATCAGAACGTCCCTGGTTTTAGGCTTCCAGAACCCTGAATCTTAAAGAGGAAAACCCCGGCCTGGGGCGAGAAATTCCCTCTTTCTGGAAGGGCCAGGGGATAGGGAGATGAGAAACCGCCGAGGGGAGGAAAGGGGCTGGCCTTTAGTGCCTGCTGAAATTGTTATATGTTTCAGCTGCCATAAGGCTGCTAATTTCGCGCCAGGCTAATCAAGAAGACTTTGCCGACTCCCTGAGAATTTAAAGAGGGTTGAAGGAAGGGGTCTGGACTTGGCCTTGAGGTTGATAGACTCGGGGGACAGATGGGCCAAGATTTTTGATCTTAGGGTCTTCCAAAACCCGCCGATATTACGCGGTTGGCTGGTGCCGAAGGCGGGATTT
>CAVTZS010000009.1:0-288944 GCA_963739295.1 uncultured delta proteobacterium | reverse complement strand
ACTTATTTATTCTATTCATAACGCAGGGCGATGATGGGGTCCAGATGCGAGGCCTTCCACGCCGGGTAGTAGCCAAAAATAATGCCCACCGAAACCGAGACCGCAAAGGCCGCGAAGATCGCCTCCAGGGACAATTCCGTGGGCCAGCGCAGCAAGATTCTTACTAAATAGGAGACCCCCCGGCCCGCCACAATGCCCGCCACTCCTCCGCAGAAGCAAAGAATTACGGCTTCGGCCAGAAATTGCTGGAGGATATCCCGGGCCCAGGCCCCCACGGCCATGCGCAAGCCGATCTCCCGGGTCCGCTCGGTCACCGACACCAGCATGATATTCATGATGCCGACGCCCCCCACCAACAAGGAGATCAGGGCCACGGCCAGCAATAGCTTGGTCATCATGGTGGCGGTGGAAGTCAGGGCCCGGGTCATCTCGGTCATATCCCGGATGCTGAAGTCCTCCGGCTCGCCCGGGCGAATCCGGTGCCGCTCCCGCAGTAACTGGGTGACTTGCTTAATGGCGCCAGGTATCTCCTTGGTGGCGCGAGCCGCGGTCAGGATCTGGTCCACGTTGACAAAGCGCACCGGCAGCGGGGTGTCCGCGGCCTGCGTCGCCGAGGGCAAAGGATAAAGTTGGTTTTGAATATTGGGGTAGATCTGGTTGAGGGTGTTAACCTGCTGGGAGGTGCTGGACCCGGAGGATGTGGTGGCGGCCGCGCTCTGGTTGGCGGTCGTCGCGGAAGAACCGGTCACCCGAAATTTAATGGTAGTCCAGGGGGCGAGCAGGATATCGTCCTGGTCAATCCCCATCATGTTGGCCCCTTTGGCGTTGAGGATGCCGATAACCCGGAAGGAGACGTTCTGCACCCGCACTTCTTTGCCCAGGGGGGACTCGCCCTGGAACAGCTCCCGGACCAGCCTCTGGCCCAGCAGGCAGACCTTGCTGGCATTGCGGACATCCCGCTCCGTGAAGGCGTCGCCCTCGGCCAGGCCCCATTCCCGAACCTCCAGGTAGGCGGGGGTGGTGCCATAAATAAAGACGGGCACCCAGTTACGGTTGCCATAAATGACCTGGGTCCGGGCCCGGACTATGGGGGCCGCGGCTTTTACCGCGGGACATTCGGTTACGACCGCCTCGCAGTCCTGGGGGGTGAGGGTCATGACGCTGCCGGCCCCGAAGCTCACGCCGCCGCTGGAGGCCGTACCCGGCAACACCAAGAGGTTATTGGCCCCCATACTGGCGATGGTTGCCTGGATGGCGGTGGAAGAGCCGCGGCCGATCTCCATCATGGCGATGACCGCGGCCACGCCAATGATAATTCCCAGGGTGGTCAGGGCGGCCCTGAGAACGTTGCGGCGCAGGCCGTTCAGCGCGGTCCGCACCATCCACTGGAGGCGCAGCCAGGCCAATCCCGAGCGCCGCGGTGCCTCCTTGGAGCTTTCCGGCACCGCCTGGGCCTTATGAGGTTCTTCGGCCTCCGCCACCCCGTCATGAATCCTGACGATACGTTTGGCGCACCGGGCGACGTCTTCATCGTGAGTGACCAGAATGATGGTAACCCCTTCTTCTTCGTTGAGTTGCCGGAATAGTTCCAGGACTTCTTCACTGGTGTGGGAGTCGAGGTTGCCGGTGGGCTCATCCGCCAATAGCAGGGGTGGATGGTTGATGAGGCCCCGGGCCAGGGCCACCCTCTGCTGCTGCCCGCCGGATAGTTGGGAGGGTTCGTGATCCAGGCGGTCCCCCAGGCCTACCCGCTGGAGCAAGTCTTCGGACCGGGAGCGCGCCTCCCGGTCAGAGAGGTGCTCCACGGTATACGACAGGGGCATGATCACATTTTCCAGGGCGCTGGTCCGCGGCAGCAGGTTAAAAGTCTGAAATACGAAGCCGATTTTCTGGTTCCGCAGTTGGGCCCGCTCATCGGGCGACAGCGCCACCACATCCTGCCCATCCAGCCAGTATTCCCCGGAAGAGGGGCGGTCCAGGCACCCCAGGATGTTCATGAGGGTGGTCTTCCCCGACCCCGAGGTGCCCATCAGGGCTACAAACTCGCCCCGAGAAACCGTGAGCGAGATGCCTTTCAGCACCGGCACGTCAATCTCGCCCAGGTGATAAGTCATATAAATATCCCGCAGTTCAATCAGTTCCATGGCTGCCCTCGCGATCATCCTGCCAAGCCAAAATTCTTCTCCAGATGCGGCGCTTACCGGCTCTGGGGCGAACTCGGGCCCTTGAATAATTGAGGTGTAAAGGGGCTGGAGCCAGGTGAGGACGACTTCTCGGCCAGGGTTTCCATTTCCCCCACCACCACCGGGGTTCCTTCCTTAAGCCGGTCGCTGGCCACCTCGGTCAGGGTGCCGTCACTCAACCCAAGGGGGACCCGAACCGGGCGCACCAGGGCGCCTTGAGGCACCCAAACGACTCCCCGGGCTTGCTCCTCCTTGCCAGTCTCGGGAGACGCCTTGCCCCGGGGTTGCCCCTCGGTACCCTGACCCTCCTTGCCTTTCGTCCTGGACTCTTTCACTACCTGTTCCGGCTGGGGAGTCCAACGTAAGGCCGCGTTGGGGACCAGCAGGACACCGTGGCGTTCGCCCACGATAAACTTGACGTTCGCCGTCAAGTACGGCAGCAGTTTGCCATCGGAATTATCAGTGTTAACCTCCACCGTGTAGGTGACTACATTTTGGGTCATGGTGGCGTTGAGCCGCACCTTTCCTACTTCGCCTTTGAACACCATACCGGGATAGGCGTCTATGGTAAAGGTGACTGGCTGGCCCGGCCGGATATGGCCGATATCCGCTTCGTTGACCGAGACCCAAACCTGGATGCGCGTCAGGTCCTTGGCGATGAGAAAGAGGCTGGGGGCATTGAGACTGGCCACCACGGTCTGGCCGATGTTGACCCGCCGGTCGACAATCACCCCTTTGACCGGTGAGACGATGGTGCAGTAACTCAGGTTTTGTTGGGTCCGTTGCAACGCGGCCTCAGACTGCTCGACAGCCTTTTTGGCCTGGACAATGGCGGCCTTGCCCACTTCCACGTTCGCCTTGGCAGTCTCATAGGCCGATTGCGCCGCGTCATAGTCGGCCTGGGACAGGGCGTCGGACGGACCCAGCTTCTGGGCCCGGGCCCAGTCTCGCTGCGCCTGGTAGAGTTTGGCCTTGAGCTGCTCCAGGTTCGCCTCTGCGTACTGCACCCCGGCCTTGTTCTGCGCCAGTGTGGCTTTGGTGGAGGCCACATCTGCGGCGTAGAGCGCATCGTCGATGCGCGCCAGCACCGTCCCCTCCTCCACGACCGAGCCGTAGTCCACCGTCTTGCCATTCTTATCTTTACCGAAGGACAAAATCCTGCCGGCGACTTGGGCCCCGATATCCACCACTTCTTCAGGCTCCACCGTGCCGGTGGCACTTATCACAGCCTGCAGATCTCCCTGTTTGACCGGGACCGCGCGGAACGTCGCCAAGTTACGGCTGCCGCGGTGCAGGTAGCCCATGGAGGCCAGGGCGACAACCAGCACCACGAGGGCGATGACCATGGTACGCTTACTGGGAAGGTTCATCTTCTTGGATTCAATATCCCCTGCTGGAGTATTTGCTCTTTTTCTACCTTAGAAAAAAGCCCCGGGCAAGAGGCTGAGGGGCCGAAAAGGCAAAACATCTTGAAATTATTATAAATTAAATTCTTATGCCTGTCAATGTATCAAATGCGTTAGTATTACCAATTTAATCATTACTATATTAACCATTTTGGAGCAAAAATCCGGCGCTAAAAAAACTCACCCGTCACAAAAAGGCGGCAATCTGGCGAATTGGCGCTAGCGCTAAAGTTACGGGCAGTGACGGGGGCAAACTTGAGGCTGGGCTGTGAGTTTAAAAAAATTTTTGACAATTCGTTAAATATTTATTAGTTATTAAGAACAACTATTCTTATGAATGGCGAAGATTATCATATCAAAGATACTCTGGGCTTTATTCTCTACCGCACGGCCCTGGCCTTAAAGTCAGCCCTGCAGCGTTGCCTTAACGAAAACGGCTATGAGATTACCCCGGAGCAATGGGGCCTCATCCGCCATCTTTGGGAGGAAGAGGGCCTTTCCCAAAGGGAAATCGGCGAAAAGGCCGCCAAAGACAAGCCCAACATCACCAGAATACTCGATGCCTTGGAGAAAAAACGCATTATCTTTCGCCAACCCGATCCCCGGGACCGGCGAAAATATTGCATCTATCTCACCAAGGAAGGCAAGCAGCTACACGAGCGCCTCTTTCCCCTGGTGCAAAACCTGCGGCAGAAAGTCACCCAAAACGTGGCCCCACAAGATATTGACCTCTTAAAGGATACCTTAAACAAAATCTACCAAAATATCGGCAACCTCTGATATCTACTCCCCCATCAGGCGCTCTGCCGAATCCCAGCACCTTCCTAAGGTCGGGAATTCCGGATATACACACCCTGGCGATCCAATAGTAAAGGCCATAGGCAAATGATCTCGATCTCTCGAGCGACTGGAATAAGAGAGCCCTGGTCCGGATGAAAAACCCTTCCTGGCAAAAGTGGGCCGCCTTCCTCACCGTTTCTGCAGGTGCCTTCATGGCCACGGTGGATGGGTCCATTTTGAATGTGGCTCTGCCGTTTATCATGACCGACCTGTCCGCCCCGCTGCCGGCGATCCAGTGGATAGTTATTGCCTATCTACTAGCCATTGTCACCCTGCTTATGACTTTCGGGCGTCTCGCAGACATCAGAGGTTTGATGTGGATCAATACCATCGGTCTGGCCATATTTACCGTGGGGTTCCCTTTGCTGCGGCTTATCGCCCAATGTGGCCAGCCTGATTCTTTTTCGAGGCCTCCAGGGGCTTGGCGCCTCAATGGTAATGGCTTGCGGCCCCGCGGTTCTCACCCGGGTGTTCCCGGTTTCAGAACTGGGCCGGGCCTTGGGCCTCATTGGCACCGTGGTGGGCGTGGGCCTAACCTCTGGCCCGGGATTGGCCGGACTCATCTTGTCCCACTATTCCTGGAGAGTAATTTTTTATATAAATATTCCCCTAGGATTGGGGGGGATTCTGTTGTCCTGGAAATTTATTCCTCGCAGGCCTGTAGATACGGTGGAGCCCAACTTTGATTTTGGGGGGGCGCTCTTCATGGCTCTCGCTCTATCGGGATTCCTTCTGGCCGGGAGCATGGGCGGCCGGTGGGGATGGGCGGATCTGAAAACCCTGCTGAGCCTGGGAGTGACTCTGGTATTTACCCCCTTGTTCATCCTCTGGGAGCAAGGGACTTCCGCGCCGGTGCTGGATCTTTCCTTATTCAGGGTGAGAACCCTCCGGATGGGACTGTTGGCGGCCATATGCCTCTTTGTAGCTTATTTTATCGCCTTCTTTCTGCTGCCCTTTTATCTCACCAAGGTGCTCGTTTACCCCGTGCATAAGGTGGGACTGCTGCTCATGGTCGCCCCCACCGTTTCCATGGTGGTCGCTCCCATCTCGGGGTGGCTCTCGGACCGGATAGGCTCGCGGTTACTGACGACGGCAGGGTTGGTGGTCGTCTCTGCAGGGTTGCTCAGGGCCTCTAATTTCACAGACATCACCAGGGCTTCCGAGGTGGCCCTATGTATGGCGATCATGGGCCTGGGAGCGGCGCTCTTCCAGCCTCCCAATACGAGTTCCATCATGCGCTCGGTGCCCTCGCACAGGTTGGGAGTAACCTCTGGACTGGTGGCGGCCTCGAGGAGTCTCGGCATGGTAACCGGCGTTTCCCTGGCGGGAGCGCTTTTTTCACTCGGGTTCGGCACCGGCCATGCAAGTGGCAGCCTGGCTGATTTTAAACCGGAAATGCTGCCGTTATTCCTGGCCGGGTGGAAAACCGCGTTTCTCTCTGCGGCAGTAGTGGCGGCCCTGGGAGCAGTCCTGACGTTCTTGAGGGCTGAGGCGGGCAGGGATTAAACGCCAGAACTACGTTTCTCTTTCTCAGAAACCAGATTGGCCTAGAAGAGAACCATTGGCCGGGTCTTTATCACAAATAGCAGGAGCTAATTTATGCGTTACCTGATACTGGGGAAAACGGGTCTCCAGGTCTCCGAGGTCGGCTTCGGGGCCATTCCCATCATTCGTCTATCCCTGGACGAGGCGGTGCGGGTGCTGTGGCGGGCCTATGACCGGGGCATCACCCTTTACGATACGGCCCATGTTTATTTAGACAGCGAAGAAAAGATTGGCAGGGCCTTTGACGGCCTGCGCCACCGGATAGTCCTGGCTACCAAGACCTTGAAGCGGGATCGCCAGGGGGCCGAAGAAGATCTCGAGCTCAGTCTTCGCCGCCTGCGCACGGATTACCTTGACCTCTATCAACTCCACCAGGTTTCCCAGGAAGCTGATTACCAGACCCTGACCGGGCCCAACGGGGCCCTGGAGGCCATCATCCGGGCCAAGAAAGGGGGGAAAATCAGGCACCTCGGCGTCACTTCACACAATCTCGAGATGGCCCTGAGGCTTGTTAAGACTGATCTTTTCAGCGTCATCCAGTTCCCTTTCAACTTTATGGAGGACGCGGCTTTGAGCGAACTCCACCCCCTGGCCCGGGCCCGGGGCCTGGGCATCCTGGCCATGAAGCCTTTCGGCGGCGGGCTGGTGGATAACGCCGGGGTGGCCTTCAAGTTCCTGCGGCAGTTCCCGGAGGTCATCCCTCTGGCCGGCTGGGATTCGGTGGAACGCGTCGATGAGGTCCTGGACCTCTTTGAGACCGAAAATGTCGTCACTGCCGAAGACCTGGCCGCCATGGAGCGCTACCGGGAAGAGCTGGGAGAGCACTTCTGCCGCCGCTGCGAGTACTGCCAGCCCTGCGCCCAGGGCGTGATGATTACCCCGGCCATGCTCTATGGCATCGTCGCCCACCGCATGGGCCCGGTTAAGGCCGCGGGCTTCGCGGCCCAGGCCATGGAGACGGTGAGGAACTGCATCGAGTGCGGCGAGTGCGCTGAACGTTGCCCTTACCGCCTGCCCATCCCGGAGATGATCAAGGAGCATCTTGCCCTATACGAGGGACACCGGACTCAAGAGCAGGATGACACAACTTAACGAGGACAGAGAGGAGAGATTATGGACGCTCACCAAATCAAATATCGGGAAAAACTGGCGGAACAATTGATCAAGAACCTTACCAAGAGAAGGATGGAGGCAAGCTACGCCCCCACCGCCGCCCAGGCCCGGGAGGAAGTCGTGGCCATGATTCCAGAAGGCTCCACCGTTAGCCGTTGCGGCTCCATGTCTTTAGTGGAGATGGGGCTATGGGAGGAATTAGCCAAGAAACCTGGCGTAGAGGTGATTGACCCATTTATCCCGGGTCTTGCGCCCGAGGAGAGATTCGCCCAGTTGCGCCGGGGCTTGCTGGCGGACTATATGATCACCAGCTCCAACGCCCTGACCATGGACGGCAAACTCGTCAACCTGGATGGCCTGGGCAATCGGGTGGCAGGTATGTGCTTCGGGCCGGAGAAGGTCATTGTGGTCGTGGGCCTGAACAAGTTGGCCCCAGACCTGGATTCCGCCCTGGCCCGGGTTAAACACCACGCCGCCCCCATCAATGCGATCCGTCTAAGTAGGGCCACGCCCTGCGGGGAAACCGGGTTGTGCTCCGACTGCAGAAGTCCGGAAAGGATCTGCAATATGTGGTCCATCATCGAAGGGCATCTCATTGAGAATCGGATCCACGTCAAACTGGTGGGCGAGGATTTGGGGTACTGAAATTCTAAAGAACCCAGGAGGGTGTCGAGGTGCTTAGGTATCTTTTCTTACTTCAGGAACCAGGGGTAAAACCGGAGACTTCATAAAGGGCATATTTACCGCTCTTGCCTGGCAGTTTGAGGCGCACACATCGGCCCACTTGGAGCCGGTGCTTTACCAAAGCGTAAGTATCTTCTGAGATCAGAAACCTGGTGCCCGCCTGCTTGTTGGCCGCTTCGATGCGGCTGGCAAGGTTGACCGCATCACCGATGACCGTCATCTTCTTGTTCCCAGGTGCGCCCAGGGTGCCGGCCACGACCTGTCCGTAGTGGAGGCCGATGCGAATCTGAAAAGTTCTTTGATGCAGTTCCTCCAGATACGGCCCCAGCCTTTGGACTGCCTCGATCAACTCGAGTCCAGCCCTGATGGCCCGCAAAGCACCTTCGGCCGGGTCATCCGTCTCGAATAGAGCCATGAACCCATCTCCCATATAAGTGTCAATATGGCCCCCCTGGCGACCGATGGCTTTTCCGGCCAGATGAAAGTATCGATTCAGAATGTGAATGACATCGTAAGGAAGCAGGGTTTCGGCAAAGGAAGTAAACCCGGCGATATCGGCAAAGAGGATGAAGACATCTTTTTCGACCCCGGCCGAGCCGGGCTCGACGCCTTTGATGAAGAGGTTGCTCAATTCCACGTCTTCATCATCCAGCACCAGTCTTCGGAGTTTTACCTTGCCAGTAACGGCCGTTTGACAGGCTAAGCGAATCCTGGGATCAAATTGCAGTAGTTCCGCGATGGCTTGCTCTTTGGCGTTGCGAGGAGCACAATTCTCCAGGCCTTGTAAGATGATGACCCGGCAGGTGGAGCAGCGGGCCTTCCCCCCGCAGATGTGGGCCAGGGCGATGCCCGCTCGCACTGCGCCTTGAAGGATAGTTTCACCCTCCTCAATCTCAAATTCTTTTCCCTCGGGTAAACACTGAATCTGGGGCATATTGAGAAAATCTATTCTTTCACCTTTTTACGGAAGGCTCCTTGGCAAGCCCTGCTCAAGGGGTTACTTTAATCGTTGGGAATCAAAGTTCTTATCGGCAAGGTCATCTTTAATGGAAGTTATATCGGTTTTTGTCCTGATGGCCTGTTGGATTTCTTCACTGCCACGAATATCTCCCAAAAGAATTGCCCCAATGATGACATTATCCTTGATAACCAGCTTTCTGTAAGTGTTCAGGGCTTCATCTTTTATGACCACAGACTCCAGCTTTCCCTCCGCGTCAATCTCACCCACCGCGACCAGATCAATCCCCACGACTTTAAGTTTATTGGACGGAACCGTGCCTTCGTATTTACCGTCTTGTCCTGCCATAGCCGCGCCCGCTACCCGGCCCTGTTCCAGGGCGGCGGGCCAGATTCCGTAGAAGCGGCCCCGGTGCTCAATGAGGTCTCCGGCCGCATAAATATCGTCCAGCCCGGTTTTCATGGTGTCATCTACCTTGACCCCCTTATCAATTTCCAGCCCCAGCGATTTTGCCAGGGTGAGCTCCGGCCTTACCCCGGCGGAAATAAGAATCATATCCGCGCTTATTTTTTCGCCACTCTCCAGGCAAACCCAAAGGTCTGAATCTTCCCGCAGGATTTCCCGGGTGGTGGCCCCCAGATAAAATCTGAAACCCATCTCTTCCATTTGCTTTTGGAGTATGGAGGCTCCCGGGACATCCATCTGCCTGGGCAGCAGTCTGGGAAAATGCTCGACCACGGTAACTTCAAGGCCCAGTCTCCTTAAACCATTTCCTGCCTCCAGACCTAAAAGCCCGCCGCCTATAAGTACCAGCTTTTTAGATTTTTTAGCTCTTTCCCTAATGGCATTGGCATCCGCAACAGTTCGCAGGGCATATACTCCCTCGGTTTGTGCACCCTTTATGGGGGGAACAAACGAGGTTCCCCCAGTGGCAAGCAGAAGCTTGTCGTAGTTGTAAGTGTCGCCGTTCTTGGTGACCGCCATTTTACTGACAGGATCAATAATGGTAATTTCAGCTTCCAAATGAAGGTCAATTCTGTTTTTCTCATACCATTCGTTATGGTGTATTATTATATCCTTTACCTGCCTCTCTCCAGAGAGGTACTCCGGGATTGCAGGAACATAATAGAAGGGAATCTTTTCCTTTGAAAATATAACAATAGTCCCTTCCTTATCAATTCTCCGGATAGTCTCGGCAGCTGAATTCCCGGCAACGCCATTGCCAACGATAAGATAGGTAGTCATAGTTTCACTCCTTTGTAGTCTTTTTGATCAGAGCTAATCTCACGACTCAAGGACCTTTCCCCTGGCTCCCAGGCAAGGCCTGGGAGGGGCTGCTTGAGTAGCTGCTGGGGGGGAATCCCTCTGGTGTGGCTCACCTTATTTTAAATCCAAGATAAGGACCTTATGAGGCACTAGCAAGGGGAAATTTCCATAAACCGCAGCGTGCCCCTGAGGAAGTTCGGCGAGGTCATGGGGGTGTGGCGGACCGGAGCAGGTTCTGGCGCTCCCCTCGGGCCACAGGGTTTCGACGACTCATCTTAAGCGGGCTCGGAAAATTCGCCGCCTTTGAGAAAGAAACTTATTGTTAATTTGCAACTTTTTAGAGATTTGAGGTAATATTGCCGGAAGCGCGTACCTGAGGTAGGGGGGAGAACGTGGACAGAATCAAGGTTGCCCTAGCTGGGGTAGGAAACTGCGCCAGTGCGCTTGTACAGGGAGTGGAATACTATCGGCGTCATTGGAACCGGAAAAAAGACGGCCTTCCGGGCTTGATGCATCCCGACATTGGCGGCTATGGCCCAGGAGACCTTGAGATAGTCGCAGCCTTCGATGTCGATGCTCGGAAAGTAGGTCGGCCGGTGGAGGAGGCTATTTTCGCCCCGCCGAATTGCTGTTACCGTCTCATCGATGAGGTGAGTCCCACCGGGGTCAAGGTGCAAATGGGGCCGGTGCTGGACGGCGTCTCCCCCCACATGCTGCACTATCCGCCGGAGCAAACTTTTGTGGTAGCAGATCTGCAACCGGTGGAGGTGGCTCAGGTGCTGAAAGAAACCGGGGCGGAGGTCCTCCTTAATTACGTGCCGGTGGGCTCGGAGGAGGCGGCCCAGCATTATGCGGAGTGCTGCCTGAAGTCCGGGGTCTCCTTTATCAATTGCATGCCCGCCTTCATCGTCTCAGATTCTGAATGGGGGGCCAGGTTCCAGGCCGCAGGGATACCCGTGGTGGGAGATGATGTGAAAAGCCAACTGGGAGCAACTATCCTGCACCGGGCCCTGGTGCACCAATTCCGCCAGCGGGGTTTGATAGTGGATCGCACCTACCAGCTCAACTTCGGGGGGAACACCGATTTTCTCAATATGCTGAACCGGGAGCGCCTGGCTATCAAGAAAGCCTCCAAGACCCAGGCAGTGCTCTCCCTGCTGCCGCCTGATTTTGAGTTAAACAACATTCATGTCGGGCCCTCAGACTATGTCCCCTGGCAACGGGACAATAAGGTCGCCTTTCTGCGCCTTGAAGGTCGTGGCTTTGGCGGGGTTCCGGTAAATCTGGATCTCAGGTTGTCCGTGGAAGATTCCCCCAACAGCGGCGGGTGCGTGATTGACGCGGTGCGCTGCGCCAAGTTGGCCCGGGACCGGGGCATCGGCGGCCCCCTCACCTCCATCTCCGCCTGCACCATGAAACATCCCCCTGAACCCATGGGAGATGAGGAAGCCTTCCAACGGGTGGAAGAGTTCATCGCTGGCCGCCGGCAAAGGTAGTCTTCCCAGCACCCCCTCTCCACCCCATTTCCTGTTCGAAAATTAAGACTGTTGCAATTAGTTTTTGGGAGAGGGGGCCAGGGGCTTCCACAGGCGGGGACGCCTGTGCCACTGGCCACTTACAATCCCTCCCCCAACCCCTTAATATTATCTAAGGGAATCGAGGCCTTAGGGCCTCGATTCCCTAAGTCTCAAGGGGGGTTGGGAGGGGAGTTTGAGGGGAGGGATTGTAAGTGGCCTGCGGCCCCCCGGTCCTCCCCTCAAAAGATTTACCCGGCCGGCGATTCTGGCGTGCTTTTGGAGGGTTGCCCTTGCTGCGGATAGGAGCTTAAGCAGGCCAGGCCAATGCCGGCCCAGGTGAGTTCCCGCACCCGGCGGACCAGGCCGAAGCTCAAGCCCGCCGCGGGGGGCAGACCCAGGCTCAGAAAGATCAGGACCTTGCCGCCTTCCTGGGTTCCCAACTTCGCGGGAATGAAGAACAAGACCAGATCAATAAAGATGGACAGGGTCTCCACGGTCACCGCGGTGGCCAGGTTGATGGGCAGGCCCAGGAAGTGAAAGATCAGAAAGACCTCCACGCTGCCCAGGGCCCAGGCCAGGGTGAAGAGACCGCAAGAAGACCAAAAAGCCCCCCGGTCTTCGGAGAGGTAAACGGCTATATAGTCGTCCAGCTCCTTAAGCCGCTCCGCCGGCAAATAGGAGCGCAGCCGAGAAGGCAGCCAGGCCTCCAGCAGGCGGGACAGCCCACCGAAGAGACCGCGTTGCAGAGTAAGAAAAATCAGGCCCAAAAACGCCAGGCAGCCGGCCAGAACCACCCACAGCCAGGGCACCAGGCCAGGTTGAAGGGGCGCCCAGGGCGCGGCCAGGAGCAGACCCAGAGCGATGAACAGGGCCTGTCCCAGGAATTGATTGAATTTCGCCAGGGTCACGGAGGCGGCCCCCACCGTAACCGAGGTCTCCTGGCTCAGGGAGTTGATGCGCCAGATCTCCCCCCCACGGTGGCCGTGGGTATCAGGTAATTCAAGCCGTCCCCCGCCAGGCGCATTTTCAGTAAGTGCCAGAATTTGACGTGCCTATGGGTGGGCGAGAAGGCATAATTCCAGCCCGCGGTATTGGCCACTATGGGCAAGATTTCCTGGCCGATGATAAAAACCCAGCCCACGCCAATTTTGCGGAGATACCCCAGCACCTCCCCCAGGCCGAGACTGGCCAGCAAACCAACCAGAATTACCCCTCCCACGAGGGTCAGGAGCAGGTTCAGGTGGAGGCGGGAAAGTCGCCTCAGCCGGGAGGAAAATTTATCCATGCTCTTCTTCTCTGCTGGGAATGGTAGGCCAGGCGGATCAGGCGGGCGCAGTCTTGCGCCTCTCGGAGATTTCGGCCTCGCTTCTCCGGGACCCAGATTTCTTCCCGGAACTCGTCCAGCACGCCCGCCATCCACTGGGGATGGTGGGAGCCGGCAGATAATTTTTCCGGAAAGGAATGGGATTCAATTAAGGTAGCGCCCGCCAGGCGGCTCAGATGGTCGTCCGCCAGAATAATTTCTCCAGCCGTGCCCTGGAGCCGGCCGCGATTGCTGCGCTCTCGCGCCTGCCAGGTGAGAAAGAGGCGGGCTTCAAGATCGGGAAATTTCAGCTCGATTTCGGCTTCCACCTCAACCTGAGGAATTGCGGCATCCTCCCGGAGCCGGGCCCTCAGTGACCGGGGTGGGCCGCCGGCCCACTCCAGCAAGAGGTAGAAGGCATGCCAGCCGTGGTCCAAGAGGATTCCCCCCAGGGACTTTGCCGGGTCCTGCCGCCAGGCGGACAGCCCACCGCCCGCGGCACTGGCGCGGTGAACCTCCCATTCCAGCCTTTGCACCTTGCCGATGGCCCCGGCCCGCACCATTTTCGTGGCCAGGCTCACCAGGGGGGCATATTTCCAGTTGTTTACCGTGACCAGGGCAGTGGCGGCACGGTCCGCCGCCTCCTTAAGCTGCTGGAATTCCTCGGGTGCCAGGGCCAGGGGTTTTTCGCAGAGCACGTGGCAGCCATGGTTCAGGGCCGCCTCCACCAGAGGGACATGGCCACCGGGCGGGGTGCAAATATCCACGAAATCCAGCCCCGGCTCCCCGGCCAGCAGGCTCTCCAGATCTGGATAAGAGTGGCTCTCCGGCAGGAGCCCCTGGGCCCTGGTCCGGCGTTCCGAAAGCGGATCCGCGACCGCCACCACCCGAAATTCCGGGCGATTCCTCAGGGCCGGCAGGTGGGCCAACTCCGCCACCCGGCCGAAGCCGATGATGGCTCCTCTCAAGGGCCGGCTAATGGTAGGGCACCTCCAGCTGGATATAAGCAAAGACTTCGTCCAGGATGGCCACCCCTTCCTCTGCCTCTGCCCGGGTCAAGACCAGGGGCGGGTTGATCCGGAACTGGGGCGCGTAATTCATGGCCAGCAGCCCCCTCTTCAGGCATTCCTGGAAAATGACTTCTGTGACCCTGGCCTCCAGGGGCTCTTTGCTCGCCTGGTCTTTCACCAGATCCATGCCGATCATCAGCCCCCGGCCTTGCACGTGGCCCACAAAGGGATATTTCTCTTGCAAGTCCAGCAATTTTTTCAGCAGGAAGTCCCCCACCGCGGCGGAATTTTCCACCAGATTCTCTTCCAGGATGATTTCCAGGGTGATCCAGGCGGCGGTGGCCGCTAGCGGGTTGCCTCCGTAACTGGAGGACGCGGCCGAAGGCAGGGAGTACGGCTTGGCCGCCATGATAGTGGGAGTGGAGACCAGGCCGCTCACCGGAAAGCCGTTCCCCATGCCCTTGCCAATGGTCATGAGGTCGGGAGTAACCCCGAACTGCTCCATGCCGAAGAGCTTGCCGGTGCGGCCGAAACCGGAGAGCATCTCGTCGGCGATGAGCAGGGCGTTATGTTCCCTGGCGATCTGGGCCAGGCCGGGCAGAAACTCCGGCGGCGGCACGATGTTGCCCGCCGTGCCCTGAATCGGCTCCACCAGGATGGCGGCCAGCTCCCCCGTGGTGTTGAGTTTAATTACCTTTCGGGCAAAATCCAGGCAGTGCAGGCCGCAAGCCGGGTATTTAAGGTTGAAGGCGCAACGGTAACAATCTGCATAGGGGCTAAGATAGAGGCCGGGGTGGAGAGGCCCCCAGTGCTGTTTGAAGGAACTGCCCAGGAGTCCCAGCACTCCCCCGGTCTTGCCGTGAAAGCCTCCCCAAAAGGCCAGGACCTCGAATTTCTTGGTGTAGGATTTGGCCAGGCGGAGGGCCGCCTCCACCGCTTCGGCCCCGCCGGAGTAAAACTGGGTAAGGGAGAGCTCCCCCGGGGCCAGGGAGGCCAGGCGAGTGAGAAATTTCAGGCGGTTGGCGCTGGTGAAATTACCCACGGTCACCCGGTTAATCTGGTCCGTTAACGCCGCCACGTAGCGGGGGTGGCTGTGCCCCAGGGAGCACACGCCGATGCCCGCCATGAAATCCAGGTAGCGGCGCCCGTCCACATCCAGCAAATAACAGCCCTGGCCCCTTTCCAGAACCAACTGGGATAGTATGGCCACCCTCTGGGTGCCAGGGGCCAGGACCTCCTGTTCCGCCAGGAACAGCTCCAGGGAGCGCAGCGGCCCCCGGGTTTCAGAGTCGTAGTCTTTCTTCCGCATGATGGGCAATCTCCTGGGCCGCATCCTCCCGGCAGCGGGAGAAGCTGGGCCAGTCATTCAGGTCGATGAGAACCGGCTCGCCCTCCGGGGTCCAGATGACATCTCCCCCGAAGACCTCCAGGCCGCTGACTTCGGCCAGCCCACCGGCCAGTTCTGCCATTTTGCCAACTATGGGGTCGGCTACCGGGGCGCCGCTGGCGCTCCAGAAGGCCTGGAAAAAACGGCCCGGGCCCACGGCATAGAACTTGATCTCTTCTCCCGGCACGTGCTCCTGCCAGACCAGGCCCGACAGGTGGCGGCGGGCAAAGTCTGCCACCACCTGAAGAGCGCCCTTCAGGTCGGCCACCTGAACCACATCGCCCGGGCCTTCGGCATGGACTTCGCTCCGCTTCAGCCACCCCGGCCCGGGAAATTCCCGCCCCCAGCTCTCCACGGCCTCAGACAGGTGAAAGAATCTGGTGCGGGGACAGGGAAAGCCCCCGCGGACCAGCAGCGGAAACAGGTGGCGGCGATAGCAGCGCCTCACTGCCTCGGGTGAGTTGATCAAAATGAGTCCCTTTCCCTGCCATTGGGCCAAAAGGCTTAAAGCCTGCGGCCCCTGGGCCATATGGAGCACCCCGGCGGCTGTAGGCGGCTCAGGCGTCAGATCCTCCGCCGCCAGACGCCTGACCTCGCGGCCGCGGGCGGTGAGACACCGCAGCACGGCCTCCAGGATGGCCGCGTCCTCTGCCACTTTCCCCGGGGACAGAGCCTTTTCCCGGTAGATGCCGTAGATCAGTGCGGCCACGGAAGGGTCCCGGTTTTCAGGAGTTCCTCGGCCCGGGCGATATCCGAGGGGTGATCCACATCCACCGCCGGGCCCACATCGATACCCAGTAAAGGATAACCAACCCGGGCCAATAGTGCCAGGAATTCACGTAACGCCGTCAGTCCCAAAGAACGGCTGCGAGCTCGCCAGGTGAAAATTTCCAGCAGGAAATAGTAGCAGCCCGCGGTGATGAACGGGCTAGCCTGAGGCTGGCCCACGGAGATCACCCGGCCTTCGGCCCCTACCCGGACGTAAAGGGGGGACTCGTCCTCTTGGAAGGCGGTGAGCCCCAACGCCCCTGAAGTTTTGGCCTCTCGGGCCTGGGCGGCAAACCCCTGGAGGGCCCCCGGAGCAAAAACCGCGTCCACGGTGAGGAGCAAAAAAGGGGTATCCAAGTACGGCCCCAGGGCCCACAGGCTTTCCAGGGAGTTGGGGCTGTCCCAGACCGTCAGGTCCACCGGCAGGGGCCAGGGATGGCCTCGGATGTAGTCCGCCACTTCCGGGAAAACCGGGGTGGTGATGATGGCGGCTCTCTGGGCCCCCGCGGCGGCAGCTTCATTAAGGGCCCGGGCCACCAGGGTTTGCCCCCCTACCCTTACCAGCGGCTTGGGGACCGCCATGCCGCCCTGGGCCAGGCGGCGTCCTCTCCCCGCGGCCAGAATGCCGGCTTTCATGGCACCAGGGCCTCCAGCTCCGGCAGGGTGCGAATCTGATAGTCCGCCAGGTGGGGTGCGAAATCCGCGGGCAAGGGGGCGGACATGGCGTCGTTTCGCAGCCAAATGGTGATAAGGCCCGCCTTCTTGGCCGGGCGGATGTCCTGGCCGTAGGAATCGCCCACATAGGCCACCACCTCAGGTGAGAGCCCCAGGGTATCCAGGGCCAGGGAAAAGATGGCCGGGTCCGGCTTGCGAACCCCTACCACCCGTGAGTCCACCACAGTTCGGAGCAGCGGCAGTATTCCCGCTTCCGCCAGAATCAGCGAGGCGTTGCCATAGGAATTGGTGACCACCCCGAGGCGGAAAAGCCCGGCCAGCCGGGACAGGACCCCGGCATTGCGGTGGAGCTTGGCCCGGCAAGCTTGGAGAAACTTGTGGGCCAGGATGCTGCCCTTTTCGGGCTCGGATCTCTTAAGGACGCTCAATTGCCGGCTGACATGAAATTCTATCAGCCCGGCCAGGCCCAGGGTGGCCACCTGCGGGTCCCGTAAACAGGCGGCCTCCGCCTCATAAAAGGCGGATTTCAAGTCGTCCCAGGAGACTTCCGGCAACACTTGCCGATATAGCAGCTGGAAACGGTTGAGCCAGTGCTCCCCGTCACCATCCAGGGTGCCTCCCAGGTCGAAGAGGATCCCCTGCACGTTAGGTAAAGCTTTGTGGACCACAGCATGTTCCGTTTGCCAAGATCAGCCGAGCCAAGATTCGGTCAGCTCTTTACTGGTCGGGGGGTCCAGGGTTCTTTATCGCCAGAGGTTTGAGGGCCGTTTGCCAGAGGGCCCGGCGCTGCTCCCACAGGCGCAGCAAGGCGGGCAGCATGGTTAAAGCCCCCGTCAGGACGCTAAGGCTGCCCACCGCGGCCAGCAAGCCCAGGCTGAAGACCCCCCGGTGGCTGGAGACCATCAAACTGCCGAATCCCACGGTGGTGGTCAGGGCGGCCAGGGCCACGCCCTTGGCGGTGCTGGCCGGGAGGGTCAGGGCCCGGGCCGACTTTTCCAGTTGCCAGCGCGTCAGGATGATGATCCCCAGCTCCACCCCTTCCCCCAGGATGAGCGGTAAAAAGAGGACATTGGCCTGATTGAAGGAGAGGCCCAGCAGCCACATCAAGTTCAAGGTCAAACCTGCGCCGCAGAGCAGGGGGACCAGGGCCATGAAGCTCAAGGTCAGATTCCGGTACAGGGGCAGCAGCAAGAGGAGGATGAGCCCCAGGCCGATGCCTGCCGCCCACAGGCAAGCGCGGCTGAAGGCAGAATTAAAGACATAGAGCAATACTGGGTCCCCCACCACCTGAGGGTCGATTTTCCGCAGGTCCTGGACAAACTTCTCCAAGTCGGCCAGGTCCCAGATATCCTGGGAGGGGAAAATCTTCATAAGAAACGTGCCTGGGGCGCTGACAAACCGCTCCCGCACCTGCTGCGGCAGGTCCTCCACCCTGGGGGGCTGCGAGTTCAAACTGTCCATCAGGAACTGCCATTTGTCTTTCAGGTCCGAGGAGAACTGCTTTTCAAAGGTGACCAGGCGGAGCGTCGCCTCCGGATTATGGTTTTTATCCAGCAGTGGTCAGGACCCGGGAAAGAAGGAGGTTCGCTTCCTGCAACTGCTCCTGGGTTACCTGGCTTTCCACTTGCCAATCGCTCTCTTTGGCGCTGGCCAGTTTGAAATGAATCCGGCTCAGGACCGGGATCAACTCGTTCGCCTCCGAGGGCTTAGCCGCTTTGGCGGCCAAGGTCAGCTGGCTCACTACTGGCTGTAGCTCTTTAAGCAGAGGGTATTTGTTTTCGGGCTCCTCCGGCAGAAACGAGAGTATAGATTCCACCTGGGAAACAGTGGCCAGGCCTTTCAAGGCCCGGGTCTTGGCCTTAATTTCGTCCAGGGACTTCCCCGTCATAACTCCATAAGCGCTGGAATAACGGGAACTCTCCAGGAGTTTGAGCTCCCACTCCACCGACTCGGTTTTCAGGTTTTGCAGGTTAAGGGGGTTTAAATCGAAGGGCACATGGAAGAGGGCCACGCCGGCCAGGACCATCAGCGCCAACCCCGAGGCGGCGATCACTCCCGGCCGGCCCCAGCTGACGGTGATGAAAGGATGGGGCTGCTCCCGGTCACCTTCCAGTTCCTCCTTGGGCTTGCACCTTTCCACCATCATCACCAGGGCTGGCTGCACCAACAGGGTGACGACGATCATCACCATCATGCCCATGAAGAGGATCAGGCCCAATTCGGCCAGGCCCTTGAACCCGGTGAACACCAGGGGCAGGAAACAGAACGCGGCCGCCAGGGCGGCGTAGCCGATGCCCGGGGCTGCATATTTCTGGGTATTAAACAGGCTGGCCAGGGAACAACGCGGCGCTCCGCCCTGCTCTTCCTCCAGCCGGCAAAACCAGTGGATGCCAAAGTCAATGGCGATGCCCATCATCAGAGGAGCAAACACCATGGAAAGGATATTGAGGTGGCCCACCACCAGAGTAGTCAGTCCAAAAGTCCAGCACAGGCCGATGATGAGGGCCAGCACCCCCACCAAGGGGCGCTTCAGGCTGCGCAAAAACAGGATGAGAAGGAGAAGCTGCCCCAAGAGGGAAATCCAGGTGGCCAGGGCGATGTCCTTCTGGGAGTCTGCCATTTCGTCGTCTTCCAGGGCTTCCGGGCCAGTTACCCCCACCTGAATATCCGGATAGTGACTCTTAAGCTGCCCCACCACCTGGCGGAGCAGGTTGAGAGACTGCTGGGAATCAGTGTAATCGCCTGGCCGGGTGGTGACCAGCATGAGAAGGTATTTGTCGTTTCCCGTAAAGAAATAGCCTTCTTCTTGCCAGTCGCCGAGTCCTTTGGGGAAAAAGGTATTAAAGGGGGAGGTATAGCCCTCCTTGCCTTCCAGGGCCTGGGAGAATTGGCGCAGGGTGGCATTCAGGAGGCTCAGATCAGGGAGCTTTTCATCTTTCTTTTCTTGCAAGAAATCAGTAAAGAGCTGCCCGATCATAGACCGGGTGATCTCCCGGTTGATGGTTTGAAAAAACCGGGTCAGGCTGGGATCACCGGCCAGCTCCGTCATGATCTGACGATGGCTGAGGAGCTGGTCTTTTAGCTGCACCAGGTCTTTGGGCTCCAGATACCAGAGGGCCCAGGGTTTTAGCACCTCCGGGTCCACCCGATAAAACAACTCGGGGAAATCCTTGGGATATTTCCTGAGTTCTTGGGCCAGGGCCTCGGCGAAGGCAATGGCGTGCCGGCGCTGGGGGCTGGCCACGGCCACCACCAGGCCATCCCGGCTCCCAAATTCCTGGTCCAACCGCTCTTTAATGGCGATGAGGCGCTGGTCGCTGGAAATCAAGTCGGAGCGCTTGGTCTGAAAGGTCAGCCGGGTGGCCGCGTAGTACACCGAAACGCCAGTGGCCAGGAGGGAAAGGAGAACGATCAGCCAGGAAAAACGGCTCAGTCTGCGGACCCAAAACTGGGCGAGGTAATCCACAATTCTGACAATGGTCAACGCAGTTCCTTGACTTAGAGAGTAAGGCGGGCAGGAGAGAAGTTGGGCCCCTGGGCCCGCGGCGGCGCATAGTGGCTATGAGACCCCTGAAAAAGTCATCTTGAGGGAGGGGGCCAGGGGTCGCAGACCCGCTTACAATCCTCCCTCAAGCTCCCTCCCCCAACCCCTTGCAGGGTTTGAAAATGGCTGGAAAGTCGGGGCCATAGGCCCCGCCTTTCCAGCCCCTTCTGCGGGTTGGGAGAGGGGCAGGTCATTTGCGCTAGCAAATGACCAGTATCATAAAAATGGGCCGAAGGCCCATTCGACCTCAGGTCCCTGGCCCTCCCCCCACGAACCCATTTCGCAGGGCTCTCGCTACTCTTGGCCCCCTGCTTCATCATCCTGCCCGGGCTTGCTCCTTATTAATTTTATAAGTTATTTTAACCTATTAGTCAGTTTATGGAAAGTATCGTGATTAAGTATTCTGAAGCTGGAGCAGTACCGGGTGGCCCTGGTTGATGAAAACATCCATCTCAAACCATCTGGGAGAGAGGCATTCTGCCTGAAACGTATGAGTCGCGATCGCCCCACTTCTGTTCTGTGCCGCAGGGCCGCGTCATCCTGGGCCTGGTTTCTTAAGGGAAGATCTGCCCAGCAGCCACAGGCTCAGAGCGAACAGGTAGCTGCCTATCATGGCCCCCCAGAGAAAAAAGGAGAGGCGGTCCACCAGGGCCAAAAGGACCAGCAGATAGGCAAAATCCCGGTTTGCCAGGAACGCCAGCCACCTGGCAGCCTGGGCCTGGCCCTGGGGAGAGGTGCGACTCCCTTTTAGGAGGACCTGGTATACCGCAAGGAGGCAAAGCGCGAATCCGCCCAACAGGGCCAGGAGGGCATAGAGGTGGCTGACATCGGAGGTGGCGCGGCTGAGGCCCAAGGCCAGGCCCGTAAATATGGCCACATGGACTACGTTGTCGGTGATGATGTCCAGGTAATGGCCGAAACGGGTTTCCTGCAAGGTGAGGCGGGCCACTTCACCGTCTAACCCGTCAACCATCACTGCGACCAGGAACAGGAGGGCGCCAGCCAGGTGGGCCCCATATTGCGTCTGGGCCAGGAGCCAAGCCCCAGCCAGCCCAATGGAGGTGCCCATCAGGGTTATCCAGTTAGGCCTTACTCCCCACCGGGCCAGTATGGGGCTCAGTTTTCTGGAGATGCGGCGGTCTATCAGCTTGGTGAGAAACCCGTCGCTCTCCCGGGTAGCTTCTGCCTCCGCCGCTATTAAGCAGGCCTCGCCTTGCTCGCCCCCCCTTTCCCCAGGGCTGAGCAGAAAAGGCAGCAGGAGCCGGGAGGGAGGAGAAGGCTTCCTCCGGTTCCGTGAGCCATCTCTGAACTATTGGAGCCCATCTCCTTTCCGGGAGAATTCCTCCCCAGCTCTCCAAAAGTTCGGTGTCTCTGCTGGCAGATGCGAGTATGCCTCCCAGGCTGCTGCGGTCCCAAACGGCGTGCCCCTTCAGGATTACCAGGGGTTCATCTGGCTGAGGGGAAAAAGGCAGCGGCACCTTTAGCCTTTCCGCACCGGAGAGAACCCTACAGGAGACCGAGGTCGGTAATCCTACCCTGACCTCCTTCAAGCCTTCATCGACCTCTTCGGTCAAAAAGACCCAGACTTCGTCCGCCAGGCTGGCAGCTAAGCATGCCATCCTCACCACCGCGGGCTGGCGAAAAATGGGAAGAAGCCCGTTCGGGTGATATGCCACAATCAAGACCCTGGCTTTCATTTCAGTGCTTCTTTACCGGCCCTGGCCCTGGCGCGGCCCCAGACTGCCAGTTCGCTTCTTAAAGACCGGATAAGGTAATATGGCTGTTTCACCTTTTTCTGTTCCTGCGTTTCCGGAAAGCTTGATATTTTTGGCCGCCGTGGAGACTTCCTTAAACCTGGTTTGTGATCTAAAAGGTGGTGACTCAGTATAATGTCAAGAAACTTCCAAATTGTCATTAGCGATTTCCTCCTTTTGACAGGATACGCGCTTAATAGCCCCATATCAAACCCCTTTCCATAGTGCATTATCCTTTGACCATCGCAACGAAGGCTTAGCTGTCTTATCTTTAATAATATCTGATAGTTATACTACTGGTAGAAACGAGTAAATGGGGATGTAGGAAATTCTTGTTGAGGAAAAGAAAATTTTCGAACCAAAATAATGATTTTTTGCACTCAAATTTTAGGCTTACCCTGATATGTCGGAAGTGCTGGAGGAGGTATAGATATGGAAAATCCTCTGGTGATAGATTAATATTTGCCGTCGAACTTCCTTTCTTTAGGCTCATCTGGGGATTACAAAATTCAGGTTTTCCTTACTGCTACAAGGAGGCAGAAAGCTCAAGAATGGGTTTAGATATCCTGATATGAAAAGGCATGATCAGGGGACAAATTGTTCTTTGGGATCCAAACTCGAGCCTGAAAGTACCTGCAAAAAGACCACGCTTTCTAGTCTGGGTTAATAGGTCCATCTTGAAAAAAATATTTGCCCCTAAATATTTTACTTGATTTTTAAAAATCTTAATGGCAACATAAATCTGGGGATAAAGAGACTTCGTTAATAATAACGGAGTATCTTATGGGGGGAAGAAAGATGATCAGATATTGGGGGAGTCTGATTGCCGTTTTTATTTGTCTTCTAGTCAACACCAACCCGGCCCTGGCGGCGGATCTTTTGGAGCGGGTGAAGGACCAAGAGATCAAGCAGGTTATCCGGTTGCGGGTGGGTCATTCCAAGGTTCTGCGCCTTCCTTTTGCCATCAGTAGGATTTCCGTCGCTGATCCTGAGATTGCGGATATCATTTTGATCTCGGAGAAGGAGATCTACGTCAATGCCCTGGCCCCGGGGGTGACGAACCTCAGCCTGTGGGGCAAAGCCCGCTTTACCACGGCCACGGTGACGGTGGAGGCGGATGTCAGCCTCTTGAAGGAGAAGCTCCACCAGGTCTTGCCCAAGGAGCGGATTGCGGTGGAGGCCGCGGGGGACTCTGTGGTGCTGTCCGGGGAGGTATCCGGGCCGGTGGCCCAGGACACGGCCCTCTCTTTGGCCCTGCCCTATGCGGGGGGCAAGAAGGAGAAGGTGGTGAACCTGTTGCACGTGGGCGGGGTGCAGCAGGTGATGATTGCGGTGCGGATGGCGGAGATCAGCCGCCAGGTGATCGACCGCATGGGGGTCAACTTCAACCTCATTGACCGCACGGGCAACTCCTTTGGGATAAGCCAGATCAACAGTCTCACCACCATTAGCGACTTTGTCCGCAACTTTTCCGGCACGTCGTTTACCCAGACTCCGGGCAGCAACATCACGGCCCTGGCGGGGTGGAAGACCGGGACGGTCTTGTGGACCATGTTTTTTGACGTGCTGAAGCAGAACAACCTGGGGCGGCTGTTGGCGGAGCCCAACCTGGTGACCACCAGTGGCCAGGAGGCCTCGTTTCTGGCGGGGGGTGAGTATCCCATCCCGGTGCCCCAGGCCTCGGGGGGTGGAACATCCATCACCATTGAGTACAAGAAGTTTGGGGTGGGTTTGACCTTTACCCCCACGGTGCTGGACGAGGGCAAGATTGCCCTGAAGGTGGCCCCGGAGGTCTCGGAGCTGGACACCTCGTCGGGGGTGGCCTTTACCTCGGGGGGGTATTTTGTGCCGGGCCTCAAGGTGCGGCGCACCTCCACCCACGTGGAGATGAAGGACGGCCAGACCCTGGCCATCGCCGGTCTGCTGAACGACAGTCATCGCAATATTGTCAACAAGTTTCCGTTGTTGGGGGATATTCCCATCTTGGGGACCTTGTTCCGGTCCAGCAACTTTCAGAAGCAGGAAACGGAGTTGGTGGTATTGGTGACCCCGCATCTGATGAAGCCCATGGCCGCCACCGCGGCCCGTCTGCCTTCGGATGCCTATATTGAGCCCAGTGATTATGAGTTCTACCTGTTGGGGCGGACGGAAGGGCGGCCCAAGAAGTCCCGGCCCCAGGGGGCCGCGCCGGCGCCGTCTCCTTGGCCGCCGGGGTTCGGACCTCAGCCGCTGGAGTAAGGGCCAGGTGAGCAGGTGAGAAGGGAGAAGAAGATGGAAAAGGGACAGCAGCACTGGGGGCAAGGAGGCGTAAGCAGCCCGGGGGCCGGGCTTTGGCCCGGGCGGAGAGTCCTGGCGGCCCTGCTGGGGCTGGCTTGGCTTATCCTCTCGGGGTGCCAGGGGCCCAGCGCCCTGAAGGAGGACTTTGGCCGCTCGGTAAATAACAACATAGCTCAGCAGGTGGTCAATCCCCAGGCATCCCGGGACCTGACCCCCGCGGTGGGGCTGGCCCCCAAAACCGAGCAGAATGTCCTGGAGAAGTACGACAAGAGCTTTAAGCCCGAGGAAAAGAAAGCCTCCGAAGCAGTTAAAATGACCACCGGAGCATACTAAACCTCCAACCAAAAACGACCCGGGGGGAATGCTAAGTTGCAATCCGAAGTGTTAACCATGGCGGTGAGGTCTGGGCGTGGAAAGAGGGACGGGGCCCCCATTTTGTTCCGGTGCGGGGCCGCGCTCCTGGCCCTGGTGGTTTTAGGGAGCGTACTGGCAGGAGGGTGCAGCACCCCAGGTTCATCTCGTGGCCAAATTTCCCCGGAGGCAATACGACCGGCTTCTGGAGACACTGCCAGATTGCTGCGCAATGCCCATTATTTTAACTTGATGGGACGGCCGGATTTGGCCCTGAAGGAGCTGGAAGAAGCTTATCAACTGGACCCCCAGAACCTCAGGTTGGTAGAGGCCCTGGCCCGGAATTATGAAGAGTTGGGGGAGTTCGAACGGGCCCAGAAGCTTTATCAGGAAGCGCTGAACCGACATGGCTCCCAACCGGCCCTGGAAAATAATTTATGCTTCTCTTATTATCGGGCGGGACGATGGGAAGAGGCTGAGGCCTGTTTTCGTCGGGCCCTGGCCCGGAACCCCCAAAATAGCGTGGCCCGTAACAATCTAGGGCTATTATATTGCCGCATCGGCAAACTGGAGGAGGCACGCCGTCTCTGGCGGGAAGCCGAGGGTGAGGCGGCAGCCCAGAGCAGGATGAATCAGGCCCTGGCAGCCCTGGAGATCAAGGAGACCGTACCTTTAGCGCAATCCCCTCAACCTGCGACTACGCCGGCGAAAAAAATCTTACCCCAGACCAAAATCGCCGAGGCGCCTGTCGGTAGGGCAACTCCTGGCTCCGTCCCGGTTCAGGGCTCCCCCCCTCCCGAGAGTAAGCTCAAAACCGCGGCCGTGGCCCCTCAGCCGGCACCGCAGCCGCAGCCGGTCAAGCCCGGCCCAGCTGCTGAGACTGCCAGGGGAGAACCCCCAACTGCAGCTGCTAGAGGTGAAGCAACTCCTGGCTCCGTCCCGGTTCAGGGCTCCCGCCCTGCCGAGAATCAGCTTAAAACCGCAACCGTAGCCACCCAGCCGGCACCGCCGCCGCAGGCGGTCAAGCCCGCCCCAGCTGCCGGTACTGCCAAAGGAGAACCTCCAGCTGTGACTGCCTCCCCAACGCAGCCCCCGGCAGTAGCCGGCTCCTACTCAGCCCAGATGGTAAAACCGCCATTGACCCTCGATGAATTGCTGGGAAACCCCCTAGAGGTGCGAAACGGCAATGGCGCCCCGGAGATTGCCCACGACGCCAGAACCATGCTGGGCCAGGGAGGGTTCCAGGTGGCCCGCATCGGCAATCATATTGATTTTGGCATGGAGCAAACCACCATCTTTTACCGGCCGGGAGCAGAAAGGGTGGCCCGGGCCTTGAACGCCAAATATTTTCCCACCTCCAGGCTGGAACCTAGCCAAAAACTCCCTGAGGATGTGAACATTAGAATCATCCTGGGCCGCGATCTGCTTAAACAGCCTCTTAAAACCGCGGCCGTGGCCGCCCAGCCGGCACCGCCGCCACAGGCGGTCAAGCCCGCCCCAGCTGCCGGTACTGCCAAGGGAGAGCCTCCAGCTGCAACTGCTAAAGGTGGGGCAACACCTGGCGCCGTGCCGGTTCAGGGCTCCCCTGAGCCCGAGAATAAGCTTAAAACTGCGGCCGTGGCCGCCCAGCCGGCACCGCCGCCGCAGCCGGTCAAACCCGCCCCAGCTGCTGGTCCTGCCAAGGGAGAACCTCCAGCTGCCACAGCCTCCCCAACGCAGCCCCGGGCAGCCCAGATGGTAAAACCGCCATTGACCCTCGATGAATTGCTGGGAAACCCCCTAGAGGTGCGAAACGGCAACGGCGCTCCGGAGATTGCTTTCAACATCAGAACCATGTTGGCCCGGGAGGGGTTCCAGGTAGCCCGCATCGGCAATCATATTGATTTTGGCATGGAGCAAACCACCATCTTTTACCGCCCGGGAGCAGAAAGAGTGGCCCGGGCCTTGAACGCCAAATATTTTCCCACCTCCAGGCTGGAACCTAGCCAAAAACTCCCTGAGGATGTGAACCTTAAAATCATCCTGGGCCGCGATCTGCTTAAGCAGCCGCAACTTCTGACTCAACTGGGCGCAACGGGGGACAATTAGTGGAGAGTCCGGCCAAGGGCCTGATTTTATCGGTTCTCGTGCTGATTCTGCTGCTTCCCTTGAGTCATTGCTCCAGGAAGCAGGGAACGGGGGTGCGCCCCATAAAGCCTGAGGAAGCCGCCAAACTCTCTGCCGCCACTGATCCCTGGCCTGAGCGCTGGAACCCCCCAAGGGTGGACCTCCAGAAGTTGCCCGAGGACCGTCTGGAAAACCTGGGTAATCTATCTTTGGAGGCTCGGGACTACGAAAGCTCCATGATCAGTTTTCTCCAAATTTTGAAGGACCACCCGGAGCGATATGATTTGCATTACAAGGTTGGGGTGATTTTTCTCCTCACCGGACAGATGGAAGCGGCCCGGCGGGAACTGGCCTTGGTCCTGGTCCACCAACCGGAGATGCTGGAGGCCCATGAGGCCCTGGGCCTGGTGCATCTGCAGGAGAAACAGTATCAGCAGGCCATGGGGGAATTCCAGGCGGTGCTGGCCCAGGACCCCAAGAGGGCCAAGACCCGGCATCTTCTGGGGATAACCTTTCTGGAGGCGGGGCAACCTGGGAGAGCCATTCCCGAGCTTAAAGCGGCGGCTAATCTGGACCCGCGTCAGGTGTCCACCTTAATCGCCCTGGCCCAGGCTTATATGCAGCAGAAGGATTATCAGCAAGCCGTTAACTGCCTGCAGAAAGGGCAGTCCCTGGCTCCCCAAAACCAGAAAGTCAGTTACCATCTGGGAATGGCCCTGGCAGCCCTGAAGCGCTATCCCGAAGCCCTGGAGGCCTTTTTGAAAGCAGGGGATGAGGCGCAAGCGTATAATAACATTGGGGTCCACTATTTTGTCGATGGCCGCTATGAGGAGGCAGCAAAATGCTTTCAACGGGCCATTGAACTGAAGCCTTCTTTCTATGCTGAGGCCCAGGCCAATCTGCAACGGGCCTTAGAAAAACTCCACCAAGTCGAGAAAAACTAAGATAACCCTGGCCGGCGCAGGTGCAGGCGGTTGGAAAATTTTAACAAACCCGTGATCTTATCTTTTTAGACCCCTTTTCCTACCCCAGGCTATTTTCCCCCCGGCGACGTATCTGGAGAAACACCGTCTTACCCGAAGGATCCAGATGTCCATTAGCTATGATCGGGCGAGGGATTCAGAAAGTCTCTTCTTATGGTGCTGATCCGGCGTATCGGGCTTGACAATTTAAGGTTTCTGCCCTTACAATCGATAGGGTATTTAGCTTTGATCCCGGCGGCGGGGATATCCGCCTGGTAATCCAGAGGGGGAAGCCTCTGACCCAGTGATACCTGGCGATGCTGGCAGACGTCCGGGCGGCGGGACGGCCGTTCCCGGTTAAGGTCCTGCCGGGAATGGGTTCCCGGTCACGATAATCTTCCTGGCCAGGTATCCACATTTTTCCTAGGGGGCCGCCATAGGGTCGCTACAAATCTTTAAGCGACTAGTTAATCGGAGGAAGAAACTTGTTCGGCTTTAGGCGGCAAGGGATAATCCACCAATATCAGTGGTTAATCTCCAGGCTGCAACGGCTGCTGGACGGCGTGGTGGTCATCCTGCTGTTGGTCATTCTTTGCCGGGTTTACGGAATTCCCTTTGGACGCCACTATTACATCCTGAGCGTTGCCGCCATCCTCCTCAGCCTGGTAGTCTTCCAAGGCGCTCAACTCTACCGGCCCTGGCGCGGCGCCAATTTGATGAGGCTGGTAAGGCAGGTTTTCCTGGCCTGGGCCATGGTGGCCGCCATTCTCCTGGTGCTGGGCTTTGCGCTGAAAATTTCGACTTTCTATTCCCGGGGTGTATTGCTCCCCTGGCTGGGGCTGACCCCCATCGCCCTGGTGGCCTTGCGCCTCCAGGTCTATCTGGGGCTGCGCTGGGCCAGGTCCCAGGGGATGAACACCCGCACGGTGATCATTGTCGGCGCGGGGGAGCTGGGCAAACGGCTGGCCAGAAACGTCGTGGATACGCCCTGGCTGGGCATGCGCCTTTATGGGTTCTTTGACGACCGGTTGGTGGGGCAGACGATCCAACCCCAACCAAGAGGCAAGGGCTACCCGGTATTGGGCAATCTCGACGATATGGCGGACTTCATTCGGGAGCACAAAATTGACATGGTCTATCTGGCCTTGCCTTTGCGGGCCCAGGAGCGCCTGCGGCAGGTGGTGGAGGCCTTGCGGGACACCACCGCCTCCGTTTACTTTGTGCCGGATGTGTTCGCCTTTTCACTCCTCCAGTCCCAACTCACTGATTTGCGGGGCATCCCCCTCATCTCTCTCTGGGAAACCCCGTTTTATGGGATCAATGGCTGGGTGAAAAGGATTGAAGACATTGTTCTGGCAAGTTTGATTCTGTTACTGGTTTCACCCTTGATGCTCATCATTGCCCTGGGGGTAAGATTGTCTTCTCCCGGACGGGTGATCTTTAAACAGAGACGTTATGGCCTTGATGGTAAAGAAATCCGGATATACAAATTCCGCACCATGAAGGTCTGCGAGGATGGCCCGGAGATTGCCCAGGCCACTCTGAATGACAATCGGGTTACTCGCTTGGGTAAATTCCTGCGGCGCACCAGTCTGGACGAATTGCCCCAGTTCTTTAATGTGTTGCAGGGCAAAATGTCTATTATTGGCCCCCGGCCCCATGCCGTGGCCCACAACGAATATTTTCGGCGCCTTATTCCTGGTTATATGCTGCGCCACAAAGTAAGGCCAGGTATCACCGGCTGGGCCCAGATCAATGGCTATCGGGGTGAGACCGAGACCCTGGAGAAGATGGAAAAGCGTCTGGAATATGACTTGGATTATCTGCGCCGCTGGTCTCTATGGCTAGATCTTAAGATAATTTTCCTCACCATATTCCGAGCGGCTAGAAGCAGCGACGCCTATTAGCAGTTCGCTGGGCGGGCGCCTGGCTCTCATAATTATTTAAGAGACGATACTAAAAAGAACCACCGGGCTGACGTGACCAGGTCTGAATAGCTTCATCCTTCGCAGACAAGCGACCGCCCCGGGCGCCTTCCATGTCCTTAGCCTCTCTCAATCAGCGCTCTAATCCTGGTGACGTTTTGCCTGGGATTGTTATAATGGCTTAGAGATTTATAATTCCAGAAAGGGAAGACAATAATCATGGGCCTGGGTAAAAAAGCCTTGATCACTGGAATTACCGGGCAAGACGGCAGTTATCTGACAGAACTGCTCCTGGGCAAAGGTTATGAGGTTCATGGGTTGCTCAGGCGAGCCAGCACCTTTAACACCAGCCGTATCAATCATCTGTATGTAGATCCCCATGAACCCGGAGCCCGGCTTTTCCTCCATTATGGCGACCTGAGCGATTCCGGCCAGCTCAGTCACCTGATTTATAACCTTCAGCCGGAGGAAATTTACCACCTGGCGGCCCAAAGCCATGTGCGGGTCAGTTTCGACATGCCGGAATTTACTGGGGATGTCACCGGCTTAGGCGTGACTCGGCTTCTGGAAGCCATCCGTCGCAGCGGCATCCAGACCCGGTTTTATCAGGCTTCCTCCAGTGAACTTTTTGGGTCCTCGCCGCCGCCCCAGAACGAAGAAACCCCCATGAGCCCGCGCAGTCCCTATGCTGCCGCCAAGCTTTATGCCTACTGGATGGTTAAGAATTATCGCGAAGCCTATGGCTTGTTTGCGGTGAATGGCATTCTCTTCAATCACGAATCGCCCCGGCGGGGCGAGACCTTTGTGACCCGCAAGGTCACCCGGGCCGTGGCCCGCATCAAACTGCGCCTGCAGCAGAAACTCTATCTGGGCAATTTAGAAGCTCGCCGGGATTGGGGTTATGCCCCGGACTACGTCGAGGCCATGTGGCTCATGCTTAAGCAGGGTACCCCGGAAGATCTGGTCATCGCCACCGGAGAGGCCCATTCGGTGCGGGAATTCGTTGAAGAGGCCTTCGCCTATGCGGATCTGGACTGGCAAGAACATGTGGAAATAGATCCCCGCTATTTCCGCCCCACGGAGGTGGATTCTCTCCTGGGGGACGCCAGCAAGGCCCGAAAGGTCCTGGCATGGCAGCCCCGGGTAACCTTCAAGGAGTTGGTGCGTCTCATGGTGGATGCCGATCTCCAAGACCTTTTGGATATGCGCCAGTGCCAGGATGTGCTCCAACAGATGCGCCAGACCAATCAGATAAAATCTCCGGCCAACTCGCCTAAGGGCCTTATCCCCTAGCCAGTTCGCCCCCTCCTCCCCTCATGGTGAGCGCCGGCTGGGGCCATTTTGCAAACGGAAGGAGAGAACTTATCCAGCAAGATTGGGGGAACCGGAAGGATGTGGAGGGCTGATAGTCAATTTTTCTTAGAGAGTGGGAATGATGGAAAAAGAAGCCAGGATTTATGTGGCCGGGCATAAAGGCCTGGTAGGGGGAGCAATCCTGCGGCGACTTGAGGCCGCGGGATTCCGGAACCTGATTCATCGCGCCTTTAAAGAGCTGGATCTCAGGGACCAGGCCAAGGTAGCGGCCTTTTTTGCCAAGGAGCGGCCGGAATATGTTTTCTTGGCAGCCGCCCGGGTGGGGGGGATCAGGGCCAACTCCACTTACCCGGCAGAATTTATTTATGACAACCTGATGATTCAGACCAATATTATTCACCAGGCTTATGTGACCCAGGTGAAGAAACTCTTGTTCCTGGGGAGTTCCTGCATCTATCCGAAACTCTGCCCTCAGCCCATGAAGGAGGAATATCTCCTGGATGGTAAACTGGAGCCCACCAACGAACCTTATGCCCTAGCCAAGATCGCGGGCATCAAGATGTGCCAGTCTTATAATCGGCAATACGGCACCTGTTTCATCTCCGTGATGCCCACCAATCTTTATGGTCCTGGGGACAATTTCGACCCCCTGGACTCCCATGTCATCCCAGCCTTGATTCAGAGGTTTCATAAAGCCAAACTCGCCGGTGCGGGAGAGGTGGTAGTCTGGGGAACGGGCACCCCCCGGCGGGAATTCCTCTATGTGGGAGACCTGGCTGATGCTTGCCTGTTCTTAATGGAAAATTATCAGGAAGGGGAAATCATCAATATCGGGACGGGGCAGGAACTGACGATCCGGGAGTTAGCCCAGCTAGTGGTGCAAGTGGTGGGCTTTCCAGGCCAGTTGGTTTTTGACCCCGGTTATCCGGATGGCACCCCCAGAAAATTATTGGATATAAGCCGCCTGACAAATTTAGGGTGGCAGGCCCGGATGCCGCTTAAAGAGGGCTTGGCCCAGACCTACGAGTGGTACTGCGCCAGCACCTGGGTTCAGCAATAACCAGGCCTGGCCCTATAACCCTAACATAAAATCTGGACCAGTTTTCCGGGGGCAGGTCAATCGGCACCCTCCATAACAGCCTGGGAAGGTGAATTATCCATTTTTTTAACCGTGGCTGCCTCCAGGCGGTGACACAAATTTATTTGACAATAATTCTCCTAAAATAGATAATTATCCTGGCTCATCGGCCGCCAATATCGAGGATCATGGGAGAATTTTTCTGAAACCTCGGAAGGTCGGACGGGCTAGCCCCGTTACCGGGACTCTTCAAGGGTAAGTAGATTCCACCCCCCCAGGGAAACGACTCGAAACCACCTTTTCCCGGCAAGGTTCTTTTAATGGCTGTATCATCTCAGGGACTGCAATACCTCATCAGACCAATAGTGTTCCGAGAACCGAACTTGCTGATGGATTCAACCTGGCACGGCCACATCCCCTTTGCTTTCTGGATAGTCGAAGCTTTGCGCCCTAAGGTGCTCGTGGAACTGGGCACTTACAACGGTGGTTCTTATTGCGCCTTCTGCCAAGCGGTGAAGGAACTGGATCTGTCCACGGCCTGCTACGCAGTGGATACCTGGGAGGGTGATGCCCAATCCGGCTTCTATGGCGAGGAAGTTTTTAAGACCCTGTCGGACTATCATGGGCCGAGATACTCCGCCTTCTCGCGCTTGCTCCGGTCCACCTTTGACGAGGCCCTGGAGCACTTCCCCGAGGGGAGCATTGACCTTCTCCACATTGACGGCTTCCACACTTACGAGGCCATCAAGCATGATTTCACCGGGTGGCTCTCCAAGCTCAGCGAGCGCGCCGTGGTCTTATTGCACGACACCAACGTACGGGAACGGGATTTTGGGGCCTGGCGCTTCTGGAGGGAAATCAGCCAACGATACCCTGCCTTTGACTTCTTGCACCACCATGGACTGGGGGTCCTGGGAGTCGGCCGCCAACTTCCGGAGCCGGTGGAGTGGCTCATCAATGTGCCCACCCGCGCCCCGGAACAGGTTTCGGTGATCCGGGATTATTTCGCCCGTCTGGGCGGTGTGGTGGGTGACCGGTGGTCAAGTCGGCAACAAGCCGCCTTCCTGGCGGCCCGGGAGGAGTACATCCAGTTGCTGGCAGGCGAGGTGGCGACCCGGGATGAGCAGATCCACTTGCTGACAGGCGAGGTGGTGGCCCGGGATGGGAAGATCCTGGCGCTGGCAGGCGAGATCGCAGGGATCTATCAATCCACCTCCTGGAAATTCAGTCTCCCGGTGCGTGTGGTGGGGCGTTGGCTGAAGAGACCCCAGGAAACCTGGTTGGGGCGAACCATAAAAACCTGCTGGGGGTGGATCCGCCACCTCCGGCGCCGGGTCCAGGAAAAACGGGACGCCAAGCTAATCAAGCAAAGCGGCCTGTTCGACGCCTCCTTTTATCTGGAGCAGAACCCCGAGGTGGCCGGGGCGGGGGGCGATCCACTCACCCACTTCCTGCGGCAGGGGGCGGCCGAGGGCCGGGACCCGAACCCCCTGTTCCACACTTCTTATTACCTGGAGAGAAACGCCGACGTGGCCCAGGCCGGAGCCAACCCCCTGGCCCACTACCTCCACCACGGCGCTGCCGAGGGGCGCGATCCCAGCTCCATTTTCGATACTGCCACCTACCTCGAGCTCAACCCGGAGGTAGCCCGGTCTGGGGTCAATCCCCTGAGTCACTATTTCAGCACCATGAAAACCCTGGGTTCCCAGGCCGAACCCCGCTTCGCCGCGACCCCGGGGGCCGCAGCCGGTCAGGACCCGGAACCGGTGGTGCCCGCCGTCCAGGCCCCGGTCCTGTTTTCCATCCTGGTCCCCACCTACAACCAAGCGGGGTACTTGAAAACCGCGTTGAACAGCATACTCTTCCAGACCTATCCCCACTGGGAGGCCGTGGTGGTCAACGACGGCTCCACGGACGAAACCGCGGCGGTCCTGGGCGAATACGAAAAACTGGACCAGCGCTTTCGGGTCTTTCACAAGGACAACGGCGGCACCGCCTCGGCCCTCAATGAAGGACTTAGGCACTGCCGTGGCGATTGGGTCCTCTGGCTTTCCTCGGACGACTTTTTTGAGGTCAGGAAGCTGGAGGTGCTCCACCGGTGGATTCGGGAGAACCCCGAGGCCCGGTTCTTTCACACCGACTATTACTTATACGACGACCCCAGGAAAATCAGGGTGCCCCACGCCCACCCCTTGGCTGGCCAGAAGATGCCCGGTCCCCCCTGGCAAACCCTGGCGTTTTTCCGGCACAATTACATCAACGGGGTGAGTGTGGCCCTGCACCGGGAGGTGGTGGCGTCCGTGGGCGTTTTCCGGCCCGAGTACCGTTACGCCCATGATGTGGATTATTGGCTCCGGGCCAGCCATCGGTATGCCTTCCACTTCATCCCGGAGTGCCTGTCCTCATCCCGCATTTATCCGAGCCAGGACAGCGCCGTGCATGCCGACCGCTGCCTCCTGGATGTGGCCCGGGCTGGCGTGGACTTCCTGAACCAGAACCGCCTCACCCAGATGTTCCCGGGGGTGGACTGGCAAGCCGCGGCGCAGGTCAAGGAGGTGATCCAGGCCTGCCTGGACCTGATGGATGACTCTGAGGGCGTCCTCAACCGGGGCGGGGCCGCCCCCGTCCTGCTGGACCGCGTGCAGGAGTGGCTCTCCCAAGAGGCCGGGGAGATGAAGGCCACCCTGGAGGAGAGCTTCCACCAGGAGATTCGGAACCTCTCCTTTCCAGGTAATATTCCCGCCAGGGTAGGCCGCCTCTCCCGGTTAACCAATGCGCTCTCCATACCCTTCACCTTCAGGCCCTACCACTTTTTCGAAGAACTGGTAACCGAGTTCTGGCGGTTGGTGGGCACCGGAGAGCACCAGCGCGCCGTTGCCCTGGCTGACTACCTGCAATTTTATGAACAGTCCAGCCTGGCCGGACCGGTTCCCCGGTTAGACCACCTCTATTTCTATGATATTCCCATTTTCATCAACAACCGGGACCAGCTGGCCAACCTGAAAAAACTGGTGGACTGGCTCAGGCAGGCGGGCTACCGCTGTCTTTACATCCTCGATAACGATTCCAGCTATCCGCCTCTGCTAGATTACTATGGGGAAATCGAACCCGCGGTCCGGGTGATCAGGCTCCAAAGCAACCTGGGCCCCTATGCCCTCTGGCAGGGGAAGATTTTGGATTATCTCCACATTGCCACCCCCTTCGTGCTGACTGATCCAGATATCCTGCCCATGGAGGACTGCCCCCCCAACGTCGTGGAGCATTTTTATCAAATCCTGGCAAGGAATCCCAGCATCAATAAGGTGGGCTTCTCCCTGAAAATCGATGACCTCCCCGACCACTACCGCCATAAAGAGGCGGTGCAACATTGGGAATCCCAGTTCTGGAAAGACCAGTGCGAAGATGGTAATTACCGGGGCCTGATAGACACCACCTTTGCCCTTTACCGGGCCGGCAGCCACTTCACCGTGGAGGCCATCCGCACGGCGCCCCCTTACTTGGCCAGGCATCTGCCCTGGTATGTGGACAGCGACCATCCGGACGAGGAAATGCAGTACTATCTGGCAAATGCTGGCTTTGGCATAAATAATTGGAGTACCGAGAGGCTTCCGCCAGCCATCGAGGCATGGGTGGCTAAGCACCAGAAATTGGCTTCTTGACATTTTCCCCTGATCCGTGCCCTAATAGGGCCCTGTCTATCCGCAAGTGTCTGATCCTGAAACCTGGTCATCGGGCGGGTATGATTTACCCGAATCCTCCTGGGCAAAAATTCGTTTTGGGGAGCATAAGGAGGTAGTTTGATGAAGGTATTAGTAGTGGGCGGCGCCGGTTACATTGGGGGGGCGGTGGTGGATATGCTCCTTGAGACCAATCATCAAGTCCGGGTGTACGATCTGTTGCTGTATGAAGAGTCATATCGGAAGCCGGTGGATTTTGTTTTTGGAGATATTCGGGATCATGACCGGTTCAGGCCACATCTGGACTGGGCCGATGCCGTGGTGTGGCTGGCTGCTTTAGTGGGGGACGGGGCCTGCGCCCTCAATCCCCAATTGAGTATCGATATCAACCAGGAATCAGTGGCCTGGCTGGCCCAGAACTTTGACGGCCGGATTATCTTCACCTCCACCTGTTCCGTCTATGGGGCCCAGGATAACGAGTTGACCGAGGATTCCCCTTTGAACCCTCTCTCCGTCTACGCGGTCGCCAAGCTCGGGGCGGAAAGATACCTGGCCAATAAGAATGCCCTCATCTACCGCTTGGGTACCCTCTTTGGCGTGGGGGACCTCTTTTCCCGCATCCGCCTGGATTTGGTGGTGAACGTCCTTACCGTGCGGGCCAACCTGGAGCACAAGCTCACGGTTTTCGGAGGGGACCAGTTTCGCCCCCTGTTGCACGTAAAAGATGTGGCCAAGGCCATCGTGGAACATCTCGACCTTCCTCACTCCGGGATCTTTAATTTGGCTCGGCAGAATGTGCGTATCGTGGACCTGGCCTATCAGGTCCGGAATCACTTCCCGGACGCCGAGATTATCCTGACCGAAATTAAATTCCAGGATGCCCGCAACTACCGGGTTAGCAGTGAACGGGCCCGCACCCTCCTGAATTGGAAACCATGCTGGTCCATTGACGACGGCATCGAAGAGATCAAGGAACTGCTCGAAACCCACCGTTTGAAGAGCGTGACCAACCCCCGCTACACCAATCAAATCTATCTGTCCCAGTTCCTGCCGGAGTTGCAGCAGTCTGAACTTAAGATGATTGGTTGCGGGACGGGGAAAGATTGAGACAGATCCTCTTGGACCTGGGGGCTTTCAGTCCCAGGACCATCACTTTACCAGGCGTAGCCCTCCTCGCCTGAGCTACCATGAGTTAAAGGAGCCACTGGGAATGACGCAAGATATTTGCCTCTTTAAAGGCGATCTGGCGGTGGACGACCGGGGTCAGGTCTCTTTTGTCAATGACTTCCGCTTCGAAGGGGTCAAGCGTTTCTATATGGTCTCCAATCATCTGGCCGGCTTTGTCCGGGCCTGGCATGCCCACCGGCACGAGGCCAAGTATGTCACGGTGGTCTCGGGGGCGGCCATTGTGGGGGCCGTTAAAATTGACGACTGGGACCATCCATCCCCCAGCCTGCCGGTGCAGAGATATGTCCTCTCGGCCCAAAAGCCCCAGGTACTCTTTATCCCGCCAGGCTATGCCAATGGCTTCATGTCCCTGACCCCGGACCTGAAGATAATCTTTTTCTCCACCGCCACTATCGAGGAAAGTTGTGCGGATGATGTCCGCTACGACGCCCGTTATTGGGATATCTGGCAGGTGGTGGAGAGGTAAGGGGGGCCGGCCATGGAGAAAACTAAAATTATCGTGCTGGGGGCCAGTGGCATGCTGGGCTCGATGCTGGTGGACGTGCTCAGCCGAGAAGCAGATTGGCAGGTGATCGCCACCGTGCGGTCGGAGAATCTGGCTGAGCGAGGACGCCAGCTGATGCCCCAGGCCGAGTGGCGCCTCTTCCGGGTGGCGGAGGAAAGCGAGACGGTGCGGCAGTTGCGCGCCTTGGGGGGAGCACCCTGGTTCATCAATGCCATCGGCCTGACCAAGCCTTACACCCATGACGAGAACCCCAGGGAAATTGAGCGAGCCGTCGTGGGAAATGCCCTCTTCCCCCACTGGTTGGCGCACGCTGCCGCCGATAGCGGGGGACGCGTCCTGCAGATTGGCACTGATTGCGTTTATTCTGGCAACAAAGGGCACTACCTGGAGAGCGACAAGCATGATGCCCTGGATGTCTACGGCAAGAGCAAAAGCCTGGGGGAGGCTCCCTGGCCCAACCTGCACCTGCTGCGGTGCTCCATCATCGGTCCCGAGCCCAAGGCCCATGTTTTCTTGTTGGAATGGTTCCGGGGGCAGCCGCCCGCCGCGGAACTTTCTGGGTTTACCAATCATCAATGGAATGGCGTGACTACCCTGCATTTTGCCAAACTGTGCCGGGGTATCATCCGTCATAACGCCGTCCTGCCCTATTCGCACCATATCATCCCCAACGGCGTGATTAGCAAGTATGATTTGCTGTGCTGCTTTGCCAGGGTCTACGGGCGGACCGATTTGGTCATTAAACCGGTGGCCGCGCCCACTACGGCGGATCGGACTCTGGCCACCGAGAACGACGCCTTGAACCGGCAACTTTGGCAGTACGCCGGTTATCCTCAGGCCCCGCCCACCATCCCGGAAATGTTGGCAGAGCTGGCGGCTTTCGACTACCGCGGGGCAGGTTTAGGCCTATGAAAGTCCTGACCATGCTGGGCACCCGCCCGGAAGTCATTCGCCTGAGCCGCATCATTGAGAAACTGGATCGCTTGTGCGACCAGGTGGTGGTGCACACCGGGCAGAATTACGACTACAACCTGGACGGCATTTTTTTCCAGCAACTGGGGGTGCGGTCCCCGAACCACTATCTGGGCGCCAGAGGCAGTTTTGGGGAACAGATCAGCATTATTTTGGCCCGGATGGAGCAAATCTTAAAACAAGAGCGGCCCGACAAATTCCTGGTCCTGGGGGATACCAACAGCAGTCTGGCCGCCATTATGGCCAAGCGGGTGGGGGTCCCCGTTTATCACATGGAAGCAGGCAATCGCTGCTATGACGACCGGGTCCCGGAAGAAGTTAACCGGCGCCTCATCGACCATTGTAGCGATGTGCTCTTACCCTATACCGAGCGGAGCCGCCAAAATTTATTGCGGGAAGGCATTGCCTCCCAGCGCATCTATGTCACGGGCAATCCCATCTACGAAGTGATCCGCCATTACGAGGAGCAAATCCGGCAATCCCAGGTTCTCGCCGATCTCGGCCTGGAGCCGCAACGCTACTTTCTGGTAACCATGCACCGGGAGGAGAATGTGGATGTGGAATCCCGGTTGCGGGGCCTGACCACGGGTCTGGACCTGCTGCAGCAAGAGTATTCTCTCCCCGTCATCATCAGCACCCACCCCCGAACCCAAGCCAGGCTGGCCCAGTTCAACCTGAGGCTGGACAATGAGGGCCTCCGCTTTTTGCCGCCCTTCGGCTTTTTTGAGTTTGTCACCCTGGAGCGCCAGGCCTTCTGCGTCTTGAGCGACAGCGGCACGGTGCAGGAGGAGTGCGCCATCTTCGGGGTGCCCAACGTTACCATTCGGGATGTGACCGAGCGCCCGGAAACCCTGGAATGCGGCAGCAGCGTGCTCGCCGGGGCCGACCCGGAAACGATCCGCCACTGCGTCCGTACCGTCCTCGATCCTCGGGGGAAATGGAGCCCGCCGCCAGAATACCTGGTGCCCAATGTGAGCGACACCGTAATCCGGATCCTGACGGGCTACCTCCACGGCCACCCGGGCCGGCGGCTCGATTAGGTCAAACGAAAAGATGTAACTTTATCTTGGTTGCACTCATTAATACCATTTTCTGTTTGTAATGTTACAGACGGTAACCACAACATAATGATTTTATTTGCTTTTTCAACAGGAAACAGAAAACAGAAAACTGTATAAGAGGGTTTAATGCGGAGTTGGCTAAAGAATATGGCTTTGACCATTCCTGCCGTCAGGCGGATATACCAGCATCGGGAGGCCTTGCAGTCTGAGCGGGAAGCTTTGTTGGCCGGGCAGGAGGCCCTCCAGGCACAAATAAAGATCCGGCTGGCCGAACGGGAGAGACTGGAGGCGGAACGGGATTCCCGGTTGACGGAAAGGAAAGGACTGCTGGCCGAGGACTGATACCGTATGAACCGCCAGTCCGGCACCGAGTTTATTGAGAAGGTCTATAACCGGCCGCTGGTCGATTTGGGTTATTCCGGGAACCCACAGTTACTCGGGATTTACTCCCCTGGCTATGGAGAGGGCGAAGTCATAAAATTTATGAGTAGCCGCTACGCCGACCCTGATAAGGTCAGGGAGCAAACCATGGAGATTGACCTCACCTCTCTGTATCATGACTTGATACTGGAGGCCTTAAATGTCGTTCAGTTTCCCCGGGAGGACCATCTCTCTCCCACCATTCTCGACGTGGGCTGCGGTTTCGGCAACACCACTCTGCCGCTACTGGAAATCTTTCCCCAGTCCAGGATTGTGGCCACGGAGTTAAGTCTGCCCATGTTAATGGCCTTGAAAGATTCGCTTTATCAAAAGAATAAAGCAGAGGCGTGCACCCTCTTGCAGCTCAATGCCGAGGAGCTGGATTTTAAGGAAGATACTTTTGACTTAATTGTCGGCGCAGCTATCTTGCACCATCTATTTCATCCTGGAAAGGTTTTCGCCTCTTTCGCCAAAATCTTGAAACCAGGGGGGCACGCCATCTTCTTTGAACCTTTTGAAAATGGCTATAGTATCCTCAACATAATTTATCGAGATACTCTGAAGGATGCCAGAGAAGAGCAATTAACCTCTGAAATGAAAGATTACCTGAAAAATACTATTGACATATGGAATAGGATGAAAGGTAATGATAAGAGCGATTCGTTTTTCTTTAGTGCTGATGACAAGTGGTTATTTACCAAGGAATATATTCACAAAATTTCCAAGGAGAACGGATTTGGCCTGCCGATTATCTACCCAATAACTAAAGTAGATCGGCCCTTTTATCAACTTGCAGAGACCCATATTAAAGGTAACAAGATTAAAGATGTGCCAGATTGGTTTTGGAACAAAATCGATGAATATGAGCAGATGTTTTCATACGACTTAAAAAGGGATCTCCTGACCGAAGGCTGCATCATTGTCACTAAGGCCGGGTAAAGCTCACAATAGAATAGTTAATTTTCTCACCAGGAAGCCTAAATAATCACTCCTCTGATAAAAATATCACTTGATTTCCCTAACATTGTATTTCCCGGTAGGCCGCGGTCTCCAATCCGCCGGTCAAGATTAGTAAGGTGATTGAGGGCTTGGAAAGGGTTGAAGGCGGAAGTCACCTCCACCATGGGAGCGGCAGAGGGGGAGAGGGCTGTTAGCCGCCCTCCATCTGCGCCTCGTTATCCAGGACTTCCAGCGTAATAGCTTGCATGGGAATGGCCATGATGAGGCCTTCGGCGTCGTATTGTGAATGGATGGTAAAGATCAGGGCATCATGCACCCAGTGGTGCTGGACATGCTGTTCCGGGGTTCCGGAGGCAATTGCCACAGTGATGGAGTATTCGCCGCTGTGCAGGTGGGGCAGGGTAAAGGAAAATTCGGCCACGATCTCCTGGCCTTCCTTCACAGATAAAGGGGATTGGGCATAGGTAAGATAACTGTTGGCGCCAAAGATATGTTGACCCAGCCTATCTTTAATTGAAAAACCCATTATGGGCCGGTCGATCTCGGTATTGCACCTGGCCCGAATCACCAGCCGGATTACCTCTCCGCCTTCTATCCAGCTCAAGGGCTGGCCCTGCGCGTCATTCAACTGCAAATCGAAAATGGTGGCATCTCCAGAGCCAAAATAACTCGAGTTGAAGTTGAACTGAAAAGCCTCTGTTAAGTTGGTCATCAGGCTTGCCAGGGGTTGCCCGACTTTGGGGTTGGCGACCTTGGGTGGGTACCCCCTCGCCTCTTTGGGTTGGTCATGGGAGCGGGCCACCTTGGCCGTGACGGCCTTTTCCGGCTGCAGGCCAATGGCCTCGGCATAGAGGGTCGACAGGTAAGACTCACAGACATCCTTGGCCGGGCCCATGGCCTTGACCATGCCCAGGTCCAGCCAGATAGCCCGGTCGCACAGGGTGATCACCGCGCCGGTGTCGTGGCTGACGAACAGGATGGTCCCGGTCTGTTTGAAATTGCGGAGCCAGCGCAGGCATTTTTGTGAAAAAAAGGCGTCGCCCACTGCCAAGGCCTCGTCGATGATCAACACGTCGGCATCGACGTGGGTGACAACCGCGAAGGCCAGGCGGACATACATACCGCTGGAATAGGTTTTCACCGGCTGGTCAATGAACTCGCCGATATCGGCGAACTCCACTATGGCCTCGTACTTGGCGTCAATCTCCTCCTTGGACAATCCCAAAATCGAGGCATTGAGGTAAACATTTTCACAGCCGGTGAATTCCGGATTAAAGCCAGCCCCCAGCTCCAGCAAGGCGGCGATTCGCCCCCGGGTTTTGACCTCACCGTGGGTGGCATGCAAGGTGCCGCAAATCAGCTGGAGCAGGGTGGACTTGCCGGAGCCGTTGCGCCCGATGATGCCGAGGGTTTCCCCTTCGCCCATCTCGAAGGAGACATCCCGCAGGGCCCAGAAATCTCGGCAGTATTGCCTGGGAACGGCCCTGATGGGAAAAACCACTCTGGCCAGGGAATAGGCGGCCCGCTGCAACTTTGGGAAGATGGCCTGCTTCAGGCGGTCCTGGGGCTTGGCATACATTTGATAGCACTTGCTCAGATTGCTGACCGCCAGCACCGGCTCAAATGACATCGGCGAAACCCTTCCGGGTCTTCTGAAACCAGGCCAGGCCCAGGGAAACCACCATCAGACTTCCGGCAGAATAATAAACCAGGCCCCGCCAGTCAGGGGCCTGGCCAAATATCGTCACCGCTCGGCTCTGCTCGATTATGAAAGTCAACGGGTTCATGTAGATAAAAGGCCGGAATGATTCAGGGATGGCACTGATGGGATAGAAAATGGGGCATAAAAACATGGAAACAGTGACAATCAGGCTGATCAACGGGGTAAGATCGCGTAAAAACACGCCGCAAGAACTCAGAAATAAAACCAATCCCAGATTAAGAATCAGATAGGGTATTATGATTACCGGCAGATAAATAATTGTAATGTTAATGTTATGATGCACAATAATATAAAATATTAGCATGATTGCGAAACTTATCCCAGCATTGATCATAGCGTTTAAGACAATTATGGTCGGCAGAATTTCCAGGGGAAAAACCACCCGCTTGACATAACACCCCTGGCTCAGGATGGTGGTGGGGGCGCGGGAGGCGCACTCGGAAAATATTCCGTGCACGATCAGGCCCATAAACAAAATCAAGGCGAACTCCACTTTGCTGGTTTGCCTGCCCTCGCCCCAGCGGGCTTGGAAAACCATGCTGAAAACAAAGGTATAAATGCCCAGAAGGAGGAGAGGTGTGATGAAGGACCACAATAAACCGAGAAAGGAGCCCCGATAACGGCTGCTGAATTCCCGCTTGGTGAGCTGCCAGATGAGATGGCTATACCTAACAACTGTCAAGACATAGGCGTAGGGCGAACACGACGGCGTTGGCATCGCCCCCAGACTTTTCCCTGATTCCATCTTACCCCCGGATGAAGGCCGTCCTCAGGGCCTCAAGGCTTCCGCCAAAAGACCGCGGCGCCGTCGATCTCTTCCAAGGGGGTGGTGATCCCCCGCCGTTCCCGGAAGTCGTCGGTGGCCGTCCTGGCCCCTTTCAGGCAATAATCGTCAATAATGACAAACCCCCCGGGAACTACTTTATCATAGAGGGCTTCCAGGCTCACCATGGTGGAGGCATACATGTCGCCGTCCAGGCGCAGGATAGCCAGCCGGTCCACAAGGGCCTGGGGCAAGGTATCCTCGAACCACCCGGGCAGGAAGACCACCTGGTCGTCCAAGAAGCCAAATTTTTCGAAATTGCCTTTGACCTCCTCCAGGGAAACTTTGACGGGCTCGTAAGTATGATGGATATCCCCCGCGTCTACCGGATATTTGTCTGGATCCGGGGGGGGCAGCCCTTGAAAAGAATCGGCTACCCAGACGCGCCGGTCGGCGACCCCATAGGCCGCGAAGATGCTCCGGACATAGATACAGGCGCCGCCGCGCCAAACTCCGGCCTCGAGAAAATCCCCCGGCACGCCTTCCCGCAAGACCTGCTCGGTGAGGATGCGCAGATGGCGAAGGCGGGTCGTGCCGATCATGGTCAGGGCTTTACTCGGCCAGTCCCGGCCTAAAAAACGGACTTCAGCATCGTATTGCTCCTTGGACCAGGGTGTGGGTATCGGATTGTCTTCCAGCAGCCGTCCCACCAGACAATCCTCCAGGAGATCCAGGTACCGGACGGCCGCCAGGTTGGCTGATTGGACCTGGGCGGCTTTCCTGGCCCTACCAGCCGCCGGCAGCAACCCGGGGGCTGGGATTTTCCCCTCCAGCAGGCTGAGCTTCGCCAGGATCCGGGCCAGATCTTCCTCCTTCCCGGCACGTAACTCCCTAACTTGCCCACTCATTCCGTTTCGTTCACTTTGCAAGGCCTCCCGCTCGGCGAGCAGGGCCTCTCGCTCGGCGAGCCAGATTTCTCGCTCGCCGCGCAGGGCATAGTGCTGCGCCGCAAGTTGGTCAAGTTCTAAACGCAAAGTGTCTCTCTCCGAGGCGATAAAATCACGTTCGGCGGCGATAACTTCCCTCTCGAAGCGATGGATATTGGCTGTCCGGTACAGCCGCCGGAAAGGTGGAACCAACAGGGCGCATCTTTTGAAAAAACTTTTTAAAATCATCGGCACTTACTCCGGGTTGCCACCCAATCAGGCCCAACCCCATCCCTGGGTTCTGGGCGCCAACCTATTGGTTGTCCCTGAGGCCGAGAAAGGCATAGAAATTTCTCCGCATGGTCTCCAGGGTAAAGTCGCTGAGAAAGGCCTTTTGGCCATTTACGCCCACCCGACAGTAAAGCTCGGGGGCCATCACCAGACGCTGGAGCTCGTTGTAGATGGTGGCTGCCTCCGGGGCGGTGCAACACACGCCGGCGTCTCGCAGGGCCAGGTACCGGGCCGCGGAGGACTCTGCCGGACCGTGGAACAGCACCGGCCGGCCGGCAGCCAGGTACAACACCAGCTTGGAGGGGAAGCTGAGGCGCACCACTTCCGCCATCTCCGGGGCAAAGGGATAGGGACAATAGAGGATGTCCGCTTCTGACAGTATTTGGATGGCCTCCGGCTGGCTTTTCCAACCCAGAAATTCAACCGGACCCTCGGGGGGTAGTAGCAGGGCGGAGGCCCCCCTCCCATCGTGATGATCCTGACATCCTTCCCGCAAACCTTCCATCCGGCATGGTTCAGCGCCTTGATCAACAGGTTCCATTCGTAGGCGGCGTAGAATTGCCCGGCCATGCCGATGGTCACCACCGAACCGGAGCCGCCCTCCAGGTGGGGGTGCCGCGCCATGGCCGGGTCATGGCTGCTGATCACCGGAACGCTGAGAATGCCGTATTTGGCCGAATACTCCTCCGCCATGGGCCAGGAAGCGGTCGCGCAGGCCAGACTCCGGCGCATGGCAGCATCAAAGGCCTCAAGGGCGAGGGCGCGATTCCACGGGTCAACTCGGCGGGCCGTCAACCACCAGGAGAGGGGGTCCCACACTTGGGTATATAACGGCACCCCAAGCCGGTCGGCCAGGGGCCGGGCCAGTCGCACCATGGTCTGCCCCTGGAGTACCGCCCAGATGGCGTCCACCTGGCAAAGGGAGGCGAAGGTTTCCGCCTGTTCCAGCAGCACCGGGATATCGAAGAGGCGGCGGTAGGTTTCCACCACCGCCGCGGTGACCACCCCCCAGCGCCCTGCTGGCCACCGGTGGGCATTTTCTTCGGGCTTGATGGCATAGGTGATGGGAATCCATCCCAGGTCGGGGCTCAGCCTGGCCGACAGGTGAGGATTGAGCACCGTAAAGCAGACCAGTGAACCGTGGGGCAGAAAGTTGCACAACTGGTCCAGGACCAACCCCGCGGTCAAGTTTTTACAGGGCGGAATATCAGTTAACAACAGGATTTTCATGGTTTCGAAGGGCGTTTGCCACTACAGCTCCGGTCCCAAACGGACCGGTATAGATTGGCCAAACGGGAAACGAAGAGCCGCACATCATAATGCCGGATGGCCAGTTCCCGGGAACGTTCCCCCCGAGCCTGCCTCTCCTCCGGGTCTCTTATCCAACGCTCCATGATCCCGGCCAGGGCCTCAGCATCTCCCATGGGGACGGCCAGCCCGGCTTTCGGGGAAAAGATCACCTCGGGCAGTGAGGTGCCCTCGAAGGAAAGCGTCGGCTTGCCGCAAGCCATGGCCTCGATGGCCATAAGTCCAAAGGCCTCGGCGGTAGAGGGCATAACGAAGAAGTCGCTGGCCGAGTAGGCGTCGATCATCAAGTCTTCGTCGTCTGTCCACCCGAACTCAATGATCTGGCACTTGCCGATGAATTCATCCAGGTTGCCTTTCTCATGGAAAGTAAGCAGGCAGATCGGGTAATCCAGGGCTAGGCGGCGCAGGGCCTGGCGGAAATAATCCAGGCCCTTGAAGGGGCTGTCAAAGGCCCGCAGGCAGATCACGGCATGGTCTTTAAAGACTCCGAGCCGGTTTCTGGCCGCCTCGGCCGGACGCGGTTTGAAGCGCTCCAGATCCACGCCGAAGGGAATCCGGTGAACCCGAAAGCCAGTCATCAAGGGCGACCGGACCACGAAATCCTCCATCCATCGGGAGGCCACCACCAGATCGAGGTCGCAGTGCTGGTAAATGAGCTGTTTCAACTTGAAATTTCTAAAGGCAAGGTCGTCCTTGAGAGGTATGCACAATTTCACTTGGGGACACGGCCTGCATCCCATCTGCCAGCGAGTGCAGGTGAGAGGATAGGTGCAGTGGCCGGTCATGGCCCAGGGGTCGTGCAGGGTCCACACCAGGGGTTTGAACCGGGAGAGCCAGGGGAGGGCCGCCAAACTGAAATAGCCGCCGTCGTGGATCAAGTGGAGGTGGACCAAGTCCGCCTCCCGAAACTCTTTCAGGGCAGGAAGGCTAAACCACTGAAAATGGAGCATGGACTGCAGGGACAGCCGGTATTCCAGGGAGTTGAGGACGCCGGTGAGAAAGCGGCTACCGGGATAGTCGTAGGCAAGGCGGACGTCGGGGTCGTCGCAGGTTCGACACCACACCAAGTGGGTGCTGTGGATGCCCTCGTCCTTTAAGGAGGAGCGTATCCCCAACCCGTTAAACCGGCTGCCAGCTAGGTCATTGCTGGTGATTTGCAATAATTTCATACCCTGTTTTGAAAATCGGCGAATCCGTTCTGCCCGGCAGTGCTCTTTTCACGGCCACAAGTTTTTAGGGGCGATATCCGCGAAAAACCCCCAGCCGGCAGCCCTTGTCTTTGACCTGAATGATAATTATACCAAAACCATATGGTCTTTGCCAATCGCAAGCCGGAGAGCAGGGTCTCTACGGAGAAACTCCGCATCATTACAATCTTCATAGCCAGCGGCTATCTGGTATATTCTTTGACGGATCATCTGCACCAGGGAATGCCTTGTATGTTTGCGGGATCTCAGGTCCTCCAGACAATCGCTCATGGCGCCGATGATGCCGAAACGCTCATCTACCTCCCGCAATAGGATAAAGCCGGTATCGGAGGAGATCGTCGCCCCTTGGAAATCTATCATGATGGCCCGGTTAAAATCCGGCCGGATCATCTCTTTCTGGCTTTCACCACTATCGAGCATCTTTTAGACCACCGATTTGCTAACTATTCCTCCTTATATCAACTAGTTGAACATAAATCCATCATAATTCGCCGCATAATCCAGGATCATAACAATCCATCTGTTGCCCCTGATCTCCAGGTTCCGGGGCAATGCCGAAGTCCTCTGCCGGTTTTTCTCCGTTAAAACCGAATTAAAATGGGCCGCTGACCCATTCGACCTCAGGTCCCTGGCCCTCCCCCCGCAAATCCCAATTGGTTTAAATCCCCACCGAAACTGGCCTACCAGTACCGGTTTTGATGTTGCCGGTAGTAGCTGATGGTTTTGGCAATTCCTTCTTGCATGGAGGTCTTGGGCCGCCAACCGGTGTCCCGGGCCAGTCTACTAATATCGCTGATGTAATCTCCCGTCTCGACAAAGTATCGGTCTGTGGGCCACTCCACCTGGCGAATCTCGGTCCCGGGAATCAGCTGGGCGATCCAATTAACCATGTCAATGAAGGGAGTGCCGATGCCCGAGCCGAGGTTATAGACCAGACCTTCAGTTTTTGGGGTGAGAGCCGCCAGGATCAGAGCTTCGGCCACATCATCCACAAAAATATAGTCCCGCTGTTGGCTGCCCTCTCCATAAACTGTCAACGGTTTCCCCTCCAGACCAAGCCGGACAAACCAGTTGACAATACCATACTTGCTATGTTTCATTTGTTGCCGGGGGCCGAATGGGTTGGCCAGGCGCAGGCTCACAGTTTGGAGCTGGTGAGCATCCCAGTAGAAACGGTAGTACTTCTCCCCTGCTAGCTTATGGATGCCGTAAATGCTTAAACAATTAAAGGGGTGGTTTTCATCTACGGGGTTGTACTCAATCTTGCCGTATACGAAGCGGGAACTGGTAAAGACAATCTTAGCCTGGCGGTTGGCCTGCACACAGGCATTGAGGAGATTTACATGGCCCCGGCAATTGATATCCATATCCAGCAAGGGGTCGGTATTGCTGTCCACATAACTTACCTGGGCAGCCAGGCTGAAGATGTAGTTAGCCCCGGATACCGCGCGCTTCAGCAGATCAAAGTCCCGGATATCTCCCTGAATGAATTCGATCCGATCCCTGATCCCTTGCAAATTGAAGATATTCCCGCCATATAGGGGGAGCATCGCATCCAGCACGGTGACTCGTGCGCCCTGGGCTACGGCCAGGTGGGCGATGGTGCTGCCAATCATCCCTGCCCCACCGGTGATTAAGATGCGCGCTCCGCGGAGAGACTCTAGTTCTTGAATGGTTCACCTCCTCGGTCCAACTCAGCCAGCATCACGCTTCTCTTGAATAAATCCCTGACGTGTTGGGTCCCGACCTTATTCAAAATAATCTCCCGATAGTCTATCACTCTTCCGGCCACCTTGCCCCTCACCTACCCAACCAATTTTATCAACCGGGCGATTTTCTATTTAATCCGAGATTATCCGGCAGCCCTGGGGTTGCCCGTCCAAAATTAATTCTTATAACCTCTTTTTCCAATCTTAAGCCCTAAAACGCTCCTCTTCTCGAAGGTAACCCCTACCGAGGGAAAGATTAAAGAATATAATTTATAGATTGTAAAAGTTTTGCCACAGCATTGAGCTGAGGCATGGATAATCCAGGTAAAGACATTTTTCCCCCATAATATCGTTTTAATTAGGAATTATTCCTAAAGCCTCTCAGCTGCTTTCTCCCGTGAATATTTAATAAAAATAGTTTTTGATGAGCAAACGTAACCCGGAGAAGATGTTTTTGGAAATGATGTGGTGAGAGCGTTTAATAAAACACAGTTCCACTTATCCTTAAGTAAACAATCGTTTCTTTGAGAAGACGTGCTCTGGAATCCTAATTATCATAAAATACATAAATATGCAAATTGGCCATAGTTGTAAAAAGACTCTATTTAGGGCTGTAAATAGATGCCAGGAAAGATCATTAGGAGTAATTATAAATACAAAAAAATAACCTATCAACATTAGGCTCAATACAATGAGAACTCTCATAAAAATCCAACTTATATCCTTTCTCAATATCAAATCCTATAAAAAGACAATATATTAATAATAATAATGAAATCTTATAGCTCATACCACCCAATTGAAGCAGATTTGGTACAAAGGCTTCAAATGTCTGAATATATCTCTGAGGGTCTAATAATCTTACTAATGTAGGGTAGAACCCCTGGGAAGCAATTAGATCGTTGGGAGGGGCTATCTGTATTTTAAAGTAAATGATTACCATCAATATCGGAGCAAGACCGATAGTAAAATAAAGCATCTCTTGAAGGTAAGCTCTCCACCCTTCTTTTGGAAAATAGACAATAAATCCAGAAATAATAAACAAAATTATAAACAAAATGCCCTCATTTTTAGTCCAAGCTGCAAATCCAGCCATCATACCAGCTAAAACAACCAACCTATAATCTTTTGCGGAGTATTTTCTTTGTAGGAAGGTCAATATAATAGTTGCTAAAAAAAAGAATCCTAATGGTATATCAGCACATTGATAAGTCCCGTTAATAATGAAATTCGGATTAGATAATAATACTATACCAGCCAAGAGACCTTGTCCATTACTGCGGAGAATTGATAGTGATGATACAATCAATCCGACTACTATAAATGTAAAGAACATAGATACAATAATAGGAATAGCCACCGTGTCAAAACCTATATATTTCCAACATCGGGCAATTAGTCCCGGAATAAGCAATGGATAATCAGGGTGAGACCAATTTATTAACTGATTAAACCCTTCTACCCATCGGTCACCACCTCTAAATAAAAACCTGGCCCTCAAATTCCATATTGCCCAAGCATCCCATCCTCCATGCGGGATGATCTTAAGGGAAATAAATGTGAAATCTAAGCTACTTAATACGAACGCAAAAAGAAAAATTAACAAGAGAACCACTTCGAGTCTTCTATCCCGATATCTTAGACTATTCATAATGATTGGGAGATTGTATCTTTCGGTAACCTTGGCGTAATAAATAATTGCACTTAGGGTTAATAGCAAGACCATCTCTATAATAAATAAGTAGGCAACCGACCTCGCATGCAATAAAAGAGAGATAAAAAAGATCGTTGAGGATACTCCAAAGCCTAAACCAATGGAAAGAACAATCTTAATAAATAGCGATAATGGCGATGATTTTTTCCCACCAAAAAGAACCGTAATGATGAGAAAACCCGTAAGAAATGAAATAATTAATGGAAAGGTTAACTTAAGGCCCATTTATAGCTTAAAACCTCCTTTTATATAATATTAATCCATTCCCATACTCTTTTCTCTGGTATGCATTATTATTTAAAATACCTAAATAATTAATATTTGATTTACCAAAATGAGCTATAATATTATCATACTTAATATCTTTAGCGACAATAATTGGCGCAAGAGTATACTGTGTCAAATAATAAATTTTGACATCGTCATCCTCTGCCTTTATAGGATAGATGTAGCCTACAAAACTATTTCCCTGCAAATCATTTTTTAATTCATTTAGTTTATCTTCAAATAAAGTAATGTCATCGTTAAATACATAATTATTTTTATGAGAAAGATCAATTAATATTGCAGAAAAATACAATTTTTCATTACTTAATCGATTTTCGTTAATAATAAGTGCGAATACAAATAAGATAAGAATAAGTTTACGAAATATAAGATGATATTTTCCCATAAGATATTCCATATTCAAATTTAATACGGGACCATAACAACAATTGCTTTTATGGTTGTCTTATACGATAGAAAACGCAACGATTAACTTATCAGATTATTTAAGCTTCTCAAGCAATAGACTTCCACCATTTGCAGCACTTAAAGCGAGATTATGCGCGGCTTAACCGCGTCTGTGCCAAATCGGTTCTAGGGACTTCTTTTTCAGAGTTTAACCACCAGAAGCACCTTTTCCTCCTATGCAACCCATCTCATAATAAGCATGATAACACAATATTTTTTGAAAAATCAATTTTCCCCTAAATTATGGGCATATCAGACCAGCGGTGACCAGGTATCATTAGATTTGCGACCTAAGCCCCCCGGTCAGCATCGCCCGGTAGTGGTGAACCAGAGGGAAAGTGGAGGCGACATGAATATAGCACCTCGTGCATTGAAGAAAGGGGAATACCTAACCCTTGCCCGCCTCTCAATCGCCACTCCTGGGGCTTCTCAGAGGGCCGTTTTTTGCCGGGAAGGGGGCCAAGACCGGGCATTGCGTAGGAATAGGGTTACAATGGGTTACACTTACAAAAAGGACATATCTAACCCAGGCGTGTTGTCCCTTTTAACCTCCTTCTTGGCCAGGTCTGCTCCCCAAAAACTGGACCATTCATAATGAGAGAATTTTGCTAAGATGAATAATCTGGCAAGGAGGATATTCTCGATGAAGCGGTCCAGATTTACCGACCAGCAGATTGCCTTCGCCCTGCGGCAGGCCGAACAGGGAACGACTGTGGCTGAAGTCATCCGTAAGATGGGGATCAGCGAGCAGACGTTCTACCGCTGGAAGAAGAAGTCTGGGGGACTGATGCCCTCCGAGGTCCGCAAGCTCCGGCAGCTGGAGGAGGAGAATGCCCGGCTGCGCCGACTGGTGGCGGATCTCTCTCTGGACAAAGAAATGCTCCAGGAGGTGATTCGAAAAAAGCTCTAAAGCCTGCTCAACGGCGGGAGATGGTGGGGTTCTTGCGAACCTGCTACCAGGTAAGCACCCGGCGAGCCTCCCAGACGCTTCCCGTTTTCTCACTCAAAATGGTCCAAAAAAGGGGACATCCCCAGGCCCTATAACTCTAACATAAAATCTGGACCAGTTTCCGGGGGGAAGGTCAAGCCAGCCCACCTTTTCCCGTTAAAGCCTGTAATATTTAGATTTAAGAGAGAAATTTTATTTTATTTTTTCCTTAGTTTCATATACATGGACCAGACAAATCGTCCTGGTAGGGAAAACATCAACCGCTCGCAGATTTGCCATCTTAGGGTGCTAGTGATGGCCTGTATCTGGTTTTCTCGGTTTCTAATTGATTCCCAGAGCTCTTGAATAATATGATCTTTCTCCTGAATAACATGGTCTTTCTCTTGAATAGCATGATCTTTCTCTTGAATAGTATGATTTCTCTCTTGAATAGCATGATTTCTCTCTTGAATAGCGTCATACATCCAGCTTTTCACTACATTATTATTTACAACCTCTGAAAGAAAAGTTACATAACTATAATCCCAATGGGTTTTGTCTCTTTCAAAAACAGTATTGTCTCCATGGAAAGATATTCCCGAAATTAATATCGGGAAGTGTTGAACACTTAAGTATTTTTGCGATAACAAAAATATAGCATAATCTTCACAATAATCTCCTTGCATTTTAAAAGTTTTGAATATTTTCTTAAGAACCCACATCGGATATATAGCTGAACAAATAGGAACAACATTCTCTCCACTGACTACATTAAAGTAATTTCGAGTGTCATAAGTTAATATCTTTTTTGAAGACAGAGGCAAGGAGTCATTCGTAGATTCACCCCATTCTTCTTTAAAAACTACAGAATTACCTACAAGAATGAAATATTTATTTAAAATAATACTCAAATACTTTAGGTCTTCCGGAAAAATGAAATCATCGTCGTCAATAATCCACACAAAGGCATTTTCATCTTCTTCTATCTTTGATAAAATCTCTCTGAGACAAGCTACTCGCGGGTAATCATTATTAGAATCCTCGATAATTATAAACCAAGGCGAAATTTCACAATATTCTTTTTTAAGACTATTAATATATGACAAATTGTCATTTTTTGTCAGGTTATTTATTCCAATAATAAATAATAATTCAATATTATTAACAGACTGATTTGCAATTCTTAAGGTATCAAGCAGCCTTCTTAATAAATTGATTCTATTAAGTTGGGTTCTTGTTATTACATATATTTTTTTCCTCTCTTTTTGATTATATATCCTTTCTAGAACCCTATATACAATTTCATAAAAATCATATCGCTTATCATCAGTATCATTTCGCAAACAATCAAGACAATTTACAATATTAATTGATCCAGTACTGGTTGTAATATTGTGATTAATAAATTGATTGATCCAATAATCGCTAAAATCACTTAACTTCGTTACTTCATTGAAGTTATGTTGATTGACCGAAATCCTTGGAAAAACATAAAGACATGAATCCACTGCACAAACTAAATTTTTCTTATATGATTCGACTAATAGAATAAACGGATAAAATGAAAAACATGATAAATGTTCTGGTAAAAAAACGTTGTTATCCTTTAAATTCTTTATATTCAACAGTAAGCTATTACCATCTATAAAAACTACTGGAATTGGCTTAATTGACATATTGGGAATAATGTAAGGGTCCCTTAAAAATCTTATCATTTTCAACGATAAAAACTCTATGCCAGCATTTCCTATGATTCCCCATGAATCACGCCCAAACTCTAAATCAGATTTTCTAATACACTCTTTAATTTTATCATTTATATCAAAGGGAAGAATAACATCTTTTTGACAAACTAAGGCAAAGTCGTCAACACATTCACTAATTATATTATTCAATATTTTAAAGTAATTAGTCCCAATAATACAGACATTATTCTGGAAACGATATTTTTCACACTCTAATAGTATTCTTTTTTTAGATTCTTCATCTCTGCAAAGTCTATAAATTGTAAACTTTAATTCCTGATCATCTTTCATATAATTATCATTCTTTCCGCTCAATTCCTTGAGTTTATTATTTCGAATTTCAAAGCTCTGTGATCAGCAACGATGGAATAATAATGCTGCTAAATAGCGCGAAACCCCTCAGGCTTCCAAAAATATTTTGGATTTCTGAATAAAATGCCCAAGTAATGGGAATGCAAGCATTCAAGCTTTTATACTCCTCTTGACCGAGATTATGCGGAAAGCCTAGCCAGCCGAGATTATGGCGAAGCCGTGGCTTCCTCTGTCCCAAAATGATGTTATGACCTCTTCTCCCGTGTTCAATCTCTAAAACGCCACTCTTTGTGCCTTTTTGTCGGCTTCCTGATGCCTTACCTATCCCCCCAATCGCCACCACTGCAACGCGTCTTTAGCGGAGATTATGCAGCAGCCTTAGCTACGTCTGTCCCAAGTTGGTGCTTGGGACCCCTTTTCCGATATTGATCCCCAAAACGCCGCTCTTTTTGAAGGAAACCACTTCTCAGTTGAAGCATGGTACCACAAAATTCTTTAAGAGATCAATCTCCTCCCAGATTTCAGGCATACCAGACCATCGGTGACCAGATACATTGATTTGCGGTCTAAGAACCCCAAACCAGCACCGCCCGCTAGTGATGCGCCAGGGGAAAAGCGGAGGCCACATGCACATACCACCTCCGGGCATGGTAAGAACCTCTGGCCCCCACTTTGATCAAACGCTTGATTAGCCATTCGATGGACCGCTTTACCTCCTCATCCCAAACATAGAACTGTCTGATCATGTGGAGGAGATAATAGGCCAAAACTCCCATCTTCAGCCTGGCCTGGTTGGCCTCTAAACGCTGGCAGCTAATTTTGTCCCAGCGCAGGGTGTTCTTGCCTTCCTTGATGCGGTTTTCCACATCCCCCCGACCATTATAGACCTTGATTACTTTGCCGGCAGGGAGCCTGGAGTTGGTGACCACAAACTCGATCCGGGGGGAAAGCTCACCCCGGTGCCACTCCATCTTGGCCACCACCAGGCGGGATTTGTGGCAACTCTTCGCAAGGTCCTGGAAATCCACCACCTTGATTTGCACCCCACTCCTAGGGGGACGGCCCACAGGACGGTTAAGGTGAGGGTCAATCAGGCGCATCAGATTCCCATTGGATGGCAACCAGACGAAATACGTGAGGCGTTGTTCTTCTCAATACTCGTAGATTTCCGGGCTGGCGAAGGCAGCCTCGCCACGCAGCCAGAAGAGCTTGAACCAGGGACGTTACCGCTCCACGAGGGGTGTGGTAAAGGTAAGAGCACCATCGGCTGAATGCACATTGCCCGGTCTCAGCATTGCCACCAGACAGTCACCATCACTGGTAAAGCAAAAAAAAGGGGATGGAAGCAATTCTTGCCAAAATGACCGTTGTACGCCACCCCTTCCTGCTTGGCGTGCACCGGATCTTCGGTGGAATCCAGATCGACAATTAGGCGCCGCTTGTTTTTCCTGCGCAACAGGGCGTCAGTTGACCGGGTCAGTGCCGCATCCAAAGCCTCCAACCCAGCCGCATTGCCAAGAACGTCATTCTCCAGCCTGGAGAGCATAGATTGGCCGGCCCCTGCCTTATGGTCCTTGCCAATCGCCAGCCTGAGGGCAGGGTCTATGCGGAGAAAATCCGCATCATTACAGTCTTCATAACCGGCGGCTATCTGATAAATCCTTTGGCGAACCATTTGGACCAGGGAGTGTCTGGAATGGTTGGGTGATCTCAAATCTTCCAGGCAATCTCCCATGGGGCCGATGATCCTGAAACGGTCATCTATCTCTCGCACCAAGAGAAAACCAACGTCTGAGGAGATATGGGCCCCTTGGAAATCTATCATAATGGCCCGGTTAAAATCCGGCCGAATCACCTCCTTCTGGCTTTCACCACTATCGAGCATTTTGGGGACCCCTGATTTACTAATTAATCCTCCTTATATCAAATAGTTGACTATAAATCAATCATAATTCGCCGCATAATCCAGGCCAGTATAAGGGATACTCGTTTGCTTAAAACCAACCCAACTGAAAAGCCCTTTCATAAACCAATGTTGTCCCCTCATTAATCTCAGCGCATTAACTGTGCGCCGATTAATTGAACGAAAGTCTCATGTGTTCTTTGGTATGTCAACTCATGACAACCATTTCATAACCCGATAGAATGCCTCAGTTGTTGCTTTTTTAAAAAGTCTCTTCCCGCCGTATCGTCTGCGTGGCATAAACCGTATCAAATTGACCTTATAGTGGCCCCGTCTTCCCGGACACAGCCCCGGGGGTACCTAACTCGATTATGGTCCCAGGGATAGTAAACCGAGATTGAGGGGCAGCTCAGAGCCAGGACGGGAAGAAACACCCGAGGGTGTGGTGATGGAACTATCCTATTCCTTCTGAATTTATACACAGGTTTTTGAGGTTCAGAATTGATGATGTTATAAAAGGGTGCCGGAGCTTCCGACGCCGGCTCCTTACCGGAGGGATCGGGAGAGAATATTTTTTGCTTACCTTTGATAAGTATCAGTGTTAAATAAAATGATTAATTCTTTGCTTTAAGAAGGCTTGTGAGATGTCCCCAAAAGTGAGACACTTTTTATGAGAGGGTTGGATTATAGCTAGCATGGATAAGGTTTCTCAGCAGCCCCTCAGGGGACGGAGGAAGGGTACCGACCATAGTCCCCTGAGGGGTCACCAACTCCCATAGTTAAAACGGGGTCGATATCCCAAGCTCCGGTGGGGGCGCTCCCGGATGCGAATGATCTCTTCCACCGTAAAGAGAGACTGACGCATAACATCGGATTAAAAATTAAAGAGAAGAAGGAACATCGAATGCTTTATTCAATAGCGAGAAGACTTGCGCTGGCCTTTCCGCCCATTTCAGCCCTCAAAGCCCAAAGTGACGCCCTCAAAGACGAATGTGACGCCCTTAAAGCCCAATGTGAAGTCCTCAAAGCCGAATGTGACGCCCTCAAAGCCCAATGTGAAGTCCTCAAAGCCCAATGTGACCGTTTAAGGGCATCCCACCGGGATTTGGTGGCGAGATTTCTGGCATTGCTTGATAAACCATTACCAGAGCTTGGTACCGAGGAATTCACCCATTTTGTCAATGCCTTGCAGCCCTGGTATCTTCGGTTTGAAAAAGAAGGATATGTCTTTGGTGGCAATATTGTGCCCGACACCAGAAGGGTAGCAACTTTTGCTCGATTTATTTCCCAATTTCCTAAGCCCATCCACAATGTCTTAGAACTGGGTTCCCATGAAGGTGGCCACTCCCTTCAACTCAGTGCGATTGAGGGAATTGATAAGGTCATCGCTTTGGAGGGGCGAATTGATAATGTCGCCAGAGCAAAACTCATCTATCATGTCTTTGAAGCAAGAAAAGTGGACTTAAGGTATTATGACATTGGAGAACTTAATGTGGCCGATTTTTCCGAAAGCATCGATGCTGTTTTCTGCTCCGGTCTGCTGTATCACTTGAAAAAGCCATGGGATCTCATTAAAAAACTTGACCAACTTGGTGCAAAATTGCTCTTCATTGATACTCATTATGCAGCATCTGGCGAGGTTTTCTTGGAAGGTTTTTCCGGCTCATGGTTTAATGAAGGATTTGATCCATTAAGCGGGTTATCAGAGCGTTCCTTTTGGCTTACAGCAAAAGACCTCATGAAGCTTTTATATGAGTATGGTTTCATCATTAGATTTTTCCACGACATCCCAGATCATGTATTTGGCCCGCGAGCATGGATAGTAGCTGAGAAAAACGAGGATTTGGTTACAAATGTTTAATGTGGGCGTTAAGAAATAAATTGCTGCGCCTCATGCGGGAGCATAAGTTACTCTCTCCTTATCGTGGCTGCCGGGGAACCCCCCAGCCCCATGAGGGACATATCATTATCGATGCCCCCAATCTTATGTGGGGCATGGATGGCTCCCGTATCCTGACACTGGAGGACGGCTGGGGCTGGCTCTTTGGCACCATGAAATATTGGAACGCCGAGTGTGTCGGCTGGCACGTATCCAAGTCGGACAGCCGCTTCGAAGCACTGCAGCCCGTGGCTATGGGGCTGACTGAAATCTTCCGAGGTGCGGGACCGGATGTGGCCCGAGGGTTGGCGCTGCACCTGGATCACGGCTCTCAATACCTGTCTGACCATTTTCTCCGGCAAACCCATTTCCATGGAATAACCCCGAGTTTCGCCTCCGTCTCGAAACCACAAAATAATGGTGTGGTGGAACGATTCTTCCGGCCCCTTAAAGAACAGCCCATCTATGGCCGCCTATTCAACCAAATAGAAAAGGTACGGGCAGCCGCCGACGCCTTTGTCGTCACCTATAACTCAAATGTCGCTTGGAAAAGCTGGGCTTCTTGAGCCCCATGGAGTACCGGGCTGCCTTGACAAGGAAGGCTGCCTGATACTAATTTAATTTATCAGGAACCGGGCGCGGTTCAGCATTGCCTCTGCATCAATCACCGTTCCTATGGCTGACAAGAAGGATAGTGTGATATTTTTCGCTTGCCTCAGATAAAATATTAATGTTAATATATAACATTAAGTTCATTAAAATTATCTGCATTGAGAAAAATTCGGAGCAGATTTTCATTTACTGGTTTTATGGCTAGAAAACACGAAAATTATTGGGAGCTAATGTGGGCATTAGCCAGAACTGATTTTAAACTGCGCTATCACGGTTCTATACTTGGATACATTTGGGCTCTCCTCAAGCCTCTATCAATGTTTTTGATCCTAAACTTTATTTTTTCAAGTATTTTTAATCCCCTTAAGACTGGTCATCAATATTTTTCTCTCCAGCTAATCATTTCCATTATTCTTTTCAATTTTTTTGCTGAGGGGACTATGGCGGTACTTACTTCATTTCCAAATAAATCTGCTCTTATTACTAAGATTTGTGTTCCTCGCTGGATAATCATCCTTGCTTCAACTATTCGATCTACGTTAATATTATTATGAATTTAATTATAATAGTGATATTTTTTGTTTGGTATGATTTTTTGCCCAGCTTACCTGGGATCATGACCTTTGTTTTTTATATCTTTCTCACTTATACTATTATAATTTCTTTTTCTTTCATCGCCGCGCCATTCTATGTGCAATACCGCGACATTTCCCATATTTGGGAAGTGGTTAGTTTGGCTCCCTTTTATGCCGCCCCTATTGTTTATCCTCTTAACATTCTTCCTACTAAATACCATCCCATCATACTGGCGAATCCCATGGGCTTTATAATCCACTATACCAAAACAGCTCTGACGCAAAATCATTGGGCTCCATTCTGGCAAAACGCCGTATTTACAAGTTTAGTGCTGATGCTCTTTTTTATTAGCCTTCTAATTTTTTTTAGACTCGAATCCCGTGTGGCGGATAACCTCTAAGTAAACTCCCCGATCCAGGGTAGGAATTTTCACGGGAGCGGGCTGCTGGACAGGACAGATATCATTAAACCCAATTCTGTGTCTAAGGTATCCGGGTGCACTCCATTATTTGATAAATTTTTATAATTTTCTTGACAACCTGGTTGACCTTCTTCGTAGATAGATTTCACAAATGCGAAGAATTAAGGCCTGAACCTAATGACCAAAGCCAATTATAATATAAATGTTTTTTGTTCTGTTTCGGACAGAGAAATTAATAAGGTAAAAGTTTGGATTATACCATCGTTAATTAGGCAAAAAAACATTAATCAAGTTATTTTATATTTAGTACAATATACAGGCATAAATAGCTATATTTATGATGGACCGAATGAAATGGGAAATGTAATTATAAAAGAAATCAACAAGCTTAAACAGTGCGGCTTTGGAGAAGCACATAATTATGCCTTTAATTTAGTAAAACCAAAAGATTATTTCTTAATTGTTAATCCGGATGTTTATCTTCATGAATTATGTATCAGTCGATTGATAGATAAATTTTTCGAAGACGGGAAAAAAGGAATGGTCGAAGCCCGGCAACTACCTTTTGAGCATCCTAAAGAATTTAATAAGCAAACCGAAGAAACTCCTTGGGCTTCTGGTTCTTGTCTTCTGTTAAACTCAGAATTTTTTCAAACCGTAGGTGGTTTTGACGAAAATTTTTGGATGTATTGCGAAGATGTGGATCTTTCTTGGAGAGCATGGCTTAATGGTTTCAGGGTAATATACAATCGAGAGGCCGTAGCTTATCACTTTACTGGAGTACATTATAGTTATAGTAGTTTCAAATTTTCTCTTGAACATTTTTGGAGCGCGAGGAATTTTCTCTATCTAATGTATAAATATTGGGGAAAAGATGGGGAGAAAAATGGAAAGAAAATCTTTATGAAAACAGAATACCCTAATTATTTTAAAGAAGAAGTCTTAAAATCCTTTAACGAGCTTAAACAAAAAATAAATCTGGATTTTTATATGCAGTATAAGACTTTAATTGGGGAATTACGTAGCAAGATTAAAATTATAGACTTTAATCAATATCATAATTTTCATAATGAATGATAAGGTGATATAAGATAATCCGATTATTGCCTTTGCTCATAATTTAATGTTATAATCTAGCTAAGTCTTTGGATAAATAGAGTAATGGCAATACAACAAAAGAGCCTGAGCCTCCTGCAGGTTCAGAAGATGATTGGCACAGGAAAAGCCTGTCAAAAACATTTGTTCCGGTTGCGCTGGCCCAATGGCTTTCGGGGTCCACGTTGTGATCATGCGGAGGCCTTTTCCCATCGGACCCGACAGCTATATCAATGTAAGGCCTGCAGCTATCAAGCCTCTCTGACGGCCGGCACGGTGTTTCATAAGACCAGAACTCCTTTAACCAAGTGGTTTTGGATGATCTGACTGATGGGGCGCCAAAAAAGTGGCATTTCCATGCTGTCTCTGCAGCGGATGTTGGACATCCGCAGCTATAAAGCCGTGTGGACCATGGGACCTAAGATTCGTAAGGCTATGGCCGATCGGGATGCTTGATACCAGCTGGCCGGTTTGATTGAGATGGACGACAACTACTTCAGGGCTGCCAGACCGGGCAAGCGCGGCCGCGGTGCGGCGGGCAAGGCGAAAGTGGTGGTAGCCCTCGAAACCCCGGAAGAGAAGCCCCGGTTTGCCGCTATACGGATGGTGCCCCAAGTGAGCGGCGAGGAGATTCAGGCCCTGGTCAAGGACCGTTTGGCAGAAGAGGCGGTGATCCGGACGGACGGCTGGCAGGGGTATAGTGTGCTGGATGGCTCGGTCCGCCGGCATGAGTGGGTGGTTCCCGGTTCGGGTCCGGAAGCCCTGAAGGTCCAGCCCTGGCTTCATACCCTGATCGCCAACGTCAAAGGAAATATTCGCGGTGTCCATGATGGCGTGAGTCAGAAACATCTCCCCCGCTACCTCGCAGAATTCTGCTACCGCTTTAATCGAAGATTCTGGAAACCACAATTGTTAAACCGCATGTTATTTGCGTGCTTGAATACCTCTGTCATCACGTTCTTTGAGCTAAGAGCATAATCGATTCCACAATTTAATGGACATCATCAATGATAATTATATGAAAGATGATCAGGAATTAAAGTTTACAATTTATAGACTTTGCAGAGATGAAGAATCTAAAAAAAGAATAATATTAGAGTGTGAAAAATATAGTTTCCAGAATAATGTCTGTATTATTGGGACTAATCACTTTAAAATATTTAATAAAATAATTAGTGAATGTGTTGACGACTTTGCCTTAGTTTGTCAACAAGATGTTATCCTTCCCTTTGATATAAATGATAAAATTAAAGAGTGTATTAGAAAATCTGATTTAGAGTTTGGGCGTGATTCATGGGGAATCATAGGAAATGCTGGCATAGAGTTTTTATCGTTGAAAATGATAAGATTTTTAAGGGACCCTAATCCTTGCATTATTCCTAATATGTCAATTAAACCAATTCCGGTAGTTTTTATAGAAGGGAATAGCTTACTGTTGAATATAAAGAATTTAAAAGATAACAATGTGTTTTTGCCAGAACATTTATCATGTTTCTCTTTTCACGCGTTTATTTTATTAATCGAATCATATAAGAATAAATTGGTTTGTGCAGTGGATTCATCTCTTTATGTTTTTCTACGCAGCTCGGTCAATCAACATAATTTCAATGAATTAACGGAGTTAAGTGATTTTAGCGATTATTGGATCAAGCAATTTATTAATCACAATATTATAACCAGTACTGGATTAATTAATATTGTAAATCGTCTTAGTTATCTGCGAAATAATACTAATGATAAACGATATGATTTTTATGAAATGGTGTATAAAACTCTTGAAGAGATATATAATCAGAAAGATAATATAAAAATATACATAATAATTAGAACCCAACTTAATAGAATCAATTTGTTAAGGAGGCTACTTGATACCTTAATAATTGCAAATAAATGTGTCGAAAACATCGAATTATTAATTGTTATTGGAATAAATAACGTGTCAAAAAAGGACAATTTTGCTTATATTAATCGTCTTCAAAAAGAATATTATGAAATTTCGCCTCACTTTATAATTAATGATGATTCTAAAAATGACTACCCGCGGGTAGCTTGTCTTAGAGATATTTTATCAAAGATAGAAGAAGATGAAAATGCCTTTGCGTGGATTATTGACGACGATGATTTTATTTTTCCGGAAGGCCTAAAATATTTGAATATTATTTTAAGTAAATATTTCATTTTTGTAGGTAATTCTTTAGTTTTTAAAGAAGAATGGGGTGAATCTACGAATGACCCCTTGCCTATGTCTTCAAAAAAGATATTAACTTATGACACTAGAAATTACTTTAATGTAGTCAGGGGCGATAATGTTGTTCCTATATGTTCAGCTATATATCCGATGTGGGTACTTAAGAAAGTTTTCAAAACTTTTAAACTTCAAGGAGATTATTGTGAAGATTTTGCTATATTTTTGTTATCGCAAAAATACTCAAGTGTTCAACACTTCCCGATATTAATTTCTGGAATATCTTTTCATGGACAAAATACTGTGTTAGAGAGAGACAAAACCCATTGGGATTATAGTTATGTAACTTTTCTTTCAGAAGTCGTAAATAATGATATAGTGAAAAGCTGGGTGTATGACGCAATTCAAGAGTATTATACATTCCTTGAAGAACAACATACTTATCATATTGGTGGTAAGTTAGCGATTCGACTAAGTAATATGCGGATAGTTCAAAATATCCTGAAAAATGCTGCTATTAAAGAGTTTTTAAGAAAAGTATTGATAAAATTCCAGAAAATTACTTAAGTTACTTACTAATTTTCATGCGAAATGAGCACCAGAGAACCGTGGAAATATCACTTGGAAAGCAAAGGTGAGCTTTCTAAGCAGTTGCGTTCCCAAGCAGAGCTTGAAAACGATGGGAAATTCTAAAGCAATTAGATAGGGAGAAAAAAGATACAGGTTATCAATAGTACCTTAAGATGGTAAATCTGAAAGCGGTTGATATCTTCCCTAACAGGGCAACTCGCCAGTATCATATTTTATATAAAATAGGGAAAAATAAAACTTCTCTCTTAAACCAAAATATTGCCGGCTTCAGCCGGAAAAGGTGGGCTGGCTGCAGAAGAGTTTAACTTTAGGGGATCTTTATTTTAGTGGGTGATATTCCTTATGAGAATTTGGATCTTGTCAACGGAGATGCCATCGGAAGTTGCAGGAGGTATTGCCAGATATATAGATAATTGGGGACGTCTTTTGAGTTCGGCCGGTCATGAAGTTGTACTTATCGCCAAGAGCAATGAGGCCATTGATGAGGAAATTAACCCGGGTTTTCGAGTGATCGGTTTAGAGCCCCGGCACAAACATATACATCATCCGAACCCATCTGGGGAAGCATATAACCATCCTGCTTATCCTTACAATATCCTTGCCGATGCTCCTGCATTTAGTTATCAGATGGCCGAAGAAGTGATTTCTCTTTCCCAGCTGTTGCCGGCCCCTGATATCATCGAATCCCAAGAGTATGCCGCGCTCCCTTATTACCTAATCCAGAGAAAGCTTACAGAGCGGACTATTCTGGAGCAGATTCCGATTCTGGTCCACTTGCACTCTCCTGATTTTGAACTGGCCCGCTCCAACCAAGCGCCGCGCTACCGTTTCCCGGAATATTGGATCGGTCAGATGGTGAAATTCTGTGTGCGAGCTGCTGACGAACTCCTCAGTTCAAGCCATTTTTTAGCCAATTCAGTCAAACAGACCTTGCAGCTTTCGTCTGATATAACGATTATCCCATATCCAGCCCTCTCGTATAACGAGTCGGCGCCAGGCGCCAGCGCCCAACCAGGTAATATAGTCTATGCGGGGCCTTTGGAAGTACGCAGAGGCATTTTACCTTTGCTCAAGGCCTGCCACCGTCTATGGTTGAAAGGTGAAGATTTTCGGCTTACCCTAATAGGTGGAGATTGTCATATTATGCCACTGGATACCCCGGTCAGCGCCTTAATGGATAAGCGCTATGGCCAATGGATCAGAAGTGGTCATCTCCAGTGGCTTGGTCAACTGGATTATTCAGCAGTGTTGAAGCATATGAAGGAGGCCTGGGCTGTGGTTGTTCCCAGCGTATGGGATAACCTTCCTTACGAATGTATTGATGCGATGGGAATAGGGCAGATCGTTTTAGGATCTAGCGCTGGTGGTCAAGCGGAGTTGATTGGGACCAATGGAGTCAATGGCTTCATATTTGATTGGCAAATTCCCGGTGATTTTGAACAAAGATTGATAAAAATATTTCACCTTGATCCGGAAGAACGCCTGAACATTACGCAAAGAGCTCAATCTCGCATCCATAGCCTCTGTGATCCGGAAGTAGTGCTTCTCCGGCGGATCAAACATTTTCAGAAGATTATTGGCGGGTATTCGCCCAAACGTCTTTTCCCCGGGCCCAATTACCGGCTTAGGGGCTCAACCAGTAACGATGAAGACCAGGTTTCTTCTCAGATGACTACCTTGAGGGATGAACAGGCTGGTTTGTTATCAGTGCTCATCCCCTACTATAATTTGGGAGATTATCTCAATGAAACACTCGACAATGTTTTGACCTCCACCTACTCACCTTTGGAAGTAATAATCATAAACGATGGTAGCACAGATCCTAAAAGTCTCGATGTTTTGAGAGAGATCGAGGAGCGTGGGATACCTAACGTGCTGATCCTACACACCGAAAATCAGGGAGTGGCCTTAGCTAGAAATTATGGGGCGGAAAACGCCCGGGGAGAATTCATCGCCTTTTTGGATGCTGACGATATGGTAGAACCTGACTTCTTCCAGCGCGCAATAGACGTCCTGCTGCGTTACCCTAATGTAACCTTTGTTTCTTCATGGATACGCTATTTTGGAAATTTGAAGGCCGTAACCCCTACTTGGAACGCCGAGTTTCCCTACTTACTAGGCAATAACATGTTAGTGGTGAGTTCTGTGGTTAGGAGATTATCATTTTTAAATTCAGCGAAAAACAAAAAGGAATTTGAGTATAATCTTGAAGATTATGAAAGTTGGATTTCTTTGTTAGAAGCAGGTGGAATAGGGGTCAGCTTGACCTCACCGCTGGTTCGTGTTCGGGTGCGACCAGATTCAAGGTATAAAGCCTGCGATCTTAATCAGCGGCTTTACCTTTATGATCTAATGACGCAACATCATCCAGATCTATATCGGGAGTGGGGAATGGAATTGTTCAATCTCCAATGCGCCAATGGGCCAGGTTATGTCTGGAATCCTGCTGCTGGAGTCCCTGAAAACCTGCGTGCTAGTGGGGCTCCTCTTGATTATCACATTGCTGCTCAATTAGTGAATCGGATAAGGAATATGCGAATAGTTCAAAATATCTTGAAAAATGCTGCTATCAAAGAGTTTTTAAGAAGTGTACTGATAAAATTCCAGAAATATATTTGATTTACTTACTAATTTTCAACCCAAATGAGCACCAGAGAACCATGGAAATATCACTTGGGAAGCAAAGCTTAGCTTTGCCAGCAATTGCTTTCCAAAGCATGGCTTTGAAACGAAAGTAAATATTATTTTTTAATTAAGGTTTTGAAGTCTATTTAATTTATAGTTCAATATAATTTCTTCAAATAAATCTAGCGATGCTGCTCTCACCTTGTACTCGGAAGTCCAAGCTGATAATATTAATAAATATATTAATATTAATTAAGAATCAACTCCCAACCTAGTATCATTGATATTATTCAGCGTGATCGATACAGTAACCGCCGGCGGTGCTCCTTCGATATCCGGTGAAGCCCATGAGTTTTTAGAAGATGATTTCTCCATATAAACCAAAGCCAACGACGGCAAGTAAAATTATCATGAAGAAAATATTGAAAAAGATAACATTATCGCGAATTGGCCAACAAATATTTATGAGATTAATAGATAGCCTTATAGATCTATTATTATTTAGATCTGGTCAGCTTAATTCTACGATGACAAAATATTATATTAAATTTCAGCATAGATTCCCAATCCTTCAATATCAAGTTTTAACAATTAAAGGGTTGTTTGACCAAGATTATTATCTAAGCCAATTCACCAACTCGCAAGTTAACTTAGGGAATCCAATAACACATTTTATTCTAAGTGGCGCAGCTCAAGGGCGCGACCCCAATCCACTGTTTAATACATCTTATTATCTTAAACATTATCCCGAAGTAGCCAGATCTGGAATTAATCCCCTGTTTCATTTTATTAGAATAGGCGCCAAGAGCGGATTAAATCCAGGTCCTTTCTTTGAAACTAAATTTTACTTGGAAAAACATAAAGATGTAGCACAGAAGGGCATTAACCCTCTCACCCATTGGTTAAATTGGGGCAAGTTCGAGGGGAGAGCAATTAATAGCGAAGAGAGGGCCATTAAATTACTTTCAGATGCTATTGTAGATTCTCCGGAAGAATTAACTCCCACTCTTTATAATAGCGCGATTAATACAGATATAGTGAAGGTTCTAAAAAGTTCCAAAATAGTTATTTTAACTAATTCTTATGGCAATTACTATTACCGCGAGGTAAGGGATGTAATTGCTGTAGGATTGAAAGAGGTGGGGCTGACTGTAATTACTGCTGATGAATCTTTTGAAGATTTTTCAGAGAATAATATTTTTATCATTGTTGCACCCCAAGATTTTTTTATTATTGGCAAAGGCAGCCAATGGAATCAACCGCATATCCTTAAGCGTTCTATTTTGTTATGTTCTGATCAAATACAAACCAGCTGGTTTGCCCTCAATTTAGCCTTTTTTTCCAAGGTTCCACTTATATTTCATCTTGAATATGCTCACGCTCGCTTACTTAATTCTTTAGGATATCCAGTTTACTTTTTGCCTATCGGTTATTTAAAAAATTATTCGCCGGCGAATGGATCTGGCCCATTACCGAAATTAGATGCACTGGCTGGGATGCCGGCTAGTTGTATAAATTATGACCCGCCAGAACATGATCATATTTGGCAAAGGCCAATAGATATAGCTTTTGTAGGTACAGGAACCCCACGCCGAGAGGTCTTCTTTGCGAAAAATTGTGACTTCTTGGCAGATTATTGCTGTTTTTTTTATATTGTCAACCCCACCCGGACTTTAACCCAAGGAAAAAATGCGGATCTTAATACAGACGCTTTTTATGGCCTTAGTAGAAGAAGCAAAATATTATTAAATATCCATCGTGATGAAATGCCATTCTTCGAATGGCATAGAATCGCGATGCAAGGACTTTGGCAGAAAACTTTGGTTCTGACAGAGCCAACTTTAGAGATGCCAGGGTTTAGACCAGGCAGGGATTATATCTCTGCCGAATCGAAGGATTTTCCCGAAATCATTAAATGGATTCTCACTACCAAAGAGGGTATGGAGAAGGCTGAGGAAACACGCATTACCGGCCATGAAAATTTAAAAAGAAAATTCGATATGATAAAAATACTTCATTGGATAATCCAGGAGGATACGGATGAAATTCACTGATTTTGATCTTTTATTTTCTCATAGTTCATCTAAAGTAGCTCCCGTTACAGTTTTCGTCAGTTCATATAATTATGCCCATTTTGTACTTGAAACTTTAGAGTCGGTCAAAAATCAAGATTATGAAAATTTATCTCTCACAGTAGTAGATGATTGTTCCAGTGACCAATCCTGTGATGTAATAATCAAGTGGCTTGAAGTTAATAAGGATCGTTTCCAAGAGGCCTTCTTACTCAGGCATAAGGAAAATGCCGGATTGGCGAGAACTAGAAACACAGGTTTCGCCAATTCTAAGAGTAATTTTATTTTTGTTCTTGATTCAGATAATCTTTTGCTAAGAAAATGCATAAGGAGATGTGCGGAAACGTTAGAAAGAACGGATGCCGCTTTTGTTTACCCAATACTCGCTAAGTTCGGTAATTATTTTGGATTGGCGAGCAATAATCATTGGCATGAACAGGATTTGCTCTGGACCAATTATATAGATGCTTCTGCCTTGATTCGAAAGAATATCTGGGAAGAAGTGGGGGGATATGAAGAGGAAGCTCTTTTGGATGATTATGAATTGTGGTTGAAAATATTAGCTGCAGGCAAAAAAGGCATCCAAGTCCCTGAAATTTTGCTCAAATACCGGGTGCATAATACATCTTTGTCACATAGTTTTGACTCAATACTTAAGGGAATATATTTAGAAAATCTTCGGAAAAAATATCCAAATCTGGCGTGGCCTCAGAATCGCGAATATGGGAATGTCAGTAAGTTTGTATGCCAATGGAAGGGAATACCATTAGTTAAGCATCTGAGAAAATATCCTCATATTATGCGATTTATAGAAAAGTTTCTAAGGAAATGAAGGGTAGGACAACAGCTGTGTTGGGGAGGCTTCACTCAAGGAACGGATGATTTGTAAGCACCTGACTTTCCCGTCCCTCTTCGGAGGATTTAGGTTATGGTAGATACCCTAGGAGGTATTCTAATTCATAACCTGGGGTCTCCTTGGTGGACGTGATCAGATTACCTTTAAAGGCCAGGATGCACCAGGTAATCTTTTCCAACGTGTCGACGGCTTCGAAACGTGCATGGTCCATAAGTATGTGAACAAAATAGCCGCGAACCAGGCTAGGCTGAGGATGGGGTGTTGACCTTCAACCTCCTCGATATGCTCAGACAGTTATATGCGAGAAGAGGGTCATTTTAGGGGTTAAAACTTTAAAAAATAGTTTTCCAGTATCAATTAGGTCATAGGAAACTATGGTTGCCATATAATCCGGATTAATATGTATTGAGCCGTTTCTATTAAAAATAAATTAATCTGTTCATTTCATTGGAGAAAAGCAGATGGTAGATTTATTCAAAAAAAAGATTCTGCTCAAACCCCTCATTGCTGATATATTAGCATCTCCATTTGTGTTGGCAAGCAGTTTTATATTATCGCAAGTTAGGAAATTTGGAATAACCAATATGCCTATCAGTAGAAAAATATTTCAGAAGGTTGGAGTGTTTCCAATTCTTGATAATTACTATGAGCCAATGTTTAATCCAGCCCACCTAAAAAAATCTTTACGTGAAGATCGAGTATTAATGGGCTTAGACTTTAATGTTATTGAACAGTTAAAGTTATTAGATATGTTTAATTTTAATGAGGAATTAGTCAAATTTCCGATAGAGAGACTAACCAGTATTGGATTTTTTTATCATAATGGCTTTTTTGAGTCAGGCGATGCAGAGTACTTATACAACATTATTCGTTTCTTTAAGCCTAATAGGATAATAGAAATTGGTAGCGGTTATTCAACGTTAATGGCTCAGAATGCCATAAAGGAAAATAAAAAAGACGATTATACTTATATTTGTGAACATATTTGTATTGAACCATATTCAAACCCTTGGTTGGATAAGTTGGACATTACGCTTATTAGAAATATTGCAGAAAATGTAGATAAAAAAATATTTGAGACGTTGAAGCAAAATGATATACTTTTTATTGACTCTTCACATATGATTAGACCCCAAGGGGATGTTTTATTCGAGTATCTTGAAGTTTTACCAATACTCAAACCTGGCGTCTTAGTTCATGTTCATGACATTTTTACGCCGAAAGACTACCCAGATGAATGGGTTATTGATGAAATAAGATTTTGGAATGAACAATATTTACTTGAAGCATTCCTCAGCTTTAACAAAGACTTTAGGATCATAGGCGCGTTAAACTATCTGAGGCATAACTATCCTGATAGGCTTGCATCAAAATGCCCCATTTTTGAAAAAGAGATCGATTTTAGGGAACCTGGTTCATTATGGATGGTAAGAACTTAAAGGTGCGATATTTACTTGATAAGAAAATGATCCTTCAGAATAAGCAAAAACAAAAATCTGGTTAAGAAGCCCCTTTTGGCCTTGGAATGCGATTCAGAGTAATTGCCTCATAATTGTGTTTACATGTGACATAGGTCCCATAACTCGTTTCAATAGCTCAATTTTTGGTTGATCTCATTATGCCGCCGATAGGTAACTATGGTGCCTTGTTACTTGCCACCCAAAGTAATTTCTACCGGACAGCACTGAATAATTCTATCATCAAGCGAGTTTCCTAAGCCTCAAAATGACTCCATTGCCCTCTAAACCGACGGTTTTGGCCATTACCAGGGATCGCTTCTTTTTGAGAAATATCCGCCTGGCCATGCCGTTATTGAACTTAAAAAGGCAAGGGCTCATTGCGGATTACTTTATAACCAACCCCTCACTCTTTGACCTTCCGGATGATTTTCTTTTTGACGTGGTCTGGCTCCAAAGAGTCGATGATCCTATTTTGCTAAATCATCTGGCTGAGCAGATTGACAGTAACTATCTCTATGATCTAGACGATCTGCTGGTTGGCCACGCTTCTTACCGCGAGGTTGATCTGGTCAAGCAACCAGTGGTCTTAGAGGCCGTTCGCCAATGTCGAATCCTAACAGTAACTTCGACCCGGCTGGCCACTATTCTCAAAAAATATGCGCGTGTTCCCCTGGAGGAAAAGAGCGTTGTCTGTCCAAATGGATTTGAATTTTCCGCCCAAATGAGGGTTCCTGCTATTCCCACCGGAATAATAGTCACCTCCGGCGATAATCTGCCCCTCACCCAATCGTTTGGTCAAGTAATGGACGCCCTGGCTGAATTTTCAAGGAGGCATGACCTGCCTGTTTATTACTTTGGCAAGCATCCCGAAGAAATAAGCTCCAAGTTACGGAACGTAATCTCCCTGGGCCTAGTACCATATTGGCATTATCAAGCTCTGTTAGCAGCCCTGCCGCCCATGATAGGCATCGCGCCGTTGGAGACCAACACAGATCAAGCCACCCTCGACTTTATCAGCTGCAAATCGGATGTAAAGATGGTGGAGTTCGGGGGTTTTGGTCACCCGGCGGTTTACAGCAACGCGCCGCCTTACGTGGACACAGATCTCAGAGCTGGAATTGTCGTGGCAAATACGACTGCCGCCTGGGTAGATGGCCTAGAAGCCATTTACCGCGATCTTTGGCAACGGTCTGAGGTAGACCAGAAACATATTATCGACCTGCGCAATATGACGAGGATTGCGGGCCAATGCTGGTATGAAGCCATTTCTAAAGTTAGATTGCCTCGCCCCATGACCGGCAAGGAAATTAAATTCCATACCGGGAAGATCGGTTTCATGGTGAGAGCATTCAGGCATTTGATTTACTCGCAAGATTATCTGCTTTTGAAAAGACTGCAGCGGCAAATCCATCCACTTTTCATGAAAATAATCAGGAAATTATACTAAACGGTCCAAATCTCTTCCAGGTGAAATACAGTCTTCCCACCAGCTTGCGCGCCAACCTGGGCAACAATTTTAGCTTTTCTCTGGGGGCGGACGTTTGCCAGTGACGCCAGATAAGGGCGGTGAGCAATTTGTTATCGTTGAGGAGGTCAATGTCATAGTTGACATTGTGCTCGTGCAAACGATATTTGACGAGCCTCACGGGCAGATGCACGATGGGAGCTATCCTTAAAATTTTTAGCCAGGCATCCAAATCGTCACAGCTCGTGTAACGGCTGTCAAACAGTCCAATATCCAGCAAGACCTGCTTCTTTACCAGCACGGAACTGACCGTGATCACGTAATTGCCGTGGGACACGAACCAAAAAAAGTCGGGGCGCTCCGGAATAATGCTTTGATCAATATTGATCCGGCTGGCGTGCGGACCAATTACCTCCAGGTCGCAGAACACCATCGCCGCGTCTTCATCAGCTTCCAAGACTGTGAGCTGATGGGCTAATTTTTCAGACAACCAGAGATCGTCGTGGTCTAAAAAGGCGATCAACGCACCCTGGGCCGCCCGGATGCCCACGTTGCGCGACTCGGCGTGCCCCATATTTTTCTGGTTATGCAGAATTCTGACGTCGGGCAACCTGTCCTCGGCCTTAACCAGCGGCTCAATGTCAATGGGCGAGGCGTCATCGACGATCACCACCTCAAAATCCCGGTAGGTTTGTGCCGCAACCGATTGTAAGGCTTCGCTCAGGAAGATTTTATGATCGGAAGTATGGCAATATACCGGAATAACTACTGATATCAGAGGCAAGGGTCCCCCCTCCCTGAGATGAAGCGCTGAAAGATACGGATCTGAATCTCCCAAAAATTTCAGCCTATTTTTCTTCCAGATACTCGGTCTAACCTTGACTGACCAGGGGTCCCCATCCTGGCCCGGTATCCGCTGAGCCGCTAGCGCTCAGGCAAAGGTTATGTCGAGGTTCTCAGTAGAGGGGGCCGCCGGGGGAATCCATGATATTTTTTTAAAAATCTCAGCAAGCTGGCCACATGATAGCAAAAAAAGCGCACGCGGGCATGGCTTTCCCGGCGGAAATGATGCCGGAACAGCAACGTGGGGTAATAGACCACGGTCATGCCTTCCCGCCAAAGTCGGGCGCAGAGGTCTACATCTTCAAAGTAAAGAAAAAAATTTTCATCAAACGCGGGACGCCCGGAAAATGCCGCGACCCGGTAAAACATGGCCGCACCATACCCCCAATCCACTTCTACCGGGCCTCTGGCGTTAGTATTCAGATAAAGATGATCTCGATAGGCACTGGCAAAAACCCGGCGAAAAATATGAATCCTGGAGGCTAACAGGGATTTCCAGGTGTAGAAGGTGCGGCAGGCGTGAAGAGAATTCAGCTCTGGGTCCACGGAGCGCGGGATCAGGCAGCCCACCCTGGGATGGGCCAGCATGTATCTCAACGCTTCAGACACCTCCCGGGGAGTCATCAGGATTATATCCGGGTTGCAAAGCAAGGCCACGGCATCCCCTGTGGTAATTTCCTTCAAGCCCCGGTTCAACCCGGCACCGTAACCGGCGTTTCTTTGCTCGATCACCTGGATGGGAAAGGAGGCCCTGAGCCCTTCCAGCCTTTCTTCGGGAGAATGGTTGACAATGATAAGCCTCTGGACCAACGTAAGGGGCTCCAGAGAGGCCACAAGTTCTTTGAGGTGGGCTCCACTCCAGTAATTTACGGTAACCACATAAAAAGGAGGCAATTCCTGGAGGGCCCTGGGGGGAAGAGGTTTCTCCATGCTCCTGCACGTAATCCCAATGAGAATTTTAAATCTCGTTTCCCGAACTTTTGAGTCGGCTCCCAGACATATTGAGGTTGAGAAATCGTTTAGAAGCCAATCCTTGCCGCCCGCCCATTATCGTCTAAGAGCTTTCTGACCCGAGTCAAGCCTCAATCAGCCGATTCATCCTTTGGACGAGGAAACAGGAATCAGGTGTACGGATTGAGGGACTGGCTGGAGCCTGGGGGGAATCAGGCCGAGCAATATATGAAAGAACCAGCTTATCTGCGGGTGAAGCAACCCATCCAGAACCTGGAAAAGGAGCAACGCGGCGATCAGGGGCAACAAGAGGGCCAGGGGCGGGATCACGCAGGCCAGGGGAGGTGCGGCCACCTGGCGCACCAGGCGGATCAGCAGCACCACCAGAGAAAAGGTGTAAAGGATTAGGAACGGAAATCCCGCTTCCACCATGAAGGTAAGAAAAATGTTTTCGGAAGTCCGGATCTTCTTCGTGGATTCGGCAAATTCCTCCTGGGTTACGTAAGGATATTTTACCTCGTAATCTTTGAGAAAGTCGTCCCTGGGGGCGCGCAGACCTATCCCCAAAAAGGGATGCTTCATGGCAATGTGCCAGGAAAACGGATAGTTCTCCACGCGGTAGTAAGCGGGTTCGTACTCCTTTCCCAATCCCAATTTTTCCCGGGGCAGATGATGAAAGAAGTAGACCAGCATTACCAACAAGGGGATGGCTACCATTACCAGGTGTTTAACACGTAGCACGCCAAAAAATATGGCCAACAGGCCCATTATGAGGGGTATCAATACCGCGGACCGCAAGGGGGTGAGGAAAAATACCAGATAACTCAAGGCCAGCAAGAGCCCTGCCACCATCTTCCTGGGATTGGATCGTCCCAGCAGCAAGGCGATGGGGGCAAACCACAGGAGCAGGACTCTGCTCACCAGGGGTTGCGGCATGGAATCCAGCAGCGCATAAACATTTCCTGAGTGGAGGTACGAGACCAGGCTGAGCAGCAGGATTCCGACCAGCAAACAGAGGCTGAACCAAAGGAAAAACCTCTGCCCGGAATCGGTGGCGAGCAGAATTCTGGCGCACCAGAACCCCCCCAGCCCCGAGGCCAAAACCACAAAGCCCCGCGCCGAAGATGACGCGGGGGTCAAGGCGAAAATTCCGCTCAGCACCAGCAGCCCGGCAAGTACCAGAGAAACCAGGACCTCGGGAGATCTTTTGTCTACCCTGCCTTTGGGAGCGAAGAGCCAAGCAGCCCCGAGGGTCAGGGCGCACAGCACCCCGGAAAAGACCTTGGCCCGTTCCCCAGGAATCAGCACTACGTCTGGCTGGAGAAACACCAACTGGAAAGAAGTGGCGCAGAACAGGAACCAGACCATAGCCTCGGTGCGGGACACCCCGGAAAAGGCGGTGCGCCACGGTATCTTGAATCTGGCCCATATTAGGTCCTGGCCTAAAATTAGTTAAGGCTGGCTTACCCATTTAGTCGGAATCTATCAAGAAGGCGAGTAAAGGCTAATCTTAGGCTACTTCCCCGCTGGTGTCAACTTGGCCGAAGATATGGCACCTGAATATGGCAATAACGCGGAATTAGTATTCCCTGGTATACCCTCGCTCCCAGCGCCTCACTGCCAAGGTCTCTCGGTTTAAAGGAAGATAGAGGACAGGCGGGAGAGAAACAACATCAGGCGATCTCTTAATCGATAAGTGCCGCGATAATCGCAAACCTCGCAGAGTCTCATCTTCCTGTTTTTCTTCGCCAGGTTTTCCCGGTATTTAGTGGCGATGGGGCTGGAGTAAACCTCCAACAGGCTCGTCTCCAGCAAGTTGCCAAAGATGACTTCTCCTTTCCAGTCACAGCAGCAAAGCACCACATTGCCGTTATAGTGCACGTAGAGCTGCTCAAAAGGGCGAAAGCACGATTTCCTCAAAGGCTCCTTCAGGGCGCCGAGGATATTGCCCGCCCAATTCTCCTTGGTATCCTCTTTCCAACCCGTCTTATCCTCGATAGCTATCTCTAGGCTGATTTGACCGTGGTATTCTGGCCGAATCATGCGATAAAAACTGCTTTTTATATATCGGAGATCGGATTGCCTTCGGGCGATTTCTCTGGCTATATCTTGCATCCGGGAAGCTTGTTCATGATTGTCGTAACAGTTGATAATCAATTTGTGCAGTCCCGCCTCAAATAAAGCAAGCCCCTTTTCTACCGTTAAAGCGTCCCCATTGGTCTGGATGAGCAGCTTGGCCTGGGGCAAAGTCTGGCGCGCCATGGCCACTAACTTGGGCAATCGGCGATCTAATAGCGGCTCTCCCTGAAGATAAGGGGAAAACCTTCCGGAAAAACCCAAGGAGGCCAGCTCATCCAGTACCCTCTGGTAAGTCTCCAGGGATATGAGTTCAAGTTTGCGAGGAAATTTCTGACTGGGGCAAAAGGAACACGAGCGGTTGCACCAACTGATGGTTTGCACCTGCACATGGTTAATTTTCCAATTGGCGGGCAATGGTAGCCTCCTACCCCCATGATGATATCTTGAGGTTTTTATCCGAGATTGTGCGGCGGTTTTGGCTGCGCTTGTGTCCAAAATCGCTAATTGTGAGCTTGTTTCCAGTGGTTAACAGCAAAACGATATTGTTTTCGGAGACCGCCTCTTGTCCAGGAAGGCAGCATAGAACAAACTTCGCTGAAAAAGAATTTCTTTCAGATTTTTGGCATACCACCCCCTTTTGAGCAGATTCTTTGTGGGTCGGCGACCTATTAACCCCAGGCCAGCACCGCCCGGTAATGGTGAGCCAGTGGAAAGGATGAGGCGACATGCACATACCACCTCAGGGCATGGTAAGAAACTCTGGCCCCCACTTTGATCAAACGCTTAATCAGCCAGTCGATGGACCATTTCACTTCTTCACCCCAAACATAGAACTGGCGGATCATGTGCAGGAGGTTCTAGGCCAGGACCCCCATCTTCAAACGGGCCTGGAACCAGACCATAGCCTCGGTGCGCGACACCCCGGAAAAGGCGGTGCGCCACGGTATCTTGAATCGGCCCATATTAGGTCCTGGCCTAAAATTAGTTAAGGCTGGCTTACCCATTTAGTCGGAATCTATCAAGAAGGCGAGTAAGGGCTAATCTTAGGCTACTTCCCCGCTGGTGTCAACTTGGCCGAAGATATGGCACCTGAATATGCCTATAACTCCAAGAACTTTTAGCATTCCTCCACAGGTCTCTTTTGGTGACATCACCCTGGACCTGGTAGAGGCTGAAGGTTATCACTGAAAGCAGCTATAAGCCTGGATTATTCGGCAAAAATTGATGGAAATCAACCTAACTGTTTGACATAAGGAGGAATAATTAACAAATCGGGGGTCCGAGAAATGCTCGCTAGTGGTAAAAGCCATAAAGAGGTAATCCGGCCGGATTTTAACCGGGCCATTATGATAGATTTCCAGGAGGCCCAGATCACCTCAGACGTTGGTTTTCTCTTGCTGCGAGAGATAGATAACCGTTTCAGAATCATCGACCCCATGGGAGATTGCCTGGAAGACTTGAGATCACCTACTCATACGAAGCATTCATTAGTCCAGATGGTTCGTCAAAGGGTCTACCAGATAGCCGCCGGCTATGAAGATGGTAATGATGCGGAGTTTCTTCGTATCGACCCAGCCCTCAGGCTGGCAATTGGCAAAGACCATAAGGTTGGGGCTGGCCAGTCCATGCTTTCCAGCCTGGAGAACGACGTTCTGGGCAATGCGATTGGGATAGAGGCTTTGAATGCCGCGCTGACCCGCTCCAGTGATGCCCTGTTACGCAGAAAGAACAAGCGGCGGCTGATCATCGATGCGGATTCTACTGAGGATCCGGTGCACGGCAAGCAAGAGGGGGGGCTTACAACGGACATTTTGGTAAGAACTGCTTCCATCCCCTTTTTAGCGATAGACTGGTATGTCGGAACTCTGGGGGAGAAATTGACTTCTTACAAAATTTTGTGCTATCGTCTTCCAACGAGTTGGGTTGCCCGTTTCAGTGTTTTAACTTAGTTTAAACTTGATAAAAGAGGTGCCAAGCGTCAATTTGTGACAGATGCAGGTGAGGCTGCCATGTAATCTCGGTTAAGATATTAGATAATTGCATCTTTTGAAGATGCAAAAAACGAAGAAGCTTTTAGTTGTAGATTCTTCAGATTACTATTCATTTTCTGTGCCGGACACTAATTGGCTAACATATAATTTTGGAGAAAAAGACGCTCAAGTTAACCTAAAGGGACTATGTAATGGAAGTACTTTCTCAAAAATCTTACAATATTCTCAATATTTTATCGAACCTTTTTGCTCTAACATTTTCGTCTATTATAATTATCAGATGGTGGTACTACATTTATACTTATAGTGTTAATATTCTCTTCTGGGATCAGTGGGATTTTTATAATGCACTTTTTGAAAGGCACAATCTATGGGAATTATTTCGATGGCAACATGGTCCCCATAGACAAGGAGTTGGTTTTATTCTTACAAAATTTTTCGCTGAGTTGTCTGGATGGAATACGCGATTCGAGGCTTTTGTCATAGGTGGCATCATGTGTCTTGCGATGGTATGTGCTTTGAGCTTAAAACGACGGTTAATTCTAAATTTGTCTTGGACTGATGTAGTTATCCCCTTAATATTTTTAACACCTTCACAATACGATATCTTTGTTAATACTCCCAATCTATCACACGGTTCTGTTCCTTTGTTATTACTAATACTTTATTGCTATGCATGGACGTTAAAATACAGTATATTTCGATATATCCTTGTGCTATTGCTAAATTTTCTCTTAATTTATACAGGTTTTGGTGTGTTTATTGGAATAATTACCCCTGCTATGTTATCGATAGAATATTTTTATATTAATAAAACTTCTTCCAAAAAGGAACCCATTCTTCTATTTATCAGTATCTTTATAGCATTACTCTCTATAGGGTCTTTTTTCATTGGATACAGATTCAGTCCTGCCGTACCTAATTTCGAGTTTCCGGTTCCTCAATACTGGATTAAATATCCTCTATTCTTTGCAGTTACATTAGCAAATTTTTGTGGATTAAAAAGTGTCCCTTTTTTCATTATAATTTCTGTTGGATTTATTATACTATTCATTATGATAGGCATCGGAATGTTTCACTTGAAACGTCTATTAGTATTGTCATTCATCCCCTTGCAAAGAGCCTACAGAGAAATTAATCTCAGTCAAGTTATAGTTATTTTGATTAGTTTTTCTTTAATTTTCTGTATCAGCACAGCTATAGGGAGAATATCTTTGGGATTAGATGCAGGTAAGGCTTCACGATATATTACGTATTTAATCCCTGGATTTTTCGGTATTTATCTTCATTTAGCCAATATAACTCGGGAGAAAAAGAGAAACTTATTGTTATTCACGGCTGTTGTTTGTCTAATTTTAGCAAATTATCCTTTGAGAAAGTCTGATTTTCAAAATATATTAATGTACAGTAATGGCAAAACTCAATGGATGAATTTCTATCTTCAAACAGAAGACATTGAGAAGACCAATAAAACCATTGGTTTTAAAATATACCCTAATGCAGAAGTTACAAATCTAAAACAGAAACTTGATTATCTCAAAGCAAGAAAGTTAAACCTTTATCTTGATTATTCCAAGAGTTGCCAGTAATAATAGAAATAAATTATTTTGTATAATTCTGATAGGTTGGACGAGGGAAAAATGAATTTTATCCAACAAGTAAGGCTTGACAAAAGGATCCCACATAGAAGCAGATATTAGAACTTTTCGGCTAGCAGCCTAATCTCTTATGAAGATCCCTTTTTTCGATTTTGACGGAGCCATTAATACTAGAGACAGTTTTCGTTAATTTTACAATCTATGCTGCTGGGTATCTAACCTTGGCCGGTGGGATCATTATCTTAAGCTCCATATTATTGGGCCACAAACTTAAACTCATCCCCAATTGGCAAGCCAAAGAGATCGTTCTCAGCCACTTTTTTAAGAACTGGGACATCGCCGAATTTACAAATATTGCCTCCAAATATGCCAGAGAAAGATGGCCCAGAATTATCAGAGATAAGGATTATTAGAGGATCAGTCATAAGCGCGGGTAATATTCGATACTTGCAAAAGCTGGAGAAAAAGGCTTGTGAAGAATGTGAAAAAAAATTTCCTCAAGATGACCTTCAGGGGAAGGAGAGAAGGCCCTGAGCCTCCTCCGGCTCAAAGGATCACCCTGAAATTATTAGATAATTTGCTTTTACTCCAACGCTTCTGGAAATAAAAATGTGTAGGGTTTGCATAAATTTATTTTTCAAAAAAGGATGGTTTTTGCTATAATAATGTCTAAGGAATTGATTATGGAGACGATATTGGATACCCCCCAAGAAGCCTTACGGCCCGCGTTCTCCCTCCAGGAAGGGCTGTCAGCCGATAAGTTAGCAGTTTCGGCCTGCTACCAGTGTCGGAAATGCTCCAGCGGCTGTCCCCTTACCTTTGCCATGGACATTTTCCCAGACCGGGTCATCCGCCTGGCTCTTTTAGGCCAGGAAGATCAGGTTCTGGGCAGCCGCACCATCTGGGTCTGCTCCTCCTGCGAGACCTGCACCACGCGCTGCCCCAACGGCATTGACATTGCCGGGGTAATGGACTGGCTGAAGGAGGAATCCATCAAACGAGGTTATTCATCCCCCCAACCCCAGGTTACCCGGTTCCACCAGACCTTCTTGGACACAATCCGGCTGGGTGGCGGGCGTCTGTCCGAGCCTATACTCCTGGGCCTGTACATGATGAGAAGTGGCAATACGGTGGGGAAAATCATATCGGGAGAGATCTTTAAAGAATTGCGTTTAGGGTGGAAGTTGGCCCGCCGCGGCCGTCTCAAGCCGAAATTCCCCAAGCGGCTTAAAGGCGCCCAAGAAATCAAACAAATCCTTAAGAAAAAATCATAAGGCTATAGCTGTGAAAGTTACCTACTACCCAGGTTGTTCGTTGGAAGGCACTGCTCTGGATTATGCTGCCTCCATTGACGCGGTGGCCAAACTCCTGGACCTGCAACTGGACGAGTTGGAGGATTGGAGCTGCTGCGGCGCCACCGCGGCCCATAGCATCGATCATGAGGTCGCCCTGGCTCTGCCGGCCCGGAACCTCCTCATGGCCGACAAGGTGGGTCAAGACGTGGTGGCCCCCTGCGCCCTATGCTTCAGCCGCCTGAAGTTCGCGGAAAAGGCCCTGTTGGGGCCGGAAGGCGCGCAATTCGAGGAAGCATATAGCGGTGCCATTAAAATCTTTGACCTGCTGGACTACTTTACCCAAGAGTCCTATCTGGCCGCCTTAGCGGAGAAAGTGGTACAGCCGCTGAAGGATCTGAAGGCCGTGGCCTATTATGGCTGTTTGGTGTCCCGGCCGCCGAAGATTACCGATAAGACGGACTATGAAAACCCTCAGAGCATGGAAAAACTCCTTAAGGTTCTGGGGGCCACGCCCTTAGACTGGTCTTACAAGACTGACTGCTGCGGTGCCGGGCTGGCGGTGTCCCGCCCGGATATCATCGACACCCTGGTGCAGCGCCTCTATGAGCGGGCGCTGGCCGCGGGGGCCGAATGCCTGGTGGTCTCCTGTCAGATGTGTCAGGCTAATGTGGACATGCCCCAGGAACGTATTTCCCAGCAAGTTGGCAAGGACTACTACCTGCCGGTCTTTTATTTTACCGAGCTCATCGGTCTGGCCCTGGGACACCCGCAGGTCAAGAGCTGGCTGGCGAAGCACTTGGTGGATCCCCTGCCCTTGCTCAGGGAAAAAGGATTGATCTAATTATGGCAAAAAAGAAAGAAAAACCGGATATTCCCTCTTCCCCCAAGCCCAAGAAGGCCAAGGTGGAACCTGTGGTCGAGAAACAGGTGGCACCGGTAGAAGAGAAAAAGGTGGTCCCGGCGGAAGAGAAGAAGATTGGCGCGGTAATGGTGGTGGGGGCGGGCGTGGCCGGCATGCAGGCCGCCCTGGACCTGGCCGATACCGGCTATTACGTCTACCTGATGGAAAGGCAGCCGGCCATCGGCGGGGTGATGCCCCAACTGGACAAAACCTTTCCCACCAATGACTGCTCTATCTGCATCATTTCCCCCAAACTGGCAGATGTGGGCCGTCATCTGAATATCGAAATTCTGGCCCCGGCCCAGGTGGCGGCCATCTCCGGGGAACCGGGCCACTTTACGGTGAAGATAAGGCAGCCGGCCCGCTATATCGATCCCAGCAAGTGCATCGCCTGCGGGCTCTGCGCCGAAAAGTGCCCCAAGAAGGTGCCGAACAAATTCAATGCGGGCCTCGACGCCCGCAAGGCGGCTTACGTCCTCTATCCCCAGGCGGTGCCGCTGAAGTACGCCATTGACCGGGAAAACTGCATCTATTTCCAGAAGGGCGGCAAGTGCAAGGCTTGTGTGAAGTTCTGCCCCACCGAGGCGGTGAATCTGGACGAGCAGGACCATGAACGCGACCTGGAAGTAGGCGCCGTCATTCTGGCCCCGGGCTTTGAGGTCTTCGACGCCCGGCTGAAACCGGAATACGGTTACGGCCGCTATCCCAACGTGGTCACCGCCCTGGAATTCGAGCGCTTCCTGTCCGCCACCGGCCCCCACGCCGGGCACATCGTGCGGCCTTCGGACCATACGGAGCCCGAGAAGATCGCCTGGATTCAGTGCGTCGGATCCCGGGACGCCAGCATCGGCCGGGATTACTGCTCTTATGCCTGCTGCATGTACGCCACCAAACAGGCCATTATTGCCGGGGAGCATGACGCCAACATCAAACCCACCATCTTTTATATTGATCTTCGGGCCCAGGGTAAGGGGTTCGACCGCTACTGCGACCGGGCCAAAGAGGTCTACGGGGTGCGCTTCATCCGCTCCATGGTCTCCCGGGTGACCCAAGACCCCCGCACCAAAAACCTGGAGATCACCTATACAGACGAGCAGGGCCAGATCCAGACGGAGGAATTCCACCTGGTGGTCCTTTCGGTGGGCTTCCAACCTCGCGGCGACACCCAGGAACTGGCCAAGATCGTAGGCATCGAGACCAATCCCTGGGGGTTTGTGGCCAATCGGCCCTTGGAGCTGATTTCCACCAACCGCGCCGGGATCTATGCTTGCGGGGTTTTCCAATCTCCCAAGGACATCCCGGAGACCGTGGGTCAGGCCTCTGCCGCGGCCGCGGCCGCGGGTAAGCTGCTGGCGGAAGTTCGGGGCACCTTAGCCAAAACCCGGGAGTATCCTTCGGAACGGGACGTGACCCGGGAGGAGCCGCGCATCGGCGTATTTGTCTGCCACTGCGGCATCAATATCGCCTCAGTCATCGATGTGGCCGGGGTGGCCGAATATGCCAGGACCCTGCCCCATGTGGTCTACGCCGATAACACCACCTTTATCTGCTCCACCGACGCCCTGGTGAAACTCCGCCAGATGATCGAAGAGCATAACCTCAACCGGGTGGTGGTGGCTTCCTGCAGCCCTCGCACCCATGAGCCGCTGTTCCAGGACACCATGCGCCAGGCCGGCCTTAACAAATACCTCTTCAAGATGGCCAACATCCGGGACCAGGACTCCTGGGTGCACCAGGGGGAGCCGGAGAAAGCCACGGAAAAGGCCAAAGAGCTGGTGCGGATGTCCGTGGCCCGGGCCGCCCTCCAGGTGCCATTGTTCGAGTTCCCCTTCCAGGTGGAGCACAAGGCCCTGGTGGTGGGCGGGGGCCTGGCCGGCATGACCGCGGCCCTGACCATCGCCGACGCGGGGTATGACACCTACCTGGTGGAAAAGGAAGCTCAACTGGGAGGCATGGGGCACCGGGTGTACACCACCCTGGAAGGCGACCAGATACAGCCTTATCTGGCTGACCTCATCCGCAAGGTGGAGAGCCATCCTGGCATCATCGTCTTTAAGAATACCCGGGTGACCAGCTTCTCCGGCCACATCGGCAAGTTTAAGAGCACCTTGGAAGGCCCCGAGGGAGTCCAGGAGGTAGGATACGGCGCCGCGGTGATCGCCACCGGCGGGGCGGAATATCAACCCACCGAATATCTCTACGGGGAGCATCCTGGAGTCATGACCCAGTTGGAGTTTGAAGACTTGCTGGTCAATAAACCCCAGACCCTGCCGGAAGAGCCCTGGGTGGCCATGATTCAATGCGTGGGCTGCCGGGAGCCGGAACACCAGTACTGCAGCCGCATCTGCTGCAGCGAGGCGGTGAAGAACGCCTTGACCATCAAGGAACTCAACCCCAAGGCCAAGGTCTTTGTCCTTTACCGGGACATCCGCACCTTCGGCTTTAAGGAACTTTACTACAAGAAGGCCCGGGACCTGGGGGTGCAGTTCCTCCGCTTTGAGGTGGACCGCAAACCGGAGGTAACCCCCGCGGGAAATCGCCTGGAAGTCCAGGTCTATGACCAGAATCTCCAGGCGCCGCTGACCATCCCGGCGGACTACCTGGTGCTTTCTGCGGCCATCCGGCCCCACCCGGACAGCAAGGAGGTTTCCAGGCAGTTCAAGCTGCCCCTGGATGCAGACGGCTTCTTCATGGAAGCGCATCTCAAGCTGCGGCCCCTGGATTTTGCCTCCGGCGGTTTGTTCCTCTGCGGCCTGGCCCACAGCCCCAAGTTCGCCGACGAAACCATCGCCCAGGCCCAGGGCGCCGCCTCCCGGGCCCTGACCGTGCTCACCCAGCAAGAGATGTGGGTGGGCGGCGCCATCGCCCAGGTGATCAAGAGCCGGTGTGCGGTGTGTCTCACCTGCGTGCGCACCTGCCCCTATAACGTGCCGGTCATCGATTTCCAGGCTCACGCGGCCTTCATCGACCCGGCCAAGTGCCAGGGTTGTGGCATCTGCGCCTCGGAGTGCCCCCACAAGGCCATCCAGATCATGCATAACCGGGACGAACAGCTCATCGCCGAGATCACCGCCATCGAGGTATATCCCGAGGAGGAAAGAGCCGCAGCTTCCTGAAAAGAGTTAATGCAATCGTTTTGACCAGGGGTGGAGGAATAGAAGCTTCCACCCCTTTTCTATTGCAAGCCATCTGTGTAAGGTAGCCGCAGGCTTTAGCCTGCGCTATTCCGGAGGGCGCAGGCTAAAGCCTGCGGCTACAGCTTCCTCCACCCCCTTTTTCTTTATTCGCCAAAGTCTGCCGCGAAATTTTCCTGGACCAATCTGGCCGCCCTCCCTTCAGACTTAAAAAAGAATTAGGTTAAGGGACTTCTCAAAATTTCTGGATTTTCTTGGGCGATTGGGGTTAACCTTTTAGGCGTGGCCGGCTCTGACTTGAACCACTGCAGCCGGAAATGCAGATAATCCCGGGGAGGCGACTCATGAAGAAGATTGAGGCCATTATTCAGCCCTATAAACTTGATATCGTCAAGGAGGCTTTGCACAAATTCAGCGTCCAGGGCATGACCGTGACCGAAGTCAAGGGCTTCGGCCGGCAGAAGGGCTTAAGGGAAGTATACCGGGGCATGGAATACCAGGTGGATTTCATTCCCAAGGTGAAGATCGAGGTAGTGGCCCCCGATGAGAAGGTGCAGGGCATCATTGACGCCATCATCGACAGCGCCCGCACCGGCCGGGTGGGAGACGGCAAGATCTTCATCTATCCGGTGGAAGAAGTCATCCGCATCCGCACCGGGGAGACCGGGGAGTCGGCCCTGTAGGCGGTACCCTTCGCAGAAAACCCTACTCCCTTGGTATAAAAGTTAATAAACTCCATGCTGGTCGAACTATCCCGGGGGTTTGTCGTTTCTGGATAAATTAACAAAGTTAAATGAAAATTAAAATTTGAAAAGATTTTCTTGACAAACTATGATTTTCATGCTTTGGTTCATTTCACCAGAAAAACTGCCAAACTCGCCGTGAGGCGGGGGCGGAAAGCTACGGGTCTTTTAGTTCACGGGAGACAGCCGGGTTGCCTGGGACGGGGCAACTTCGGCTTTTTATTTGTCTGACAGAATACGAGAAAATTCGTAAGAAAAATTCACTTTTTCCCGGGAAATCCGGTTAGAGGAGGAAGGGAAAATGCTAAAAAAATTCTTGCTTGTTTTTATGAGTTTTTTATTCGTGTTGGTCGCATCGCCACCGCTGGGAGCGGATTCCTGGACTCCGTGGTATACCCTTTCGCAACCCACTACCCCCCCGGGGGGCGCTGGGTGGACCCAATGGACAGAGTATATTGAGCTCGGTTACGGTCAATACATTTGGATCGGCGCCCAAAATATTTATCTAGAGTCAATGCTCAAACAAGGGCATATCACAATTGATGTGGCTGATACAGGAGATGGCGGCTATTATTATGTGGAAGGTAGAGAATTGGCAGTGGGCGGCCAGCCCGATGGAGAACCACGGCCTGCCTCCTGGGATGATTCAACCAAAACATACTTCACCCAAGTAATTGACGGGTTCCCTCAAAGTGATTCCTTCTTTACAACTACATTGGATTTCTGGGCATTTCCCCAGTGCGGCTGGGAATGGGTAAAATTTTTAACACATGGAATCGGGGGGAGCCCAGTAATTATTTACGACATTTCCATCGATACTACCTGCGTGCCCATCCCGGGAACCGTGTTCCTGTTTGGCCCCGGCTTGTTGGGCCTGGTCGCTATGAGGAAGAGATTCCGAAAGAGCTAACTTACCCTTCTTCTCAATTTATAGGGCAGGGTCGTCACGGCCCTGCCTTTTTTGTGGCAGAGCTGGGGTTGCCTCGCGTCCTTGAGTGCTGGCATCCTTATGGGGGTCTCATTTATTTTCATTTTTTAGTCAATAGCCTGGCCGAAGAAGGGTATCTGAAGGCTATGGAGTTTGTGGGGGGAGGGCCAGGGACGTAGGGGCGGTTCGCGAACCGCCCCTACCTGCCCTTCCCCCACGCCCCCACCCAACCCATGTAGGGGCTAAAGATTTAGGCACATTCCGGCCATCATGAAACATGGCATGCAAAAATCCCCAGAATCTCCACTAGTGCTTACCATCGGCCACTCGACGCGTCCCCTGGAGGACTTTATCCAGCTTTTGCAAGCCCATGGAGTTAAAAAGGTGGCCGATGTCCGCACCATCCCCCGTTCCCGCCACAACCCTCAGTTCAACCGGGACACCTTGCCGGAGTCCTTAAAGGCCGCAGGCATCGGTTACGTGCATCTACCAGGGCTAGGGGGCTTGCGTCCCGCCAAGGCCGGGTCCCCCAACCAAGGCTGGCGCAGCCCCTCCTTCCGGGGTTTTGCCGATTACCTGCAGACCCCGGAGTTTGAGGAAAACTTAGAGGCTTTAATCCGGCTGGCCCAAAAGGAGCGCATCGCTCTGATGTGCGCCGAGACCTTGCCCTGGCGCTGCCATCGGTCGCTCATCGCCGACGCCCTTCTGATCCGGGGCCTTAACGTAGAGCACATCCTGAGCCTGACCCACTCCCAGGCCCATAGGCTCACCCTCTTTGCCCGGGTGGAGGGCACCCGCCTCACTTACCCGCCTGGGGAGGGGTGAGGACGAGGATAGGTGGGGGGAGGGCCAGGGGCGTAGGGGCGGTTCGCGAACCGCCCCTACCTGCCCTCCCCCCACGCCCCCCACCCAACCCGCATGAGGGGGCTGGGGCAGCCAGGGCCAACAGCCCTGGCTTCCCCGATTAGAAGGACCGCACCCGAGATTTTACTGTCTGCCCTTATTAGAATTGTTAGAATGGAGGAAAAGGTTCAAGTAACCCTGGAAAATTTACCCGACGAACCCCATAAAAGATTGGAGGTGGGATTTTGGGGCGGTAAGGGACTGCGGTCCTTAGCCCCCTCCCCTACCCCATAAGAACAAAATGCGGCAGAAAAAGTTAAAGCACTCCAGGCGCCAGGACCAGGCGGCTTATTTCGGGTACCGCCGGGTTTCGGCGGCGGAGAAGGGCAATCTCGTCCTGAACCATTTCAACACCGTAGCCGCTAAATACGATCTGATCAACACCCTCCTGAGCTTCGGCCTTCATCTCCTTTGGAAGCGGACCGCGGTAAAGATGATGGGGTTAAGGCAAGGGGATTGGGTCATCGACGTGTGCGGGGGCACGGCAGACCTGGCCCTCCTGGCGGCCCGGGCCGTGGGCTCCTCCGGCCGGGTGATAGTCTATGATATCAATCGGGCCATGATGGAGGCGGGCCGGCCCAAGGTGGCCAACTCCCCCTTCTCTGACAGAATCAGGTACCTCCAGGGGGATGCGGAGCGGCTCTCTTGCCCGGATCAGAGCTTGGACGCGGCCATGGTGGGATTCGGCATCCGCAATTTAACCCACCCGGAGCGGGGTTTCAAGAGATGCACCGGGTCCTGAAGCCCGGGGGTAAGCTCATGTGCCTGGAATTCTCCACTCCCAAGACTCCCTGGTTCCGGTGGCTTTATGATCTTTACTCCTTCACCCTCATGCCCCTGGTGGGCAAAATCCTGGTGGGCACCTGGGAGGCCTATACCTATCTCCCCGAATCCATCCGGATGTTCTCGCGGCCGGAGGAATTGACGGCAACGCTTAATGGTCTGGGATTTTCTCAGGTGAGGTACCGGCGGCTCACCAATGGCATCGCGGTGATCCACCTGGGGGTTAAAACGTGAAGCTCAACTGGGCCGAACGCTTAATGGTCAATAATCCGGTACGGCCCATGATCCAGCGCGGCCTCATCCGCTGGAGTAAGGGCATGATGGCCTTGGAGCCGGGGGCCCGGGTGCTGGAAATAGGATGCGGCCGGGGGGCCGGGGCCCGTCTCCTTCTCCGGGAATTTCAGCCCGGAGTGCTTCACCTCATGGACCTGGATTTTAAGATGATCCAGCAGGCCAGGGCCTACTTATCCCAGAGTCAAAGAAAAAGGATGTTCTTGTATGTGGCAGACGTGCTCGCCTTGCCTTATGGGGATGGCGCCCTGGACGCAATCTTTGGCTTCGGGGTGCTCCATCATGTACCCGATTGGCGAGCCGCGCTCGCCGAAATCGCCAGGGTACTGAAGCCAGGAGGAAGGTACTTCTTAGAAGAATTTTACCCGCCACTCTACCTCAACTTCCTGGCCCGACGCCTCTTCCTCCATCCCCATCATGACCGGTTCTTTAGCCATGACCTGCACGGGGCTTTGCGGGATTTGGGATTTTCCCTTAGGGGGGCCTTGGAGCAGAAGAAATTGGGCATCCTGGCGGTGGCCGCCAGAGAGCGTTGACTCAGAGCGGAGAGAGAAATTATCCCGGGCCGCCACCGCCAGCCAGGCCATTATCACCATCCCCAGAAAACCTCCCAGAACAATACAGGCACCGTAAATGATCATGGGTTCGCCTCCAAACCCGGAGAATTCTCCGCCTTGGACTTTGGTTTTTGCTTCATAATACCTTGAGGAAAGCAAGCCACAATCGGGCAATCCCTAAATCTGGGGAAGGGAAGTCCTAATAATCCAGGCTAATTTTTAAGGGCTAGTCTTCATAGCCGTAGCCGCCCGCCGGGGTTTTGCCGCGGAATACCCGGTACTGGTAGACGTTGTAGATGAGCATCACCGGCAGCAGGAAACCCATGACGATGAGCATCACCTCCAGGATAAGGGGCGAAGCGGCAGCCATGGTCACGGTGACCGCCGGGGGAATGATGTAGGGATAGAGGCTGGCCGTCAGGCCCAGGTAGGAGAAAAAGAACAGCAACAGGCTCCAGAAAAACGGGGCCTTCTCGTAGCGCTTCCGCAGGCTGAACAGCAGCATCATCAAGGCCACCAGGCCCAGGAGCATCGGCAGCAGGGTAAATAAAAACCCCGGCCAGGCCAGCCACTTTTGCGCCAGGAAGGGATTGAGGCTGGTGGCCCACCACCCCGCGCCCAGGGCTAGGGCCAGCACCAAGATGGCGGCTAGGAGGGCCAGGCGAAAGCCGGAGCGCTGGATCTCTCCCTCGGTCTTCAGAATCAGGTAAACCGCACCCAGCAGGAGGTAGGCAAAGGTAAAACCCGCCGCCACCAGGAAGGCGAAGGGGCTCAGCCAATCCCACACTCCTCCCGCAAACAGGTCCTTCTCCACCTTGAGGCCCATTAACCACCCTCCCAGGATAAAGCCCTGGGCCAGAGTGGCAATGAGGCTGCCCAGGCCGAAGGCCAGATTCCAGGGGGCCTTGCGGTGCGCTTGGGCGCGAAATTCAAAGGAGACCCCCCGGAAAATCAGCCCAAACAGCATTAACATAATTGGAAGGTACAGGGCGGACAGCACCACCCCGTAGGCCACCGGGAAGGCGCCAAATAGCAATCCTCCCAACACCACCAACCAGGTCTGGTTGGCATGCCAGACATTGCCCAGGCTGCCCATCAATATCGAGCGATGGTCCTCATCCGGGGAAAGGAGCGAGATGATCCCCACCCCCAGATCAAAGCCATCCAGGACCACATAGAGCCACAGGATGAAGCCGATGAGGAAAAACCAGATCGCCGCGACCGTGGGCGTTTCCATTTGATAGCTAGGCCTCTTTTAGAGGTGGTCCTTTAGCAGTTGACGTTTCCCGGGCGGGGCTGGGCGGCACCTGTTCCCGGAGGGTCGGCGGACTAGTCAGATCCGGTCCCTTTTGGAGGATGCGCCGGGCGAAGGCCAAAAAGACGAAGAAAAGCACCGTGTAGACGATGCCATAAGCCAGTAGCGAAGTAGCCACGGCCGCGGCGGGCAAGGGCGAGGCCGCGTCTTGGGTGCGCAGCAAGCCAAAAATGACCCAGGGCTGGCGCCCCACTTCCCGGGTCCACCAGCCCGCCTCCACGGCCACATAGCCCAGGGGAATGGAGGCCACCCAGGCAGAGAGCAGCCACCTCTGGCCGGCCAGGCGCTCGGGGGTCAACCTCCCCTTATGCCAGACCCACAGGGTCCAGAGCATCAGGAAGAATAACAGGAACCCGACGGCGATCATCAGGCGAAAGGCATAAAAAGGGATCAGAATCGGGGGCTGGTCCTGGGGCGGAAAGTCTCGCAAGCCCTTCACCGGGCCGGTGAGGGAATGGGTAACCAGCAGGCTCAGCCCATAAGGGATTTCCAGGAAGGTCCAGTCGTTGCCCTGTTTGGCTTTATTGGGCCAGGCCAGGGTCTTCCAGGAGGCTCCGGTTCCCGGCGGATTGGTATGCCAGTGAGACTCCATGGCCCCCAGCTTGGTGGGCTGGTATCGGGCCACGGTTCGGCCGGAGCCATCACCCAGGTAAATCTGCAAAGGCGCCAGCACCAGCGCCCCCAGGAGGGCTATCTTGAATGACTTCAGGAAAAAGTCGGCATGACGATTTTTCAAGATGTACCAGGCGCTCAGGCCCCCCACTACAAAAACCGTGGTCTCCAGGGCGGCAACCCACATATGGGAAACACTCCAGGGCATATCGGGATTAAAGATGGCTGCGGTATAACTCGTCACCAGAAACCGGCCGTTTCCCAGGTGGCCTCCAGCCGGGATTTGCATCCAGGAATTGGCCACCAGGATCCAAAAGGCCGACAACGAGGCCCCCAGAGCTACCATGCAGGTGGCCAAAAAGTGTATCCCTTTAGGGACGCGCCTCCAGCCAAACACCATCAGGCCCAGAAAGGCAGCTTCCAGCATAAAGGCCATGGTGGCCTCGAACCCCAGGATGTTGCCGAAGAAGCCGCCGGTGACCACGGCAAACCGCGCCCAGTTGGTGCCGAACTGGAATTCCAGGGGAATGCCGCTGACCACCCCCACCGCCACATTCAGCAAAAAGAGACGGCTCCAGAAGCGGGCATGCTGGTAGTAGGCCTCATTCTGGGTTTTTAGCCATAGCCCCTCCAACACTACCAAGAACAGGCTCAGGCCGATGGAGAGCAAGGGCCACAAAATGTGAAAGGAAGTGGTCAAGGCAAATTGCAGGCGAGAGAGGAAAACCGGATCAGCTAATGCTTCCATAGCCTTCATCCTCCAGGTTCCGACACTGAACCCGGGCCGCACCTTCACAAATTAAATGACAATGCTTATTATATAATATTATGCGCCACCTCCGGATCTGGCATTGCCAGGATCCAGGAGACCTCCGATATCCAAATATAGGAACGACTCAGGGAGCCGTCCAGAGGGCCGGTTACAGAAAAGGCCCCGGCAAGGTCGCCGACCCAGATGGGTTTTGAGTCCCAAGGTGCCGAGGCTGATGACATTTTCACCTTCCTTCGCGCCTGATAGGCCCAAAATCTGTTGGCGGGAGCTTGTTCATTTGAGATAATGCATTTAGAACATGATTAAGGAGAGCCCGGAATGAGACCTGGGATAGAGAGCGATACCCTCAGGCAGCAGTTGCGTTATCACAAACTGCGTCAGACCGAAGGTGCCATTCACTTTGATTGGAACAAAGAGTGGGACCGATTTGATGCTCGCAAGCTCTTTACTTTTAACCTGGCGGCCATCCCCCCGGAGCAGCGGGAAAGCATGCGAAAGCGCCAGGATGTCTTGATGGACGGCAATCAGGCGGCGATTTCGGTAATGACCCGGCTGGTAGACGGGCTCTGCGGCTATCCCATTACGCCCTCCACTCCCATTGCCGAAGATTTTGCCAGGGTCGCAGCCAACGGGCAAAAAAACCTGTTTGGCCAGGAATTGATGTACTTCCAACCCAGCGATGAACTTTCGGCCCTCGCCGCGGTGGAAGCCATGGCCTCCCAAGGCGGCCGTTACGTAGATAACACCTCTTCTCAGGGTCTCTTGCTCAAAACCAAGAATCTCTTTTCCGTGGCCGGCAAACGCCTGCCCGTGGTGATGTCGGTCATGGCCCGGGAGGTTAATAAAGGCTCTTTAAGCATCCATTGCGGCCACACGGATTTCTATGCGGTGCGCAATGCCGGCTGGGCCCAACTGGTTTCCCAAGACAATCAGGAACTGCACGACCTGCTGCCCATTGCCTTCAAAGTGGCGGAGCTCCGGCAAGTGATGCTACCCTGCATGGTGATTGGCGACGGCTTTATCAAGAGCCACGCCATTGAGAATATCGGAGAGCTTTCGGATGCCTTCCTGGAGTATTTTGTCGGCCCTCCCAACCGGCTTTATCAGCCCGATTTCGAGCACGGCACCCTGACCGGCACCTTTACCGACACCGACCTGACCATGGAAGGGCAGGTGGCCCAGGATCTAGCCTATCGGTTCTTCAAGAGGGGCTTCGTGGCCGCCATGAATGTCATGAACAAGATTCTGGACGCCAACCTCAAGGTGGTGGAGTGCTACCGCACCGAAGATGCCGACATGGTCATCATGATCCTGGGCTCTGCCGCGGGGGTGGTCAAGGATGTGGTGGATTATTACCGGGATGTGAAAGGCTACCGCATCGGCCTGGTGCGGCCGGTGCTGTTTAACCCCCCCTGCTATGAGGAACTGGCTTATGGCATGCGCAAGGCCAAGGTGGTTTGCGTTCTGGAGCGCAGCGGCCGAGCCCATAACCAGCTCTTATTGTACGATGCCCAGGCGGCGCTGCAGATTTCCATCCGGGCTGGCCGCGAGGGGAAAAAGGAACACCGCATCTACGGCCGGGAGGACATGCCCACCCTCCTCCACGGTGTCTACGGCCTGGGCAGCAAGGACTTCAACAAATACGACGTGGCCGCGGTCGTGGAGAACATGGTGTCCTGCTTAGAGGGCAAGCGGGGTTTTCAGCGGGATTTCTACGTGGGCATTGAAGGCCCCCTCACCCTGAAGCCCGCCCCCCTACCCGGTTACCTGGAGCGGGAACTGAGCATGACCTTTATCGGGGTGGGAGCGGAAGGGGTCAAAACCGCCCTGGAGTCCGCCGCCCTGGTCTATGCCGAAGACATCGGCACTGGCCGTAAATACGTGCAGTCTGGAGCGCGCTACGGCGCAGCCCGCAAAGGGGCCCCGGTCTTTATGAACCTGCGCATCGGCTCCCAGCCCATCCGCAATAGCTCGGAACTTACGGAACGGGACGTGCTGGCCTTTTTCAACGAAAAGTTCCTGTCCGATCAGATCCTCCGGGAATATGTGGGAGGCCTGAAGGAACAGGGGTTGCTGGTCATCAACACCCCCAGAAGCTGTGATGCGGTTATGGAAAGCTTCCCGCCCCAGGTGCAGTCATTAATTAAATATCGGCAAATAAAGTTGATGGCCCTGGACGGCACCCGGGCGGCCCTCCAGTACCTCAACCGGAACCTTCCCGGAGCCCCCATCCTGGGCCTGGTCAACCAGGAAATGGGAATTCTCCCTGAGAGGGACTTTGAACAGAGGTTTAAAAAGATCCTGGAGAAAAAATTGGGCACTAAGAAAAAGGAGATGCTGGACGCCAACATCGCCCTTCTCAGGCACGGCGCCGAGCGGGCTTCCGGTCATGTCTCAGAAAAGGTGGCTGCGGCCCTGGAGACCAGCAACCCGGGTTATGCCCCACCGCTGCCGGAGAACTTCGGCCAGGGACCCGGAACCGCAGGCCTCCCGGTGACTCTCACCGAAAAAGATGAATTAGGCACCATCAAGCCGGTGAACCTTTTCAAAGATTACCAGGAAACCTTCTACCAGAACATGGTGAAGCCCATCCTGGAAGGGAAAAAGGTCCCCTGGGACCGCTTCCTGCCCATAGTGCCCCCGGCCACCAGCCGCTATCGGGACATGAGCTATATCGGCACCCAGATTCCCGTCTATGATGCGTCCAAATGTACTGCCTGTGGCCTGTGCGCCGCGTCCTGTCCCGATTCGGCCCTTTACTCCACCATCACCGATCATGCCGTGGAGGGTCTGGCGGCGCGCTATTTCAAGATCTTCAAGAAGCCGCCCAAGGGGATCCCCTGGGAGCGGTTTGCCCTGAACATTAACGCGGATCCCAGCGCCTGCAAGGGGTGCGGCGTTTGCGCCCAGGTCTGCCCCACCGACGCCTTGCGGATGGTGGCCAAAACCGAGGTCAGCGAGGCGGACTTCCTTCCTGAACCCTATAGAGATTGGGACAAGACTATTGAGGCGGCTCCCTACGTGGATCAGATGCCCCTCAATCACCAGGTGCTCTTCGTCTACTCCAAGCTCTACCCCGGCAAGCACACCCTGTGTCCGGGCTGCAGCGAGGGGGTCATCAACTTGCTGACCTTCTATGCGGCTGAGTCCCTGCGCAATCATCCCCAGGGGATCGCCACCTTTTACCAGGGCCTCCGGATTCTCTCGGAGAAGAACAAACGGGCCATTGAGCACATGCTGGATCACGGCTTCAACATCTACACCATCAACGCCACCGGCTGCAACCAGGTCTCGGAGCTGGTCAACCCGTTTAACACCCGGATCTACCCCACGGGTCACTATGGTTTCGGCACCGCCTCCGCCGCGGCCCTGGGCGCCAAATTCAACCTGGATCAGGCCTATCAAAACCGGTTCAGCAACGTGCTCACCAAGATCATCGTCTTCGCGGGAGACGGGGCCATCTATGATATCGGCAACGGCCCCTTCAATCACGCCCTGGGCGAAAATTACGACATCACCTGGGTGATTTACAATAACGAAGGATACATGAACACCGGGACCCAGAAGTCCGGGGCCACCCGCTACGGCACAGAGCGTTCCACTTCTCCCATCGGCAAAAAATATGCGGGAAAAACGACCCTGCACCGGCGCATCATCAGCCAGGCCATGGCCATCTCCCACGTCTATGCGGCCAAGCTCACCATCGACAACCCCTTTTACGCCATCAAGATCCTGAAGGAGGCCATTGCTTACAACGGTCCGTCCCTGGTGGAATTTTTCTCCGCCTGCCCCCAGGGACACCAGACCCACGATTGGGCCGGGCCTTTAATCTCCAGAATGATGGTGGAGTCCCGCAAGTGGCAGGTGGCGGTGAGAAGGCCCTTCCAGCGCCTGGACATCTCCGGCAACCCGGCCCCGGACTCCATCTATCCCAAGGAGGGGAAGTCCTTCAAGCGGGGCATCAAGAGAGACGCCGCCACCTTTTACGATGTGGTGAGCATGCTGGGCCAGTACAACCAGCACATCAGGACCGTGAAAAGCGGAGATATCCCGGAGATTGTCCGGGTGAACGAAACTGTCAGCCTGTTCCGCTGGCTCCGGAACCAGTACCTGGCCGGCTACCGCGACACCATGCCCACCGAAGAAGAGGTGGAACGCATCGTGGACGAGCGTTATCGGCTGTGCATGAATGAGCTGGGAGGAGGGCCAGGGACCTGAGGTCCCTGCCCTCCCCCCAATCCCCCCTCCCAACCCGCATATATTGGTTGGGGGAAGGCGGGGCCTTTGGCCCCGCCTTCCCCCAACCAAATTTTTTCCCGGTTGCCATGATTGATCTTGAAGGCCTTGAGATCGCCTATAAATGGAGCCCGCGGCGCAAGAGCATCGCCCTGAAGGTCACCATTGATGGCAAACTGGAGATCTATGCCCCCCAGGGCACCTCGCCTGCAAAAATTGCCCAGGTTGTAGCCAGGCACCAAGCCTGGATCCACCGGAAGACGGCCGAAAGAAGAGAGGCCTGGAACAGGCTTAAAGATGGGGTCGCCTTTTTCTTAGGCCAGGCTTATCGCCTTACGGTAGTGCAGGACTCCAAGGCCGGGGTGGAATTGGGGCCAGAGGAGATCCGGGTTCGGATAGGCTCCAGGGCCCCAGCCCCATGGAGGCAGCTTCGGGACTGGTATCGCCGGGAGGCAGAGCTGGCTATTCAGGAGCGGGTGCGCCATTACAGCGCCATGATGGGTCTTAAGGTATTGCCGGCCCAGATGCGGGAGTGGAAAAGCCGCTGGGGCGAATGTCACCCTAAGGCTGGGTTGCGCTTTAACTGGCGCCTGGTGATGCTGCCTCCCGAGGTGCTGGACTATGTGGTGGTGCATGAGCTGGCCCACCTTAAGGTCCTCGGCCACCCGCTGGAGTTCTGGCGGCTGTTGGGCGCGGTGCTCCCGGATTATGCCCGCCGCCGCCAGTGGCTCAACCGCTACGGCAGCCCCTTCCTCCTCTGGCGGCCCGGATGGAAAGAGTGCTTGGAGGGAGGGCCAGGGGCCTGCGGCCCTTAGCCCCCTCCCCCACAATCACCTCATCCACCACAACCTTAAGGAGATTATTTTCTTCAGGAAAGGGGTCAGGCGGCTGCGGTAGTAAGCGTCCGCCACCTGTTTGATGGACTCGCTCTGGGTGGGGTAGGGATGGATCACTCGGGCCAGGGTGTCCAGGCCCAGGCGGGCCACCATGGCCAGGGTTATTTCATTGATTATCTCCCCGGCATGGCGGGCCACGATGGTGGCCCCCAAAATCTTGCCAGTGCCGGCTTTGAGGTGCACCTTGACGAACCCTTCCTCTTCGCCGTCCACTATGGCCCGGTCCACCTCGCTCAAAGGGCGGACCAAGGTCTTAAGCGGCACCCCTCGTTCCTGGGCTTGCTTTTCCGAAAGGCCCACGTGGGCCATTTCCGGTTCGGTGTAGATACAATAGGGGATAGTCAGGGCGCTGAGTTTGGCCCGGCCCCAGAACAGGGCGTTCCGCAGGACCAAGCGGGCGGCCGCGTCCGCGGCATGGGTGAACTTGTATTTCAGGCAAATATCCCCTGCGGCATAGATGCGGGGATTCCTGGTCTGCAGGTAATCGTTCACCCATACCCCTTCCCGGGAATCATATGTCACGCCCGCGGCTTCTAAATTGAGGCCCTCCACATTGGGGGCGCGCCCGATCCCCACCAGGATCTCGTCCACGGCCACGGTCTCTTCCTGGCCGTGTCTTTCGAAGTAAATAATCTTTTCCCCGCCCTGGCGCTCCACCCGTTTGAGGTTGCACTCCAGGATGAGGCGCATGCCTTCCTGCTCAAAGGTGCGCTGCAAAATCCCGGAGGCATCGGGGTCCTCCCGGTTTAGAATGCGGTCGTTCTTGTGGAGCAGGGCTACCTGGCAGCCCAGGCGCTGAAAGGCCTGGGCCAGCTCGCAGCCGATGGGGCCCGCGCCGATCAGCGCCAGACGCCGGGGGCGGGAGGTCAGGGAAAAGACGGTCTCGTTGGTAAGGCAGCCAGCTTCGGCCAACCCGGGGACCGCCGGAACGACTGGCCTGGAGCCCGTGGCAATCACCGCTCTTTTAAAAAGTAACGTTTGGCCCTCCACCTCCAGGGCCCGGGGACCCACAAAGCGCCCCTCCCCCAGAAAGACATCCACCCCCAATCCCTTAAAACGGGAGGCCGCATCGAGATGGCTGATACGGGCCCTCAGACGCCTGAGACGCGCCATGACCTCGACAAAATCGGCCTCCACCGGACCTGCCACCGGAATGCCGAACCCGGCCGCATTTTGCACCTGGGACGCTACCCGAGAAGAACGGATCAGGCTTTTGGAGGGCACGCAGCCAAAATTAAGGCAGTCTCCCCCCAAGAGGTGGCGTTCCACCAGGGCCACCCTGGCTCCCAAGCCGGCTGCCCCGGCCGCGGTCACCAGACCGGCAGTGCCCGCGCCCAGCACCACCAAATGATAGCTGGGCGCGGGTTGGGGGTTTTGCCAGGACGGGGGGCGCACATTTTCCAGCAACGCCGCATTATATTCATCCCTGGGCAATAGGTCTGGGATAGTCACCATCATAGGCACTCTCCGGGAGAAAAATTTTTTAGACCGGCCGGTCTTAAGACGAGCTTTACCTAAGTTATTTACCAATAAATAATTTTCAAGCATACCTGGTTAAAAGCCGATATGGGGAAGTTATCATGGCTTAGATGGGTGGAAACTCAGTTTAAGGTTCGCCTGGCCATGGGGTCAGCAGTTCAAAAGAAAAAATCGACAGAAGAATGAAAATCTATTAAATAAAGCTTTAAGAAAGGGAAATTGCCCGAAGGCTTACTTGCAACTCCAGCCTCGGAATTTTACTAGGGCTGAAGGGGTTTCCCTGGTGGTGGCGGTTGCCTCAGTGATCAGTAAAATTGGGGAAGTGAGGTTAGAGGAGGCTCAGGCCTCGCCTTCCCGTGGGAGGGTATCGAGGATATGGGAGAGACAACCATGCATGAATCTGGGACGGCCCGCAAAGCCATAGAGGCCATGATCGAGGATGAAGACCTGGAAGGTTTATTACGCAGCGCCGAGGCCACCCACGGCCATCGCTGTCCTTATCTCGCCCTGGGGGTCAAGGCCGGGCATTATGCCATGACCTTTCTAAACCGGGGGCAGGCCGTAATGGAGGAAGTGGTGGCCATCGTGGAAGGCAACAGTTGCTTTGCCGACGGCATTCAGGTGGTCACCGGCTGCAGCTTCGGTAATAATAACCTGATCTTCAAGGATTTGGGGAAGAATGCGGTGACCGTGGCTCGGCGGGACGATGGGATGGCAGTGCGCCTGGTGGTAAAGGCGAACTTCCGGGAGCTGCTCTTTGCCAGGTATCCGGCGGCCGGACCCTTGTTTGAAAAGGTGCTGATAAGAAATGAGGGCACTCCGGAGGACCGGCACCGCTTCCTGCATTTATGGGAGGGCGTGGCCCGGCGGGAACTGGAGGAGCCCCTGGAGGAACAATTCCTGATCCAAACCCTGACCATCCAGGTTCCCAAGTATGTCCGGAGCCTTAACGAGGTGATTTGCAGCCAGTGCGGGGAAGGGGTAATGGAAACCAAGGCAAGGGTTCGGGAGGGAAAGCCGGTGTGCCTGGCCTGCGCCGCGGAGAAGTACTACCTCCTCACTGCCCAAGGGATTGATTGCCTTTGCGTTAAGGAGTTCTAGCCCGGCAGGTTAAAATAAGTTGGAAGGAAAGGAACCCTTCCCTTTAGGATGAGGCCAGGAGGGCGGATATGAAGCCGCGGGGAAATCGGTGCTGTGGGTGGATCGTGGCGATTTTCTTGATGATTCCGGGAATGGCGTGGTCCGCGGAGTTTTCTGCCCTGATGATGGTCAAAGACGGCGGAAAGATGATGCCCGGGAAGATTTTTTTCCAAAACGGCAAGATGCGCCAGGAATTTCAGGACGAAGAAGGGCAGACCATCACCATCGTCCGCCCGGATCAAAAGAAGATATGGGTGGTCCTGCCCCAAGATAGGACTTACCTGGAGATCGCCTTAAAGTCGCGCTTGCCCGGGCAATTCATCCAGATACCCCCTGATGCCCTCCAGAAACGCCTGGTGGGGACCGAGACGGTGTGTGGCTATGCCACGGATAAATATGAGGTCACCGTCAGGGGCGGAAAAGAGGGAATCGAAAAACAGACCTTCTGGATGGTTAAGAAATTTGGGGTTCCCATCAAGGTGGTATGCAAAGACCGGGATTTTTGCATAGAATACCGCAGTATCAAGGAGGGTGGGGTGGCGGAGCGTTTATTTGACCCACCTCCTGGATTTAAAAAGGTAACCCACCTCACCGGCTTTACCAAGAAAGTAAGGGAAGAAGTCGAGTGACAGAGTTGTAAGAGAAGTTAGAGAATCCGGGCTTTCTCCAGATTCACCGCAAGTTTTAGTGGGTACAGGGTTTCCAACCAACAGCTATTTATCAATTCCCCCGCCCGGGGTTCTTTTTAAACCTGGGCTTAGCCGGATCGCCACTGTCTGAAAAATAATTCAGGTCTTGCATCCATCAAAAATAACCTTAACTTCCTACCAAGAGGCGCGATTCATCGCGCCCAATTTTTTCCCTCACCCTAACCGGACTTGAAAGAAAGGCGACCAAAGGATTCCCTTTTGCCGCGCAAATTCCCAGAGATATCTCCGGGGATACCCCTGAAACCTGCCTCATTAGCAGGGGAGAATAGAAGAAGAGGCCAACCGAGATGGTGACCTGCCAGATTTGCCGGAAAGAAAAGGATCTTAGCGAGGTGCGTCCAGGCGACTCGGTCCGGGGCGGAGTCCTGGAGACGATTAAGAAAAAATTCCCCCAGTGGTCCGAGGACGGCTATATCTGCCTGGCGGATCTAAACCGCTTCCGCACCACCTATGTCCAGGAGGTGCTGGAAGAGGAGATGGAGAATATCGCCACCTTGCGGTCGGAAGGGCAGCGAAGTGTGAAGGAATATGAAGTGCTGTCAAAGAATATCAATGTGGAATTCGAGCAGGAACTGTCATTCTGGGAACGGTTGTCCGACCGGGTGGCCTCTTTCGGCGGCAGTTGGGGCTTTATCCTGAGTTTTGGGGCCGTGGTTTTATTATGGGTAATGGTCAACACGGGAATAATGATCCTGCGGCCTTTCGATCCCTACCCCTTCATCTTTCTCAACCTGGTGCTGTCAGGCCTGGCGGGACTCCAGGCGCCCATCATCCTGATGAGCCAGAGCCGGCAGGACTCCAAGGACCGCCTGCGCTCGGAACATGACTATCGCCTGAACCTCAAGGCGGAGATGGAGATCAGTCACCTGCACGAGAAGATGGACCTGCTGCTGACCCACCAGTGGCGGCAACTGCTGGAGATCCAGCGGATTCAACTGGAGCGGATGGAGGAGCTGGCCCAGCGGAAACTTTAAGATGAGAACGTTGCGAAAGTCTTTTGAGGGGAGGACCGGGGGACCGCAGGCCCCCCGCCCTCCCCTCAAACTCCCCTCCCAACCCCCCTTGAGACTTTGAAAATCGAGGCCTTAAGGCCTCGATTGCCTTAAATAATATTAAGGGTTTGGGAGAGGGGGCAGGGGCCGTCGGCCCCTGGCTCCCTCTCCCAAAAACTAATTTCAACAGTCTCAAGATAATCCAGGCCCTGAGAATCCTGAGGCCAAATTTTGCCCAGAGGCATCTAACCTGCCCTAGCCTTACCTTGCCATCTAGGGCCGCTGGCCTCATTAACTAAAAAAGGAGAAAAGCCGGCAATGCGTGCCAAAGATGTCGTATTAATAGTTCTATTGATTGTCGCCATATCCGTCAGCCTGGCCAGCAAATATTACACCCACTTCCCCGGAGACGTGGCGGTAACAAGGTGGGTACAATCCCTGGTTTCCCCAAACCTGAATTGGGCCGAAGGATTCTCGCGCACGGCCGAATTCCCTGGGATCCTCCTGATACTGGCGCTTATCGTTGCCCTTTCCTGGGCCCTGGCCGGATGGCGCGCCGCGCTTATCTCCATCCTCAGCTTGGTGGGGATGTGGGCCTTGGGAAATTGGCTCAGCCCGGTCATTGCCCGGCCGCGGCCTTCCCCGGAACTGGTGCACGTGCTTCGACCACTTTCGGGCTATAGCTTTCCTTCCAAATTCGCCCTGAGGTATGCCGCTACTTTCGGCTTTCTGGCAGTTCTGGCCGCGGTGAAGAGTTCCGGCGTGCTGCGCTCCGCCCTGTTGATTGGGTGCGGGGCCCTTCTCATTCTTGGCTGGGTGGCCCGGGTCGCCTTGGGGGCGCACTGGCCCAGTGACGTGATAGTCTCCTATTATCTGGGATTGCTGTGGGCGGCGCTCCTCATTCGGTTCTTCCCGAAATAAACTGAATGAATAAGGTGAAGGACGGGCATCAAGATCAGGCCAATTCGGCTGGAAAAATAAGTTTGAGCGGCTTGGCCCTTTTTTTCCTACGTCTTGGAACCACGGCCTTTGGCGGACCCGCGGCTCACATCGCCATGATGGAGGACGAGGTGGTCCGGCGCCGCCAGTGGATCACCCGGGAGAAATTTCTAGATCTGCTGGGGGCCGCCAACCTGATCCCCGGCCCGAGCTCGACGGAGATGGCGATCTTCATCGGCTACCTGTGCAAAGGTTGGGCAGGGCTTCTCTTAGGCGGCGTCTGCTTTATCGTTCCGGCCATGGTGATAGTCCTAGGCTTTGCCTGGGCCTATGTGCGCTTTGGCAACCTGCCTCAGATTACCTGGTTACTTTACGGGGTCAAGCCGGTAGTAATCGCCATCATCTTGCAGGCGCTCTGGCAATTAGGGCGCACGGCCGTAAAAAATAAATTCCTGGGCGCCCTGACCATCATTGCCATGATATTGAACTTTTGGGGGGTTAATGTCCTTATCCTGCTCTTTGGGACCGGGGTGATCACCGGGTTGCGGCAAGGATTCATCCAGGATCGCCCCAGAAACTGGAAACCCCTACTGATCATGCTTTTATTGGCCGGCTCCTTGCTGGTGGCCGCTTATTTCGCCACCGGGTTATACTCCACGGGCCAAGTAGCGTTCGGTTTGCTGCCGCTCTTTCTCTTCTTCCTGAAAGTCGGCTCCATAGTCTTTGGAAGCGGCTATGTGCTCCTGGCTTTTTTGCAGGCCGATCTCGTGGCGCATTGGCATTGGCTTACGACCACCCAGCTTTTGGACGCCATTGCGGTGGGGCAGGTGACCCCTGGCCCGGTCTTTACCACCGCCACCTTCATCGGTTATTTACTCGCCGGATTGCCAGGCTCCCTGGTCGCCACCGCCGGCATTTTTCTCCCGTCATTTATACTTGGCGCCGTCAGCAGCCCCCTCATCCCACGCTTACGCAAGTCAGCCGTGGCCGGAGCCTTCCTGGACGGCGTCATTGTGGCTTCTCTGGCCCTCATGGCGGTAGTTACCTGGCACCTGGGGCGTAACGCGGTCATTGATCTTCCCACCGTATTACTGACCGTTATGAGTGCAATCCTGCTCATTCGCTTTCGCCTGAACTCCTTGTGGCTGGTGCTTGGCGGGGCACTTGTGGGGCTGTTGGTTCATGTGGCAGCCATATCAAACTGACTTTTGCGCCCTTGGCTATAAATCCCCTGCGCCATAATTTCTTGACCGGCTCCACTGTGGTTATCTTCTCCTGGAGGCGGCGTTCTAGGCTGACCTCAGGGCCTCCAGCAATGGCAGGCGCGCCGCCTTGAGGGCCGGGAGCAGGCCGCCCACCAAGCCCATTCCCAGGCCAAAGATCAGGCTCTTTAAGAGTATCCCCGGGGTGAGGGCAAATTTAAAAGAGAGTTCGGCAAAACTGGACCAGTTAATGGTGGACAGGGTGATGAAATTTAAAAACGAGGCCGGCACCATCCCCAGGACCCAACCCAGGAAGCCCAACAGCAGAGACTCCATCAGGAATGCGGCCAGGATATGATGCCGCCAGAAACCCAGGGCGCGCAGGGTGCCGATCTCGCTGATGCGCGCCCCCACCTGGGCGTACATGGTGACCATGGCCCCCAGGATGGCCCCCAGACTGAAAATGGCGGTGAGCACCAGACCCAGCAGGCGGATGAAGGTGGCCAGGCGCCGGGACTGGTTCTCATAAAAATCCACTTCCCGGAGCACCTGCACCGGCAGACGGGGGTCGCTCTCCAGACGGGCCTTTAAGCCGGCGAAATCGGCCGGGCTGCGCAGGCGTAAGATCACCCCGGAGAAGGCTCTGCCGCCGGAAGGCCTGGAGGAGCTGTTCCACATCCCCCCAGATTTCCGAGCTAAAACCGGTGTTGCCCGCGTCGAAAACCCCCACCACCTGCCACTGGCGCATGGCAAAGCGCAGCGTCTCTCCCAGCCCCGCGCCTTGAAAACGTTTGGCGATCTGCGCCCCCACCATAATCTCGGTGGACCCGGACCTGATGAAACGCCCGGCGGCCAGGCGCATTTCCCGCCGGAGGGGAAGGGAGGTGGGCTGCACTCCCCGGAGGATGACATTGGCAGGCTTGTTGGTGCTGCGCTTGGGAAGGTTGACCAGGATTATCCCTTCGTCCGCCACCAGGCGGCGGCCCTCTTCGTCCAGGGCAATCTCCGGCTGGGCGCCGATGATCCCGGCCTGGGTACGGTCGATGACGCTCTGCACCTCGGATTCAGACCCGGCCCGCATCACCACGGCGTTATCATAGGAACCGGTGGCCACCAGAGTCTGCCGCAAACCCTCCGCCAGCATCAACACCGCGGCGAAAACAAAGACCACCAGGGCCATGCCCGCGGCCGTCAAGAACGTGGTGAGCCGCCGGGCCAGAAGATTGCGGTAACTGTATGATAAAGGAATGGGCATACGATTTTTAGGCCTTGTGGGGGAGGGCCAGGGAGTTGAACTCCCTGCCCTCCCCACACCCCCTCCCAACCCGCTTAAGTTGTGGGAGAAGGCGGGGCCATAGCCCCGCCTTCTCCAACAACCCTAAACTTAAGGGATTGGGGGTGGGGGTTTGGGGGAGTGTAAGTGGCCTGCGGCCCTTAGCCCCCTCCCCCAATTCTTTACCCCACTTTCCTCAACGCCTCGGCGATGCTCACCCGGGCGGCCCGCCAGGCTGGCAGCAGGGCGGCCAGGAGCCCCACCCCTAAGGCCACCGCCAGGCCCAGGCTCAAGGTGGCCCGGGTCAGGGGAAAAACCCGGAAATATTGGCCCAGGGAGGTGCGGAAGACCTTGACCGCCGGAAAGGTCAGGGACAACCCCACCATCCCGCCGAGGAGGGCCAGCAGCAAAGATTCTCCCACGATAAGGCCGGCCAGGTGACGCGCCCGAAAACCCATGGTTTTGAGAATGGCGTACTCCCCCAGGCGCTCCCGGGCGCTCATGGCCATGGTATTGGCCAGCACCACCAGAATCACCCCGATAACCACCCAGGAGACCACCTGAATGGCCAGAAGCAGGGCTTCGGTCATGGAGACAAAGCCTAGCTGAAAGGCCATTTCGGTTTCCGTGCGGGTCTCGGCCAGGGAATTTTGGAACAGGGCGTCCACCTGGGCCGAGATCACGGGGGCCAACTCCGGCCGGGCCACCTTGATCAGAAACCATCCCGCCTGGTCGGCCCGAGAGAAAGCGGCCTTTCTCAAACTTTCGTTCAAGTAATCCCAGTGAAAGAAGAACCGGCCTTCATCGGTGGTCGCCTCCCGGCCTCGGTAAATAGCCCGCAGGACGAACTGCCAGTCTCCCGGGAATGCGGTACCCTTGAGCACGATGGAGTCCCCCAGACGCCAGCCGTAGCGGTCGGCCAACTGGCGGCCCACCGCACATCCCCGGCGGTCCTGAAAAAAGGCCAGTTTCTGCTCCTCGGGCATGACATATTCCGGATAGATGTCGAAGTAAGGGCGGACATTAACGGCAAATTGAGGGAAAAAATGCCTTTCGTCAATATAGATGCCGCCGAACCAATTGCCATAGGCCACCCCGGCGATGCCAGGCAGGGCCTGAATCTGGGGGAGATAGGCCAGGGGTAGAGGAAAGGCCAGGGAAATGGCGTTCCGGGTCACCAGGCGGGCCGGGGAGGCGGACGACACCCCGGCATACCAGGCGGCCACCATAGTGCGCAGCAGGGCAAAGGCCAGCACTGCCACGGCCATGCCGCCCACGGTGAGGCTGGCCCGCAAAGGATGCCTGAGAGTATTGCGCCAGATAAGTTTGAACATGGTTCGGTTGTGGTTGTAGTTGTGGGGGAGGGCAGGTCTGAGGTCGGGGGGGAGGGGAGCAGGGGTCTGCGACCCCTGGCCCCCTCCCCTAAATTATCTGCTCCCTATCCCTTTCAGCCAGTATTTCCAGGGCCAGCAGCCCCACCTGGATCAGGCGTCTTTCCGCCAGACGCACCATCCTGGCGGAGGAAAAGGCGCTGGCGCCGGTGATCCGGTTGGCAAACACCACGCAAACCCCCCCGGCTCTGAGCTTATAAGTGGAGATCCCGGCCAGGGTGAGATAGGCAGACATTTCCATCTCCAGGTTGAGGACCCCGGCCTGGCTCAGGCGCTCCACTTTTTGGGGGTCCAGGGTGGGAAATCCCGGCACTTGCCTTCCCTGCCCGGCGTAAAAGTCGGAGGTGGTGCAGGTAAGGCCCACATGATGGGGAACCTCCAAGGTAGCGGCCGCCTGGGTCAGGGCCGCCAGCACCTCAGGGTGAGCCTGGGACGGAAAGTCGGCCGGCGCATAATAATGGGTGGTATTTTCATCGCGTAAAGCCCAGCCGGTAATTATCAGATCCCCGAGGGAGATGTGCTCCTGGAGGGCGCCGGTGCTGCCCAGGCGAATAAAAGTCGCCGGAGAGACGCATTGGCTGGCTTCGACGATGGCAATGGCGCTGGGGGCCGCGCCAATGCCGGTGGACATTACCGATACGGGGATATTTTTATAGGTGCCGGTATAGGTGAGAAATTCCCGATTTCTTCTTCTAACCCGCACTTCATCGAAAAGGCGGACGATCCTCCGGGCCCGATTGGGGTCGCCGCAGGTGAAGATGTAGGGAGCAAGGTCCCCGGGACCGCAATTAATGTGGTAAAAGCGGCCTTGGCGGTTTCTAGGGAGGTCGACCTCGATCATCGTTTGCTTTTCCTTCCTGTTTCAGGCTCGGCGTGATGCCAGACTTCCCTTCTCCCCATAATACTTTGCGAACTCGACCTTATCTTTTTCGCAGCCGTGGAAGTCGGGCCCATTGGGCCCGCCTTCCACGGCCAACTTATGGGGTTTGAGGGAGGGGGTTTGGGGGAGGGGTCAGGGGCCGTGGCACAGGCGTCCCCGCCTGTGGAAGCCCCTGGCCTCCTCCCCCAACTCTTTCATCTTGCCCCCATTAATCTTCATTCAACAAATGGCCTTTGATGAGGCGGCGGATGCGGAAGGCGTAGGCCGCGGCCTCCGGGTCATGGGTGACGATGATGATGGTTTTCTGAAATTGCTGGTTAAGCTGGCCCAAGAGATCCAAAATTTCCCCGGCGGACTGCCGATCCAGGTCGCCGGTGGGTTCGTCGGCGGCGATGAGAGCCGGATCGGTGACCAGGGCCCGGGCAATGGCCACCCTTTGTTGCTGACCGCCGGAGAGTTGGGCCGGGTAATGGTGCAGGCGGTCGCTTAAGCCCACCAGTTCCAGGACCAGCTCCACATGGTCCCGCCGCTCCCGGCGAGAAAGAGGGGTGAGCAGCAGGGGCAGTTCCACGTTCTCAAAGGCAGTGAGCACCGGAATAAGGTGGTAAAATTGAAAGACGAAACCCACGGCCCGGGCTCGCCAGGCCGCCAGTTGGGCCTCCGTGAGCCCAGCCAGGTCCAGGCCCTGAACCATGAGGTCACCTTTATCCGGGCGGTCCAGGCCGGCGATGAGGTTGAGGAGGGTGGTCTTGCCGGAGCCGGAGGGGCCCATCAACGCCAGAAATTCGCCGGCGGCGATGTTCAGGGAAATGTCCTGGAGGACCGGAAGCTCCTGGCTTCCCCGCCGGTAGGATTTATATAGGTGGGCGATCTGCACCAGGGGTGGCGGAGAAATCGCGTCCTGCATCATTCCTTGACCTTCACCCGGGAGCCGTCTTTCAAAGAGGGGGAAGGGTTCAGCACCACCCGGTCCCCTTCCTTGAGACCGCTGACAATTTCCACCAGGTTCTCCATGGTGACTCCCAGGGTCACCGGCACCGATTTGACCTTGGGGCCCACCAGGAGAAAAGCCCAGGTGCGGTCTTCTCTGGTTACGGTGGCGGCCCGGGGCAGGGCCAGGCGGGGCAGACGCACCCCGGGGTCCAGGGGACGGGAGAGAAAGGCCACTTTGGCGCTCATTTCCGGCAGGATGCGCTCATCGGACTCCAGGAATTTAACCTTGGTGAGAACGGTGGCCTTGGCCCGGTCGGCGGTGGGGACGATCATGTGCACCTGCCCCGGGAAGCGCTTGTCCGGAATGGCATCCAGCGAGATTTCGCAGGGTTGGCCCACCCGCACCCGGTCCAGGTTGGCTTCTGAGACATCCGCCTCCACCATGAGGGAGTTGAGGTCCGCCATGGTGACCACTGCGGCCCGGGCATTGGCGGCGGCCCCGAAGGGCGCCACCACTTCCCCCACCTCGGCATACTTGGTGGTCACCACCCCGTCAAAAGGGCTGCGAATATATGAATATTCCAGGGTCGCCTGGGTATTGGCCAAGGCCGCCTGGGTCGTTTTAATATGGGCCTGGGCGTTGGCCAACCCTGCCTGGGCTTTCCGGTAGCGGGCCACCGCAGTATCATAGTCCTGGCGAGACACCAAATCTTTAGCCACCAAATCTTTATAGCGGTGGTACTGCAAGGTGGCATCGTCCAGTTCCGCCTGAGCCTGGTCCATGGCAGCCTGGGCCTCCTTAATCTGGGCCGCGGCCTGGTCTCTGACTGCTATCAGATCTTCATTTTCCAGGGTGGCCAGGATCTCCCCCTTTTTCAACCGGCTGCCTTCCTCCACCCCCAGGTAGGACAGGCGTCCAGTGCTTTTGGAGGAAACCGCCGCCTTCCGTTGGGCCACCACATAACCGCTGGCGTTGAGCAAGGTATAGGCCTGGGCCGGGTAGACCCTGGCCACCACCACCGCGGTCACCTCCTGGGCCGGCTGCAAGGGGCCCCAGAGGTAAAGCCCCACGATCATCAAGATGATGATTCCCAGGAGGGCAAGGCCCATGCGGGTCCGAGAAGAGACCGCCGGCGGCCGTCCCTCCTCAGGGCGCTGGATGCGGAGTCGATCAAGGTCTGGGGACAAGCCGGGTTTCCTGAAAAAAAATATGCCTCCCGCCCCCTTAAGAGACCTCTAAAAAAGTCATCTTGAGGGAGGGGGCCAGGGGTCGCAGACCGCTTACAATCCCTCCCTCAAGCTCCCTCCCCCAACCCCTTACAGGGTTAAAATGGCTGGAAAGTCGGGGCCATAGGCCCCGCCTTTCCAGCCTCTTCTGCGGGTTGGGAGGGGGGTATGGGGGGAGGGCAGGGACCTCAGGTCCCTGGCCTTCCCCCCACGAACCCATTTCGCAGAGCTCTCCTTAAGAGGCGGAAGGCTTTCAATATAGCAGATTTAGGGGATGCTGACAATGAGCCACCCTGGGGGTGACGCGCTGGTCTGGTTAGACCTTGGAAACCCCGGCCGCGGTAATGGTCAGGTAATGGTAAGGGGCACCGATGAAGAGGTCTTGGGACGCCAGTTTCTCCATACCCGCCCGGGCTGCGGCCGCCACCTGGTAAAGGTGGGCCTTCTGGCTGACAAGTTGATTTAATTTGAATTCCAGACCCATCCGCCGGGGCAGGGTGAATATCTGGGTCACCCGGTTATATTCAATTCTGGGGGGCTTGGCCCGATCCCAAATGATGAAGAGGCGGCCGGGCTGATCCGGGGTCTTTTGGGAATAGCCGGCCAGCAGCAGGTACATGTTAATCACCGGGTCCAAGGGCAACTTTTCGCACATCTTGCGAGTTATGTCATCGTAGCGCCCGGTGAAATAGGGGATGGCCGCGTCAATGAGGGCATCGATCTCCGTCAGGTTTTCCCCCCGGGCGAAGTCCGCAAAATCCTTGGCCAGATCATGGGCCTCCAGCGCCCCGGCCGAGGCCAGAACCACGTGAGACGCGATAGGGACCAGGCGGTCCACCTCGAGGAAACGTTCTTCGCCGTCTGGCTCAAAAAATACCGAGCGGCTGTCACTGGCCAGGAAAACGCCTTCAGCCGTGGCGCAAGCAATCAACTGACCCATTTGATCCTCCTTTACAAAACTACCATTCTTTTGATTCCCTATAAGATAAGAAGGGGACTGGTCTTGGCAAGGGGAGGCTAACGCTTCGAGTCAGTTTTGGCGCTCAGTGGAACAAAGGCGGCTTTTTTTCCGGCCTTCCATCAAAGCCAGGATGAGGTGTCTCTTCCTGGGTATCTGAGTAAGGGGGCAGGGCGGGGTGCAGGGCCTGCTGCATGGAGACCAGGGAATTATAGAGATGGTCTAGAGCATTTAATAGCGCGTCCAGGGCCAGGATCAGGGCCTCCCGGTTGCGGCCCTCGTCCAGCAATTTCCGGGCCCGCTCTATTTGCAGGCCGGCAGGGTTAGGCTTAGGCTTATATGGCATTTTAAGACCTCAGCCCGAGGCGGCTGGAGTAAAAGGCCAAGGACCTCATGGGCCTCATCTTCTCCCCTTCACCTTTGATCATCGCCATTGGGGTAAGAAAGTGGGACCAGAGGTCCGGCCCCACTCTGCGCCTAGCCACTTGAAACAGATGGGGAATGGAGAGGACAGATTCCGGACTCCCTGGCCCTTCCCTTGGTCCAAAGCAAGGTCCATACCAGAACCGGGGGGAATAAAAATTGTCTGTTATTTAAAACGGTTGTCTTTTTATAACCCTGGGTTTGCAGGAGGAAGATAAAAATAGCGGAACATCGTGGTAATAAAGTTAAACAAATATCGGCTAGACGGGCAAGGAAACCAGGCGAAAGCGATTGCTCCATCAGGCCCTGGGAGGCCATTCAGGTTGAGATCGTGAGAGCTCTGAAAAGGTCATCTTGAGGGAGGGGGGCAGGGACCTCAGGTCCCTGGCCCTCCCCCCACGAACCCATTTCGAAGCCCCTGGCCCCCTCTCCCAAAAACTAATTGCTACAGTCTCAGGTTAGAACTCCACCACCGTGTCGTCTCCCAAAAGAAGCTGCAAGGAACGGTGGCGATTGTGGCGGGACACCCGGGCATTGTGGCCCACCACGCTGTCCTCCAAACGGTCCACCTCGAGGATGGTGACATTTTTCAGCAGCAGCGAATGTTCGATGACCGAAGCCTCCACCCGGGAATGGTCCCCGATGCTGGTGAAAGGGCCGATGAAGGAGTCTTTAATGAGACAATGGGCGCCGATGGCGGCCGGCCCCCGGATGGTGGAGTTGATTATCTGGGTGCCGGTGGCGATGCTTACCCGCCCATCCACCCGGGAGGCCTCGTCCACTTCACCCAGGATTTCCCGGCGACCCCAGCCATCCAAGACCAGGGTGTTGGCCGTCAGAAGATCATCCTTTTTACCGGTGTCCAACCACCAGCCTTCCAGGGCTTGCCACCCCACCCGTTTGCCGGACTCCAGGAGGTGCTGGATGGCATCGGTGATCTCCAATTCCCCCCGCCAGGATGGCGAGAGGCTGTCGATGGCCGAGTGGATGGTCGGCGCAAAGATATAAACCCCTACCAGCGCCAGGTTGCTGGGCGGATCTTGGGGTTTTTCCACCAGACGTTTAAGGCGGCCCTCCCCGTCCAACTCGGCGATGCCAAATTGCCGGGGGTTTTCCACCTCCTTTAACAGGATTAAGGCATCCAGGGCCTCCCGCTGAAAAGCCTCCAGAAAAGGGCGGATGCCGCTCTCGATCAGGTTGTCCCCCAGGTACATCACAAAGGAGGAATCCTTAAGGAAATCCCGGGCCGTGAGCACCGCATGGGCCAGGCCGCCGGGCTCCGTCTGGAGAATATAAGTAATCCTTACCCCCCAGAGGGAGCCATCCCCCACCGCCTCCTGGACCGAGTCCCCGGTCTCCGGGCTGATGATTATTCCCAGGTCCCGGACCTCGGCTTGGGCCAGGTTTTCAATGACATAGAACAGGACCGGCTTGTTGGCCACTGGCACCAATTGTTTGGCGGCCGTATGGGTCAAGGGCCTCAGACGGGTGCCTTTGCCGCCGCTCAGAATCAAGCCTTTCATCATGATCTCCTTGATAATACCGCATCAGAGATCTCTGAAAAAGTCATCTTGAGGGAGGGGGCCAGGGGTCGCAGACCGCTTACAATCCCTCCCTCAAGCTCCCTCCCCCAACCCCTTAAAGGGTTAGAAAATGGCTGGAAAGTCGGGGCCTTAGGCCCCGCCTTTCCAGCCTCTTCTGCGGGTTGGGAGGGGGGTTTGGGGGGAGGGTCAGGGACCCCAGGTCCCTGACCCTCCCCCCACGAACCCATTTCGCAGAGGTCTCCACCAGGGTTTGCCATCTAGGTTAATAATCTTTTTCCATTTAGACAACTACAATATTGCCAGGTGAGGGAGTCCTTAACTCCCCTTGGGGCCACGTGGCCGCTCCAGGCCTGCTCCGGTTTGCATTTGCTCAGGCTTTATGGTACGGTCAGGTAGATATTTCAAGACCTTATAAGCCCCGGGCAGGAAAGGTCCATGAGCGAAACTCAAGAAAATCCGGCCGAATCGAGAATGGCAGAACGAATCCGGCCTCTGGTGAACGAGATCCTGGAACGTTTTAACCAGGAGCAGATCGCTCCGGCAGAAGCGGGGATGGTGATCCTGGCCTTGACTCACCGGCTGCTGGGCATATTATCCGGGGCTCAGGAGGCTCGCAACCAATTTATTATGAGCTTGATTAATCTGATAAACAGCTACCTGTCAGTTGCAGGCGAGGGCATGGGAGAAATGATCTGAGGTTGCCGCAGAAGGGCGCTTCGGTCCTTTAACTCCCTGGATATGGATATGGCTATGCCAGGCAAGGCCAGAAATATTCTGGAGCTGATCGGCGGCACCCCCATGGTGCGCCTGAGTAGACTCAGCCCCAACCCCAAGGTGGAGATCTACGTCAAGCTGGAATATTTCAACCCCGGGGGATCCGTCAAGGACCGACCGGCCCTGGCGATGATCGAAGCTGCCGAGGCCGCCGGAGAACTGACGCCGGAGAAGACCATCATCGAGCCCACCAGCGGCAATACCGGTATCGGCCTGGCCCTGGTGAGTGCCGTAAAGGGCTATCGCCTGCTGCTGACCATGCCGGAGTCCGCTTCCCTGGAGCGCAAGCGCATCCTCAAGGCCATGGGCGCGGAGCTCCTTCTCACCCCGGCTCACCTGGGCACCGACGGCGCCATCGAAGAGGCCTATCGCTTGGCCCGGGAAAACCCGGAGAAATATTTCCTGCCGGATCAGTTCAACAACCCGGCCAATCCCGCCTCGCATGCGAGCACCGCCCGGGAAATCTGGGAACAGACCGAGGGCCAGGTCACCATGGTGGTAGCCACCATGGGCACCACCGGCACTCTCATGGGTCTCTACCGGGCCTTGAAGAAGCTTAACCCCGACATCCGCCTGGTGGGGGTAGAGCCTTATTTGGGCCATACCATCCAGGGTCTGAAAAACTTAAAAGAATCTTACGTCCCCGGGATCTTCGACAAGAGTCAGACTGATGAAATCGTCAGTATCGAGGATGAGGAGGCCTTCGACACCGCCCGGAGATTGGCCCGCCAGGAAGGGCTGTTCCTGGGCATGAGTTCCGGGGCGGCGGTGGCGGTGGCCATCCGCAAGGCCCGGGAACTGGAGAAGGGCCTCATCGTCACCATTGCCCCGGACGGCGGCGAACGCTACCTCTCCACCCCCCTTTATGCCGAAAAAGAGGTCCCCACTCTCCAGTTTTATAATACCCTGGCCCGGGCCAAGGAGGCCTTTGAACCCAGGCGGCCGGGGGAAGCCAGTATCTTCGCCGACGGGCCGGCGCTGAATACCCACCTCACCCTGGGAGTGGCCCGGCGTCTGGTGGTGGCCGACCTGCTTAACCGATATTTGCGCTTCCGGGGCTTTAAGGCCCGCCAGGTGGTGAGCCTCATTGATCTGGACGACCGGGCCATTGCCGGGGCCGGGGCCGCGGGCCAGGATTTGGCCCAATTCACCGGACATTACCGGCAGGAGTTCCACCGCGACTTAAAAGGGTTGCGCATCCACGAGGGCTGCCTCTATCCCCTGGCCTCCGAGCATATCGAAGATATGATGCATCTCACCCGGCGCTTGCTGGAGCGGGGTTTCGCCTATGAAAAACTGAGGTCGGTCTATTTTGATATCTCCCGGTTCAAGAGTTACGGACAGCTTTCCCGGCTGGACCTGAGCAAGATCAGGGTGGGGAAAACCGTGGACCTGGATGAATACGCCAAGGAAAACCCCCGGGATTTTACCCTGCTCAAGAGAGCCAAACTGGCGGAGCTGAAAAAAGGCCTTTATTATTCCACCCCCTGGGGCAAGGTGCGGCCCAGCTGGCACCTGGAGTGCGCCGCCATGGCCCTCAAGCATTTGGGAGAAACCGTGGATTTCCACGTGGGGGGAATCGAGTCCTTGTTTCCCCATGAAGAAAACGAAAACGCCCTCTTTGCCGCGGCCACGGGCAAGCCCCTGGCCCATCTCTGGCTCCACTGCGAACGGGTGCTCCGGGATGGGCGGCCCCTCAAGGAAGAGGGCGCGGTTACGGTCAGGGACCTGGAGACTCAAGGTCTGCGGGGGGAAGAGGTGCGGTTTTTCTTGCTGGCCACCCATTACCGTAAGCCCCTGGCCTTCGGGGAGGCCAACCTGAAGGCCGCCGCCGCCTCCCGGGCCCGATTGGACCACTTTCTGGAGCGCCTCACCCTGGTCACCGGGGAGGGCGCGGCCCCGGCCATGGAGGAACGCCTCTTCCAATTGAAAAGAGAATTTATCGCGGCCCTGGATGATGATTTGAATATCTCCCGGGCCTTATCGGCCCTCTTTGCCCTGGTGGGAGAACTGAACCAGGATCTGGACCGGGGCAAGTTGGGGCCCGGGGCAGCCGCGGCCGTCCTGACCCGGCTTAAGGAACTGGACGAAGTGCTGGGGGTGATGAATATGCCCCAGCCAGCCCGAGATACGGAGATCGAGGCCCGCTTGCAGGAACGGGAGGAGGCCCGGCAGCGCCGGGATTGGGCTACCGCAGACCGCATCCGCCAGGAACTGGCCGGCCACGGCATCGAAGTTACCGATACCTTCGCCGGCCCCCGCTGGCGGCGGAAGGGGTGAGGCGGGGTGAAGTTTTGTGGGGGAAGGGCCAGGGACCTGAGGTCCCTGCCCTCCCCCCACACCCCTCTCCCAACCCGCAGAAGGGGCTGGAAAGGCGGGGCCTATGGCCCCGACTTTCCAGTCATTTTCTAACCCTGCAAGGGGTTGGGGGAGGGAGCTTGAGGGAGGGGGCAGGGGTCAGTGGCACAGGCTTTCAGCCTGTGGAAGCCCCTGGCCCCCTCCCTCAAGATGACTTTTTCAGAGGTCTCTTTAAGTGCAGGCTGTGGGATAAAGATCCCGCATAAAAATTCCCCCCTTTCCTAAAGGGGGGCCAGGGGGGATTTTGAAAATCCCCCTCAATCCCCTTTAAAAAGGCGATTATCTGCTACTTGACATTCTTTACGTAACAGATTTCGAGTTCCGTTATAACAACCGCCAAAACCCCGACATCTTTGGGGCGGCGATAGCATTATGTTAATCTCACTTTAATATTAATTCAATTGGTTTGTGTATGGTACGAATAATATAATTCTCACCATCTTCACGAACAACTATTTCAGAATTATAAAACCAAGCAAATCTAATTGTTCCTTTATAATCTATTATCCGCACCATTACGCCAATAGGCATTCTTTTAATATTTATTAAATTATGTTCCTCGAAATAATTTTTCAAATCAAATGGCTCTTTAAGTTCAGATACCCATAAATCACCGGGCTTTAATAATTTTGGGAAATTTGGTTTTTGTTGTATCGTTGATTCTAATATACTAATCTTGTCATGATTAAGCATGTTATTTATATTATTGTAAATATCACCCAAGTCCATATTTGACTCATTAATCATTAATAAACTATTCCTATCCATGGTTATCATATAAGCAGTGTCTATTTGATAATCTATATTACCATCGTTGGTAAATGAAATTTTCATGGTCAAAAAACCTGTGCTTGGTGATAACGCCAATATTGATGCTATAATTTTAGTAGATATTTTCTTTTCGATTTTGTCTGACGTCGCAATCCTGTGCGAAGCAATGTTACCCGTTATCCCTGCGATACGTGCAATAAAAAGGATAGCCGCACGAATTTGAATCTTTCGGTGATTAGGTAATAGCCCCCAAATAATGAAAGCGATACCAACGATAATGCCTGGCCATGTTATCCAATACGGCATACGGATCCCTGCAATCTGCAAAAAGCCGAATACCAATGCCAAACCAATGCCGACTTTGAATTGCCAATCCATAAATTGCATCTTAATCGCAAGCACCATAGGCCGTCAAGCACTGAGCTTGCGCTTTTATTTGACTTCAATTTTACCCCCCCCTTTCGGCGATATGTCAAGTTCTAGATAATCGCCTTTTAAAAAGGGGGACTTTTAATTGAATTCGGAGGATAAAGGAATCGAACCATGCCCCATGACTACTTCTGGTTCTGGCCCATGTGGTTTTTCCCCTTTTTTATGCCCCTTTTCTGGATCATCGTCATTGCGCTCTGCCTCTACTTCATTTTCGGACGGGGCAGCAGACGGTCCTGGGAGCCCGGCAAAGGCCTGGACCAGGAGACCGCCCTGGATATCCTGAAAAAGCGCTACGCCAAAGGGGAAATCACCAAGGAAGAATTTGAGCAGATGAAGCGGGATATTCTGAGTTAAATTCGATTACCTGGTATTCCCGAATCTCCTGCGCTTATGCCGTCAGCACTTAAAAACCTATGCTCTCCATTGGCAAGGCCGAGAAAAATGAGTTGCCTGTCTCTTCCGTTCTGGATAATTCCTGGCCATCGATTAAATTGATAAGAGCGATTTGCAAAATGGCCTTCAAAACAATCAAATGTCCGTATTTCTTCCCCCCTCCCCTGGTGGGAGGGGGCTGGGGGGAGGGGGAAATATTAGACAACCTTATGATATTCCAAATTAATTTTTCACTAGCTTCCTAACCCTCCCCGGTATAGATACCCCATCCAGGGGGAGGAGATTTTAGGACGCTTCTGTTTCAGATATTTTTCAAAGGTCTCACAATGTCTATCCGGCAGGAATCTCTTGCGTTCATCCGCCCTGTTCCGTTAATTTAATTTGAGCGGCACAAAAAGTGGAAATCGCCGCATAAGTAGTTAATAGAGCTGAATAAATAAAGTTTTAACACCCCGTTATGCGCCGAAATGAAGCGGCACCAAAGCGGCACAAAGCCCAAAAAAGGCTAGACCAGGAAACAGAAAGGGAAAAAAACCGGTCTCAGGCGGATCAATTCCGGTTTGGTCAGGAGCGCTAAGGCAAGAATTGCTAAAGAAAAACCGCCTCTGATGAGGCGGTTTACTGTCTCAAACATGGTCGGGACGAGAGGATTTGAACCTCCGACCCCAGCGTCCCGAACGCTGTGCTCTACCAGGCTGAGCCACGTCCCGACAACCTAAATTTATCCAAAAGGCCCCCTGGGGGCAAGAGAAAAGCGGAAGTGCTTGGATTCATTTGCATCTGTAGGGGCACGGCGCGCCGTGCCCTTACCAGAGAGGGACTCAGGTTAAGGACCTCTAGGGTCAATAGCCTTTCTCCGTTGCCAGGGCCACCTAGATTTAGACCAAAGATGAAGATCGGGCTTTCCCACTTTCGCAGGCTGCTTAAGGATGCTGTCTCGCCCGGCCCCCCTTTAAAAAAGGGGAACTTTTAATGCTCGGGCGTGGGCGGGGCTGGCTGGGTCTGATTATCTGGCTGGTCCTGCTGGCCGGACTGGCGGTGGGCTGCAAATCCCCGGAGACGGAAAAGGTTTACGGCGGCCCGGACACCGGCCCGGCTTACGGGGACCTCTTCATTGACGCCTCCATCGGCGACGCCAGCACCCTGATTCCCCCCTTGGCCTCCGATTCCGCCTCCCACGGCGTCGCCTCCCTGATTTACAACGGGTTGGTGAAATATGACGGAGACCTCAACCTGGTGGGGGACCTGGCCCAGAGCTGGGACATCTCTCCTGACGGCCTGACCATCACCTTCAAGCTGCGCCAAGGCGTCAAGTGGCATGACGGCGCGCCCTTCACCGCCCACGATGCGCTTTTCACTTACCAGGTGATGGTGGATCCCAAGACGCCCACGGCTTATTCCGGGGATTACCTCCAGGTGAAGAAGGCCGAGGTTCTGGATGATTACACCTTTCGGGTCACTTATCCCCAGCCCTTTGCCCCGGCCCTGGGAAGTTGGACCCTGGCCATGCTGCCCCGGCACCTTTTGTCCGGCAAGGATATCACCAAATCGCCTCTGGGGCGCCACCCCATCGGCACCGGGCCTTATAAATTCCAGGAGTGGCGGGCCGGAGAGAAGATCGCCCTTACCTTTAACCCCGACTACTTTCCCGGGCGGGTCTACCTGGATGGCTACATCTACCTGGTCAAGCCGGACCTGGCCACCATGTTTCTGGAGTTGAAGGCCGGCAATATCGACCGCATGGGCCTCACCCCCATGCAATACACCCGCCAGACGGCATACCCCCGCTTTGCCCGCATGTATAACAAGTACCGGTATGTGCCTTTTTCCTACGTATATCTGGGATACAACCTGGAAGACCTCAGGTTCGCCGACCGGCGGGTGCGCCAGGCCTTGACCCACGCCATCAACAAGCGGGAGATCATCGCAGGGGTGTTGTTGGGCCTGGGAGAAGCGGCCATCGGCCCTTATAAACCCGGCGCCTGGTTTTACAACCCCAACGTGCCCCGATTTGACTACGACCCGGACCAGGCCCGGGCCTTGCTGCGCGAGGCCGGCTGGCAGCCCAACGGGCAGGGCATCCTGACGAAGGACGGGCATGCCTTTGAATTCACCATTCTCACCAACCAGGGGAACGATATCCGGGTGCGGACTGCCGAGATCATCCAGCGGCGTCTCCGGGAGATCGGCATCCTGGTGAAAATCCGCACGGTGGAGTGGGCCGCGTTTGTCAAGGAATTCATCGAAAAGGGACGATTTGAGGCGGTCCTCTTGGGGTGGAATACCGGCCTGGACCCGGACCAGTATGACATCTGGCACTCCTCCAAGACCCGGCCAGGGGAGCTAAACTTCAATCACTACAAGAATCCCCAGGTGGACGCCCTGCTGGAGGAAGGGCGCCACACCTTTGATAAGGAAAAGCGCCGCCGCGCTTATTTCAAGTTCCAGGAGATTCTGGCCGAAGACCAGCCCTATACCTTCCTGTTCATCCCCGACGCCCTGCCGGCCATCCACAAGCGCTTCCGGGGGATCAAACCGGCCCCCGCGGGCATTGACTACAATTTCGACAAGTGGTACGTGCCCAAAGGCGAGCAGAAATATACCATGTCGCCGTATTGATTATCGGGTTGGGGCCCTGCCTCAGGTTCTCAGGGCCAGGTCTTCCACCAGGTGGTCGGCGAAGGAAAGGATGAAGTCCCTTTGGTGCGCGGGTGGCGTAGGCAATGCAGGCGCAGCGCATGGTCTGCTGGCTGCGGATGAGGAATTCGAAGCGCACGAAGTTACGGCCCACTTCCACCGCAAAGCGGAAGGGTTGGCAATCGTGATGGGAGAACTGCTCGGGGCCGAGCAGGTCTTCCTTAAGGTCCACCCACCAGATATCTTCCAGACCTGAAGGGATGGCATGTTCATCGAGATAATCCCGGATGCGGGGGATGTCCCCCCGGCTGATTTCATCTAGCAGATACTGCCTCATAATGCCTTCCTTAAACTGATTGCTTTAAGAGCTTCCCCGCCTTTACCATAATTTAAGCCTTTTGGGGGTGTAGGATGGGCCTGGGGCATAGCCCAGGCCCATCCTGCACCGCCTCAATCTCTCATAAGGGATTGGGGGCGGGGGCTTGGGGGAGGATTGTAAGTGGGCCTGTGGCCCTTAGCCCCCTCCCCCAAATATCCTTCCCCTCCCCTCACGAGGGCTTGGTGCGCCGGGGGATGGGGAGATATTCCACCGCGGGGACCTGGCGCGTGGCTTGGGGAAAGAGGCTCATCAGATCCAAAATTTCCTTGGGCATCTCGGAGGACACCGGCAGGCCCAGGGCCTGGGCGGCTTCAAAGGTAATGGGATAATCGTGGGTCCAGGTGCCTTCCGAGAGCAGGCGGGCCAGTTCGTCCGCTTTCTGAATGGAAAATTTCTTGCCCAGCAGTTCCCGCAGGCTGTTTCTCACCTCGGCGATGGCCTTCTCGGCCTGATCCGCCCAGATCAAAGTGCTGTCGTCCAGGTCGGCCACCGGCTTTTTGGCCACGGCGCGGAGCAGGGAGGCGGCCGGGAACTGGCCCAGTTGCGGGTCCACCGGGCCCAAGACCGCGTGTTCGCTCATGACGATTTCATCCGCGGCCATAGCAATAAGGGTGCCTCCGGACATGGCGTAATGGGGCACAAAGACGGTGACCTTGCCGGCATGCTTATTCAAAGCCCGGGCGATTTGCAGCGAGGCCAGCACCAGGCCGCCGGGGGTATGGAGGACCAAATCGATGGGCAGGTCTTCGTCGGTAAGGTGGATAGCCCGGATGATTTCTTCCGAGTCATGGATGTCGATATAGCGGAATATGGGAAAACCCAGCAGGGCCATGGTCTCCTGGCGGTGCACCAGAAGGATCATCCGGGAGGAGCGTTTCTGCTCCATTTTGGCCAGAATTCGTCTGCGGGAGAATTCCATGGCCTTTAGTTTGAGCATGGGCTGAAGGGCGATGATTATCAGGAATAGCCAGAAAAGGTCTGAAGTGCTCACGCTCATTATTCCTCCGAGGCGCGACGGCTGGCGCCGCGGCAGGCATCCACCGCGGCAAAGGCCCACAGCCCCACTAACAGAGCCAAGGGTATAAAGAATAACGGATGGGAGAGGGTATCCAGGAACAATAGCCGGAAAATCTCCCGGGTGAGAGGGTTGGGATAGAAGACCGTGTAATATTCCCGGGAGATAAGGATCAACCCGATGAGTAACAGGAGGCCCAGCAGCAGATTGGCCATCAGCACCAGAAAGATTCCTTTTTTCCGGTCCTGATTATAGAGTTGCCCCAGGCCCGGAAAGACCAGGGCCGACAAGAGGAAGGCTGCCGCGGCTTGACGCATGCTCCATCTTATAGAAATCCCGCCCCCCGGTCAAGGGCGTGGGAGAGGGAGAAAATCTATGGGGGAGGGGGCTAAGGGCCACAGGCCCACTTACAATCCTCCCCCCAACCCCCACCCCCAATCCCTTAAGTTTTTGCTTGGGAAGGCGGGGCCATGGCCCCGTCTTCCCAAATCATCATACGCAGAGGGGGGCTTGGAGGAGGTCAGATAGGGGCGGTTCACGAACCGCCCCTATGTCCCTGGCCCTCCCTGTCAGGAGATTCCCATGCCCTCCCCCAGATATTGATTTTTCATGCAGGTAGAATATGGTATAGGGATAAGATGAATTGGAGGCCGCTTAATGGATTATAAAGAGACCCTCAACCTGCCCCGCACGTCTTTTCCCATGAAAGCGGATCTGCCGCGCCGGGAGCCGGGAATCCTTAAGCGCTGGGCGGAAATGGACCTCTATGGCAAGATTCGGGCCCAGAGCGCCGGGCGCTCCCGATTCATCCTCCATGACGGCCCCCCTTATGCCAATGGCCATATCCATCTGGGACATGCGCTAAATAAAATCTTAAAAGATATCATCATTAAATCGCGCCAGATGGCAGGCTGTGATTGCCCTTATGTGCCCGGGTGGGACTGCCACGGGCTGCCCATCGAGCACCAGGTGGACAAGGAGCTTAAGGTCGAGGGGATAAAATTGACCCAGATAGAGGTGCGCCAGCGGTGCCGGGCCTATGCGCAAAAATTCATCGGTATCCAGAGGGAGGAATTTGAACGCCTGGGGGTGTTGGGTAACTGGGGGCACCCCTATCTGACCATGAATAACGCTTATGTGGCTGCAATTTTAGAAGAATATGGCCATTTTTTTCTGAGCGGCGCAGTGTACCGCAGCAAAAAGCCCATCCACTGGTGCGCCACCTGCCACACCGCCCTGGCGGAGGCAGAGGTGGAGTACGAGGAACATCACACCCCCTCCATTTACGTAAAATTTCCCCTGGTCAGCCCGCCGCCTGCGGTGGCGGAGCTGTCGGGCCGTCCGGTGTCCCTGGTCATCTGGACCACCACTCCCTGGACCCTGCCGGCCAACCTGGCCATCGCGGTGCACCCCGAGGAAGAGTATGCGGCCCTGAAGGTGGGGGAGGAAATTTTGGTGGTGGCGACGGATCTGGAAGCCGGGTTGCTGAGCCATTGGGGACTGAAGGGAGACGAAGTCTTCCGGGTTAAAGGCAAAGAGTGGGAAGGGGCTATTTGCCGCCATCCCTGGCTGGATCGGGAATCCCGGGTGATCCTGGCCGATTACGTGACCCTGGATGCAGGTACCGGACTGGTGCACCTCGCCCCGGGTCACGGCCAGGAAGACTATGACAGCGGCCGCAAATACGGCCTGGCCCCCTATTCGCCGGTGGACGACGACGGGCGCTTTACCGCCGAGGTGCCCGAGTTTGCCGGCCAGGGGGTGTGGGCAGCCAATGCCGGCATCATCGAGCTCCTGCGCCGGAAAGGAAGGCTTTTGGGCGCGGAGGAGACCAGCCACAGTTATCCCCACTGCTGGCGGTGCAAAGAGCCCATCATCTTCCGGGCCACGGAACAGTGGTTTATCTCCATGGAACACCATGATCTCCGGCAAAAGGCCCTGGAGGCCATCGACCGGGTCACCTGGATTCCCCGCTGGGGGCGGGAGAGGATTTACCAGATGGTGGCCAACCGCCCCGACTGGTGCATTTCCCGGCAAAGGGCCTGGGGAGTGCCCATCGTGGCCTTTCATTGCCAGGACTGCGGGGCGGTGCTGCTCACCCAGGAAATCCTGGAAGGTATCATTGCCCGGGCCCGGCGAGAGGGAGTGGATTTTTGGTTTGCCTCGCCGGTGGCGGAACTTTTGCCCCGGGAAGTTAGCTGTGCCAAATGCGGCGGCCAAAATTTCCGCCAAGAGACCGACATCTTGGATGTCTGGTTTGATTCCGGGGTAAGCTTCGCCGCGGTGTTGGAGCCAGACCCGGAACTGAGACTGCCCGCGGACCTGTACCTGGAAGGCTCGGACCAGCATCGGGGTTGGTTTCACAGCAGCCTGTTGGCCGCGGTGGGGACCAGGGGCCAGGCCCCCTACCGGGGAGTGCTGACCCACGGTTTCGTGGTGGACGGCGAAGGCCGGAAGATGTCCAAATCCCTGGGCAACGTCATTGCCCCCCAGGAGGTCATGGATTCTTATGGGGCGGAAATTTTGCGGCTCTGGGTGGCCTCCGAGGACTACCGGGATGACGTGCGCCTCTCCGGCGACATCCTTAAGCAACTGGCCGAGGCCTACCGGCGTTTCCGGAATACCGCCAGATTTATGCTGGGAAATCTGTATGATTTTGACCCGGCGAAGCATGGGGTTCCACTCGGGGAACGAGAGGAGTTGGACCGCCTGGCCCTCTCCTGGCTGGGGCAATTAATAATCCGGGTGAAGCGGGCCTATGAGGATTATGAATTCCACCTGGCCTATCACCGGCTGCACCAGTTCTGTGCGGTGGAGATGTCCGCCCTTTACCTGGACATTCTTAAGGACCGGCTTTATGTCTCTGGCACCGATTCCCGGGCGCGGCGCAGCGCCCAAAACACTTATTGGGAGGTGTTGCGGAGTCTCACCTTGCTGATGGCCCCCATTCTCTCTTTTACGGCGGAGGAGGTGTGGGAACTGCTGCCCGGCCGAGATAAGCCCGAGAGCGTACATCTGGCGGCCTTTCCCGAGGTCCCGGCCGGGTATCCGGATGAGGCCCTGCTCAGCAAGTATGACTTTTTGCTCAAGGTGCGGGGCGAGATCAACCGGGGTTTGGAGGAAGCCAGGAAGAGCAAACGCATTGCCACGGCCCAGGAGGCCAAGGTGCTATTGAGTGCCGCGGGTGATCTTTATAAGAAACTAAGCGGCCAGCTAAATGAGCTGAAGACCCTGGCCCAGGTGGCGGAACTGCAGATGGCTCGGGAAAGCGGCATGGCCTTGGAAAGTCAGGAAATCCCCGGGCTCTGGGTCCGGGTGGAGCAGGCCCCGGGGTTCAAATGCGTCCGCTGCTGGTTTACTTCGCCCACGGTGGGGGAAGATCCCCGCCATCCGCAAGTCTGCGCCCGTTGCCGCCAGGTGCTGGAGGATTAGAGGAATGACTCGCAAGTTTGCCTTCTTCCTCCTGATTCTCCTGGCAGGGCTGGCCCTGGACCAAGTAACCAAATATGTGGTAGTTAAAACCATGCCCCTGGGGTATCAGATTTCCCTAATCCAGGGATTTTTTAATCTGGTGCACATCCATAACCGGGGAGCCGCCTTCGGGTTGTTGTCCCACTGGTCCCTGGGCTTTGCCCGGTTATTCTTTATTGCCACCACGGGAGTGGTGGTGGCGGTGGTGGGCTATCTCTGGTGGCGCCTGCCTGAGGGCCAATGGCAGGCGGCACTGGGTTACAGCCTGATCATTACCGGCGCCCTGGGCAACCTGATAGATCGGGTCCGTCTAGGGGAAGTCATCGATTTCCTGGATTTTTACTGGGGCGGATACCATTGGCCGGCCTTCAATGTGGCCGACAGCCTGGTCTGCCTGGGAGCCGCACTCTTAGTGTGGGTGATTTTGCGGGAAGAGAAGAGAGCCGATGTATCCAGTCCTGTTTGAGTACGGTCCCATCAAAATCTTCACTTATGGGTTTTTTCTGGCCCTGGCCTTTTTGAGCGCCGTGTACCTATCCAGCCGGGAAGCGGGACGCCTGGGACTGCCGGTAGCGCGTTTTTACGATCTCTGTTTTTACCTTATTTTAGGGGCTATAGTGGGCTCCCGCCTCCTGTATGTCTTGCTGGAGTGGCCCACCTTTGTGGCCCATCCGCTTAAGATCTTCGCCTTGTGGGAGGGGGGCCTGGTCTTCCACGGAGGAGTGATCCTGGCCCTGATAATAGCCTATTTTTATATGAAGCGGCACGCCATGCCCTGGCGGCCCACCCTGGATGCCCTGGCCCTGGGGGCGCCCATGGGCCAGTTTTTCGGGCGGATCGGGTGTTTTATGGCCGGCTGCTGTTATGGCAGCCCCTCCCACTTGCCCTGGGCGGTAACCTTTACCAATCCAGAGACCCTCTGCCCGGTGAAAGAGCCTTTGCACCCCGCGCAACTCTATGAAGCCTTCCTGGCCCTGGGAGTATTTGGGGTGCTCTACAGCCTCAGGACCCGGAAGCGCTTCCCGGGGCAACTGGCGCTGACCTATCTTTGCCTGGCCGGCCTGGTTCGTTTTATGGTGGAGTTTTTCCGGCACCCGGGAGACTACCGGGGCCCGGTATTGTGGGGCTGGATGCCCATGACCCAGGCCATTGCCCTTTCTATCGCGGTGATCAGCGGTATCTTACTGGGTTGGTGGGGCTGGAGGTTCCGGCCGCAGCTAAAAAAATAAAGACATGGGGGAGAGGGCCAGGGAGCTAAGTTTCCTCCCCCGCTCCCTACCCGTATAAGTAAGAGGTGAAAGCGAACTTTTGGACGTTCGCACTAGCTAGACAAAAAATGGAGTGGAAAGGCAGAAAGAAGCCTCGGGCTTTTAACCTTCCGGGAAATAGACCTGCCAGCAGGAAAGGGGTACTCGTTGGAACATAAACAGCGGTGGCTAACGGCCCTGATCGCCATTCCCCTGTTGTTACTGGTACTCCTTAAAGGAGGCCACTTAAGTTTTGTCCTGCTTTTGTTGGTGATCAATGGACTTGCTCAATGGGAATTTTTGGGCCTGTTCCAGCCAGAGAGTGATGGGCCCCGGAGGTTGAAGTCCATTCTCCTGGGTTCCCTGTTGCTCATCAGTTTTTGCACCGCCCAGCGGGCCGCCTATTTATGTAATCCCACCTATCCTTTATTCGTACTGGTCTGGATCCTCTTTTTCCTGTTCCTGTTTTATCTCATCAGCTACGGCCATATTGAAGATTTAGCGCGGGACCTGATGGTAAATACCCTGGGATTCCTCTACGTGCCTTTTCTGTTGGGGCATTTGATCTGGCTGCGATACTTGCCCCAGGGGGAATTGTGGCTCGTATGGCTGCTGGCAGTTATTTTTGCCGGGGATACGGCGGCGTTTTACTGCGGTCAGTTCCTGGGGAAAAAGAAGCTTTACCCCCAGGTAAGCCCGGGCAAGACCTGGGCCGGGGCAGTAGGGGGAATCGCGGTGTGCATCCTAGTGGGATGGTCGGTGGGTCTTTGGCTCCTCGCCCCCAGGAATGGCCTGGGGTTGGTCTGGCTATCCCTGGTCCTGGGGCTGGTGGGACTTTTGGGAGACCTTTTTGAGTCGATGCTCAAGCGTCAAACTCATATGAAGGACGCGGGTCATATCCTGCCGGGCCATGGCGGGATGCTGGACCGCCTGGACAGCGTGCTGTTCGCAGCCCCCGCGGTGGTCTATGTCCGCCTCTTTTTCTTTGGGTAAAACCTCACTTGTTCTTTTTAGCGGCAGCCTCCCCCGGTTTGCCCAGGGAAGCCTCCCCGGGTAAAGAGCGGCGATACAGGCCGGTGGCCTTATTCAGCTTGGCCATGGCCAGGTTGTATTCAAATAGAGCCAGCAGATAGTCGCCCCGAAACGCCCCATACTTTTCAAAGGCCTGGAAGATATCCTCCAATTTCCCAATGCCCATGTCGAAGTTGCTGAACGCGGTGACCAGCCAGCGCCGGGAGTTGACATAGGACTTTTCCAGGCCTGCCGAGGCTTTGTAATTTTCCTGGACCTTGCCGAAAGCCTGACCTACTTCTACCGGGATGCCCATCAAGGCGGTCTGCTGGTGGTATTGCAATTGCTGCAATTCAGCCTGGGCCTGGCCAATCTTGGCCTTCAGGATGCCGAAGTCAAAGTGCCACTTCATGCCCACGACGGGCATGGCGCTATATTCGTTAAAATAGTCTTCCACGAATGGGTCCCGGTTAGTTTTGCGGCCCGGGGCACCGGCCAGGGCGCCGACGATGGCAAAGAAGAAGGAGGGATAACGATCGGCTTTAGCTGCGTCCACTAACAATTGCCGGGCCACCAGGCCTTCTTTGAGCTGGGTGAACTCCGGCCGCAGGTCCAGGGCTTGCTGGATATAGTAATCCATACCGGCCGGGGCCGCGGCGGGGTTGGGCAACTCTGGGGGGACCTGGAAATCCTGCCCGGGCCCGTAGCCGACCAAAGCCTTTAAGGCCTGGTAAGCTACCTTGGCGCCTTCATCCGCCTGGGCGCCGAACTTCTCCACCGCGCCTTCATATGCGGCCAGGCGGTAACGGTCGGTCTCCTTTACATTGGGGGAATTGATGCGCAGGAGGCGGTTGATGCGCTCCCGCATGTCGCTCAGATAGCTGCGGGCTTCTTTCACGGCGTCCTTGCCCTGCTCCGCCAAAATCAGGCCGTAATAGGCCTGGGACACCTGGAAGATGACATCGCCTTTTTTGGCATCCACCCCCGCCTCTTTGACCTTGACGTACTTTTTGGCAGCATCTTCCCGGAAGGCGATCTTGCCGAAGGTATAGAGGGGCTGGGTCAGGGCAAATTCCAGGCGGCCGAAGACGTTGACCCCGTGCAGTCTATCCTTGGGGTCCGGGTAAAAGATGGTGTCCCCCCGGACTTGCGGCAGGCGAGCGTTGGGGACGATGCCCCCGGTGACCAGAGAGTCGAATTGGGGAAAGCGGTAGCTATGAGCCTCGTTCTTCTGTTCCTCCGCTACCTTTACTTCGCTCTGGCTGGCTTTTACTTCTGGACTGTATTTCAAGGCCAGGGAGATTAATTGAGGCAGGGTGAGCACCGGCTGTTCTGCGGCGCTGGCTCCCATGGGCGCCAACAGCATGGCCAGGCCCAAAATCACGCTTCCGAAACAGGCCCAGTGATGCATATCCCCCTCCTTTTTCGGACTAAACCTTAAGGTATTAACGGCGAGCTTATTAATCAATCCCCCGGGTCTCGCCTGCCTTATTTTAGCAAGGACAGGGAGGAAGTCCATCTAAAATTTCGCCAAAGATGCTGTAAATAGGCGTTTTTCTGTGGATGCGGAGTGAAGGAATTGCATCACTGATTAATAATCAGTTATATTTAAAATTTCTCCTTTAAATTATACCCCTAATAGGGGCCAGGGAGATGCAGCAGATGAAGCGGGTCTTAGTCACCGGAGGGGCGGGGTTCATCGGCTCCCAGGTAGCGGAGCGCCTGGGGCTGGAAGGATATGAAGTGGCGGTGATGGACAACCTGAGCACCGGGCGCCGGGAGTATGTTCCGGCCACAGCCCAATTCTTTCCTTATGATATCAAAAGCAGGGATGCCTTCGACCTTACTTGTCAGTGGCAGCCCCAGGTGATAGTTCATCATGCGGCCCAGATGAGTGTACGAGCCTCGGTGACCGACCCCTTGATGGACGCCCAGGAAAATATCCTGGGATCCTTAAATATTTTCCAGGCAGGCACTCAGGCGGGGGTCCAGAAAATAATCTTTGCTTCCACTGGGGGAGCCATTTATGGAGACGAAGTAGCGCTCCCGGCCCGGGAGGAATACCTGGCCCAACCGGCGTGCCCTTACGGCATCGCCAAGCTGGCGGTGGAACATTATCTCCATTTTTATCATCAGGAATACGGCATTATTCCCATTTCTTTGCGTTATGCCAATGTTTATGGGCCTCGCCAGAACGGTTTGGGTGAGGCCGGAGTGGTGGCGATCTTCATCGAAAAATTCCTGGCCGAGGAGCAGCCCATTATTAACGGCGACGGTGGCCAGACCAGGGATTTCGTCTTCGTGCAGGATGTGGTGGCGGCCAACCTCCTGGCCCTGGATTATCCCCAGCCCGGCGTTTTCAATATCGGCACGGGCCGGGAGACGGATATCCTCACCATTTATCTTGAGCTTAAAGAGTTCACCGGCTCGCCCCGGGGGCCGGTCCACGGCCCCGCCAAGCCCGGGGAGCAACGCCGGAGCGCATTGGATTGCCAGCGGGCCAAGGCGTTGCTGGGCTGGGAGCCCAAGGTGAGTCTGGCCGAGGGGCTGGAGCGCACTGTGGCGGCCTTTCGCCAGGCTCGCTGAACTATGGTTTGGGGGGAAGGCCAGGGGGCCTGAGGCCCCTGCCCTCCCCCCAACCCCCCCTCCCAACCCGCTTAAGTTAGCCGGATGAGGAGGCGCCATGGCGCCGCCTCATCCGGCTAAATAAAACTTAAGGGATTGAAGGAGTGGGGTAAGGCCCTGCGGGCCTTTGCCTCCCCTGAGGCCAATATCAAGCCAAGGGATGTGATGAAGCATGGAAACGATGGTCGAAGTTATGGAGCTCACCAAATATTATGGCCCCACCCTGGCCGTCAGCCGGCTCAACTTTGAGGTGGCTTCAGGCGAGATCGTGGGTTTCCTGGGGCCCAATGGCGCGGGGAAGACCACGACCTTGAAGATCCTGGCGGGATTTCTGGCTCCCTCTGCCGGGACGGCCAGAATCAACGGCCACGATTGTGTCACCGAGTCTCTGCAGGTGCGGCGTTCCCTGGGTTATCTGCCGGAGAGTGTGTCCCTGTATTCGGATCTGACGGTGAGCCAATTTTTGTGGTTCGCAGCCCGGGCCAAAGGGGTGGAGTCCAGGGAAGAGAAAAGAGAGGTGGAACGGGTGGTGGCTGCCTGCGGTCTGGAGGAGGTCAGCCAGAGCTTGATTGCCACCCTTTCCAAGGGGTTTCGCCAAAGGCTGGGGTTGGCCCAGGCCCTACTGAAGGAGCCCCCCTTGCTCATCCTGGATGAACCTACCATCGGTTTGGATCCTTCCCAGATTGTGGAGATCCGTCAGTTGATCAAGGAACTGGCGGGAGACCACACGGTGATCTTGAGCACTCACATCTTGCCGGAAGTGAGTCAACTGTGCCAGCGGGTGATCATCATCAACCGGGGCCAGATCGTGGCCAGCGACACCCCGGAAAACCTCTCCCGGCAGTTGGGAGAGGGTTCCCGCATCGGGCTTACCGTTAAAGGGCCGGAAACTGAGGTGGCCGCCAGCCTGCGCGGGGTCCCCGGGGTAACGGAGGTGGCCAGCCAGGGAGAGGGGAGATACCTGGTGGAAGCCGGCAATGGTGCGGACCTGCGGCCCCAACTGGCCCGGCTGATAGTGGAGCGGGGTTGGGAGCTGTTGGAACTTAAGGCTCAGGAATTTACCCTGGAAGAGGTGTTCCTTAATTTGACAACGGAAGAAGAGGCATGAAAAACCTGGGTGGTTGTTTGGCGTTGATCCGCAAGGAGTTGACGGTCTATTTCGCCAGCCCCATTTTTTATATCACCGGATTTTTCTTTTTGCTGCTGGCGGGATATTTCTTTTATACCAATGTCCTCTATTACAGAATCATCAGCTTTCAAGTGGTGCAGCAGGCAGCCCAGAACCCCCAAGTGGCCGGGCAGTTGAATCCCCAGCAGATGGTGTTCCGGCCTTTGTTCGGGGTGCTGGCCATAGTTTTGTTGCTGCTGGTGCCTCTCCTCACCATGCGTCTGTTGGCCGAAGAGAAGCGTTCCGGGACCGCGGAGTTGCTGTTCACCTATCCCTTGACCGACTGGGCGGTAATTTTGGGGAAATTTCTCTCCGCGTTTCTGGTCTATATCATCCTCCTGGCCTTTACCCTTATATACGGCTTGGTCTTCGCCACCGTAGCCCGGCTGGATTGGGGTTCCCTGTTTACCGGGTATCTGGGTCTGATCCTGCTGGGGGGGTCTTGCCTGGCCCTGGGCCTGTTCGCCTCCAGTCTCACCGAGAATCAGATTATTGCCGCAGTGGTGAGCTTTGCCTTGCTTTTGCTCTTCTGGATTATCGGCTGGGTTCAGGACATTGAGTCTGGAGGGTGGGGGAGGGTCTCTCAGTTTTTATCACTGATGGAACACTACGACAACTTCTCCCGGGGGGTAATCGATACCCGGGATTTGGTATATAATTTAAGTTTTACTTATTTTTTCCTGTTCCTTACCAAAAGACAGTTGGAATCTAGGCGCTGGAGAGCCTGAGCGTGGGTTGGCGGGAGCAATTAACGAAACGTACGGTGGTCTATGGCACCGGTTCGGCTGCGGCGGTGCTGTTGGTAGTGGGGATCCTGGTGGTAGTGGCCCTGCTGGCGGACCGTTATCAGGTGCGCTGGGACGTGACCCAGGGGCAGAGCCAATCCCTCACCCCCATCACCAGGACCTTGCTGGCCGAGGTGAAAAAACCCCTGACTATGACGGTGTTTTACCCTGAAGGTTATGGGGAACGCCAGAATGCCAGAGACTCTCCTTTCCAGGTACACTTACAGCAATCGTCTGGCCATCTACCACTTTGTGGACCCGGAACGGGAGCCTCTCAAGGCCAAGGAGGCAGGATTTCGCTATCCCGGCAACGTGCTGCTGGAGTACGAGGGACGGCGCCAGATGGCCGATAGGCCGGACGAGGAGGCCATCACCAATGCCCTGCGCAAGTTGCTGAAGCCGGAGCGCAAAAAAATCTATTTCCTCGCCGGTCACGGGGAGCGGGATATCCGGGACGGTCAACGGGGAGGGTTTCAAGTGGCCAGCCGGGCCCTGGAAAACGAAGGATACGAGGTGCAGGGCCTTAACCTGTTAACCCAGGCGGAGGTTCCCCAGGGGGCGGCGGTGGTCATTGTGGCTTCGCCCCAAAAGGCGCTGCTGGCCAATGAAGTGGCAGCCCTGAAGGCCTATCTGGCCCGAGGCGGCAGGGTCTTGGTTATGCTGGAGGCCTTTCAGGACGGCGGCCTCAAGGAATTCCTGGCTGGCTACGGGGTGGGCCTGGATGACGGCATGATCCTGGATATCAACCAGGTGAGCCAAGCCCTGGGGGTCAGCGCGGTCATGCCCCTGGTGGTCCAGTATGGCCCGAGCTCCATCACCCGGGATTTTAAAAATGTGGTCACCATCTATCCCCTGGCCCGCCCCCTGACCCTGAAGAGAGACCTCAAAGGGGTGGCGTCGTTGCCTCTGGCTACCACCACGGACACCAGTTGGGAGAAGGTGGGCAAGGACTGGGTGAAGGAAAAGAAGCCGGACTTTGACCCCCAGCGGGACCGCAAGGGCCCCTTTACCTTGGCGGCCCTGACGGAAATTAAACTGGAGCCCCCAAAGGCGGAAAAGGGGAAAGACCAAGCCCAGGTAGAGAAAAAGCCAGATGAGGCCACGACCTATCTGGTGGTCTTCGGAGACGTGGACTTTGCCGCCAACGACTATTTCAATCTCTTCGGGAATGGAGACCTGTTTCTAAATACCGTGAATTTTCTGGCCGCGGAAGAGAAGCAGATCACCATCCGACAAGAAGGGAAGGCCCAGCCCCTGACACTGACCGGGCTGCAGGTTTATGGGTTGTTCTTTACCAGCCTGGTGGTGATTCCCCTGGTGATGTTAGGGGCCGGGATCTGGGCTTACCGCAGGCGGAGGGCCCGGCGATGACTCCCAACCGTCTCCTCCCTTATCTCCTGATCTTTCTGGCCCTGGTGGGGAGTTATGCCGTGCTCCAGTGGGATCGGGCCCGGCGGGAGGCCCTTGATTTAGAAGCCAAGAAGGTCTTCAAAGTGAAGGAGGGGGAGATCGCCGAGCTGGCCCTGATAAAAGGGAAGGATGAAATCCGTTTGGTCAAGCAGGGCCAGGAGTGGACCCTGAGCAAGCCCCTTAAGGCCCGGGCCGACCAGGAAGCCATCGGTTTTATGTTAACCACCCTGGCCTATCTGGGGAAGGAGCGGGACCTGGGGACTGGAGAAGATCTCAAGGCCTTCGGCTTGGATAAGCCCCAACTGATAGTGGCCTTCACGGCCGCAGGCAAGGAACACCGGCTGCTAGTGGGCGCTAAAGCCCCGGGCGACCGGTCTTATTATGCCCTCAAGGACCAGGAGCCCCGACTGATGTTGGTCAGCGCGGCGGACAAGGACTCGCTGGATCGTCCCCTATCGGCCTTGCGGGACAAAACCCTATTCACTTTTACCCCGGATAAGGTGAAAGGCCTCAAGATCATAATTGGCAAGACGATAGTCAGGTTAGAGAAGGCTGGCCCCCAGACCTGGCGCCAGGTGGGCCGGGAAAGTTTCCCGGTGCGGGGGGACCGGGTGCAAGCATTACTGCGGCACTTACATTTCGCCAAGGTAAGAGATTTTGCGGCTGAGAATCCCGTAGATTTACGCCCTTATGGTTTGGTGCCCCAGCCCCCCTACGAGGTGACCGTGATTCTGGAAACCGGGCCAGAAACCCTTCTTCTGGGAGCCAAGGCGACTGGCGGCATTTACGCCCGTAAGGGCGCGGAGGGCCCGGTGGTGGTGGTGGACCAGGACCTGCCGGGGCAGATTACCAAGACGGTCGCTTCCCTGGAAGATCGACGCCTGTGGGCCGGGCCCCTGGGGGAGGTCCAAAAGGTGGTTTGGGGGCCGCCGGAAAAGACCTGGGTGGCCGTCAAAGACAAGGACTTTTGGAAGCTCACCGGGCCGGAAGGGCGGGAGCTGCGGCAACCGGCAGTGCGTCTGGATATGGCTTTGGGGAAATTAACCGAATTGGAATACCAACGCCTTTTGCCTGGGACTACTGCCCCCGCCCCAAGGCCGATTTATCTAGTGGCGGTCTATGACGGGGCCGGTAAGCAACTCTTCCGCCTGGAGGAGACGGGCCGGAAGGGAGAGGCTGGGGTAGAAATACGTTCTTACCTGGGGGACAAGATTACCTCAGCCCTGATGCCCCGGAAAGATTACACCGCCTGGCAGGAGGAAATGGACCGACTCACTGCCAGCGCGACGAAGGATTAAATGAGGTGGGGGAGGGGCTAAGGGCTTCCACAGGCGAGACGCCTGTGCCACTGGCCCTTACCCCCTCCCCCACAGCCCCTCCCCCAATCCCCTAAGTTTTTCATTGGTCTGGGAGGGGGGCTTGGGGGGAGGGCAGGGACCTCAGGTCCCTGGCCCTCCCCCCCCAAAAACCAAGAACCTAAGGAGTAAACCTTTGGCGATTTTGCTGACCAATGACGATGGTATTTTTGCCCCAGGGCTGGCGGCCCTCTATCGGGAGTTGTGCCTGCTGGGGGATGTGACCGTGGTGGCCCCGGAGAGCGAGCAAAGCGCAGTGGGGCATGCCATCAGCCTGATAACCCCCTTGCGGGTGGAACGAGTATCTTTGGATGGCGGAGTTAAAGGTTGGGCGGTGAGGGGCACCCCGGCCGACTGTGTCAAGATCGCCATGGCGGAATTACTGCCGCAGCCGCCGGAACTGGTGGTTTCCGGCATAAATTTAGGCCCCAATGTGGGAATTAATGTACTTTATTCGGGCACCGTATCCGCGGCCACCGAGGCGGCCATTTTTGGGGTCAAGGGCGTGGCGGTGTCTCTGAATATCTATAAGGATGCGGATTTTGTCACCGCGGCCCGCATAACCCGGAAATTATTGATTCAGCTTCTGGGCTGGCCAGGATGGCCCCCTGGAGTTTGCCTCAATGTCAATCTTCCGGCCCTGCCCGAAGACCAGATCAGGGGGGTAAAGATTACCCACCAGGATACCGGGCCACTGGTGGAACACTTCGAACGCCGGGTGGACCCCCGGGAGCATGTCTATTACTGGCTGGCGGAGATCAACGAACGGCGGGACCTGGAGCCGGAGACCGACTATGGGGCCCTAAACGCAGGATATATTTCCATTACCCCGATACAGCACGACCTCACTCATTATCCTTCGCTGGCGAGCTTAGAAGGCCAGAACTGGCGTTCCTAAGAGACCATCCTTTCCTTAAGGCTAGGTTTCCAGCACCTGGCGCACCTTCTGCACCAACAGGTCATGTCTGAAAGGCTTCTGGATAAAGGCGATTCCCGGGTCTAAGACGCCGTGGTGCACGATGGCATTTTCGGTGTGCCCGGACATATAAAGCACCTTCATTTCCGGGCGCTGGAGGATTAAATTATCCACCAATTCCCGGCCGCTCATTTCGGGCATTATGACGTCGGTTAACGTCAGATGGATGGGGCCTGGGTGCCGATCACTGAGGAGCAGGGCCTCGGAGCCGCCGCCCGCTTCCAGGACGGTATAGCCATTATGCTGCAGTATCCGGCGAGTTACCTGCCGCACCAGAGCTTCATCCTCCACCAGCAGGATGGTTTCTGTGCCCTGCTCCGCGGCGGCGGAGGTGGGGACCAAGGCGACCTGCTCCTTGAGTTTGTCAACTCGCGGCAGGTAGATCTTGAAGGTGGTGCCTTGTCCGGGTTCGCTATAGACCCAAATGTGGCCGCCGCTTTGCTTGACAATGCCATAGACCGTGGATAGTCCCAACCCGGTCCCCCGGCCCTGCTCCTTGGTGGTGAAGAAAGGCTCGAAGATGCGGGATTGGGTTTCCTCGTTCAGGCCGACCCCGGTGTCGCTCACCGCCAGCATCACGTAAGGACCGGGCGTGACCTCCAGGTGCTGCCGGGCATAGGCTTCGCCCAGGTCCACATTGGCCGTCTCGATGGTGAGCTTGCCGCCCTGGGGCATGGCATCCCGGGAGTTGACGACCAGGTTCAGGATGATCTGTTCCATCTGCCCCGGGTCGGCCAGGACCTGCCCCAGCCCCGGGGCCGGGATGGTGACCAGGTTGATGTCCTCTCCGAGGAGACGCTGCAGCATCTTGTCCAGGTTGGTGACCAACTCATTTAGGTCCAGCACCTTGGGTTGAAAGATCTGCTTTCGGCTGAAGGCCAAAAGCTGGCGGGTCAAGGACGCAGCTCGCTCCGTAGCCTTCTGGATCTCCTCCACATCCTTGTGCAGGAGGTCCTGGTCCTTAAGATTCAGCAGCAAGAGATCACTGTACCCGCTGACGGCCGTCAAGATGTTGTTGAAGTCATGGGCCACCCCTCCCGCCAAACGGCCCACGGCTTCCATCTTCATGGCCTGGCGGAGTTGCTCTTCGGTGCGTTGCAAGGCCTCCTCGGCCTGCTTGCGCTTGGTGATATCCCAAAATGTTACCACTGCCCCCATAATCTTGCCATCTTCACTGATGGGGGCGCAGGTATATTCCACCGGGAAACTAGTGCCATCCTTTCTCCAAAAAACCTCATCTGTTATAGGTACATTATGGACCAGCCCCTTCTTGAAGACCTTGTAGATCTGACATTCTTCTTCAGGATAGGGACTACCATCCGGTTTCGAATGATGCCAGGTGGAGTGGCTATGTCGGCCGATAAGTTCCTTCACCTCATAACCCAACATTCTTGCGGCCGCAGGATTGACAAAGGTGTGGTTGCCACTCAAGTCCAACCCAAAGATTCCTTCCACGGCCGACTCTAGAATGAGCCGGTTTCGAGTACCAAGCCTTTCCAAAGATGTTTCGGCCTGCTTGCGCTGGGTGATATCCCGGATAAATTCAATCACCCCTTTCATCTTCCCGGTGGCCGTATCGAGCAGCGGGAAAGAGTAGACCTCCAGCCAGCCCGCCACTTCTCCAAGCGCCCCTATTTTTGGAATTACTTCGGAGGCGACCTCGCCGGTCTCTAAAGTTTGACGGCTGGGGCAAAGGAGGCAAGGTTCGCTCCTTCTCTGGTAAGCCTCATAACATTTCTGGCCCACCAGGGGCAGGGCGTGGTCATACCACCGTTCCATGGCCGGGTTGACCCGGACGATATTGAGCTCGCGGTCGAGCACATTAAGGCCGTCCTGGATACTGGCGAAGATGCTGGCCAGGAAGCGCTCCCCTTCCCGCAGGGCCTCTTCGGCTTGCTTCCTGGCGGTAATATCTATATCGGCGCCTCTATATCCGAGCAGGTTCCCGTTCTCATCGAGAATGGGGACGCCACTGGTTAACAGCCAAATAACTTCATTATTTTTATGGATGTTCCGGTTTGTGAATTCCCGGAAAGATCGTTTGGCGGCAAAGGTTTCAAATGCCGCCTGCGTCAGTTCTTCCCGATCATCGGGATGGAAGAAGTCATAAAAATGTTTATTTATCACTTCGTCAGGCTTATAACCCAATAATTTCTGAACTAGGGGATTGGAATAGGTGTATTGGCCCTGGGCGTCCACTTCCCAAATCCATTCCAAGGCGTTATCCGCGATATCTCTAAACCTTTTCTCGCTTTCCCGCAGAGCCTCCTCCGCCTGCTTTAACTCCTTAATGTGGTTTCTGAGGGTTAACAACATCAGATCAAAGGCTTGAGACAGGGTTTGGACCTCGTTGCCTTGCACCTCCAAGGACGGGTCTTCCCCGGAAATCTCTTTAATCACACTCAAGGCCCGGAACCGCAATTTCCCTAAGGGGGAAATGAGATAAAAAGTCAAGGCGGACCCCAGGGCAATAACCACGATAAATATAGCCATCGCCAGTAAAATTAATTGCCTTTGTTTTTCTTTTAAGAGCGCGGCGATCTCTGAGAATTCAGTGACGACAATCAAGGAAAAAGTTTCATCGACGATGGATATGGGGGTGCACAGCAAAGTCCTGTAGTTTCTGTCATCCTTAATAAAGAAGGACCTCTTTTCCAATATACTATGTTCCATAATATCCATCGTATCCGTATCAGTCCAGCTCAGTAGTTCCGAAGGGGAGGAAGAAGCCACGATTCCTTTGGGGGTGCCGAAGGAGATCTGGGTGTTGGTGGCATCGGCGATTTTTTGGGCGAAATTATCGTTAATCCGGGTCCCCAGGAAGAGGACCCCCTGGACTTTCTGGTCCGCCATCACCGGCGCCAAGGCCCGGATCGCCCAACCCTGGGGTCCCCGGATGGATGTCACGATATCTTCCCCGGCCAGGGCTTCATCCATGCCCCAGACATTATGGTCATCGCCCCGCTCGCCTGGGTCATTGGCGCGGTAGACCACGATTCCCTGAAAATCCGTCACCAAGAAAATTTCGGTATCCATTTTTGAATACAGTAGGTCCATTACTTTTTGCAAGGGTTCCAGGTCCCCGCCGGATTTATGGTAATGGACCAATCCTGCGGCCAAATCTTTATCTTCTCTCAATACCTTGCTTAATATCGCTAGGTTCTTTATCTCTTCGTTAATCATTGAATTAATAATAAAAAGAATATCTCTAGTCTTATCCTCCTCTCTTGACTCCAAAGATTTGCGCAAGATTTGGATGTTAAAGTAATATCCCACAAATAAAGTGCTAAAAGCCACAAAAACAAGGATAAAGATAATTGGGAGGGCTAAACTGTTTCTTATTTTCATCGGTCTATTCCCTGGTCGTGGGGATGAGGCCATTTTTTACCAGAATCGCTTTGCCTGCCTCGGAGAAGATAAAATCCAAGAATTTCCTGGCCGGTTCATTCAGCCGGTTTTCTTTAAAAACCAAGGCATAATCGCAAACCAACTGATATTTCCCGGCCTCCAGGTTTGCGGGAGTCGGCATGATATGGTCAAGAGCCACAGGCCTGATGGAAGTTTTCGTCCCGCCCAAGGAACTATTGGTAATAAACCCAATAGCGTTTTTATATTTTTCCAACATCTCCATCATCTCACTATTGCGATAAGCAATTTTCCTATTAGGTGAAAAGGTTAGGGTTTGAAAAGCCTGGAGATGTTGTTGGATGACGAGCAAGATGGAATCCTCCGGTTCCCTGATTATGACTCGAATCATTCCTGAATTGCCGCCCACCTCTTGCCAGTTGGTAATTTTGCCGGAATAGATGTCCATTATTTGGTTGGGGGTCAGGCTCTGGATTTCCACCCTGGCTCCCACGGCAAAGATTACCGCATCCCGGGCAAAGACCAGATAACGCAACCCATAAGCCTTTTCCTCTTCTTTCAGGGGCCGGGACACCCGCCCCATCAAAGCCTGATCGGTCCCCACCAGGCGAATGCCTCCTCTAGAGCCGATGCTGGGTGGCACAAGTACCTGTTGGCCGGGACTTTGGGCCTTAAAAGCTGCGGCCAACTGCTTCAGAATAACTTCACAGGCTCCGGTTCCGGGAATTTCCAAGGTCTCGGCCCCCACCAGGGGCGTCCCCCAACAAAAAAACAGGCAGGGCAACAGAAAAAGCATCTTCTTGATCAAGGGGTCACCTTCCGATCGAAGACCGTCTTGGCCCCGGCATACCCGGGGGAAAGGCGCCCACCCGGAATCGCCCGGGGTCCCCGGGATTTCCACGAATCAGGACCTTATTAATTATTCGGTTGCCGGGAGTGTCATCTTTAATCAGAAGGACGCGGTTAGTGGGAGAGGCTTGTTACAGAAAGTGAGAGGTAAAGGACTTTGAAGGGGGCGCGGCTTAAGATTCTTCGCCCCCCGGAGGAGTTATTATTTACCAGTTGGCCTCAAAGATGCTAGTCACGTGGGAGAGAATGCCGCCTTTGGGCTTTTTCTCGGGAGTGGCCAGGATCTTCTGGCACTCCTCGATATATTTCTGCACCTGGGCCTGTTTGGGGAAATCGGGGTATTCCTGGGCCATTACCTGAAAGCGTTCTAAGGCCGCCTGGTAGCGTTTGGTCTTAAAGTAGAACTCAGCCACATAATATTCGTGCTCCCCCAAATCGCGCCGGCAGCGACCCATATATTTGTCGGCCTTGGGAATATATTCGCACTCAGGGAACTTTTGCTTCAGACGGCGGAATTCCCCCAGTGGCTTTGACGGTGAAAGACTGGTCCCGGTCGATGGTGGAGCGCTGGCGGTAGTAACACAGCGCCTGGCGATAGATCACATAAGGAACGGCTCTATTCGTGGGGTGCAGCTTTTCGAATTCCTTATAAGCCTGGAGGGCTTCATCGTATTTCTTTTTGTAAAAATAGGCGTCCGCTACCTTGATTTGGGCCAGGAGGGCCTGGTCGCTGTAAGGGTAACGGTCCCGCACTTTTTCGAAAGTTTCGATGGCATCGTCATATTTTTTCTTTTTCAATTGCTCGATGCCCTCTTGGGCCATAACGTCAGGAGGCTTTTCGGGTTTCTTCTTGCTAAACCAATTTTTGATGCCGCAGTTGCCCACCAGGGCTACGGCAACCAGGGCCAAGAGAAGTTTAAGGCAATTTCTGGCTGTCATGGGGCTCACCTCTGATAGTACTGAGCCAGGTAATTTTCGGCAGCAAAGGCGGCGATGGCGCCGTCCCCCACCGCGGTGGTGATCTGCCGCAAAAGTTTACTGCGCACATCACCGGCGGCGAAGATCCCCGGAATATCAGTAGCCATTTGGGTATCGGTAAAAATGAAGCCCCATTCATCCAGGGGGAGAAGATCCTGAAGCCAGGCGGTGTTGGGGACCAAGCCTATACTGATGAAGACCCCGGCTACAGGCAGGGCAGTGCGCTCCAGGGTCTTGACCTTTTCCAGGAGCAGGGCTTCCAATGCCTCCTTGCCTTTGATTTCCAACACTACCGTATCCCAGTGGATTTCAATCTTTTTCTGGGCCAAGACCTGCTCCTGGAGGTATTTAGCGGCCCGGAAGGCGTCGCGGCGGTGGATCAGATGAATTTTCGAGGCAAAACGGCAGAGAAAGATGGTTTCGGTGAGAGCGTTGTCACCGCCGCCCACCACGGCGATCTCCTGATCCCGGTACAGGGCTCCGTCACAGGTAGCGCAAAAGCTGACCCCCTTCCCCGTGAGCCTTTCTTCTCCGGGGACGTCCAGGTGTTTATAGCGGGCTCCGGCGGCGATGATAATGGCCCCCGTAGTGAGCTGGCGGTCTCCCAGGGTCACTTTATGGGGGGGACCGGGGTCTAATCCCAGGACATCGGCCATCTGAATCTCCAGGCCGAAGCGCTCGGCTTGCTTACGCATCCGGTCGCTGAGCTCGAATCCGGAGATTCCTTCAGGAAAACCAGGGTAATTTTCCACAAGATCAGTGGTCATGACCTGCCCGCCATGAATGAGTTTTTCCAGGAGCAGGGTTTTGAGCCGGGCGCGGCCGGCATAGATACCGGCGGTGAGACCAGCAGGGCCGCCCCCGATAATGATTAAATCATAATCCCAAGAAGGCATGCCGGTCCAAGGATTAGAGGGCTTTTTTCAGGGCATTCTCAATTAGGGAACGGGAGACCGCGCCGGTGATCTGCTCCACCACCTGGCCCCCTTTGAAGATAATCAGGGTGGGGATGGCCCGGATGCCATATTTGGCCGGAGTTTTGGCATTTTCATCCACATTCATCTTGGCCACCTTCACCTGGCCCTGATAATCCCGGGCCAGTTCTTCCACCACGGGGGCGATGGCCCGGCAGGGACCACACCAGGCGGCCCAAAAATCCACCATGGCCGGAAGATCCGCTTTCAGGATTTCCTGGTCGAAATCGGCATCGCTCACCTGAATAGGTTCGGGACCGGACATCTTTTCCTCCTAAGCAGAAATCTTGATACCACTAACTATCATTATTCTGATAGTTTTTGTCAATTACTTTTCATAATTGGGGCCGGAAGGGCGGGCCTTTCCGGGCCAACCCCAAGGCGCCAGGGCTGCCCTGAGGAGGCGAGTGGGACTGATTCTTCTGGCCCGACCCCCCAAATCCCCCGAAAAAAAGCCCGGTCTTAAGGACCGGGCTCGAGGGGGCTAAAGTTTGAAGTTTAGACTTTGGGGCGGGGCAGGAGCTTGGCAGCCTCCAGAATCTCCGGCACCTTCTCTTCCCATTCGATGGCCATCAGGTGGATGCCGGCAATTCCTTTCATCTCCAGGCATTGCTGGATCTGCTCCACCGCGATCTTGATGCCTTCGGCGGCCTGTTTATCCTTGGGGACCCCCTTCAGGCGGGTGATATAAGAGTCAGGCACATCCAGACCGGGGACGAATTTCTTCATGTAATTGGCCATACCCGCGGATTTCAGCGGGGTGATGCCCGCCAGGATATAAGCCTTTTCGGTGAGACCCATGTCATTGGCCATTTCCATGAACTTGGCGAACCGCTCCATGTTGTAAATACACTGGGTCTGGATGAATTGGGCCCCCGCGGCGATCTTCTTGCCCATGCGCACCACCCGGAACTCCTGGGGGTCGGCAAAGGGGTTAGCGGCCGCGCCCAGGAACATCTGGGGCCGGCCCTGGACCTCGGTGCCGCTGATCATCTTGCCTTCATCCCGCATGGTTTTCACCGTGTGCAGGAGCTGGATGGAGTCTAAGTCATGGACATTCTTGGCCTGGGGATGATCTCCGAAGGATTGGTGGTCTCCCGTTAGGCAGAGCAGGTTTTGGATGCCTATGGCGGCGGCCCCCAGGACATTGCTCTGGAGGGCGATGCGGTTCATGTCCCGGGTCACCATCTGCATCACCGGCTCCAGCCCCATCTCCCTGAGGATGCAGCAGGCAGCCAGGGAACAGAACCTGACCACCGCGGTCTGGTTGTCAGTGACGTTCACCGCGTCGGCCACGCCCTTCAAGAAAGACGGCCTTTTTGCGAAAATGTTCGGCATCCGCGCCCCGGGGGGGACCGCATTCGCAAGTTACCGCCTTTTGTCCGCTTTTCAGGATCTTTTCCAGATTGCTTCCGGCGGTCATTGTTTCAATTCCTCCCGTATCATGGTGCGTAACCCGCCGTCGCGGCTGGCAGACCAATTTTTATACAACTTGACTTCTAACAGGTTGTTGAGTTGGCCCAGGTTTTTCAGGCGATCATAGATGAGCTGCCAGACGCAGGGGATGGAGCCTTTGCCCACTTCGCAGACCCCATTGGCGGAGCCGCCGCAGGGGCCGTTGAGCAGTTGTTTGGCACAGCGGGTGATGGGGCAGAGGCCACCGAAGTTATGAATGATGCACTCCCCACAGGCCTGGCAATATTCTTGCCACACTCCGTGCTCCAGGGCGCCGCCGATACAAGTGGTATTAATGCCGGGGAAGACCTGAAGATTGGGGTAGCGGGCCACCACATATTGTGGCCCCACACTGCAGGCAATGGAGATCAAGGCATCGGCGTCAGCCACCAAGTCATCCAGCGGCTCGATGTATTCGGGATCGCATTGCCGTTCACACGTGTATTCTTTGACTTCCAGATCATTGCCGGTGGCCTTGCGGGCGATGCGGAGCTCCGAGGCCAGGATGGCTACCTCTTTTTCCCCGCCCACATTACATACGGTGACGCAGCCTTTACATCCAGCTACCACCACCTTTTTGAAATCCTTGATCATATCCAGGATTTCCGTCAGGGGTTTTGATTCCCCGATGACCATAAGGATCCTCCTCTCCCGTTAATCCAGACCAGCCATAGATAGAAACTGTTCCAGCCCCCCGCCCTTAACCGGCGCGGTTTGGCCCCTAGGCAGCACTAAGCGCGCAAGACTTGGGAGGGCTTAGGGATATTCTCAGTTAGCTCCGGGCCAGTCAGCCCAGGAGACGTGGCGATTTGTACAACTATTCACATGTGTTACACTGATTCTACGCCCCTGGCAATCATTTGTCAAATATAAAAACCCAGAGGAAATTTTGTCAAGCTATTATCTTAGGGTCAAAATATTTATTGACAAAACTGGGGGATGTTGATTATAAGAACGTGATTATGTGAAAAAAAGTATATACCCTGGCGTGATCCTGGGTAGGAGCAGGCCAGGCAGGGTTAGCTGTAATACCCCGGTCATTTACTGCTGCCGGGAATTAGTTAAAACCATAAGGAGGCTAGGTACATGGCGAAGTATGACCCCACCAAACTTAAAGATTGGCAGATTGCTGAATTGGCCGAAGCGGAAATGATACCCTTCGACACCATGTGTGACAAGCTGGGGATTTTGAAAGAAGAGCGGATTCCTTTTGGCCAGAAGATCGGCCGGGTGGACTACATGAAGGTGCTGGAACGCCTGAAGGCCAAGCCCGACGGCAAGTACATCGAGGTCACGGCCATTACCCCCACCCCCCTGGGCGAAGGGAAATCCACCACCTCCATGGGCCTGATCGAAGGCCTGGGGAAGCGCGGGCTGAACGTGGGCGGGTGCATCCGCCAGCCTTCCGGCGGGCCCACCATGAACATCAAGGGTTCCGCCGCAGGGGGCGGTATATCCCAGCTCATTCCCTTGACCGAATTCTCTTTGGGGCTTACCGGCGATATCAATAACATCATGAATGCCCACAACCTGGCCATGGTGGCGGTGACCTCCCGGCTGCAGCATGAATTTAACTATAATGACGAGCAGTTAGCCAAACGGAACCTGAAGCGTCTGGATATAGATCCCCGCAATGTTGAGATGGGCTGGATCATGGACTTTTGCGCCCAGTCGCTGCGGAATATCATCATCGGCCTGGGCGGCAGGATGGACGGCTTCATGATGGCCTCCAAGTTCGGCATCGCTGTGTCCTCGGAAGTGATGGCCATTTTGTCGGTGTTCACCTCTCTGGCAGATTTGAAGAAGCGGCTGAACGAAATCGTAGTAGCCTATGACAAGAAGGGCAACCCCATCACCACCGGCGATCTGGAGTGCGGCAATGCCATGACCGCCTGGATGGTGCCTTCCATTAACCCCACCCTGATGCAGACCGTGGAAGGCCAGCCTTGCTTTGTCCATGCCGGACCTTTCGCCAACATTGCGGTGGGGCAGTCCTCCATCGTGGCTGACCAGATCGGCTTGAAGCTCTTTGATTACCACATCACCGAGTCCGGGTTCGGCGCGGACATCGGCTTTGAGAAGTTCTGGAACGTGAAGTGCCGGTTCAGCGGCCTCATTCCCCACGTCTCGGTGCTCACCACCACGGTGCGGGGTCTGAAGCACCACGGGGTCAACGCCGGCTCCCTGCCCTGCCCGCCGGGCAAACCTATTCCCAAACAATATTCCGAGGCCTCGAAAGAGACCTTTGCCTGGCTGGAGGATGGAGTGCAAAACGTGGTGCAGCACATCCGCACCATCAAGAAGGCTGGTATCAACCCGGTGGTCTGCATCAATGCCTTCCATTACGACTCCGACGAGGAACACAAATTGATCCGCCGGGTCTGCGAGGCAGAAGGCGCCCGGGTGGCGGTGTCCCGGCACTGGCAGTTCGGGGGCGAAGGGGCCCTGGATTTTGCTGATGCGGTTATCGACGCCTGCAAAGAAAAACCGAAATTCAAGTTCCTCTATCCCAACGAACTGCCGCTCAGGAAGCGGGTGGAACTCATCGCCCGGGAAGTCTACGGCGCGGATGGCGTGTCCTTCGCTCCCGAGGCTGCTGCCAAGGCGGAGCGGTTTGAAAAGGATCCGAAGTTTAACGAGTTCGCCACCATGATGGTGAAGACCCACCTGAGCCTTACCGCTGATCCCACGAAGAAGGGCACGCCCAAGGGCTGGATCCTGCCGGTCCGGGACTTCCTGATTTACGGCGGCGCCAAGTTCATCTGCCCGGTGTGCGGGACCATCTCACTCATGCCCGGCACCAGCTCCGACCCTGCCTTCCGCAAGGTGGATGTGGATGTCAAGACCGGCAAGGTGACAGGTCTGTTCTAATAGAGGTGTTCTCCTCCAGCCCTCCTTAGGGGGGCCGGAGGCGCCTTAGCCAACCGCATCCGGCTTCCGGGGAGATGACCAGGGGCTACCCGGAAGTCGGATGACGATCTCATGCCGCGTGCCCTCCAGGAGTCCTCCTTGCTGGTCACTTTTTATCACCTGCATCTCTCGCTGGTAACAATCTTGGGCGAGACCAATTTATTTCCGAGGTAAGGAGAATCGGACTAATGTTTGAGATAGTAGAACGTCAGGAAATGGCCCAGGGCACGGTGGTGAGCCAGTGGCTCAAGGCCCCCAGGATCGCCAGCAAGGCCAAGCCTGGGCAGTTTGTCATCCTGCGGGCCAACGAGAAGGGGGAGCGTATCCCCCTGACCATGGCGGACACCGACCCGGATAAGGGCTTGATCAATATCATCTTCCAGGTGGTGGGCAAGAGCACCGCTCTTTTCAAGACCCTGAAGGTGGGGGAAGGTTACCTGGATGTTATCGGGCCCTTGGGGCAGCCCACCCATCTGGAAAAAGTGGGTAAGGTGGTCTGCGTCGGGGGGGGCACCGGAGTGGCGGTATTGCACCCTATTACCCAGGGTTTGAAGCAGGCGGGAAATTATATCTTTGCGGTGATCGGGGCCCGGACCAAGGACCTGCTGATCATGGAAGACCGGATGCACGCCGCCTCCCATGAGCTGTTTGTTTGCACCGACGACGGCTCCTATGGCCACCACGGCTTTGTCACCGACATGTTGAAGAAGGTACTGACCGAGCACCAGGACGTTGCCTTGGCGGTGTGCATCGGGCCGGTGCCCATGATGAAGTTTTGCTGCAAAATGACCCAGGAGTTCGGGGTCAAGACTCTGGTGAGCCTGAATCCCATCATGCTGGACGGCACCGGCATGTGCGGTTGCTGCCGGGTGACGGTGGGGGGCCAGAGAAAGTTCGCCTGCGTGGACGGCCCGGAGTTCGACGGGCACCAGGTGGATTTTGAGGAGCTTACGGCCCGCCTGCGCGCTTATATGCCGGAGGAAAAGGTGTCATATGACCTATTCAAGGCAGCCCATGGCGGCGGCTGCTCCTGTGCCGGCTAGTGGTTAGCCCATAAGGCCGTACGCAAAGAAGGAGAAGAAGGATGACAGAGGAAGAAAAGGCTCCCAAAAAAGAGAAAATTCCTCGACAGAAAATGCTGGATCAGGAACCCCAGGTAAGGGCGCGGAATTTTGACGAAGTGCCCTTCGGCTATACTCCGGAGCTAGCCCAGAAGGAAGCGGAACGCTGCCTCCAGTGCAAGGATCCCCGGTGCAAGCAGGGATGCCCGGTGGAGATCGACATCCCGGCGTTCATCAAATTAATCAAGGAAGGGGATTTTGAAGGGTCGATAAGAAAACTGTGGGAGATGAACTCCCTGCCCGCAGTGTGCGGCCGGGTCTGCCCCCAGGAAGTGCAGTGCGAGGGTTTGTGCATTATCGGCAAGAAGGATGAGCCGGTGGCCGTCGGCAACCTGGAGCGTTTCGCCGCGGACTATCAGCGCCTCCACGGCCGGGATATCCTGCCCCCCAAGGAACCGCCCACGGGCAAGAAGGTGGCTGTGGCGGGGGCCGGGCCCGCGGGCCTGACGGTGGCCGGGGACTTGATCCTGAAAGGCCACGAAGTGACGATTTTCGAAGCCTTACATGCTCCGGGCGGGGTGTTGCTGTACGGCATCCCGGAGTTCAGGTTGCCCAAGGAGATCGTGGCCCAGGAATGCCGTTACCTGGAGCGGCTGGGGGTCAAGATTGAGGTGGATTCGGTCATCGGCCGGGTGGAGACCGTGGATGAACTCCTGGAGCGCTTTGACGCCGTCTTCTTGGGAGTGGGCGCCGGCTTGCCCGTGTTCCTTAACGTTCCCGGCGAAAACCTCATCGGCATTTATTCGGCCAACGAATATCTCACCCGCTCCAACCTGCTCAAGGCTTACGCCTTCCCGGAATATGACACTCCCATTGTCAAGGGCAAGAAAGTGGCCACCTTCGGGGCCGGCAACGTAGCCATGGATTCCGCCCGCACCGCCCTGCGCCTGGGGGCGGAGCGGTCCATCATCATCTACCGGCGTTCCCGGGCGGAGATGCCCGCCCGGGAGGCGGAGATCCACCACGGCGAGGAAGAGGGCATCGAATTCCAGCTGCTCACTGCCCCGGTGCGCTTCCTGGGAGACGACCAGGGCCGGGTAACTGCGGTGGAGTGCCTGAGGATGGAGCTGGGCGAGCCCGACGCCTCGGGGCGGCGCCGACCAGTGCCCATCCCGGGCTCCGAATACATCATCGATATCGACCTGGCGGTGATCGCCATCGGCGCCGGGGCCAACCCCTTGCTGACCCGGGCCACCCCGGGCCTGGCCCTGAATAAATGGGGCTATATCGTTGCCGATCCCAAGGCCGGTAAGACCATGAAGCCCCGGGTCTGGGCCGGGGGAGACATCGTCACCGGCTCGGCCACCGTGATCCTGGCCATGGGCGCCGGCCGCCTGGCCTCCAAATCGATTCACGACTATCTGACCATAGGCTGGTAGATTTGTGGGGAAGGGGGCCAGGGGTCGCAGATCCCTGCCCCCTTCCCCACACCCCATCCCCCAACCCCTTGAGTTAAGTATTAGCCGGGGGAGGGCAGGGACCTCAGGTCCCTGGCCCTCCCCCACTCGTTTTACTTCCCGAGCTTTTCCACCCGCACACCAATGAGGCGGATCAATTTCTGCCGGGGATTTTCCCGGTGGTCCAGGAAAGGCATGATTAATTTCATAGCTTCCAATTGCAGGGTGAGCAAGGCCTTCTATTTAAGAGCTCTAAAAATTAAAGATAGCTTTAGTTTTTCCAAGCCCTTGCTATTCCTTGGACATTTGGGTAAGAAATATCCTGATGAAAACCGCCTTCGGCTTTTTTCTCCGGCTTTTCGTCTGTTTCGTGGCCGCCAAATTCTTCCTCCGGGCCCTGGGGGTGGAGGGCAGGTTTTACCTGGAAGGGCTGACGGCACTTCTTACCGCCAATATCTATTGGTTCGATTTCCTGGAGTATCGGGACAGGCTGTGTCTCCGCCGCCAGGCACAGGAAAACCCGCACTCCAAGCAGGTTCCAGGGGCTAAAGGACCGGCCCCGGAAATTTCCCCTCCCGAGGTTTAGCCCTTGCCTGAGGGCGGCCTTTCTGGCTGCGGCGAGTCAATCACTCAGTAGCCCTGGGGCAAATTTTTCCCTTGACACAAACTTTGAGATTGTTTTAACATTCACAAGTCATTTACCCTATAACAAATTTTGGACATGAAACTCGCCGACCTTTTAGCTCAAAAAAAATCCACCATTGTGGCCAAGTGGCTGCAGCTGGTTTTTGAGAGTTATCCTCCTGAAACTTCAAGCTTTTTGAAAAGGGAAAAGAATCGTTTCGACAATCCGGTGGCCTACCAGATCTCCCGGGGAATAAAGGGGCTTTATGACCAACTCCTTAAGGAGATGGATGCTGACAAGGCCTTTTCCTTCCTGGATGAAATCATCAGGGTCAGGGCGATCCAGGATTTCTCCCCCTCTCAGGCCCTGGCCTTTATCTTTTTGCTAAAGAACGTGATCCGGGAAGAGTTGGCCCGCGAGCTCCGGGAGTTGCCTTTCTCTGAGGAGATCGTGGAACTTGAGTCCCGAATAGATGGACTGGCCCTTCTCGCCTTCGAGGTCTATACGAAACGGAGGGAGAAGCTCTACGAAATCCGGGTAAACGAGGTAAAAAACCGGGTAAGCGGATTATTACGCAGGACCGGCTTAAGCTTAAATAATTCTTAGCCGCAAGCAGACGTCAAACGGTCAACACGAAACGAGGTGACAGTAAATGGATTTTTTCAGGCGTCATTTCTTTTTGGCCTTGGCTGCAGTCCTTGGGCTGGTGATAGTGGCCTACATAGGAGCGCAGGCAAACTTGCAGCTCCTTTTTGGGGTCGTGGTTCCCTATCTGGCCGCGCTTATTTTCGTGGAAGGGCTAATTTACCGCATAATCAAATGGGCCCGTTCGCCGGTGCCTTTCCGCATCCCCACCACCGCCGCCCAGAACAAATCTCTCCCCTGGATCAAGAAGACCCTGGGAGAAAAATTTGACAACCCCGAAAACACCGGCCACGTGGTGGGCCGCATGGCCCTGGAGGTCCTGGCTTTCCGGACCCTTTTCCGGAATCTACGGACCGAACTGAAAAGAGACCCGGAAGACCCGGAGGCCGCCCGGCTGGTTCACTGGTCCTACAAGTGGCTCTGGTTGGGAGCCATAGCCTTCCACTACGCCTTTCTCGTCATCCTGCTCCGGCACCTCAGGTTTTTCACCGAGCCCGTGCCCGGCTTTGTGCTTCTGCTGGATAAAACCGATGGATTTTTGCAGTTCTTTGTGCCCGTGGTGTACCTGAGCGGCATCGTCCTGGTACTGGCCGGGCTCTATCTTCTGGCCCGCCGGATTACCAACCCAACCTTGCGTTATATCTCCCTGGCCGCGGATTACTTCCCGCTCTTTCTCATCCTGGGCATCGCCACCTCCGGGATCCTGATGCGATATATCTACAAGGTGGACATTGTGGCAGTAAAAGAGTTAGCCCTGGGCCTGGTCACCTTCCACCCCAAGGTGCCGGCGGGAATCGATCCCATCTTTTACGTCCATCTGTTTCTGGTCAGCGTGCTTTTCGCCTATTTTCCTTTCAGCAAGCTGATGCATGCGCCGGGAGTCTTCTTAAGTCCCACTCGCAATCTGGCGTCCAACAGCCGCTGGGTCAGGCATGTCAATCCCTGGAATTACCCGGTGAAGTTCCATTCTTATGAGGAATACGAGGATAGATTCCGGGAGGCGATGGTAGCGGTAGACCTGCCAGTGGAAAAAATGCCAGAGACTGAAGAAGAAGAAATTGAAGAAACAGTAGAGACTGGCACCCCAGTTGAAGAAGAAAAGGAGTAACAATGGCCAAGGTTCCGAAACCGGCAGAATTGCTACCTGGGATAAGTTATAGACCCCCTGAGAAAGGGTGGATGGACGTCAAGCCTGAATTCCGGCCGGGCAATTATTGTAATCCAGCCGCTCCCAAATGGATGGAATGGATCGGCTACCCTTACCCTAGGGTCTGGCATGTAACCGATGAGGATTGGCATCTCCCCCCCAACTGGAAAGAGATAATTTTGCAAGGGATGGAGGACCGCCTGGAGCGGTTCCGGTCCCTCAAGCTCTTTTTTGACATCTGCGTGCGCTGCGGTGCTTGCGCCGACAAATGCCATTTCTTCCTGGGCACGGGAGATCCCAAGAATATGCCGGTTCTCCGGGCGGAGTTGATGAGATCGGTATATAAAAGGTATTTCAAACGGGCCGGGAGGATCCTGGGGGAACTGGCCGGAGCCCGGGACCTCACGGAAGACGTGCTGAAGGAGTGGTTCTTTTATTTATACCAGTGCACGGAATGCCGGCGCTGCTCCCTTTTCTGCCCTTATGGCATCGATATGGCGGAGCTGACCATCCTGGGGCGGGAGCTCCTCAGTTCGGTGGGCGTCAATATCGAGTGGACCCTGGCCTCGGTGGCCCAATGCTACGATAAAGGAAGCCACATCGGCGCCACCCCTCAGGCCATGAAGGATATGATCGATTTCTTCGCGGAGGAAAATGAGCGGGTAACGGGCGTCTCCACGCCGATAACCTATAACCGCAAGGGCGCAGAGATCCTTTTTGTGGCTCCTTCGGGTGATTATTTTGCCGACCCCGGCACTTACACCTTTATGGGTTATATGTTGATTTTCACCCATATCGGACTTGATTATACCATCAGCACTTACGCCGGTGAGGGGGGCAACTTCGGTTTCTTTATGTCCCATGAGATGGGCAAAAGGCTCAACGCCAAGATCTACGCCGAAGCCAAGCGGTTGGGGGTAAAGTGGATCATTGGCGGCGAATGCGGCCACATGTGGCGGATCCTCAACCAGTACATGGACACCTGGAACGGGCCGGGCGATTTCCTGGAGGTGCCCAAATCCCCCGTCACCGGTACGGTTTTTGAGAATGCCGCCGCCACGCGGATGGTGCACATCTCTGAATTTACCGCGGACCTTATCAGACACGGGAAACTGAAACTGGATCCCATGAGAAATGCCCATATCAAGCTGACCTTCCACGATTCCTGTAACACCAGCCGAGGCATGGGGATTTTTGAGGAACCGCGCTATATCATCCAAAATGTTCTGCCCCCGGGGCATTTCGTTGAAATGCCCCCCAACACCATCAGGGAAAAGACCTTTTGCTGCGGCAGTGGCAGCGGCTTTAACGCCGACGAATATCTGGAAACCAGATTAAGGGGCGGCTTACCCAGGGCCAACGCGGTCAGGTACGCGCATGAGAAACATGGAGTGAACCACCTGGGCTGCATCTGCGCCATTGATAGAGCAGTTTTACCCACTCTGTTAAATTACTGGGTCCCGGAAGTGGAGGTCACCGGCATCAGCGAGCTGGTGGGGAACGCCCTGGTCTTTCCGGACGAAATCGAGCGCACCACTGACCTCAGGGATCGCGACCTGGTAGGAGTGGAGGAAGCCGTGGAGGAAGAGGAATAACATGGCTGATAAATACCTTAATGAATTCGGGGTCTTTGGAGAGCGTCCCAAGGTAGCGAAGAAGATCTATGATGCAAAATACATCATCAGCGGGTTAATCATCTTCTTCGCGGTGGTTACCCTCCCCTTCTGGAAAAATTTGGGGAGGATGGTGCCAGCACCGGAACGGAAACTGGACACTCCCGTCATCCTGAAATTGAATGAGAAGAAGTGCGTGATGCCGACGCCCTTCATGCGGGCCAACCACATGCAGTTGCTAATTGATTGGCGGGAGCAGGTAGTCCGTACGGGCAACCGAGAATTTATCGCGCCCGATGGCAAGAAATATAATGCCAGCCTTTCCAATACCTGCATGGAATGTCACTCCAATAGGAGTCAATTTTGCGATCAATGCCACAATTATGTTGCGGTAGCGCCCACTTGTTGGGGCTGCCATCTCGATAGGGAGCAGAAGGTGGCGAAGGTAGCGCTGGCGGAGGCGAAGTGATGAGTATCAACAGAAGAGAATTTATCAGGATAGCCGGACTCTCCACGTTGATGGGACTTGCAGGTAAGGCCGGTTTTGAACTGCTCTTTCCAGGCCAGCTGGAGGCGCAACTCATGCCCGCCGGACAACCTCTGGTGGCCAAACGCTGGGCCATGGTGGTGGACATGAGGAAACTGGACGAGCAGACGGCCAAGAAGTGCATCGCGGCCTGCCACCTGGTCCACAATGTTCCCGACTTTGACCATCCCATCGACTCCAAAGATGCTGTGGATCCGGACCATAAGACCAGATGGATGGTCAAATGGATCTGGACCGACCATTTTGAAAACGCCTTCCCCGGGGAAGAACACCAAAACGTCCTGGAGCGGATCGAGCACCTGCCCTTTCTCCTGTTGTGCAATCATTGCGACAATCCTCCGTGTGTGCGGGTGTGCCCCACCCAGGCCACTTTCCGCCGGGAGGACGGCATCGTCATGATGGACATGCATCGCTGCATCGGCTGCCGGTTCTGCATGGCGGGCTGCCCCTTTTCCGCCAGAAGCTTCAACTGGAGAGACCCCCGGCCTTACATCCGGCAGGTTTATCAAGAATTCCCCACCAGAGAGATCGGGGTGGTGGAAAAGTGCAATTTCTGCGCCGAGAGGCTGGAAAGGGGCCTAATCCCCGCGTGCGTGGAGGCTTCCAAGGGGGCCCTGGCCTTTGGCGACCTGACAGACGCCAAATCCAAACTAAGAGAACTTCTCCGGACCAACTTTACCATTCGCCGGAAAGCCCATCTTGGCACGAATCCCCAAGTTTACTATATCGTCGTGTGAGGTAGCCATGCTTGAAAATGCCTTAGTAGGAAGTAAAAAATACTACGGGTTGTTGGCCGTTCTCCTGGCCATTATCGGGGTAGCTTTTCTGGTTTACCTCCGACAATTGACCTTCGGCTTGGGAATTACGGGCATGGGCCGAGACGTCTCATGGGGTTTTTATATTGCCCAGTTCACCTACCTGGTCGGGGTGGCCGCCTCCGCGGTCATGGTGGTCTTGCCATACTACCTGCATAACTACAAGGCCTTTGGCAGAATTACCATTTTGGGAGAGTTTCTGGCCGTAGCCGCGGTGACCATGTGCGTCTTGTTCATCTTTGTGGACATGGGCAGACCGGACCGGGTCCTAAATGTCCTTAAATACCCCACTCTCAATTCCGTCATGTTTTGGGACATGCTTGTCTTGAATGTTTATCTTCTTCTCAATATCGTCATCGGGTGGGTGGTTCTGGAGGCGGAGCGTCATGAAGTGGCGCCGCCCAAGTGGGTGAAGCCGCTCATTTATCTGTCCATCCCCTGGGCGCCCAGTATCCACACGGTGACCGCGTTCTTGTACGCCGGGCTGCCGGGGCGGGGCTACTGGCTCACCGCCATTTTGGCCCCCCGCTTTCTCTCCTCGGCCTTTGCTTCCGGCCCGGCCCTGCTCGTCCTGTTAGCCTTGCTGGTGAGGAAGTACACCAAATTCGATCCCGGCAAGGAGCAGATTCAAACCCTGGCCAAGATCGTCACTTATGCCATACTGATCAACGTATTTTTCTTCTTCTGCGAAATTTTTACGGTCTTTTACAGCCAGATCCCCGACCACATGTTGCACTTCAAGTATCTCTTTACGGGTATCGGCCAGTACGGCAAACTGGTCCCCTGGATGTGGACTTCCATCGTCGTGATGATAACGGCAAGTATTCTCATGGTCATTCCCAGCTTCCGCCGGAATGAAAGAACCCTGGCCCTGGGCTGCGCCATGGTGGTGCTCAGCACCTGGATTGACAAGGGACTGGGGCTGATCACCGGCGGTTTTATTCCCAACCCTCTGGACAGAATCACCGAGTATTGGCCCACTGCGCCGGAGGCGATGATCACCCTGGGGGTCTGGGCCATAGGCTTCTTGATTCTCACCATCCTTTACAAGGTGGCGGTGTCCGTTAAAGAAGAGGTGGGGGTCTAGGGCGGAGAAACCTAAAAAGACGCGTTAAAAACGCCTACCTGGGTTTCAGGCGAACTTTTAATATATTGAGCGTATCAAGGGAGGTAAAAATTAATGGCGTGGCGGGTGGAAGTTGATCCTGACAAGTGCACCGGTGATGAAGAATGCGTCAACGTTTGTCCGACGGGCGTCTTCGAAATGAAGGAAGAAAAGTCAGTCCCAGTTAATGAGGAGGAATGCCTGGGTTGCGAGAGCTGCATAGAGGTCTGCCCCACCGAAGCGATTACCGTAACCGAAGTTTAACCGGTTTTTCCCCTTAGCTTAAAACGCCGGCCTGAGATCAGGCCGGCGTTTTTTATCCAGGTGATGCCGGGTAAGCCGCAGGGCTGGCAATTAACGAAGGCTGGCGTTGCCTCTTTCTTGGGTTCCGCCCGAACCTCCCTTCCCCAGAACCCTATGTAGATAGGCGCTTACATTTTAAAAGGATTGACCAGGTGCACGGGGACCGGGGAGTTGGCCATCACTTTCCTGGCCACCCCGCCGAATTCGGCGCTCACCTGGTCGATCTCGTCGTGGCCCCGCCCGTGGGTGGTGAGGACCACCAAGTCTGCGTTCTCCTGTTTAATCGTCTTCAAAATTTCGGTGGCCGCATCCCCCTGCACCAACTGGATTTGCAAGGTTGGGGCATCTTTTCAATTCTTTTTCGCAAACCGCCTCCAGCCGTTCCTTGGCATGTTTGACTTCATAATCCTGGAAATGACGGAGTTGCTCTTCACTGGGATAGCTGCCCCAGGCGGGGAAATGGGACAGCATGTCCACCCCAACGTAGAGCACAATGACTTTCGCCTGGTATTTCTCCGCGAGGGATTCTACGTGTCTGGCGGCCTTGATCGAATTTTTAGATAAATCGGTGGGCCAAAGGATGGTGCGCACTTCCATCGGCAGACCTCCTTGATACTGATAGATGCATCAGAACAAAGTGAAAAATATCACATTAACAAAAATTTGGAAGCTTTTTGGGTGGCTGGCTGCTTTTTTTCTAATAGGCAGGGCTGCGATCGTCCCTTAACCTGATACTTTACCCCACCGGAGCACTTTTCTGGTCCATTTTTCGACAGTCTCCTCCAATAACTCGATCTGTGGTCGCCAGAGTCGGCAGTTTCCAGCGCCCTCCTGGAGTCAATAATTTTTCTGGACAAGGATTGGCATCACCGGGGCAACGCCGGAGAGTGTCCCTGGAAGCAAGAATAGCCCCACCATTTATGGGGGAATATTTTCCCCCTCGTTAGAAAAAAAGCCAGCAAGCAAGTTGGTCCCAATGGAGATGGGAGGGGACTAATCTTAAGCACAGGTTGCCATTCCTCTAACGGACAAGATATAATTTTATTTTTTTCTCACTTTATTGGCCCTTTCCGCCTATGATGGTACATTTTCTGCATAATTATCAGGAAAATAAAGAAAGTACGTCCGCAGCGTAGAGGCAGGCCAGTAGCATTATTTCCTCTCCCCCGCTAACCTTGCAAAATCACAATGTTTATCAGGAGGGGATAGGGAAGAACATCTCATTTAAAGTTGACATGCCAAATCAATTATGTATATTTTTCCTTATCCAAATTATGTCCAAAAAGCAAGCGTTCGTAGTAGGCTATCAGCCAGCAATTCTTATAAGAAAATTACTTCCTTCATAATTATACAGAGCCTTCAGCATGCCCTCCAACCTATCAGGTCTAACGTTCTATATCACCCCAAACCCACAACGAGGTAAAGGGTGAAGATAGCTCTAATTTCCCCAACTCCTCTGGATATCTCGGCTTTTGGGGTGCGGGCCCTGTCGGCTTATTTAAAGGCCCATGGCCATGCCGTGCGGGTGATCTTGCTACCGGAAGGGGTGGAGCGTCTTAAATATCGTCAGGACTATACTTATCAATATAAAACAAGAGTATTGGAGGAAGTGGCAGAACTTTGCCGCGGGTCGGAACTGATTGGCCTCTCTTTAATGACGCATTATTTTGACCGATCCCGGCAAATAACGGAATATGTGAAGAAATCTCTAAGAATCCCCATTATTTGGGGGGGGATCCATCCCACTGTGCGTCCGGAAGAATCCCTCCACTATGCGGACATGGCTTTAGTGGGTGAAGGCGAAGAAGCTCTGCTGGAACTGGTGGAAAAGATGGCGGCTAGCCAGGACATTTACGACATTCGCAATATCTGGTTCAACAAAGGGTCCCAAATCATCCGCAATCCCCTGCGGCCTTTGCTTCAGGACTTGGATCAGCTCCCCTTTTACGATTTCGGACTGGAGGACCACTACATTTATTGTAATAAAGAGAGACAGATCAAACCCTTAAGCAAAGAATTGCTCATGCACAATTTTCCTCGGGAACCCGCGTTAGAGGGGACTTTTAGTGATTCCTATCGCCGCACCATTTCTTATAAAACCATGACCAGCCGGGGCTGCCCGCACCATTGCACCTTCTGCGCCGAGCGTACCTTGGCCCTCATGTATAAGGGGGAGCGTTATTTACGATTTCGCCGCGCCGAACATGTGATTGCTGAACTTAAATGGGTAAGGTGGGAATTACCTTTTATAGAAAGTATCTTTTTATTTGACGATACCTTCATGGCCCGATCACTTAAAGATATCAGACACTTTTGCCAGCTTTACAAGAGGGAAATAAATCTCCCCTTTCACATTCAGGCCAGCCCCACCACCACCACTCCGGAGAAAATGGAGGCCCTGGTAGATGCCGGCCTGGCCTTCGTGGAAATGGGCATTCAGTCCGTCAGCCAGACCGGAATGGCTATTTACAAAAGAGAGATTAAACCTGAAAAGATCTTGCAGGCTGCCCATATTATTCATCGTTACTGGCCGAAAATCTACCCTCCTTGTTACCATGTGATCCTGGATAACCCCTGGGAGACCACGGCTGAGGTACTGAAAACCCTGGACCTGGTATTAACTCTGCCCCGGCCTTTCTGGCTCAAGAGGGCCTCCTTAATACTTTTTCCAGGCACGGAACTATATGATCGTGCAGTTCTGGTTGGGCTTATTCGCGATAAGGAAGACGAGCGCCGCTTGATTTATAATAAGCACTTGCATACGCCAGAAGGCTCCTATGTCAATTTATTAATGTATCTGGCGGGTTTTTCGTATTTCCCTCGCTGGTTGGTGCGGCTTCTGGCCCGGCCGCACCTCGTGCAGACCCTGGAGGTCGACCAGCTGCACAAATTCTTCCGGGGCCTACAACGGTTGGGAGATGGGCTGATTGTCCTTTATAAGGGGATTCGCGCCCTGTTAACCGCTGATTTTCAGCGCATCCGGAATTATCTGGCAAGGGCCGCATAATGTCAGGTGGTTTATGGAAAATTTTATGTCTTGATTCCAGGATCCGGGCCATTCTGGGACTAGCCATCATAATTCGCTTGTTACTCTTAAGTTATCTGGCTATTTATCCGAACGGGATATTTGCCAAGGACGACAGCTGGGATTACCATCAATTAGCCCAGAATCTCCTCTATTACCAAACCTTCGGCCGAGCCGAAATGTCACCGGAGGCCATCCATAAACCGGTGGTTCCCCCCTGGGAAGTGGAGGAAGGCAAAGAAGTTACGTTAATTCCGGAGGTCTTCCGGACGCCCGTCTATCCGGCCTTCCTGGCATTGCTCTATAGCGTCGGCGGCACCCCTTTCGTGGCGGTGGTGGTGCAAAGCCTCTTGAGTCTGGCCATCGTGTGGCTGGTTATGTTACTCACGGCCAGACTGCTTCGGCCTGAGGCAGCCTGGCGGGCCGGGCTGCTGGCAGCCCTGGACCCCCTGGGCCTTACCTATACCCATGAATTGATGACCGAAAGCCTGTTCATCCTGTTCATTCTCAGCGGGGTTTATTTCTTCTTTCTCCTGGTCATGGCTGAGCCGGGAAAGAGAAAAACGTGGCTCTGGGCGGCGCTTGGCGGTCTCCTCATTGGGCTCGCCACCCTCACCCGTCCGGTGGGGATCTACTTTCCGGTGTTCCTCTTGGCGTTGTGGATTATTGGAGGCTACGTTGGGGGGTGGCAGGCGTGGCAGGAAGGATCTGCCCAAGACCGGCTCCAGGTTAGGGCCCCTTTAACCCGGAAGTTGGCTCCCAGTTTTCCTTACGTCGCCATATTTATCGCCGTCATGATCTTGCCCCCTTCAATCTGGGCGGTGCGCAATTACCATTTTTTTCACCGGGTTTTAATTTCTAGCTGTGCCGATCATGATTTATTAGCTACTATTACGTCTCATATTGTCGCCAGGGTCCGCAATCCCGAAGGAAACATTTCCAGCTGGCAGGTGTATCAAGAGCTTGAGGACGAATTGGTAGCCCAAATGGCCCAAGAGGGATTTAAGAATCCTTCAGAGCCGGAAAAAGCCGCCTACTTCCGTAACTGGAGTCTCGGGGTTATTAAGGATCACCCCGGACTCTTTATCTGGTATTATTTCAAAGGAATGGCCATTCTCTTCATCCCCGATGTCCCGGGCTTCTACGAATTACTGGGCCTTACTCAAGAAGGAAAAGGAGCATTAGGGGCGGTATTCCGGGAAGGGCTGCGCCCGGCCTTGTCTCGGTATTTCGGAAAATATTGGGCCTGGTGGGCCGCCGCCGCCCTGCCATTAATTCTCTATGATCTGTGGGTTTACGGGCTGGCCATCTTGGGAGTTGCGGCCCTTTGGCGCACGCGCAATTTTTTCCGATTATTTCTCATCCTGGCGCTCATAGGGTATTGGCTAGCCCTGGCGGCTATTGGCGCCGCGCCCCGCTATCGTTTACCCCTCATGCCTTTCTTAGTTATCCTGGCCGCGTGGGGCTGGTTTAATTTTCGCAACCTGGCGGCGGACTGTGGTCAGCCCGCCCTGAGTGGTTTATAATAAAAATTTGTGGTTAGACGCGACAAAGACTCTTGGGGGAGTTGGTCAAGGCATGCTCCTGGCTGCGGCAGGGGAAGGCCGGACAGACAAACCCGGGTCAAGAAGGTTTTCCTCAACCTTGAAGGCTGGTAGACGGGTCCATGAATCCTCTCTGGCGATTGGCTAAAAATTTCGTGGCCATGCTGCTCTTCCGGGGCGGCGACGTCATCTACGCCTTCCTCTCCATGGCCATTCTGGCCCGTTATTTTGGGCCTTCTCTCTATGGCGATTATGTATTTATCGTCTCCCTCGTGTACGTCTTTATCCCCCTCATCAATTTCGGCATGCACCCCATCATGGTGCGCGAATTGGCGGTAAGAAAGGCCGCCGGGAGCGACTACTTCGGTTCCGGCCTGGCCTTCCGGATGATCCTGGCCGTCATCGCCCTGCTGTCCACCTTGGGCATGTTACCTTATTTAGGCTTGAGCCGCCTGCAGCAACTGGCGCTCCTGATCTGCCTCTTGTCAGAATTGAGTCTGCTGCTCTGTCGGATTTTTGGCGAGGTCTTTGTCGCGTTCGAACGCATGGAAATTGAAACTTACCTGTATACGGCCGACCGCGCCCTGTCCTTGGCCCTGTTGGTGGGGATCAGTTATTTTGATTTGGGTTTTCTGGCAGTTTTTATTGCCTTTGGAATACTCAACTTTCTGACGCTCTTAGCCTCGATCTTAATCGTGCGCGACAATTTTTTGCACCCGCATTTAGTCTGGCGCCCTGATCTCTTGTGGTTCTGGTTTAAGGCCGCCTGGCCCATGGCCATCTCCATGGCCATCATGGAATACTTCTTCCGGGTGGACGTCTACATCCTGCGGATCTACCGGGACCCCGCGGAAATCGCTTATTTCGAAGCCCCCTATAAAATTATCGCCAAAGTCTGCATGATCTCCGCGGCTATTGCCATTGCCTTTTCTCCCGCCTTCGCCCGCCTGGCCCAGCATAGCATTTCCCAATTCCGGCCCACCCTGGAGCAATGCCTGAAAATCTTGCTGATTATTGTCATCCCGCTGGCGGCCGGGTCTATCATTTTGGGCCCGCATCTCATGGTGCCCCTGCTGGGAAAACAATTTGCCCCGGCCAAACCGGCCATGGCCCTGCTCTCTTGGTGTCTCCTGTTCGCCTTTTTTGAGCCGGTATTAACCGCGGTGTTAATTTCCATCAAAAAGGTATGGGTCGTCCCGGTAATCCATGTAATGGCCCTGGGGGTTGATCTGGTCCTGGATCTGCTGTTAGTCCCCACTTATGGATATCTAGGCGCTTGTTATTCAAATATTGTCGCCTACGGCACCCTCTTTCTGGTCTCCCTGGTCTTGGCCTACTACTTCGTGGGAGGCTTTTCCTTAGTGAAAATTACCGGCCGGGTGGTCCCTCTGGGATTGCTCCTGGGTGGCGGCCTCTATGCGTATAGCTTCCTGGCTTCCTGGCAGATCATGCCCTCCAGGACCTTTCTGGCGGTGGGAATCGGTTTGGCCATGGTCTTCTATCCCCTCTTGCTGGTCATAGGCCGAGTCCTTACCAGACAAGATCTGGCGCTGCTCAAAGAGACCATGGGGCAAGCTCAGTAAATATTGGGCCTGGCGCCGCAAGGCCCAATGACGCGAGGTGAAAAGGTGAAGAGACGAGAAGATACGACGAAGAGAAAAATCCTGGCTTACCTGACCCTCATCGTTTTTTTGCCGTCTTTAGTAAGCTGTACCATTCCGCGTTCCACACCCAAGCTTGAGAATCCCAAGCAAGCTCCCTGACAGTCAGGATAATACCCAGGTGAGGACCACCGCGGCCTATGTCCTGGAGGTTGGCGATGAAGTGACCATCCAGGTCTGGGGCTTTGATGATCTCAAAAAGACCGCGTACATTGATAATTCCGGGGAAATAACGTTCCCCATGGTGGGTCCCCTCAAAGTCGCCGGCCAGAGCCTGCCCAAGGCCAGGGAACTCCTCACCGCTCGCTTGAAGAAATATATCGTGGATCCTCAAGTCGAATTTACCACCACCACCGGCCGGCAGCAGGTCTATGTGTTCGGCGAGGTGTCCAATCCGGGGATCGTGACGTACCGCCGCCCCCTGACGGTGCTGGAGGCCATCACCAAGGTCGGCTGGTTTACCCTGGCCGCCAACCGCAAGAATGTGGCGCTGGTTAGAAAGGCTGAGAACAAGCATTATGTCTATACTGTAAACACCGGGGAGTTATTTCAGGATGGCAGTAAGGTGCCGGAAATTTATTTGCAGGCGGGAGACCTGGTGTATGTCTCCCCCCGGGGGATCATCCAATTCGAAAGATTTTTGGCACACTTGCAGACCATTGCCCAAACTTTCTTGACCATCGAACAGGCGGTGGTCCTGTGGCCGCAGTTTATCAATGCCATTGAGGGTAAAATGCCGACAACCGGGCTGGCCATCAGCACCTCGACGGGAGGAACCAGCAGCACCACCTCGTCTTCAAGTTCGGGAAGCAGTTCGAAGTAGGGTTCGTCGTAATTAGGTCGATTTCTCTATAAATGTCCGGCTGTTAACGAAAAGAGAGGCGATGGCAAGACCATGGAATTGAGACGGTACTGGCAAATCATTCTCAAAAGACACCGCACCCTATTATGGATCATCGGCGTCATCGTCGCGGTGGCCATTATCGGCAGTTTAATTACCACACCGGTTTACATGTTTTACAGCAATGTGTGGATTAAAACCACCGACCCTAAATTAAATATTGTCAGCAGTAACTTGCCCAGCGACCTGGCGGGACTAGGGATGATCGGCACCGATCTGGTCATGTATGGCCAGTTGGCCCTGATCAAGAATCTTTCCCTCATCCAAAAAGTTATTGACGAGATGGGGTTGAAAAAGAAAGACGGACAGCCTCACTCCGCCCCAGAGTTTCTCAACCCCAGCTCCCTGGCCTTGATAAGTAAAAAGATCGGCGTCAAGGTCAGCGTGGTGCAAACCACCCAATTACTTCAGATCCAGGGTTTCTCCAGCTCCCCGCAGGAGGCGGCGGAGATCGCCAACCGGGTAGCCGCAGCCTTTGTCGATTTATACAACAACAACATCCAAACCACCGCCAAGCATGCTTACCGCTTTATTCAGGAGAACCTTCCCAAAGTCTCGGGCCGGCTGCGGCAGGCCGAAGAGGCCTTGGCGGAGTACAAGGTAAAGAATCATGTCAGTAACATCTCATATTTTCGAGAAAAACTGCTTACCAGCCTTACCAACCTGAAAGATGAACGGGACAGCAATGAGAGGGAACTGGGGGATTCGGAAAAGCGGATTGAGCAACTAATGGCCAAGTTAAAGAAAATTCCTGAATTTCGTAAATCCTCTCAGGAATATCGAACTAACCCCACTCTCGCGTTTCTCCGTGAAAGACTTATGGATATGGAGGCCAATCTGGCAAGCACCGAGGCCAAGGTGACTCCTGAACATCTGAATGCCCGGCAGATTCGGGCCTCGCTGGGGAAATTAAAGGAAGAGTATAAGAAACAAGTCGCCACGCTTTTTTATGGGGAATCTACCCAGCGCAATAATTACTATGATTTACAGTTACAGACCCTGGGAGATAATGAAATTAGCCTCGCGGTCCGGACCTCCCGCCAGCAATTCCTAAACCAGCAAATCCTCAACCGCCAAGAAGAATTGGATGATCTCACCCGCAAAGAAGCGGCCATGGATCCCCTGGTCCGGCAGGTCTCCACGCTGGCCAGTTCTCTGAGTAGTCTTATGAGTCAGGAGCAATTAGCCAGACTGGCCAGCGAAATGGACCTCTCCAATGCCACGGTGGTGGAGAGGGCCGTAGTCCCGACCCTCAAAAGCCACATCGTCAAATATCGGTGGTTTCCCAAGCGCAAGCTGCTGGTAATTGTTTCCTTTTTCTTCAGCCTCTTATTAGGATTGGCGGTGATTTTCTTCCAGGAATACCTGGATGATTCGTTGTCAGAACCCAGGGAAGCCGAGGCCTTTTTACACCTTCCGGTCCTGGCCAGTTTACCGAAATTACCGGAGATAAAGGCTTATTCCCTAGAATGGGTGGTGAGCCACACTCCCTGGGCCCAGGCCATCTGGGCCCTCCCAGACATGCTCAAACCCGCAGGTCAGGGAACTCTGGCGGGTACTTGGGCCATTACCAGCGCCAGGGCCGGGGAGGGGAAATCCCTGGTGGCCGCGAGTCTGGGCTGGGCTCTGGCCTTGCGGGGCCTGCGGGTGCTCCTGGTAGATCTAAATTTTTCCCACCCCACCTTGGCCATGCTGTGGCAACAACCTCCCGGCAAAGGGGTGCGCGAGGTGCTCCAGGGAACTGCTGCTCTGAGCGAATGCGTGCACCAGGTGGGGCCCGGGGAGTTGTATCTGTTACCCAACGGCCAGGCCGAGGGAATTCCCTGGGCCCAGCTGGATCCGGCGAGCCTGGCCGGCTGGCTGGCAGCCATAAAAACCGACTATGAGGTCCTGCTCCTGGACTTGCCGGCAGTGGGGGAAGGGGAAGGGGCGCCTTTGGCGGCTCTGGGGGAGCACACGCTGATGGTCGTGGCCGCCCATCAAATTCCCCGGACCCAGGTGGCGCGAGGCCTGGAGCAGATCCAGCGCTGCCACAGCCGGGTCGAAGGGCTGGTACTCAACCGGGTGCAAAAGTTCGAGCTCTGGCCCCTGGTCTCTCCGGTAATTGCAACGGTAATGGCCTGGCCGCCAGTCCAACGCCTCGTCGCCCTAATAGAAAAAGGGCAAGCCAAGTTTAGGTTGGGCAGGAGGCCCTAGCGGGTTGCCGGGGGAAAAGACTGATCAGGTCGCCCTGAGCCTCTGGCGCAGGCTCCGGCTTATGCCAGCTCGGAGGTTGGTGATTGATGCCCGTCCGGCCCGGCCAAATTGGCAGTGGATACCTTAACCTGACGCTGATCCCAAATAAAAAAGATAAGTTATCACGTTCATGGAAATTTCCGCTCCCTGGCAAACCCGCCCCCGCCTCTGGGGTAAGTGGACCTGGAATCAATGGCTGGGCACTTTCCTCCTGATGTTTCTGGGCTGGTTAAACCTCATGTGGCCGCTGCCTGCTCTCGCCTTATTGCTCTCTCTTCTCCTGGTTTGTCTGATCTTGATCCGCCCCTATATTGCCTTGGTTCTCACCACAGTGCTTATGGGTTTCTGCTGCATAAACATCCAATATACGTATCACCAGTTTGGCTGGCCACTTTCGCTCTTTAATTTTACGGCATTCCTGGGGTTACTCTGTTGGTGCGCGGCTCGAGCCGCCGGGCTAGTTCCACCCTACCAAGCCACGACCCTTGACCTTCCCTTAGCAATATTTTGGCTTTCTGGAGTAATTGCCTTACTATGGAGTCAGTGGTGGTTTGACGGGGTAAATATAGTTCTGACCAATACCTTTAGTTATGTCTGTTTTTTATTAATCAGCGTCCTCCATACCACGCCGCGGCAGACCGAGAGACTCTTCTGGCTTTGGTTTTGGTTGGGAAGCCTGACCATCGTCACCACTATTGCGACGTTCTTTTTTGGTTACAGTATAAGACAGCAACTTTTTGACAATGTTTACCTTTCGCTAACCATCTCGCAATTCACTGGGTCCCGGGCCTCTTTGGGCGGTACCATGGTGGCCGCCAAGGCAATCGCCGGCGTCATGAACCTTTCTATCTTCTGCGGCTTGGCGCTGATGTACACCCGAACCCGCCGTTGGTCCCGCAGGCTCATATTTATCAGCGTATTAGGGATGCTCTTTATCCATCTCCTCACCATTTCCCGATTAGAAGTGATGGGGCTCTTCTTTGGCTGGCTGACCTTTGTTTATCTCCAGCCCCAGTGGCGTCAGATCAGCATCCGGAAACATTTCACCATGTTGTTGTCAGCACTGGCCGTCCTGCTGGCCCTCATCGCCATGTTAGGCATCTTTTATGATCTTAACGAACTTTTGGCCAGGACTCTCAGTCAAGAATATACAGTGCGGGGCTACCGGTTTTCGGCCGCGCAAGGACGTCGGGATCACATGTATTACGCCCTGACGCGCATTTGGGAGACCGGAGGTTTAGGGGCGGGAGCGGGTGGTATCATGCGGGGTTTGGACCCCACCTCATGGGTTATTCACTCACCCAGTTTCTACTTCTCTTTTCTCACGGATCATGGCTATGGTTTTCTCAGCCTGATTTTAATGGGATGGATCATCATCAACCTGGTCCTGGAACTGCGCTGGGCTTTGCGCAGCTGTCCGGATCCCAGGTTTAAAATATTTGTCGTGGGCGCTTGTAGTGCGCTCATGGTTTTTGCCACGGCGGGATTGGGAGATCATTTGTACCATATTTATGAAATGTGGGTCTTGCTTGGCTTCGCCGTGGCCACCATCAACGGAGTCCGCTATCTCACCCGATCCTCATCTCCGGCAACGGTTAACCCACCGTGAGCCTCGCGCTCCTTGGTCTTAAGCTAAGGGAAGAGCAGCCTTTCTTGTCCAATTTTTCTGGATCTTGCCCCGGAAACCGCGACGTTTCTCTCTTATTGATTCGGTCCCCGGCCTTCCCCCGCCATCTCTAAATCTCCCTAAAGCTATGGCTTACAGCAGATGGCCTGTTTCGGCCTCAAGAGATTGTTTAGGGAGCTCTTCAGCCACCTGAGATAGCCAAAGATGGTCAGAAGATAAAACCTATCGGTGGGGAAATTAGCCCGGAGCCAGCGCCCCAAAACTCCCGGCAATAATCGGTAAATTGGCTTATGCCCCCGGTAAACATGGTAGTCAAACCAGATATAGCTATGCTGAATCTGCCGTTTCGGAAAGCCGGGGAGGTCCAGGGTAGCGCGTTCTCTTTCCCGATCAGGATCCAGGGGTTTGTCCACCAAACCCCACTCACGACACAAGGCGTATAACGCGGTGCCGGGATAGGGAAAGAATATGGCAGTACTATGGAAATCAGGCGAACAGAGGCGATTCAGATTAACGGTTTCCCGAAAATCAGCCAGGGTTTCTCCAGGAATACCGATCATATTATAAAAGCCTACTTCTATGCCATATTTTTTCGCCAGCCGCACTGCTTTAATGATATCGGCATTCGATTCGAAACGCTTGAGGATCTTGCGGCGAACCTGTTCGCTGCCGGATTCCAAGCCGATTTTAATGTATTTGAAATTCCCCTTTTTCAAACTCACAAAGAACTCATCCAATTCCGCCTTTGGTGTAATGCGGAGATTGGCCCCGAAGGCAATGGGTTCTGCCCGGGCAGCATTGAATTCGGCCAGTTTTTTGGCAAGCTCCATCGCCCACTTTACATCAATGCCAAAGGTTTCGACTTCTAAAAAGATCTCCCGGAGCCAGGGGAATCTATGACTCGTTTCCTCGATTTCGCGCATGGCACTGGCGGGCGATCTGAGGCGGACATAAGGCCCGGGAGCTATTTCCCGCAAGGCGTGATTACAACAATACGTACAATCAAAGGGGCAGCCCCGGCCCAGCAGGATTAACATGGTAGAAAAAGGATTCATGATCCATTCCTGCCACATTTCCCGGTCAGGGAAAGGTAACTCGTCAAGATCACGCAAAAAGGGGCGGGTTGGATTTTTTTCCACCGTGCCGTCCTGTTTGATCCACAGATTGGCAATGCCCGCCGGTGTCTGTCCTTTTTCCATTTGCTGAACCAGTTCCAAGAGCGGGCGTTCTCCTTCTCCCACACAAATTGCGTCAAACCCATCAGTTATGCAGGTTTCCGGATTTAGGGTGATATGTGGGCCGCCAGCCAATAAGAAAATATCCGGGTGCCTCTCTTTTACCCTTTGGGCTATCCTTGCTATGAAGGGATACTCGCTGGCTACCGGACTGAAGCCAATTATTGAGGGCGAGTGGCGATCCACATATTTATGAATAAGTTCTTTATTGGCTCTATTTAAAACGAGCAGCTTAACATTATGCCCATGTTGATTTAAAAAGGCGGACAGGTAGGAAATGCCATAAGGGATATCATTTTGGCCGCCCAGGGGCTTGGTCGGATTGGAGTTATTGTGTATGGAATGAATGAAGAGAATATCCATCGCTTACCGCCGCTAAAATTAGTTGAAGATTATTTTCTATCATTAGTGTCCGGCACACAAATTGAATAGTAAAGGGCATTATCTCATTTCTGCTAGTCATTTGTTGCAGAAGAAACGATATGCCTTTTCCAGCAACCCGCAGCCCGGCACCGCATAAATACTGCCACAGGAATTGCCAAAATATAGTTCGCTAATAAGCTCACAAGAACAATTTTTCGTGGGGGTATAGTCGATGATTCTTTTGGCAGCTGATTTAGCCTCAACAGAAAACCAACTCGGGATCCACCGGGCTGGTGAATTTACATCAAGCAAATCAACTACATAAGCAAACATGCCATTGGCGCACTTCACCGCCTTGCCAAACGTTTCAATGTATTTTATCTGACCCCCAGATTCCCATTTGCCGGTAGCCAAATAAAGCCTGCCATCAGACCTATTTTCTCCAGTAATAATGACTAACTTTTTGTGATTTACCGCGTTTTTTACCAAAGATATCATATGGTAGTAAAAATCTCGATTGATTATATTCATTTCCGCCTCAAAATACAAATTTGGATTGCCCGTTATGCCGTCACATAGGGAAGGGTCATCGAGTATCTCCTCGTTCAATCCGCCGACAAAAAGCAAAATATGGTCTGGATCATTTCTCTTTATGAGCTTGGCATAATATTTTCTGTCAGCCGACCGCATATAATTTCTAAAGTCATAAAAGTCACGCCCTTTTTTCGTCAAAACGTTTATATCTGTTTTCCACCATCCCTCAGAAGGGTCCGGGAACGAATCGATGCGGTGATTCTGAAGCCAATATTGAGCATTGATAATCATTTCTTGTGGCTTGGGAATCGTTAAGTTTGCCAGCGTTACGGAATTATCCGCCCAGGCCCGTTGCAGCGCTTCATCAGTCTTATACTTCTCCGTTATCCATTCTTTGAACTTTCTGTGAAAATAGGGAGAATAGTCAGTGAACATCAAAGGTTTCCTCTCTATTCTCTTTCCTCCCCCCATTCCCATCAAATAGATATAATTGGGGCCGTAATTGTCTTCTCCGGTGGCCCCCACCCCTATACTCCATCCTATTAAAGCTGGATGGTTTTTGTACCTTTTAATAATTGCTTCAATAAACCTGCCAAAATCTTGATGCACTTTATCGTTGTTCATGCTGACGTTATTATAGACGTTTCCATAAGAATCGGTCTCGCATAAATCACAAGCGCCTCCTTTCATCAAAAGGAGGGACATTATTTTCTTTTGCCCACCACTCAGGGATAGATGGATCGAACATGGTAATCAAAATGACATATACATTTCTCTGGGATGCATAATCCATAACTCTATCTAAATTGGAATAATCGAGATTATTACTGATATCACTCGGCCTCTCTTTTGACTTATCTAATTCACCCCACCAAACATTGAGCATAAGAGCTTTAACCTTATTACTGGAGGCCTCATCAATTACTGACTTCATTCTGCTGAGCCATTTTTCACTGGTGTATTTTGGCTGATTACCAAACTTCTCCATACTAGGGTCGGGAATATAATAAACATTGGCTACAACGGTGTTTAGCTCTTTCCCCCTTACAAAAAGCTTCGGTATATTATTGATCAATTTAACTTCGCTTTTACTCATGTCTGTATTTTGACCCCTTGTACCAGTAAATGACGTTTCTGTTTGCCCTTTGGCCCCAGCTATGAGACCCGATGCTTCGCTCGCAACTTGTCGGGCAGTATCTTCTCCTCTTGCCATTGTTGTAAAGATTGAGCTCATATTTATTATGAATGCCAGAACCAGACAAAAGAAAATTCGAAACCCAGCCACGAATATCCTTCTCGTAATCATCTTTTTGCCCTCCTTTATGGACCTGCTCACATGTGCCACTAATCCCTATTATAACTAATATACTTCCTCAACTCAGCACTGTCAAGGAGTATGGTTAATTGGTTAATTGATTAATTAGGTTGAAATTTTCTCGAATTACCCCTGGCAGCAGCTCGGCACTTTCCGGACGGCCCTCCGGGTTTTGATGGCCACCTGGGCGCGCAGGGTGCTCAGCAGTTACAAGTCACCCGATAAAGGAAGAAGGGGTGTTCCGTCCGGATGATCTGGCTGGTTTACCCAGTGCCGTTCGTGGCTCGTCCCCATTCTGCATACCCTGCTCAAAAGAAAGCTTCGACCAACAAGGCAGAAAAAGAAGATTATGCCAGCGCCACGTTATATCCCGGAGTGGGAAGATTGAGGATTATGTTTTGTAAAAGTTGGCAGATTGCGCCTAATTCGATCTATCAGACTGCGCTGTTAAAAAGCCTTGTTGTTTGAGAGTATTAAAAATCAATTCGACAATTACTTTATTCCCCGTATGGTTTACGTGGCAGTAATCCAAATAAACTGGCTCACCGAGATCATCAAATATACCTGTGGCGTCAATCGAGAGAACCCCACCCTTGGATAACCGGGTCGAAGCCTGTCGCATCAAGTCATTTCCCGCGCTGAAAGCCAAGTCAAGTCCTGGCTGGATGATACTTTGTAATTGATGTTCATAATCGGACTGTGATTTTAACGTTGACAAGCTGGGCTGAAGAAAATTAATAAAGGCGGCGTCCTGTGCGGTAGTATAGGCCGCGGCATCTCTAATCGTCGACTCGTAGTTGGTGGCCGTACGTTCGGCCAAGAGTAACCGCTTTTGGGGATCGAAGAGATGCCTGGGAATTATCCGGTTAAGCCAGTTATTCCAAACCAAATTGACCAAATGACTATACCCCGAGAGTTTCATTATGGCTCTCAAGAAAATGCTTCGCTTCGTCAGATACCCATCGGGATCACCACGGAAAATGCCTTGAGTGATATCATTCACTCCATCAAAAAAAATTACTATGTCTCCTTTTTTTAAATTCAAGGTTCGCAGCCGGGCAAATTCCTGCGAAGCTTTAACCCCTTGCACTCCGTAATTTAATACCAGAAAGGGGGGACAATTTGACTGGTTTATTATACGCTGCAATTGGCTGGCAATAGTCATATCGTCGGGTACTTCAGCCCCATACATGAGAGATCCGCCGAACATTAATATATGCGACAGGTTCTGGTCGGCGGGCTGGTCGGTAGTCCGGCGCAGGCCATCTTTAACATGGAAGTACTTGCCAGAGAAGTCTTTGGGAAGAACTACCTGGTTTCCCCGTGATGGTACCCAAGCAAGGTGCCGAAAAGACTCCTCCACGAATTCTTTAGAAAAATAGTTAGCGTCGAGATAGGGGCTTGGTTGGGCCAGGCGAAAACTTTTCCCGTCTGGATGGAGAGGCGCCCAATGGAAATGCGTGACCAGTCGGGCGCCGATCTCCAATAAGAGAACAATGAAAAAGAATACCACAAGATTAACTGCAAGGATTTTTGAGATTCTCCCCATGGGAAAAGTGTAGCATGGCCCTGGGGGGGGGGCAAACTTCCGCCCGTGTGCTGGGTCGCCCTGTTCATTGTAGGCGTTAAGGATCTATCTTTCAATAAGGAGTTAAACCACAGATGAATTGATTATCTCAGCCATCTGCTTCAGTCTCTTCTCAGATATCGCTTCTGGAAGAGGAATGTCAATGAAATGCTTTATGAAGTACTCTGCCTTCAAAGGAAATACCTCCAAAGAAGTATCAACGCTACCATGAGGATCAATTAATTGAATGCCTCCGCTTATTGCTCTTGTTGCCCCGAAGCCGTTCTCCCTTAGTCTTTCATATATTCCCTCGGCATTAGGAAGCACGATAGGAAAAGCCCAAAATGTGTGATTTCTGGCTTGGCTCGTCGGACGGATTATTTCCGGCTTCAGTAAGCTGATAAGTACCTTAGCTGTTCTCTGGCGTTTTTCAAAACAGGAATCGCCGCTGGTCCGAAGTCTATGTCTCAAAAGAGATATCATGCGCTTTGGTGGCCGATACCTGATCTGTGAGAATATATCTCCTCTACAGAGAACACGCCTTTGCGAAAACAAGAGGGATTCCGCATCCTCCTTTCCGAGGACCCTGGAGATGTTCTGAAGTACTGAATAAATCCAGGGGATCAAGGTCACCTTAAGGACCACATACTTAAATATCCGTTTTATAAATCTGGAATCATCAAACAAAGGATAGTGCCTTTCGATCTCTTTCATCTTTTGGGCGATTGATTTATCTCGAATAATAGCGCATGCTCCCCCGAAAGCAGTATTATATTTCATCGGCCCAAAGCTAAAAAAACTGACATCTGCTTCTTCTGCACCATTGTACCTATTTGCAGAGAAAGCTTGTGCGCAGTCCTCCACTACTAATATCCCATGCTTCTTACATATTTCAATGTATGGGGAAACATCTATGACTGAACCACATAAATGAGCAATAATGAATATACGGCATTTGTCTGAAATAAGATTTTCCAATTTCTCCGGAGAGGGAGCAAGTGTATTGATATCTACATCAATTGGAATGGGAACCAGCCCATGCCTTTCAACAATCTCTACCATATCAAGTATGTTGATGGCGCTCATGAGCACTTCATCGCCCGCTGGAAATTGCAAAGCCTGCAGAAGGAGGTCTAAAGACGTTCTTACTGTGTAGGTTACGAGTACTTCTTTTTTTGTATTCCAATACGACTGAATTTCTTTGACGTATTGCTCTGCTTCTTCTGAACTCGGTGACGAGAGAAGTGAATAGAAGACATCCTTCAAACTGAAATACAATTGGAGCCTGGGAAACACATTGAATCTTCCAAAAGATTTGAGAATGGATAATACTCCAGGCTTTTTCTCTTTTTCCATAGTATATCCTCCATCAAGCGGTTGCGCAATACGACTTCTGAATTTCCAGTTGCCTATTGTGTTCAGCGTCTTAAATTTTGCAGGAAATTATCGATAGCCATGTAAGTTCTTACCGAAACAATGACTTATATGGTTATGCAGAATTTAAAGCCATTACTAATTGATCTTTGTAATTGCTGAGACCCCCGATCTGTGCCAATTGGTGCAGAGTAGAGACGATTTGGGTGCGGCTCTTTTGGAACAACGCACATAACCGCTGCCGTTATTATGCAGCATAGCGGGATCGATGATTGCGCTGAAGTTCCTGTATACAATGAAAGTAACGCGTTGATCCTTTTGCTGCATACCTGATTAAATCACGTTTGTATCCTACCAGCTTGATTCACAGCGTTGGCAGAGCCCAAAAGCATCACTGCGTTTAACCTTGCCCATACAATACATGCGATTACTGACTATCTGGGGTGAATTCCAGAGCCTCTTAAGGTCCAGCAGCGATCCTTTCTCCTGCATTATGAGCAAATCACACGATCTGAAACCCATATCGCATGGGAAAAGACTCCCGTCGCTATCGAAGGATAGGTTCTTCCAAAGATGAACACATGACTTTAACGGCACTCTCTTGATAGGTTCCCAGCTCAAAGATTGTATGCTGAAGATATGACCCTCGCCCGGCATGCATTTTTCCGGTAAAAAAGCAGGAGCGAACATGACTTCATCGGCACGGGCTTTAAGCGCCCTTCTTCTAAAAAGTTCTGCTTCATGCCAATTGTGTTGAAATACTAGGAACTTAGCTGTAACCCATGGGAATCGGCTTCCTGTTCTGCGCTTTTCCTCGGCAATAGCCTGCATATTTTTAAAAACCAAGTCGACATTTCCCCCAATACGAAACCTTTCATAGATTTTCTGGGTTGCTCCGTCGCAAGAGACAACCAAGTTACACAACCCACATTCGACAATCTTCCGCGGGAGTTCCTCATCTTCAATGCTTAAACTAGTGTGGGCGAGCGTCCACAAGCCCTTCTCTTTTGCGTAGTGGCATGCGTCATAGAAAACCTTGCTTAGCAGCGGTTCCCCGAATCTATAAAACTGCACCTGCAAGGATTTCTTTTGGCACTGGTCAATGTAAAACTTGATCATCCGGAAAATTGTGTCGCCAGTCCTTCTCTTTTCAGGATGCAGAGTAGGGCAGTGAGGACATCTTAAATTGCACCTGTCGTTCGGCGCGATGCACATAGTTAGAGGCATGTAATGCACAGTTGCACATCTGCCTTTTTCGATGAGATAAATTAAATAGTTGACCAAACGCTGGAGAAAGTACTTTCTTCTAATGAAGAAATACAGTTTATAGAGACGGAATAGAGATACCGACTGTCGACTAGTGGGTATATATATATTCTTGCACAACTGCAATGCTTGCTTGTGAAGATCTGATCCCTTATAGCGCTTATCGAATTCTATAGGGCCTAAATAGGATATATTATTATCAAGCATTGAGCTAAACCTCGCTGGTATTGTAAGTAATCAGCTAATAGAACTATCTGCTTATATGAGATAGGTTATTTAGATTTTGATTATGACCTTAACTCAGCAAAAGTTATGGTTGATGTGAAAAGACAAGCATTCAAAATACGATTAAATATTTGAGAATCCCAAAATCGGCGGTTAAACCGATAACAACTGAGATTATGCGGCAGTCTATCCGAGATTTCCCCAAATTGATGCATGAGACCAAGTTTTTACCCGTTTCAACTTTAAGTCGAGCCTCTTCTCGAAGCAACGTTTCTCATCTCTTTTTAGATCGGAAATCCCGCTTAGTAAGCACGGCCTGGCTGACCCAGGGCTCTGGTCGGGAAATATTGCTGATTTTATCGAGTCATAGCGACGGCTCCTTGACGAAGCCCCTGAGTTCATGTCCTTAACCTAGTTATCGCCTTGGGGCAGGTTTTTGATAATATTAAGCCGGATATTTTGGTTTCCGGCTTCATGACCGCCTGGTGGATCATGGCATCCCCTGTATTGTTACTCCTCCAATTCTGGTCGCCCAAGAATATGGCAACCGGGTCAAGACCGACCGACGTGACAGCCGCAAGTTGGCGCATCTTTTAGCCAAAAGGCTGTTGAAGCGGGTGTGGGTGCCCAGTGAGGAGGAACTTTACAGGAGAGTCATCATAAGCCGATTTATTAAAGAAAATGATAACCCCATAATAACCAGCATGATATGTGAATTTTAAGAAAAGATTGTAACATCTATTCGCATAAAGTATTGCAAATAATTTATTCAAATTATAATTGTTCATTTGCATTGCCGGATAATTAAATTCTCTCTTTTTTAAAGTATTTATTAAGCCATTAACAAGCTTAGATTTATGCCGCAACCAATTTATAAAAACAAATGGCATAGATATTTTTTTGGCGTAGGTATAAGTCAATACACCTATACCATTATCCTCAAGCAATGCAATTAATCTTTCCGTTAAGATGTACCCTATATTAGGAGGAATATGCTGAAAAACTAAATATGAATGAATAAAATTGAATGTTTGAGAAATATTTGATAGATGGTTCTTATTTTTTATGAGAGATACATTTTTGATGTTTCTTACTTGACAATTTTTTTCAGCTTTTTTAAGCATCGAATCTGAGATGTCAATACCCAGTACGAAACTGGATATTCTGGCTAATGGGATTAATACCCGACCTACGCCACAACCGAAATCGAGAGCATTAATTATAGTAAAATTCGGATCTAAGTGCTGTTTTATTATTCTTAAAAAGAGTTCAAGTTGATTTTCGCCTGAATCAAAAAATTCAATGATTTGCTCTTCACTTAGATTGTCCGTGAATACTCCAAAATAAGGATCAAGTTTTCCGAATTTTTCCCATTCATTGTCGGGATTTAAAGGCATAATCTTATCCGAGATTATGCAGCAGCCTTGGCCACCGCAATCCAAAAAAGGTTTTTGGGACCTCTTGCCCGGGGAAAATCCCCCAAAGTTTCTGTTCTTGAAGCCGAATCCTCTCGTCGACGGCATGATATCACAAATTTCCCTGAAGAAGTACTTTCCCCCTGAATTTTAAGCATACCTAACCCTCGGGCCCCGGATACCTTACTGCGATGGAGCTTAAGGACCCCAGGCCACCACCGCCCGATAATGCTGCGATAGAGGAAAAGCCGAGGCCACATGGACATACCACCTCCGGGCATGGTAAGAAACCCTGGCCCCCACTTTGATCAGTCGTTTGATCAGCCAATCCATGGACCGCTTAACTTCTTCGCCCCAGACATAGAACTGCCGAAACATATGCAGGAGGTTGTAGGCCAGAACCCCCATTTGCAGCCGGGCCTGGTTGCCCTCAAACCGCTGGCAGCTGGTCTTGTCCTAACGGAGAGTATTCTTGCCCTCCTTGATCCGGTTTTCCACATCCCCCCGGCCGTTATAGACCTTGGTCACCTGGCCGGCCGGCAGCCTGGAGCTGGTAAGCACAAAGCCGATGCGGGGGAACAACTCGCCCCGGTGCCACTCGATCTTGGCCACTACCCGCCGAGGCCGGCTCCAACTCCTGGCCTGATAGAGGAGGTCAACAGTCTTGACCTGGATGCCGCTCTTGGGCGGTCTGCCCACCGGACGACCGAGGTGAGGCGCCACCAGCTTATCCAGGTTCTCGTTGGCCGGTAACCGGATGAAGTAGGTGATGCGTTGTTCCTCGCAATACTCGTAGATTTCAGGTTTGGCAAAGGCGGCGTCACCCCGAAACCAGAAAAGCTTGAACCAGGCCCGGTAGCGCTCCACCATGGGCTTGATGAAATCCAGGACGCCATCGGCGGAATGAACATTACCCGGTCTCAGCTTGGCCCCTAGACAGTCACCCTCGCTGGAAAAGCAAAAAACCCGATGGAAACAGCTCTTGGCAAAATGGCCGTTGTAAGCAACTCCCTCCTGTTTGCCGTGGCCCGGGTCCTCGGTGGAATCCAGATCAATGATGAGCCGCCGCTTGTTCTTTCTTCCCAGTAGGGCATCAGTGGACCGAATAATAGCGCCATCCAGGCTTCTAACCCCTCTGCATTACCCAGGACGTCATTCTCCAACCTGGAAAGCATGGACTGGCTGGCTCCAGCCTCATGGCCCTTATTAATCGCCAGCCTGAGAGCAGGATCTATCCGAAAATAATCGGCGTCGTTGCAATCTTCGTAGCCGGCGGCAATCTGGTAGACCCTTTGACGAACCATCTGGACTAAGGAATGCTACGTATGAGTATGTGACCTCAAGTCTTCCAGGCAATCTTGCATGGGGTCGATGATCCTGAAACGTTCATCTATCTCACGCAGCAGGAGAAAACCAACGTCTGAGGTGATCTTGGCCCCCTGGAAATCTATCATGATGGCCCGGTTAAAATCCGGCCGGATCACTTCTTTCTGGCTTTCACCAATGGCGAGCATCGAGGACCCCCTGATTTGCTGATTATTTCTCCTTATATCATATAGTTAGCCTAATTTTTATCATTTTTTGCTGCATAATCCAGGCTCATGAGAATCAAAATAGCACAAAATTTTCTGAAAAATCAATATTTTCCCCGGGCATGGTAAGAAACCCTGGCCCCCAGCTTGATTAAACGCTTGATCAGCCATTCGATAGATCGCTTCACTTCTTCACCCCAAACCTAGAACTGCCTGATCATGTGGAGGAGGTTGTAGGCCAACACCCCCATCTTCAGTCTGCCTGGTTGGCTTCGAACCGCTGGCAACTGGTCTTGTCCCAACGCAGGATGTTCTTGCCTTCCTTGATCCGGTCTTCCACCTCTCCTCGGCAACTATGGTGGTTTCTCTCTGAGCTGGGAGCTAGCAGACACAGGATTTTGCCTCGCTAATCTGAAGGATAGATCCGGGGTGGGTTGAGGTCCGGCCTTGCGGCTCATAATAAGGTGGGGTTCGGAAGAAAGAGTTTCAGGGGAGTTAAGACGCGGCCATCATGAACATCCAGGTTTGCGCCCGCCTCCTAAGCCATACGCGAACAGTCGCTTAAAGCCCCCCCTCAGCTGATCGGTAACCCACCGGGTGAGGGTTTGGGGACGCCAGAAAATGGTGTTCTTAACCGATTTCCATAACCTGGTCAGTTCAGGCGAGGAAAGCTGGCTCATGGGGTAAGGGGAAGTCTGGATATGAAAAGACGACCACTGAAGGCGGGGTATTTGATAATGATCTTTGAGCCAGGCATAGACCTTGGTGCTGGGAAGGGGATAGCAGATTTCAAAATAGAGATCATTGAGGTTGAGAGAGAAGGCCAAATCAATGGTCTGGGCCATCTCTGCCCGGGTTTCTTCGGGAAAACCCAATAAAAAGTAGCCATTGACCTGGAGGCCGGCCTGACGGATCCGATTGACCTGTTCCCGCACCTCGGCAACGCTTTCTACCTGTCCCAGCCAGCGGCGGATGCGATCCGAACCCGATTCGATACCGACGTGGATTAAGCGGCAGCCAGCCCGGGCCATAAGACGATACAAGGTGGGATCACAATTATACCAGGAGAAGTCGCTCACGCAGTCCCAGGCTAAGTTAATTCCCCGCTGGAGCAAGCCCTCGCAAACCGCGGCCACCTGATCCCGGTAATAGAGGAAGTTGGTGTCCATAAAATAGAGCTGGCGAATCCGGAAACTTTTCACCAGATATTCGATTTCGGCCAGGACGTGTTCGGATGATCTGGTCCTGGCCTTCTTGCCGCTGATGCGATGGACACAACAGAAGCCACACACCCCGGGACAGCCGCGGCTCACAATGAGAGGCGCCCCTTGTCCTCTCACCCCGGGAGTCACCGCGGGCAAGCGGTAACGATGGACATCCATCAGGCCCCAATCAGGCCGCCCCAGGTTATCGAGGTCATCTTGCCAAAGAGGCGCATTTATTTTTAATCCTTTATCTTCCCGCCAGATCAGCCCCGGGATGGTGTTGAGCCTTACCGACTCTCCGTCTAGATAGGCCGCCAGGCGGGGCAAGGCAGTTTCGGCTTCCCCCTGAAAGGCAAAGGAGGCCTGGGGAAAGTCCACAAAGATTTCTTCCGGCTCCGTAGCCGAGATATGGGGGCCCCCCAGGATGATGCGGGTCTCCGGGCAGGCCTGACGGATGAGTTCAATGGTACCGAGAACTGCCGGAATGTTGAGAGTAAAGACCTTTAGGCCCACCATGCGGGGAGCCAGTTGGGCCACATAGGATGCAAATTCCTTGGTTGAGAGTAAGCTGTTCCAATCGTGAAGAGCCACTTCATGACCCTGAGCCTGCAAATGGGCCGCGAGATAACCCAGGCCCAGATCAGGGAAGGGTGGCGGGCCAGGAATCAGGGCCGGCAAGGGTACGGTTAAAAGTATTTTCATGTAATAAACCTTGGATGGCTAACTGGTAATGAACCTGCCCTTCGGAAGATAGTTATTATTATTTTAACCTTTAAGTCCCCCATACTCAATAACGCCCGGCTACACCTGGCGCCTTCCCGCTGGCGCGAGTGCCAGTGCGCCATCCCACTGTTTCCTGGACCTTTATCTGACCAGCAGGGCAAATTATTCTGAACCGGAAGGCCAACCTAGACCTCTCCCCCGGAAAATCTTATCAAAGAATTCCTATCCGGTACAGTAAGGCCCGGCAAAGAAATCCCTGCCACGCAAGAGGTTGCGAACCTCCCTGGTAGATGTTAAAAATATAATCGGTTGCTTGGCCGAAAATAAAGGTTTCCGCTAAACTAAGCAAGAGCAGGCGTCAAAATTTGGCAAAAGGCATAACCCCGCGCAATAACCTAAAGCTCCAATGTGTGGGAGGCTTGGAACTCGGGCGGCCTCATGCCAGGCAAGCAAATTGAGCTCGCCTTCCTGAGCTTCAGGTTGCGGGAAGGGGCAATTAATTAGGAAGTACCCTTGACCCAGTCTAAGGCCCCAAGCCGTCTAACTTTTTTTCTGAAAACTGAAGGTTAGATCTTTCAAATCTACTCAAAGAAAGAGAAGAGTCTTGAAAATTACCCTCATATCCCCTTATTCCGATATAACCGCCTATGGGCTCCGTTGCCTCTCCGCCTCCTTGAAGAGCCAGGGGCATCAGGTAAACCTGCTCTTTTTGCCGGATTACCGGGAAGAAGTGGATGACTTGCGGGACCAGGATTATCGCTACGGGGCGGAGCTGCTGGCGGATGTCGCGAACCATTGTCAAGGCAGCGGGTTGATCGGCATCTCCCTGATGACCTACTGTTTTGAAAGGGTGGCTCACCTGAGCGATTATCTGCGCCAGCAACTGGAGATTCCGGTTATTTGGGGTGGAATCCATGCCACCATTCGCCCGGAGGAGTGCCTGACGCACGCAGACTTTGTCTGCCGGGGAGAGGGTGAAGAGGCCTTGGCGAAGCTCGCCCAGGCCCTGGAAACCGGGCAACCCACCACTGACATTGCCAACCTCACCTTCCGGCAAGACGGCCAGGTGGTTCACAATCCCGTAGCTCCGTTGGTGCAGAATCTCGATCAGTACCCGCGACCGGATTATGATATGCGTGATCATTATTATGCCCCGCTGGCCCAGCCGCCCCTCAGGCCCATGGATATGGCTGCCTTTAAATCCCTGATGGCTTCCAACCCGTTGTCAAATCCCACTCGGGGAGAAATCGTGTACCAAACCATGGCCAGTCGCGGCTGCCCGTACCATTGCGCCTATTGCTGCAACAACTTTTTACGGCAGCTTTACCCGCGTCAGAAATATGTCCGGTTTTTAAAGGTTGATACCTTAATCTCCGAGCTCCAGGAGATAAAGGCCAGCTTTCCCTTTCTCAATGTCATCGTCTTTTCTGACGATTCTTTTTTTTCGGCTCCCCTGCCCTGGCTGGAAAAATTTGCCAAAGTATACGCTCAGGAGATTGCTTTGCCGTTTCGCTGTTTAGCCAGCCCCCTGGCCATTACGGAGAAAAAACTGACCCTCCTCACCAAGGTGGGGCTCAGAGGCCTGCAAATCGGTATCCAGACCGGGAGTGACCGCACCCGCCGTCTGTATCAACGCGAGGGGTCCTCGTCTCAGGTAATCGAGGCGGGGAAGATTTTGGCCCGTTTCATCCCCCCTCTGGAGCCACCCAAATACGATATTATCATCGATAATCCCTATGAAAATCAGAAAGATATCCAGGATACCTTGAAACTCTTGATGCAAATTCCCCCGCCCTACCAGGTGCAGCAATTTTCCCTAGTCTTCATTCCCGGTACCGACCTCTACACCCGGGCGGCCCAAGAAGGCTTAATTGAGGATGAAAGGCGGCAGGTATATCGCAAGCAGTTCCACGTCGCGGGAAACATTTACTTGAAGTTACTCCTCAATCTGACTGGCAGTCGTTGCCCCTTGCCTCTCCTCAGGCTGCTGGCCCATCCCAAACTGCTGGAATGGTTCAACCGTCCCGTAATGCTCTCACTACTTGCCAGATTACGACAACTCAAGGTTCGGCTGCTGCTCCGGCAAAGACGGCCCATAGCCCTGGGAGATAGAGCCGCGTAAAGGTCTGAGACAGCCCTTGCAGGTAACGGAGGTTAAAGCTTTTGAAGATCGCAATAATCGGCGGAGGTCTGACCGGCTTAAGCGCCGCGTTACGCCTGAAAGAAGCAAATCTTCCAGGAGTCTCGGAAATCGTCATCTTGGAAGAGCAGGATTATCCTGGCGGCCTCTTCCAGACTACCAACCAGAATGGTTATTGGTGGGATAACGGGGTGTTTTTCTTCCTCCAATCCAACTACTTATGCCAATTATTTCCTGACCTCTTCCGACCCCCAGAAGACATCGCCCAAAAAGCTTGGCTAAAAGGTGGGATCTACGATTTTCCCCTTGCCAAGAGCTTATTACTGAAGGAATCCAAATTTGCCTTATTGGGGAGCGCCTTTGATTATCTTTATTCTTATATCAGGTGCACTTTGGGGTGGGATGGCGATAATTTGCATGACTGGCTCCGTTACCGCCTGACGTCTCACTTGCTGAAACTGAGTCATTTGGAGACCTATGTCACCAAATTACAGGGGCTGCCGCCAACGAAACTGTCACCGCGGCTAGGTGAGTTGCGGTTGCGAAATGTGCACGAGATAACCAGGCCAGGGCGGATGCTGTCGGCCATCTTTGCGTCACCCCGGAAGATAAAAGAGATGAAAGTTAAAAGCGATCCGGTCGTCTATCCCTACGGTGGCGGAGTGGGAAAGATTTCCTGGAAACTGGCGGAGCTTTGCCAGACCAAGGGGGTCAGGATGGTTTACGGCGCTCAAGTCAAGGAGCTGATCCGAGAGGATACCGGCGGTGTCGCCATTCACTATGACAGCTCCGCCGGCCCGGCGGTGTACCACACCGACTTTGCCATCTCCACCATTCCTTTAGAGGAATTAGTTTCGGCATATAAACCGCCACTCTCGGAAAAGTCTCGCGCCTATGCCCGGCAGCTGGAATATATCGATTTAAAACTGATTTTTCTGGTGGTCAAGCGTCCACTTATCTTTCATAAATTTTTTATCTTATATTCCCTGGAGAATCATCACCCATGGAAGAGGCTGCTCAGCTTGGCTCAGCCGAGCGGTTTGAATACGGTCACCATCGAGATCGCCTTTAATCCCAAAGTCAATCGCCTCCATGACGATGTGGAGGATCTGGTTATTAAGCAATTGACTGAGGAACTGAAACTCTTTGAGGTTGAGGAGATAATGCTCAGACATTCCAAGATCGTGCACCACGCCTATCCCATTTATAGCCTGGGTTTTGAAGAAAAGGTAGACGCGATTATTAAAGAAGTGGAGTCTGAGAGAGTGCAGCTGGCCGGAAGACAGGGTCGGTTTTTATATGTCACCACCCCGGGGGCAGTGCAAAGCGCCATTGAGGCGGCGGACAGAATTGTCCAGAGTATCACTGTGAGGTCGTCCGCTTCCGCCATGTAAAGGAAAGGGCTGAGGCCGAATTGACGGCCTCCAGGTTACCTTCGTCGGTCAGTTATCATGGTTCGTAATGCCCGATTCTGTTGAGGGCACCCCACGCCACGGCAAGAGAATCCCTGCCGTCAAGGGAAACCGACAGACGGTTCCCTCTTGCCGGGCAACTCCCATCGTAATGAACCGCTCGCAATTGATTTGACAGCAAAGAGGGATTCTGGAAAGATTTTCCTTTAGGAAGAGAAGAGGTTCCCAAGTCTGTCTTACCTTCTGGGACTCTAAAGATTTTCGGGTCCCAAAGTGCTTCCCCGAACTGGTTGTAGAAAAACAATGATTCCTCCATATGTCACCCTGAGGCAGGGGTGTTCAGCGTTCAAACCTGATAAAAAGGTCCCAGGCACCAATTTTGCACAGCCCCAGCTAAGGCTGACGCATAATTTCAGTCAAGAGTGGAGACAGAGATGAGACTGAAACCATGGCTTGCCAAGATGACCGGGACTAAATCGATTTGGTCTATATTTTGGTCTCTTGTAGTAATTCTAGGCGTCGCGGTGCCGTCAGCTGGCGCAGTGGACTACACTATCACCGAGATCTGGCGGGGGTATGGGAAACTGGGATTAGATGATGGGCATCCCCAGATCAACGGCAGTGGACAGATTGTCTGGGTAGGGGGTGATTATCAAATTTATTTTTATAGTCAGGGGACGACCACCAAAATCACTGATAATCCTTTTGGCGGTGGATATCCCATGATCAATGATCGTGGTCAATTCTTGTGGAAAGGGTTAGATGCGAATCTTCACTCGCAAATTTACCTCTACAATAACGGAAGCATCACCCAAATTACCAATAACGCTTTTGATGACGAAACTCCGGCGATCAACGACTCCGGCCAAATTGTGTGGTATTCCCGAGGTCCCAGCGGTGAGATATATTCATACGCAGATGGGATAATTACTCAGATCACGAATAACTTTAGCAATTTTCGGCCTGATAATAACGACTACGGGCAGATTGTCTGGACTGCACTTGATGGCCAGAATTGGAATGTTTATTTGTATGATGAGGGCAGCATTAACCAAATCACCAATAGCGGGCATGACAATAGTTTCCCTCAGATCAACGACCATGGGGAGATTGTCTGGTTCGGAGCTGATGGTAACGATTTTCAAATCTATCTCTATAAAAACGCAACCATCATCCAGCTTAGCAATAATAGTTCTGATAACGGCGGTCCCCGTATCAACGATCGGGGACAGGTCGTCTGGTTTGGTTCCGACGGACATAACGATGAAATTTATTTATATAACGATAGCATCGTGCGCCAGATCACCAATAGCAACTACGATAACTTTGGTCCGCAGATTAACGATAACGGCCAGATTTTCTGGGTTGGGGGAGACGGCCAGTTTGACCAGATCTTTGCGTATAGCGATGGCACTATTACCCAGATTACCAACACTTCATATAACAACTATGAGCCGATGATCAACGCCCGCGGGCAGATTGTCTGGTTTGCTTATGAAGGTGACAATCTTGTAATTTATGAGGCAACACCGACCCAATCTGGCGAGTTCACTCGGTATGACTTTGTCTATTCTTATAACAACGGTAACGGCGATTATTACACCGGTTATGTCTATGCGCCAACCGGTTATCATGATTATGCTGTTGGTTACAAGCAGACTACCACAGATGAGAACGGGCAGACCGGATACTATGAAATTACCGGGGCCACAGATTTAGGCAGTGATGGCAGCATGGCGGGCCAGGTCTATGTGACCAGCTATTATGACCAGGAAAGCGGCAATACTTACACCCCGGTGAGCAACGGTACGGCGGTGGGCAGCAGCTACCTGGACAGCGAGCACGACTATATCATCAAATCCGGGGTCCCTGGATTCTATTTCGGGGATGGATACTATGAAGCCGATGTGGGCAGCTACAGCCGCTACGATTTCATCTATTACCTCAATGATGGGAGTGGAGATTACTATAAAGGTCATGTCTATGCCCCTACATATTTTCAGACTTCCTCGCCATATTTAACATTGGGGCAAACTATATATAATGACCCTGAAGGGATGGGTGGGGTCAGTCTTGGGGGCGGATATTACTATATAACCAACATTACCGATGGATTTGACTCTTCTTACGATAAGAAAAGTTATATTACCTCCTACTATTACTACTCATTAGGATCCTGGCTCGGCGTTAACAGTGACGGTTCCTTAACTGCTACCTCTATTTATGTGGCAGACCGCTCCACAGGTCAGGAATCTGGCTTTGCTATCTACGATTCCCAACCGGGCTACTTTGACCCATTTAGCCGCATCTACTCTTACAGCCGCTTTGACTTCTATTATTATTATAATGATGGCAGCGGAGATTATTATGGAGGCTATATCTATGCACCATCTTATTTATTGTATGTAGGAGAATACATCTATAACCAACCTCAATCAATGGGTGGAGCTGCTTTAAACGGATATTACTATATTTCCAATAAGGAATACTACTATCCCTCTACATATGACAAAAGATCTTGGGTTACCTGGTACTATGACTCTTCTTTTGGTTGGCTAGGAGTGAATAGTGATGGGTCTTTAACAGCTGGTTCTATTTACGTGGGCGATCGTTCTTTCAGCTACGAGTGGGGCTATGCGATCTATGGCTGGACTGTTGGGTATTTTGACCCATATCACTCAGCGTCTTTTTATTAATATTTTTAATCGATAGCTCATGGGCAGTTGTCCCAAATCGGGCAACCTGAGTAGAATCTGGAGTCAGGTCAGACCTTTGATCCAGGATTATGCGGTGCGCCATCGTGGCGCACTGCATAATCCTGGGTTAAATTCCTTGAGAATATTGCAAAACTGCGATCCATCTAAACCTATCGAGGGTAACGTCAAGATTAGATAAGGGATCCCATGTTCATCAGCTATATTTATATTGGCAAATACCTGGGCAGCAGGATAGAAAAGCGAGAGAGAGCCAAGTAGGAAACCCCGCGGCGACTGACACCAGGGGCGGGAAAGCGCTGGATAAGCTCAGGTAACTTTACCGCCTGGGGGCTTTTGCACGGAAGGGGCCGGGTAGCCTCCCTGCGACGCGGTCGTGCTGGCCACCCTCCAGCCAGCAGTCAAGGGCGGCCCCCCGCCTTCCGAGCCTTTAGATAATTCTCCAGGATATACCCACTCAATAGCTCCCCTATCTTCTTTTGCACTAGGGGTGAGGGGTGCCCATCCGAGGAGCTGACGCCAAAATCTTCGAGACTTATGGATTGGGCCAGGAAGAAGAGATCATAATATTTGATCTTATCTTTATTGAATTGTTTCTGGACCGTAACAATGTGCGCATCCTCGGGAGACTTTGCCGGCAGGGTGACGATGAGATAGTCTATGCCGTGGGCCTGGGCGAAATCCCTGAAATCCAAAACATATTGATAAGAGGTAGGCAGGACTTCGGCAGAATTAGCACCAGGCGCCCCCTGTGATTTTGCTGCGGAGCTTATTTTAAAGAACATATCCCGGATTACATAGCTTACATGAAGATTCCGCATGAATGATTTTGTGAAGCTCCCGACAATGTTGGTGCTGTACCGGCTCACAGTATAGCCGTATTTATCAACCACGCCGGTTCTCTTTATATCGAAATCATCATAGATAATGCACATAATAGCTAAATCAGGTTTGAGACCGAGAGCCCGGTAACGCAGTGTATCAGTCATGGTTTTCACATTATAACCGGAGACCCCGAAATTAAACACCTTTACAGTATATCGTGATGGTAAAGTAGTTAATTCGTTTTCCACAATTTGTGGGAACGTTTCATTGTTCGCCACCCCCTGGCCGAAAGTGAAAGAATCCCCAAAAAAGGCGATGCGGTATTCATCCGGCCTCTTTGCCTCATAGTGAGCGCCGGGAATCAGGCAGCGCAGGCCGAACTCATCCGTATTGATGCGGGTATTGCTTTGGGCCCGAGCATCTTTCAGATTTAGTTTTAAAACGAAAGGTATTTCCTTATTTTTGGAGAAAGGCATATAGATAGGGTCATAAAGATACATCTTAGAATAACCAAAAAATCGTACCAGAATTTCTAATAAAATAAATATTATTAAAATTAGATACAAAAAGAATGAGAAGAATTTAAACATAGTTCGCATTATCAATTTTCAATACCGATTAAGATCATTTGACCATAAGACTATTCGCACAAAGAATTTTTTGAAATTATAGATGAAGATGACTTCCGAGCAAGGCCAGTTCGATAGTTTATTGCATATCTTGCCGGGTTTCGTCAGGAAAACCCAGCAAAAACCAGCCCCTGACCTTAAGTCCCGCCTGTTTCATATTATCAATCTGTTGCCGCACTTCCTGGAAGCTTTGCAGGTGCCCAGCCAATTCGATTATGGAGGTCTCCCCTCCCCCACGCAGACCATGTCGGCAACTTCCAGGCAATCTTCGGGACACACCGTAGGATGAATACAGCCCTAGATGACCGGAGCAGATAAGCTTTTCTGAAGCTTTCGGGTCAGTTCCACCGCCACCGAATAATGATGGGTCATCAAGGATAAGCCTACCAGGTTAGAATCTCTACAAACTTCAGTGAGTTGGCTGATAACGCGATCACTGTAGCGATACCCAGATCGGGTGGTTCTCCTTTGGATATCTTCTCTGGTGGGCAGAAACACCAAATGGCACTGATGCCCGTTTTGCTTGAGCAATGACAAGAGAATGCGGCGGCCAATGGCATCAGTAGAAATTCCAAGGGAGATAAAGGTAAATTTCATCGGTAACTCCCAGACCATAAATTAAGACTGATCTTTACACCAAAGGATCTTAATAAATACGATGCAAAGGTTGTCAATGTTGTGGAAACCAACTGTCCTATCTTTGGTTCTCTAATGCCTTAAAGTATTAACTACCGGCAGTTTAGTGCGAATCCGGGAGGCCACCTTTCGCATCAGGGTTCGAGGATTCCAGAAAATTCGCATTTGCACCGTTCGCCATAACCGGGTCAACTCGCTGGAAGAAAGGCGACTGAGAGGGTAAGGAGACGTTCGGATATCAAAGGTTGCCCAGTCTATTCGGGGAATCTGATAATGCTCCCTGAGCCAATTATAGATATTAGTTCCCGGTAAAGGATAACAAAGATTAATATCGAAGGCAAAGAGCTTCAGAGAGAAGGCCAATCTGATGGTCTGCCACATATCTTCCCTGGTTTCCTCAGGAAAGCCCAGCAAAAACCACCCCCGGACCTTGATCCCGGCCTGCTTAATATGATCAATTTGTCGTCGCACCTCCTGGACGGTTTCATACTGTCCAATCAACTGACGTATCCGGTCAGAGCCGGACTCAATGCCAATTTGCATCATTTGGCAGCCAGCCCGCGCCATGAGGTGATAAAGGCTGGGATCACATTTATACCAGGAGACATCGCTTACGCAGTCCCACTCGAGGTTAAGCCCGCGGCGGATAAGTCCTTCGCACACCAAGGCGGCAAGATCACGGTTATAAAGAAAGTTAGTATCCATAAACATGAGTTGGCGAATTTGGAATTCTTTTACCAGATATTCGATCTCGTCCAATAGCCTGTCTGGCGATCTGGTCCGGACTTTTTTCCCGCTGATGCGGTGAACACTACAAAAGCCACAACTGCCCGGGCAGCCCCGGGTCATGATGACGGGTGCATTTGGTCCGCTCACCCCTGGCATTATGGGATCTGGGCGATAGCGACGTGGATCGATCTTAGGCCAAGCTGGAAGACCCAATAGGTCAAGATGGTCTTCCCAGCAGATCTGATTGCTCTTTAGTTGTCCATCTTGTTGCCATATTAATCCAGGTATGGCCTCGAGGTTTTCTGGTTTTCCCTCCAGATAAGCCACCAATCGGGGCAGGCTAGTTTCCGCTTCTCCCCGGAAGGCATAGGAAGCCTGAGGAAAATCAACGAAGATTTCTTCCGGGTCAGTCGCAGAAATATGGGGGCCTCCCAGAACGATCTGGGCCGTGGGGCAGGCTTGGCGAATTAGCTCCAGGGTAGCAATAACCGCAGGAATATTGAAGGTAAAAACCTTAATACCCACAACTATGGGTGCCAGTCGTCCGAGGTAGGATTTAAACTCCTGGGGTGAAAGGAGACTATTCCAGTCATGGATGGTCACATCATGGCCCTGGGTTTCCAGGTGGGTGGCCAGGTAACCCAGACCCAGGTCGGGAAGAATCGGAAAGGGCCCCGAGATCAAGCTCGGCAATGGCACGGTTAACAAGATTTTCATGCCCATGTCCCTTTAGGCCCTTAACAAAGAAAAAAGCCGCCTCATGGAGAGTTAGCTAAGTGGCACCGCTTTAACATCAGTAACAAATCATAACTCCAATCGATAAATCCAGGCCGCGGCTGGTGATAAAACATTCCCAGCATCTCAGAGGGTTGCCTTGGCAAAAGGGGGTCATCAGCCCCGATCAATCCCTCGGCCACCGCTTGGGCTCTAATGGAAGTCCCAGGTTCGATGCGAATTTTGTTAAAAGTTATGACCGTGCCCTGGCGGCCGTGGAGGCGATGCCACAGGTAAAAGCTCACCAGGGCCCCAAAGTCCCGCCAACGCATTCCGGGATATTGCCAAAAGAAACTGAAATTGGAGCTAACTTCTTTCCTGGCGGTGACCAAACGCCAGGTCCGCCTGACTTCCGCGGCAGTTTGCTCTTTTCCCAGGGCCCGCAAAGCATGGGAGGTAAGCCCATCCGGGGAAAACCAGAATTTGTCGCAACCCGCCTCTAGGCTCAAGTTTAAGAAGTCCGCGTCAAAATGGCTCTCATGGAAGTAGGCCTCCCACTTAAGCCCCAGTTTGGCGGCAATAAGCAGTTGGAGCACCTTTTCCGCATGAGCCCGGGGCATATTAAAGATGGAATCAGTAAAGGTAAATCTCGTTACCCCGTGCCGCTCCTTAAGTTCACCCAACAGGCTGACGATAACCGACGGCCGGATGAGACGGAAGCGCTGACCGTTTAGATGGGGATAGGTACAATAGGAACAGGTTAAGGGACAACCTCTTTTGGTCTCCACTCCCACCCCTATGGGGTTATTTAAATATGGTCCCAGGGGGAAAAGATCATAGCGGGGAGGGAGATAATGCTCCAAAGAGGAAATGCCCGCCCGGGCGCTCCCCCCCAAGGCGGCTTCTTCCCGGTAGAGAACATTGGGAAGGGTTAATGGCTGGGTCAGCAGGTCGACGATAACCTCTTCAGCCTCCCCGACGACGCCCAGGTCAATCTCCGGGGTGCGGATCATGATTTCCCGGGCAAAGATGCTGAAGCCGGAGCCGCCCACGATGATCCGCGCCTTCGGAGCCGCGGCCCGGACCTGGCGAACCTGATCCTGAAAGGTGGGAAAATAATAAAAGGGGTCGCCATACCAGGTGGTGTCAACATTGCGCAAGGAGATCAGCACTACTTCAGGACCAAAGGTCTTAAGGGCCTGGGACAGGGCTTCCCGGGGCTGGGAAGTCACGTTCAGATCAAGGGACTGCAGTTCGTGCTCCGGCAGATGGGTTGCCAGGCAGGCCAGGCCTAAGGGAAAGATGGGAAGCTCCCGCCGGCCTAGGTATGGCTGCAGTAGCAGAACTTTCATTGCTCTAGGTCTATTTTCTTTCCCTGCTCCCGCCGGGCAGGCAAAAGGTCTCGGCTGGGCAAGTGGCTGTAGTTTTTTTCAAGAACTGTACCTGGAGGCGTTTTTTCAATCGCTGGAGGATCTTTTTAAATAGGAATCGGGGGTCGTTTCTCAGGAGAAACCAAGCCAAGTAGCCCTGTTTGAGCAACAGATTGATCCAGCGATTATTATGGGCAAAGATCCAGGCTGCCATGGCATAGGCCTGCCGGTTAAACTCTTCCGGGCTGACGTATTTCATAAAGTGACTATCAGGCCAGAACAAGAAATTGCTCCAATCGGGATGAGGCGAAACCAGCCCTAAGTTCTGACAGGTATCCAGAAGTTCACTGCCGGGCATGGGATCAAAAATGTTGAAGGCGATCTCCAGGCAGGGGATGGATTTCATCAGCTCAAAAGTCTGCTGCAAGTCATCGATGGTCTCCTCCGGAAATCCAGCCATAAAAAAGGCCCCGGCGGGGATACCCCCTTTTTTTAGCAACTTGAAGGCCCGGACCACGTCGGCATTGTCAATATCCTTGTGAATCAAACGTTGTATGCGGGGGGAGCCGGTCTCGACCCCGATCTCCAATTTGGTGCAGCCGGCCCGCTTCATCCAAGGCAGCAGTTCTTCGGTCACCAGGTCGGCCCGAGTGGCGGTGCGCCACATGACTTCTATGCCGCTGTCGATTATCGCCTGACAATACTGCCAGACAATATCCCGATTGATGCTGAAGGAATCGTCCCAGAACATAATGAAGCGGATGCCGTAAGTCTGCTGAAATTGACGCAGTTCGGCCACCACATTGTCCGCGGAGCGGAATCGAACTCTTTTCTCCCAGAAATTGCGGGAGGAGCAAAAAGCGCAACGCCAGGGACAGCCCCGGGTGATGATCATACAACCTAGATTTTTGTGGTCAAACTCGTCATAGAATAATAGCCGATGCCTGGCCGGGAAAGGAATCTCATCTAAATTCTGAATCAGGGCGCGGTTAGGGTTATGACAGACATCCCCATTGGATTTGAAGGATATGCCCTCCACCCCGCTGAGGCCCTGGCCCTTCGACAGGCGCTGGGACACCTCCAGTAGGGTGTATTCTCCTTCGCCTCGGCCGACAATATCGACCTCGGGATAGGCCAGGCACTCCACCGGCAGAAAGGTGGGGTGGTTACCCCCCCAGATCACCCAACAATTTGGCCGCCAGGCTTTGACTATTTGAGAGACCTTGCGGGCCGAGGCTACTTCCGGGGACAGCAGGGTAACCCCTACCAGATCCGGCTTATAGCTATTTAAGACTCCTTGCAGTTCCTTCCAGACCGGGAGGTCATCTTGGGCCACGGCCTGATAATAGCGTTTCTGTTCCTGAGAGCGCTGATAAAAGGTGGCCTCGGCGTCGTTGATAATCTCGGTTCTGCCAGGGCTGGCCTCAAGCTCCATGTTATAAATACTTACCTCAAATCCCGCCTCCTCCAAGACCGCGGCCAGATAACCCAAGCCCAAAGGGAAATAGGCCGGATGGCCAGTTCCCCGGAGGCGGGAATACGGAGGGCGAATCAGCAGAACACGCATAGGACTCCCGAAGTTGCTTCCTTTAGCAGTTTTCGTCTTGATTCAAAGCTTCCATCCAAGGGCCAAAAGCAGGAAAAAGAATAAAGTTTAGGATCTCCTCTCTGCAGATTCCCTTTAACCGGAGATTTCTCCAAAGTCAGTCCTATCACCCCCTGGTGGGGTGGGCAATTTAAGAATTATTATATAAAAAAATTTACTTGCCAACAGGGCCGATCCAAGAAGACTGGATAAAATTCGGAAGTCTCAAGGGAAAGCCTAGGGCTGAGGCATCTCCCCGGAGGGGTAATCCAGAAAAAACTGGTTTTCCCGGCCTTGGGTGTAGCGCCGGGCCAGATACAGAAACGGCACGTATTGCCAGGGATAGCGATAGAAATACTCTTCCAGCCGGCCAATGTAAGCCTCCAGGCCAGCAGCCAGAAATTCCTCAATCGCGGCCCCGTAGGGCAAGGGCAACGGCGGTTCAATAATCACTCGATAAATATTCCCGCGGATGGGCCGCAAGACAAAAGTGGGCAGCACCGGTGCCCCGGTGCGATGGGCGATGAGCCAGGGACCGGGGGAAAAGGTGGCGGGCCGCCCTAAAAAAGGGTGCGGCGTCCAGTCGGACCCGTAACGGCCATCTCCAGCCACGGCCACCATGCCATTGGCCTTTAGCTTGCGAAACGCTGGCAGCAGGCCCCGGGTGACATCGATATGCTGGGCTGGCAAAGACTCTTCATAGGAGCGCTGGAGATTGATGATTTTCAAGAAACAAGGGGATAGTCGCCGGCCGGCATACTCATCGTTATCGGCCCGGGCCGGCCGGCTAATCTGGTGGAGGTGGTAGCCCCGATAACCCAGGGCCGGCATAATCATTTGATTGGCCCCCAGATGCGACAGAAGGATCAATACTCCCCGGCCCTGGCGCTGGGCGTGGTCCAGGTGCTTTTGACCCTCAAGGGGAAAGTATTTTTCCATCTCCCTGGGCTTAAGACAAGGATAGGCAAAGACTTCCAGCTGATACTGGTAGAATTGCCTGGCCCCCCATTGGCTCAGGCGCGAAAAGGCCTGAGGTGGGGGGCAATGTTGAAAGCTGGCGTCCAGCTCGGACATAGTTATGGTTCGCCAGGCAGGGGAGGACCAATAGAACAGGCTTCCTAGAACACGGGCCACAGCCAGCCGGGTGGGATGAGGCAGAACCTGAACCAAACGCCGCCAGGGGTACCAATAGCACCAGCGGCGGCAATCCCGCGCCAACTCAACTAGGGCCAGGGCCAAAGAGCCAGTGGGAACCAACCTGGAGTCCGTTATCATCTCCATTCAAACCATTTCCCGGGATAAGTTAAAACTGGAGACCGTGGTGCTGGCAGATAGGAGGTAGCGGCAGCCTTCAAACCCGAATCGACAATTCTCTCTAACTCGAAACCTTCACCGAAAATGGCATCTCCTCTGGTTCTTATTGGATTTATGCCAGAACCGGAATATTAGCTGAATTTATCTTATGCGCAGGCAGCTTTAAATTTAATAGATGACGTAAAAGATGCTTTGGAATCTCTTTACGAAATTGTATCTAATGAGTGCCTCTCATTTTTAATACCACCGGAAAGGTCTTCAAGATAATTTGAAGATCAAGCCAGAAGGACTGATGATCGATGTAATACATATCTAAAAAGACCCTTTGGGGGTAGCCTACCAGATTTCTTCCGGAAACCTGCCAATATCCAGTTAACCCTGGTTTTACGGAAAGGAATTTCTGGCCATGTGCTCCGTATTCCATAATCTCCTCCGGCACTATCGGCCGGGGCCCTACAATACTCATATTGCCCTTCAAAATATTAAACAATTGAGGTAGTTCATCCATACTGGTTTTACGCATGATTTTCCCCCAAGGAGTCATTAATGAATTTTGTTCCTCGGGGATTTTGTATTGTTTTTTATACAGATTGTACAATTCTGGATCGTTCCTCACAATCTTTTCCGCATTTTTTGCCATTGTTCTAAATTTTATGATTTTGAAAGTCTTACCATCCTTACCCAATCTTTCTTGCCTAAAGAATATTGGCCCAGGTGATCCAAAGTATATTATTATACTACATAATATAAAAATGGGTGAAAAAAATATCAGCCCAAAGGTAGCTAAAATAATATCCAACGATCTTTTAAACATTGATTTTACGTCAGAATTATTTCTTAATTTTTAATAAGTTGTCCATCAATCCTTTAGTTACTCCCAAAAATTGGGAGCTGGACCTTACGAGAAGATAAAAAGGTGATAAGACCCCTATAGCAAAGTCCCTTCTTACTGCTTTTATGATAAAAGGGATTGTTGTTAAATAAAATAAAACTAATAAGGAAATTATTATTTTTAGAGATATTGGAGAAAGAAAAAGAAAAGCAAAAGAAGCTACCAGAAAGGGAATGAACAATAATTGAATTTTCATCGATTGAGGGGTATGTGTATCGTTCAATATCTTATTAGGATGTTTCTTTATCGCTAACATCCGCCAATATGCAAATTTATATTTCTTCTTTACATAATCCATAAGGGATCTTGGGTGCAAATGACTCACTTTGGCCTTCGGGTTAAATACCATTTTATAGCCGCGGTTTGCTAAACGGTAAGATAGTTCTACATCTTCAGCACAGGCTATCGGGAATTCCATATTAAATCCATTGGCTTGAAGAAAAACATTCCGCCTAAAGCCTGCTGCGTAAGTGTCGATAAAATCAATGTAGGTTTGCTTTTTTAATTTATCATATTTATCTTCATATTCGATTTGCACGAAACGAGCTATTAATTCTCTCTGGTTTGTCTCGTAGGCACCTTTGACGCCAACTACTTCAGAATTTGGGTCAAAAGGTCTTACCATCTCTTCAATCCAATTATCGAAAGGGACACAATCTGAATCAGTAAATAAAATAATTTCTCCCTTTGCTTCTTGGGCTCCTTTATTCCTTGCGGCAGCCGGCCCTTGATTATTTTGCCTGATTAGCCTGACCCCGCGAAAATTACTTACGATATTGGATGTATTATCTGTTGAGCCGTCGTCTACCACAATTATTTCGTATTTATCTTTGTCAATGGTTTGCGTTATTAAACCTTTTAGACAATTGCCGATAGTTTTTTCCTCATTATGAGCAGGTATGACCACTGAAATCATCATTACCCTAAATTATGCGCTCTGGCTCTCCCCGGAGTCAGGCAAGCGGTGACTGTCCTCTCTGCTCAGATTATTGAGAAGATCAGAAATAAGGTTAATTAGTGCCTAACCTTCCCTTTGAGTAGTTCCTCTAAGAATAAATTTTGACAATGATCGAGCTCCTTTAACTAGCCTTTTAAACTCATGATAGCTTGTAAGGCTCATCATTATCTTTTTAGTGATATAAGAAGGTCTCAGGTAAAATTCTCTCCTGGAGTTATCACAAAATTCCACTAAATCTTTATTACTAAGGCCTGGCCGGCTTATCACACAATTATGCAATCCATCTTCAGTAACCCACTGGCGAAAGTCATTGGTTATTAAATAATTTTGCTCCTGGGCCCAGTGGTAAGCTTCGGTACCAGGATAAACCATTATCGGAAAGAATTGGGCGGTATCGGGATTTAGTTCCTTTGCCAGGGAGAGAGTTTTTTGCAAGCTTTCCTTCGTCTCCCCGGGAACTCCCACTAAGAAACAGCCATGAATCAAAATCCCCGCTTTTTTTGCGTCTTGAAAAAATTGCCTGACCTGCTCCAATTTAAGATTCTTTTTCATTTTATCCAGTAACAACTGATCCCCACTTTCAATTCCCACGCATAAGAGTCTGGCTCCAGCCCGTTTTAAAATCTTCAGGGTTTCCAAATCAACATCGGCTCTCGAATTGGCAGACCAGTTAAATCTAATGTTTCGTCTCAGAATTTCCTCAGCAAATTCAAAACATCTCTTCTTATTAAGAGTCAAGGTATCGTCCTCAAACATCACTTCCTTTACATCTGGGAACTCCTTTAAGATAAATTCGATTTCTTCCACAACATTTTCTATACTTCGGTATCGTACTTTTCGGCCACTAAAAGTTTGAGGATAGACGCAGTAGATACATTGGTAAGGGCACCCCCTACCGGTGATTATGGTTAAGATGGGGTAGCGGCTGTGAGCGTAGAAATAATTTTTGTAATTGAGATGCCTTTTGTAAACGGAGCTCACAAAAGGTATGGAATCCAAATCTTTGATAAATTCTCTCTTGGGGTTTCTTATAATCTTTCCATTGACCCGATAACAGAGCCCTGGAATGCTTCGCCAATCCGTATTATTTTTGAGGGAATTGGCCAAATCTAAGAGGGTGTATTCATATTCATGCATTGCCACCGCATCTACGTCTAGGCTACAATTCAAGGTATCCTCAGGAAGTGCTGAAACGTGCGGACCCACAAGTACTATGAAGGTATCTGGATTGATTGACTTTATGATTTCACCTATCTGCAGGTCGTCGTAAATACTGGGTGTACTGGTATCAATTACTACTAAGCGTGGTTTATGGTTTTTCACAAATACTTTTATATCACTTGTTTGGATATTATCAGCAGGGCAATCAAATAATGTGGCGTGGAAGTCATTTTTTTCCAGAACGCCTGTGGCATAAGAAAGCCACATGGGATAATAAAGTGTCCCACTTTTGGTAATAGCAGGACTCCTCTGTTCCCGTGAAAATTTGCCATATTGGCTCAAGAATGACGGATTAAGGAGAAGTATATGCATAATAATATATCTGCGTAGTATGGATTACTTGTTCCTCGCTTAAGACATCTTTATCATAATTTTTCCATCAATCCTCTGCGAAGACCTCTCTATCGCCTCTATGACGTTGTCAAAGGGATATCTGGCAGTAATCATTTCTCTAACTTCAAGTCTACCCGAGGCAATAAGCCTGATGATATTCGGAAATATCCCATATCCGGAGTGTCCCCGGGCACCCACAATTTTATTGGCGCCGGAAACCAGGGCATCCAAGAACATGGGAGTAGACCTTTGGGCCCGGCCCAGATAAATTATCCTTCCGTTAGGGGCAGTAGCCTTCTCCATCTCTGGAATGGTGTACGGGGCATCACCTGCTGCCTCTATTTGGATATCAGCTCCTTCCCCGTGGGTTAATTCCAGAACCTTGTAACCAGGCCCAGAGTTTTCACTAACTAACCCTTCAATATTAAATACGAAATCCGCCCCCATACTTTTGGCTAACTCCAAGCGCGGGGCAAGTTTGTCAAAGGCTATGATCTTGCTGGCTCCGGCAATTTTGGCCAAGGCAATGGAGGCTAGGCCAATGGGACCCAGGCCATATACCACCATGGTCTCGCCAGGCTTGAAGCCCTCACCACTTATGAATATGCCATTATACCCACAGCCAATAGGCTCTATCAGAGCTCCTATTTCAAAAATCTCTTCATGGGAGTAACGCTCTCTTAAGCTATTTAGTTTCCAGCAGTACTTTTCTTTTACGGCGATGTAGTCTGCAAAGGCCCCATTAGAACTTAACCCCATGAGCTCTATATTTCTGCACTGGTTTAGCGCGCCGCTGCGGCAGGAAGTACATAAACCGCACCATTGAATACTTTCCACCGCTACTACATCACCAACCTTTAAATTCGCCACCTTTTCCCCAACGTCTTCAACAATTCCAGAGAACTCATGACCCAAAATGCAGGGTAGTTTTACTAGACCAGAAAAGATAATATAGCCTTCTTTATCTGTTTCATAGAGATGGCTATCGGAACCGCAAATGCCACAGGCCTTAACTCTGATGAGAACTTCGTCGTCATTTATATTGGGAGTCGGGACTTCCTTTATCTCGAAATGCGGATTTCTCCATACCTGGCTGCCAGAGAAAGCTTTCTTGTTAAGGCGTTCCTCTTCGGTTAAGGTGTAGCCTTCCCGAGGTTTCCATTCGCAGTCAACTACTAGAGCCTTCATGTTATCTCCAATTTTAGCGCCTTTTTATTAATTTTCCCGCTTCCTATCTTGGGTAACTCTTCCCGAAACTCAATTACCCGGGGTACTTTATAATGAGCCATATTATCCAGACAATACTGGATTATCTCTCTCTCTTTTAGCTTATGTTCATTATTTGGGACAACTATGGCTTTAGGTACCTCACCCCTCAGATTATCTTCGACACCAATTACTGCAGCTTCTTTTATAGCAGGGTGGCGCAATAGGGTTAACTCAATTTCCAAAGGATAAACCTGGAGGCCCGCCACCTTCAACATTCCGCTTTTTCTTTCAACAAAGTAAAAATTGCCTTCCTCATCTTTCTTCGCCAGATCTCCACTAAAATACCAGCCATTTTTAAAAGAATCCGGATTCCCGCTATTATTATAATATCCGCTAACTATACCTGGTCCTCTGAAAATCAAATCTCCAGTCTTATGAGGAGGCAATTCTTTCCCGTCCTCGCCCACAATCTTCACCTCATAAGATTTGCAGGGTCTTCCTACCGAACCGTATACCACTCCTTTATCAGGGGAATTGGCAATGGCTATACCCGTGGTTTCGGTGCTGCCCCAGACCGGCAGAATAGGTACTCCAAATCTCTGCTCAAATTGCTTAATAAGTTCTACCCGGGTGTGCATTCCGCCACTCTCTGGAATCCTTAAAGAACTTAGGTCATATTGGCCTGATCTGGCAATTTCCATGAGGGTCATAAGTATGGGGGCTATGGCCATTAAACAGGTAACTTCATTTTCAGAGATGCTCCTGGCGATGGACTTTGGTCTTATCGTTTCCAGCAAAACGAAGGTCCCCCCTAAATAGAGAGGCCTGGCAAAAAGCTCGTGGGGATGCGCAAAGGGGGCAAACATACACAAATGGATGTCGTCAGGGGTAAGCTTCAAGGTTTCCACTGACGCCAAGGTATTCCATAAGATATTAGAATGGGTGGTAATGGCGCCTTTAGGAGCCCCTGAGGTTCCAGAAGTGTAATTAAGATAAACTACATCATCTTCTTTAACTTCCAGAGAAAGGTTATGTTGATTACGATCTTTTAAAATATCATCCCAGCAGTAAAAATTATCGTCACATTTATTCCCCACCACAATAACTGGTATTTTCAGGTTCTGGGGAAGAGTCTTCTTCGCAAGGTCAAGAAAAAATTCGTGAATAATTAAAAAACTCGGAGAAAGATTTTCTAAGAGAGCTGTGATTTCTCTACTATTTAATTCAAAATTTATTGGAGCCACTATACCTTGGGCTTTTGCCGCGGCCAGGAAAGTAATAACTAATTCAGGTATCCTGGGTAACATTAAACCGATCCGATCTTCCTTCTTCAGCCCTAGACTTAATAAGGCATGGGCCAATCGATTTACCTGATTATTTAGCTCGCCATAGGTTATCCTCAGATCATGATGGATTATGGCCACCTTATCGGGGATATTCATGGCATTTTTTTCTAACATTTCCACCAGGGTTACCACATTTCCTCCTCTTTCACTACCGCCGCCAAGCCTAAACTCTTGACTACATCTGGCGTGGGGTTCCCCGTAGCTAAATTCCAGTGGTGGATTCTATAATAATCATCTAACATCTGGTTAAAGGCATCCCGATCTAGTCTCTCCCCCTGGAACGGTCCCGAGGGCATAGGCTCATCGAAGTATCTATCAGGGAGGCTATCGCTCCTCCGATCGATGCCCTCCCGCTTAAGAAACATCCTTTCCAGGGTTATAATTCTCTCTCCTATCCTGATAAGATCCTCCGATGACAAAGACAACCCGGTAGCGTAATAAATTAACTGGGAAAATTCCTCTATGCCCAGGTGATTGATATTATTGAATTTCTGAGCAAATCGACATATGCCCAAAGCGTCTCCCAGAACAAAATTAATCTCAGACCACCAGACCATGTAAGGCTTTTCTTGATAGGCGGTGGGATCATTGGGGACGCTCTTACCGTAGACCTTGAGTAACTCCTCATTTGATAAATTCAGCGCCTCCAGGGTAGGACGACTCCGCAAATGATCAGCTCCCCGGGTAGAGGTGGCAACTCCCAGAGCGAATCCTCTATAGGCCCTTAAGTCCACCGAATCCGACTGAGGAAGATACTTGGACCAGATTAAATACTTTTTAGATGCCTCTCCTAATTTTTCTGAGGCCTCCTTTGCCCCCTGGGCCAGTAAATTTCCAAAACCCCTTCTCTCGACCATTTGTTTAATGAGTTCAATAATAACTTTTTCGTCTCCCCAGTTTAATGATAATCCTCCAGTCTCTCTTTCGGTAATAATCCTCCTTTGAAAGAGTTCCGTCACCCAGGCAATAATATTCCCCGTAGAACTGGCATCGAGCCCATAACGATTAAGGAGATCATTAATTTCGAAAATACTTGCCAAATTATTAAGGCCGCAGATTGGTCCCAAGGCGCCAATTACCCCATATTCCAAACCGTCCCCAACAAACTCCCTCTTATCTCCATCTTGAAACTTATAACCATGTTGGCATCTGATGGGACAAGAAAAACATCCGCTCGCCCTGGTATAGTAAGTCTTAAGATGAGATGATCTTAAGCCGCGTCCCTCTTGGAACTGATTGAGTTGGCCATTCAAGGTTCTCAAAATGCCGCGTAAGTTATGCAAATCGAAGAGAACCGGGGTGCCGTAGCGATGCAATACTTCAGTGGTCCTGGTTCCTTTAATGATTTGCGTGAGCTCCCGGCAATAGGGGATCATCTCCTTGGGATACTTCAGGAGCGGGGGTCGGTCTCCTTTGACCACGATAGCCTTAACCTTCTTGGACCCCATGAGACACCCGAGACCGGTTCTGCCCGCGGTATTCTTCCTCCCATGCCTCACTGTAGCAAACCTAACCAGATTTTCTCCCGCGGGCCCGATCACTAAGGATTCACTTGATTTACCATGCGCCTCCTTAAGGAAGTTCATGGTCTCTAAGGTATCTCTGCCCCATAGATGAGAAGCATCTCGGATTTCGACTTTTCCTCTCTCTAAATAAATGTAGATCGGTTCGGGTGACTGCCCTTTAATCAATAGGTGGTCATAGCCGGTTTTCCTTAATTGGGCGGCAAAGAACCCCCCGATATTTGAATCTCCCAACAGTCCTGTCTCGGGTGATTTGCCCGCGATGGAGCAGCGGGCAGCACATGGAGCGGGAGTACCGGAAAGTAAGCCAGCGCCGACAATCAGGGGGTTGTCCGGATCAAGAGCTTTTGTTTGAGAGGTAGTGTGAGTATAGAGAAGATAAATATTGATACCTCTGCCACCAAGAAACTGAGAACGCAATTCATCGGTAATATCTTCTTCTTTACTTTCTTCTTTGGCTAAATCTATATGGCAGATCTTTTGACGGTCCAACATTTATTCACCCCCCCACCCAGGAGGGAGATACCAATTACATCTAAAAAAGCTGCTGTAATAATGCTTCCTTTCCCCCTTATAAAGTTTAAACAAATTTCAGTATAAACGGCAAGGGAAAAGGTCAATACGGCGCCACTTTTTTCCTTTTCCCCCGTATAACTAATCTCTTCTAGTAGTTGAAGGTTCTGAAACCTGACCTCACCATTCCAGGTTCAGTCGCTGAGGGTATAGAGACCCCAGCGCTCGAGGCCTTACAAGTCAGAGAAGCAAGGGCCATACCAGATGTATGAAATAAAATATCTGGCAAATTTATATACTTAGCTATTTATAACCTTTTGTTTAGAGGTGGAGGTTTAACTAGTGGAACATGTTGGCAAAAAAATTAAACAAAGCTGGGCAGGGGTAAGTCCGTTGCCCTAAACATGGCGCTCCTGTAGGACTTCCCGCACCAAGGTCAAAATTCTCGGGCATCGTCTCCCATAGAGCTGGCAGAGAAAATGGCGAACGCTAGGGCGAGCCATCCGCACCTTATGACCCATGAGGTAGTTTTCCAGACGGTCATTGGTATACCATCTCAATGTTTAATTATCGAACTTTCCGCTCTTTAGGAGAAATTAAGGCATCCGGGGGCGCGCAAAAAATCTGGGAAAAGGAACTCCAATCTTGCTCAAGTTGTCGCCCAGTCCATTATCAAAAAAAATCTGGTGGAAATCGAAAATCCCGCTTAGTAAGCACGGCCTGGCTGACCCAGGGCTCTGGTCGGGAAATATTGCTGATTTTATCGAGTCATAGCGACGGCTCCTTGACGGAGCCCCTGGCCTCATGTCCTTAACCTAGTTATCGGCTTGGGGCAGGTTTTTGATAATATAAAAGGCCGCCGGCTTGTTGGCCTCAGGGCCCCATTGTAGCGTATAAGTCACGGGCTTAAGGCCGCACTTTCCCAGCTGCTTACATTCTACTGGCTATCTTAGAAATATCGCGCCGCAACTGGATTCTCCATCTGGACGGTTAGCTTTGCATTGAAAAAAGGAGGGAAGGATGCATCTCCTGAGAGGTGGTTCCTTTACTAAGGGGATTGTTTTTTACACCTTCTCGGAGGGGATTACTTGACCGCAGTGGTCAGCTCTATCTTTTCCCTTAATTCTTCTGGAGCTTTTAATCAAAACGAAAGGATAAGAAAATTTATCCAGCAAAAGCCCTTCTGTCAAGGAAAATAAAGTTGTCCCGGGGGGAGTAGATGTTGGCCTGGCTTACTCGCCAAGAATAGCTTCCACTGCCTGAGTGACGCTTTCCACAGTAATCGCGGCCATGCAGGTAGGGGCGGAACATCCGGGGAAACGGCCAAAGGCGTAACAGGGGCTGCATGCGGCTGGGCTCTGCAGGGCCACTCGATTAGGTCCCCCAGGGAAAAGCGCCCTGGCCGCCGTGGGGCCGAACAGTCCCACGACCGGTTTCTTTAAGGCCACCGCGATGTGGAGGGGGGAAGAGTCATTAGTAATCAGGAGATCCAGGTGATGAATCAGCGCGGCCAGTTCTCGAAGGGTAGTTTGGCCCTTGAGGTTAATTACTTTGGCCCCTCCTTGAGAGACCTGGGCAGCAATTTCATCGACCTGGGTATCATACTGGTCGCCGAGCAATAGGAAATCCACGGGATATAATCGTGACAAGGCCAAGAGCAATTTTACATAGTGGTCCATTGGCCATTGTTTGACCGAGATTTGTTCCAGGGGATTTTGGCCTCCCCCTGGCGCAATGCCCACCAGCAACTGCCGCTTGTTCTGGCGGGGCAGGAATCGCTTTACCGCCTGAAGCTCCGGTCCCTGGATAAATAGGTCCAATTCCAGACTTCCCCCCGGCAGGCCTAAGATCCGGACCAGATCGAGATTTATATCTCCGAGGTAACGTTGGCTCTGGGTGCTCAGGGGTACTCTGTGGGTCAAGGAAAAACCGGATCCCTGGTTATCAAAACCTACCCGGAGGGGGGCTTTGAGCAGGAAGCCCCAGAGGTGCAATAAGGGGGAGGCGTGGAAAAGGATCAGACCATCCTTGGGATATTGGCGCAGAGTCCGGGTCAGGCGCCAGACCTGGCTAAATTGGTGATTAAACCACCAGGATTCGGGAAAGGACAATAGCCTATCAATATAGGGGTTGCCTTCCAGGATCGGGCGGGACTTCTCACCCACCAGCATGGTTAGCCGGGTTTGGGGCCAGGCCTGCTTTAGGGCCCGGATAACCGGGGTGGTGAGCAAGACATCACCGATGGCATGGGTACGCAACAAAAAAAGGTGGGTAGGGGGAGAGAGACAGGGGAAAAATCTGGCCGGAGGGAAAGAGCGAAATCCTCTGTCTAATAAGGCAAAGATTATTTTCTTTAAATTACTTGGTGAATTGAGAGCCGGGTCAGCCTGCATTGATAATTTTTTGCATATCTTCCATTGGGGGTAAGGTCTCGGGGACCATTCGGGCTTTGGCTGGCCTGTCTTCCCCTTGTTCTTGGGGTGGTCTAGAATAATCTGGCGGGTGCTCCAGGTCCCATTCATCCCAAAAGTGCCATTGTCCAGGAGCGAGAGTGAGATAATGTTCAAACCACGTGACGAAACGTCTCTGGGTAGATTCGGCATTACGTTCCAAGGGCAGCGGCGGATGGATGATTATGCGGTAAAATCCCCGGCCCTGGCGCAGGGCAATTATGGGGAGGATGGGGGATTGTTGCGCCGCCGCCAGGCGGTAGGGCCCCAGGGGCATGTCCAGGGGGTGGCCCAGAAGGGAAGCCTGGTGGAACTTGCCGATGTAGCGTCCCCCGCCGGTCCCATCTCCCGCGGTCATGAGGATATTGCCATTCTCCAGCCAGCGAAGAACCGGGCGGAGATAATTATCCGCGTAAAAATGGGTCACGGGCATCTGCTCTTCGATCTTTATGCGCAACCTTTGGGTTCTCTTGCCGATAACACTGGTGCCCATATCGACCCGCAACCCCATTTGGGCCATGGGGTAGCCTTTGTAACCCAGGTATATCAAGGGTAACTGGCTGATCCCAAAATGGGCATGGATTAAGATTACCCCGCGGCCCCGGGCTTGCGCTTGGCGGAGATGCTCCTCCCCTTCCAAAACGGCCAAGCGATCAATGTGAGTGCGGTCCAGGCTCGGTAACAGGTTGATAATAAAGCGATCCACGAAATAGTTGCGAAAACTGGCCCGGACCTCAGCCGACTGCGCCGCCGACCCCATTTGGGGAAATGCTTGGGCCAGACGCCGGGTAATCAAAGCCCGCTTGGGTGAATAAATATGATAAGCCAGGTCTCCGAAAGCTTCGTAAATGGCCAGGTTAGCCGGCACAGGTAAAAATCTGGTGAGCCAGCGAAACGGGTACCAGATGACTAGCCGACCTAGGTCTTGGAGCAGATTTTCCCGGGCAAGATTCATAAGGTATCTCTAAGGAACGGCTGGCGGTTCATCCTACCGATTCGAGAGAATCTGGCATGAAGGAACCACCATGCAAAAATTGTAACAAAATGCCGAAGAAAGGACAGCTAGAAATTTACTGCGGAGCTGACGAAAATCACCTTCCCCTCGGCTTTCAATCCGGGTGCTAGACCTTTAAACTCTTCATCCAAGGACTCATTGACCTGTCTCAGCCAGGTCTTATTCTTACTTAACTTATCGGTAGCATTGGCCACCAGATAGCCCGGATCAGTGACGGTTAGTCTGAAGCCTTCCCGGCCCCTGAGAGTCATGCTAGGTTACCTCCAAACAACCACCAGGTGAAGTAGCGGAGGATTAAATCTCAAAGCTTGCAAAGATGAGGCCACCTTACTTCTCCTCCCACATGCGGAGCAAGGCAGCGCCCGTCTCCGAAGCATACTGGTCAGTAAGGGCGTAATCCCACTGGTTCCGGCGGAAGATCTCTTTGACTTGGTGCCGGTAGTTCAGGGAATCGACCATTAAATGATTTATATATGGCTTTATAGCTTCCATCAGCCTGAGGGGATTCATGGGCAGCATCGGCGCAATGAATACCCAGGTATGGATGCCTGCCTCATGCAATCTTTTTAAAGTGCTCAGGCGAGCCCCGATGGGGGGAGAATTGGGCTCCAGAATCTTCCGCACCTCCTCCCGGTCCGTGGGGATGGAAAACCCCACGGTCACATGGGGGGTAGCCGACAGAATATCAAGATCCCGGGTGACCAGAGGAGATCGGGTCAGGATATTGATACCCCAGCCAAACTCTTTTAAGGTTTCCAGGCATCTCCGGGTCAACCGGTATCTGAGCTCAACTGGCTGATAGGGATCGCAGACACTACAAAGAAAGGCCCGGCCCCGCGCCCTTTTTCTTTGGAGTTCGGAACGCAGGACCTCGACGAGATTTATCTTTACCTCTACAAAGCTTCCCCAGGGGGCCCTGGGATGATGGCGAGAGTATTTCCGCATGAAAACCGCATAGCAGTACCGGCAGCCATGGCCGCAACCCAGATACGGGTTGATCACATAATCCACTCCTGGGATTCTCGACCTGACCAGGGCGGTCTTGGCGGTTATCTCTGAGATTTCCATGAAAGTCCGATGCTACGTTTCGCTTACCCGGCTAACCTCCAGGAGCACCGTACCCCCGCCGGTAATCTCGCAGGGATCCAGGCACTGCAAGTAGGCTTCTTCCGAGTCTCCTCGGGCCAGGCCCAGGTCTTTGGGTTTCATGCCTCTGGACAGGGCGACATAATAGGGCATTAGAGAAGCCAAGGAATTCATGCATACCGGGTCGGTTGCCCCAGGGTCCAAAATGTAGCCATCTCTCAGGACTATTTGGTCGCCCACTTTATATACCGGGCAGTTGCCTTTGATCTCTATCACCTTGATTACCAGCTTCATCAGCGCCTCCTAGTAATCTCTTTCCCAGGGCCAACGCGGGTAAGCCAATAAAGAAACCCCTTATTATTTTTTAGCGGGCCGGCCTCAGATTTGCTCCGGCGGCAGTTCCGAAGGAGGATAACCGCCAAAGTAAGAGAGACCCTGGCGGTTTAACCGCTGCACCACCGCCGGATAGAGGATAAGTTCCTCCACCTCGAAATCGCCAAATGCCGGGTGAATGAGGGCGAGGCGACGCCTCAGGCTTTCTCGGGATTCTGGAGGAGAAAAGCTCACCATGACCGCGGGGTGGCATTCCACGCCGGCGGCCAGCAGGTTCTCCAGCGCCTGGAGCTGCAGGTCAAACCCCTCTGGCACCGCCCCCGTGAGGCAGGAGAATTCTTCCCGAGTGCAACCTTTGAGGCTGACCCGGGCAAAAACTTGGGGGAAGGCGGCCAATTCCCTGGCCCACCGGGATTCAGCCCCCAGGAGGATGCCATTGGTTTCCAAGATGAAATCCAGCCCTGGGGGTAAGTGACTCAGGACTTCCAGGAGATGGGCCATGGCCAAGGTGGGCTCGTTACCACTGAGGCGCACCTGGGAGAAGGTCTTTCCCCGGGCGATTTCTCCCAACCGCCAGGCTACTTCCTGGGGCAGATAGGCCCGGCCTAAACGGTGGGCCTGATGGAGCTGGCCCCAAGCCCAACAGAAGGCGCAGCGCAGGTTGCATCCCAGGCAATCGGCCGTGGCAATGCCGCCATAAAACCGGGCTGGCCGGAAGCGATAATATTTCCGCTGCTTTTGGCGGCACACCATCTCGGCAGTGTGCCGGGCCAATTCCACCGGGTGGTACATCCAAACTTCTCTCCCTATGTTAAAATATAACCAAAATTTTTAATTAAGGGCCTGATTTTTTGAAAGATCTAGCCATGGTCGCCAATCCCTCCAGACCTGCGCGCGGATATCCAGCCCTTCTGGTTGAAGGGCTTTCGGAAGGTAGGGTGCGCTGCCTCACCTGCCTCCGGCGGTGCGTCATCCTGCCCGGGGGCCGGGGGTGGTGCCATACCCGGGAAAATCGGGACGGCACCCTGGTCAGCCTGATTTACGGCCAGGTGGCCTCTATTTCCCTTAATCCCATCGAGAAAAAGCCGGTATTTCATTTCCTTCCGGGTAGCACCTGGCTTTCTTTGGGAAGCTTGGGCTGTAATTTTCGCTGTCCGGGGTGTCAAAACTGGGAACTGGCCCATGCTAATATTGACCAGGAATTGCCCGGCACCCGGTACGTCAGCCCTCAGGAGCTGGTGGCCCTGGCGGTGCGCCACCACGCCGCGGGCCTTTCCTGGACCTTCAATGAGCCGGCCCTGTGGCTGGAATACATCCTGGATACCGCGCCCCTGGCCCGGCAGGCCGGGTTATATACCAATATCGTCACCAATGGGGCCCTGACCTTAGATGCGGTGGACGCCTTGGGGCCCCATTTGGATGTCTATCGGGTGGATATCAAGGGCTATGCCCCTCAGACCTATGAGGCCCTGGCGCATCTGCCTGAGCCCGAGGCCATCCGGGCCGCGGCGGTGCGGGCCCGGCGCCGTTGGGGGATATGGGTGGAGGTGGTCACCAATATCATCCCCGGGCTCAATGATGATCTCGCCACCCTGGAGGGGATCGCCTCCTGGCTAGGGACGGATTTGGGCCCACACACTCCCTGGCACTTGACCCGCTTTCATCCCGCCTGCCAATGGCATCAGATCCCGGCCACGCCCCTTAAAACTCTGGAGGCGGCCAGAAAAAAGGCCCAGGAGGCAGGGCTGCCCTTCCCTTACCTGGGCAATGTGCCGGGCCATCCTGGAGAAAATACCTTCTGCCCCGGATGTGGCCGGGAGGTAATTACCCGCCAGATCTTCAGCATCACTGCCATGAAGCTTAAAGGGGGTTGTTGCCCGGCCTGTGCCACCCCCTTGCCCGGCAGATGGCAGTAATCGAAACTCAGAAACCCCTCCCTGCCTGTCGCCTCTAGCAGTGGCACCTTGGAGTATTGACCCCCCCAGGCTACGGCGCCCTCTTTCCTTCTTCCAGCCAATATCTAGGGACGGCCAGGAGGAATAAAGAGGAATTCCTCCCCGATTCACCCACAAAAACTGGCGCTAAAAATTTTTAGCCAGGCAAGGAAGCCGGCTAACTTTTGCCCTGGGGATTTATCTAATCTACTGAGGGGTAACAAACCTTTGAGTCATAGTTCTTGAACCGGAAGGCTTAAGAAGCCTGGCCAGGGGGCGAAAGGTCAATCCGAGGCGCAAGCCGGGGGTGATCAGGGTTGGTCGGGAAATACAGGAAAGCACCGTGGGATTTAAGCTTCAGCAGCCAATCCGGAATTATTAATTTGCTTTAGTGGGGGATGCGTACTTAAGCCCTGAGTTTGTAGAGTGGCTAACCTGAGAAGGGAGGTATCATGGCTATCATGCGTGGGGCGGTGCCCCTGCTTCTGGTCGTTCTGACCCTGGGAGGATGCGGGGGATATCCCGGGTATTCCGGCTACGGTGGCGGCAACGGTGGCGGCTACGGTGGCATGTACGGCTCGGGATACGGCGGATCTTATGGGTATAACGGGTCTTCCGGGTCTTCCGGGTCTTCCGGGTCTTTTCCTTTTTTCCTGCCTTACGGCTATGAGACGTCGTACGGTGGGGGGTACTCCTCAAATAACTCTGGAGGGGTGGTTCTGGTTACCCCCCCTCCACCACCCCCACCTGGTGAGCAGGCAAGCCAATTGCCAGTTGCGACGGAGCAATTAAATCAGCAATCGGGCCAGCTAACTAACAACCCACTTTCGACCAACCAGCAGTTCAGTCAACAAAATGGTGGGCCTAATCAGCAAAGTGGCTCCAATCAGCAATTCGGGCAACAAAACGGTGGACCTAATCAACAAAACGGGCCCTTCAACCAGCAAAACGGCGGACCTAATAAGTCATTCAGCCAACAAAACGGTGGGCCTAATCAACAAAACGGCTCCAATCAGCAATTCGGGCAACAAAACGGTGGACCTAATCAACAAAACGGGCCCTTCAACCAGCAAAACGGCGGACCTAATAAGTCATTCAGCCAACAAAACGGCGGACCTAATCAGCAATTCGGCCAGCAACGTGGGGGGGCTAATCAGCAATTCGGCCAACAGCGTGGGGGGACCGACCAGCAATTCGGTCAGCAACGTGGGGGGCAGTCGCAGCGCTCATCCGTGCAAGGTCAATCGATGATGTCTGGCTCTCCCGGGAATGCCTCCCGGTCTCCCATGGCTGGCCCCCGGCAAGGCCCTGGCGCTGGAATGGGCCAGCCTGGCTTTGGTCCGGGGATGCAGGCCCGACCTGGGGGTATGGCGATGCAAGGCGGCCGCCCTGGACCTGGTCCAGGGATGCAGACTCGACCTGGAGCTGGGCCAATGATGCAAGGTCGAGCTGGACCTGGTCCGGGGATGCAGGCCCGACCTGGACCTGCTCAAGGAGGTCAGGCTCGACCCGGCCCTGGGGCTCAGGCTCGACCCGGCCCTGGGGTGATGGGACCTTAGGTGCAAGCTTTCTTTGGGATAATGGCGACCCCGGTAAAATAGAGGTAAGAATTCGATTCCTCGCAGCTTGACCCAGGTGGCAAAGCCTTCACCTCGGTGTTAGCTGGGGAATAGGCCGAAATTTGGGGGCAATGCTTTTTCCCGGGCTGAAAAAGATGGAGGGGCGACCCGACCGCTCGCCCCTCATCGGCCTTTATCCGGGTAACATCCTTTTAGGGCCAGCCGCTAACCTCTTACCGTTAAAGATTCCCCAGCCGCGGCTTAAAGAAAAGGAGACTGTTGGGCTGAAAATAGCCACCGCCATGGATGGGGTGGGGACTGGGAATCAGAAAGTTGCCATTTCTCCAGGGCAACCGATAAACTTCACCAGCCGCGGGCCTTAGAGCAGGTGCATTTTCTGGGCCTCTTGCAGCAAATCCTCCCGGAATTGGGGATGGGCCAGGCTGATAATGTCCAGGGCTCTTTCCCGGGTGGATTTTCCCATCAAGTTCACCACCCCGTACTCGGTGGCCAGATAATGGGTGTCCATCCGGGGCGTGGTGACCACGGTGCCGGGGGTAAAGCGCGGCACTACCCGGGACACCTCGCCATGGTGCGCCGTAGAGTAAAAAGCAATGATGGACTTGCCCCCTTTGGAATTAAAGGCGCCCCGCACATAGTCCAGCTGGCCGCCGGTACCGCTAAATTCAAAGCCTCCCAGATACTCGGAGTTACATTGCCCCAGGAGATCCACTTCCAGGGTGGAGTTAATGGAGATCATCTTATCGTTTTGGGCGATGACCTGGGGTAGGTTGGTATAGCTAACCGGGTAGCTTTCCATGCTGGGGTTATCGTTCAGGAATTCATACATCTCCCGGTCTCCCATGGCATTGGTAAAAACGTGTTTCCGGGCATGCAGGTTCTTCTTACGTCCCGTGATCACCCCCTCTTTGATCAGGTGGACCATGCCGGGACACAGGAGTTCGGTGTGTATGCCTAAATCCTGATGGCCTTCCAGATACCGGCACACCGCGTTGGGTATGGCTCCGATACCCAGCTGGAGGGTGGCCTCGTCAGGGACCAGCGCCGCGATCTGGCGGCCGATGGTCTCGGCTTCGGGCCTGGGTGGCGCTGGGACGATTTCCAGAAGGGGCGCTTCATGTTCCACGACGGCGTCCACCTCGGAGACGTGCAACAGGGAGTCCCCGAAAACCCGGGGCATGTGGGAATTGACTTCTACCAGGAGCCTTTTGCAGTGCCGGGCCGCCGTGGAGATGTAATCATTGACGACCCCAAAGGTGAAAAAGCCGGCTCGGTCCATGGGCGACACCGTGGTGACCACGACGTCGATCTTCATGAAATCCCGGCATAACCTGGGAATCTGGTGGAATTCATTGGGCACGAAATAATTTTTCCCACCCTTGACCAAGTCTCGGTCGGCACTGCTTAAGAACCAGCAATAAGGATGAATGCGGTCGCTGAGGTCAAGAGCTAGGATGGTTTGGGCCGCGTGCTCCATGGGCAGAAGCGAAAAGACCTTGATATCGGTAAGAAGGCCCGCTCTCACCCGGTTAGCGATCGCGCCCAGCAAGGCCGGGGGCTCACCCGCGGCCATACCATGGACGATGGTGTCGGAGTCTTGGATGCAGGCCACGGCCTTTTCCGGAGCGGTCAGCTTTCTCTCGTATTCCTGGCGGTACATCTGAAAGGTCCCCATCTTCAAAGAATTTTTTTAAAAATCATCGACCAGATCAGGGAAATCTGAAATGCGCTGGTGTCCTATCGGGAGTCTGGACCTTGGCTCTCATTTACCTTGGAAAATACCGGACGTTGAAGAGGTTACCTTAGATAGGCCAGGCAGGGCAATAAAACTTTTTTCCGGTTGAGGGGGTGGCAGCAACATGGGGACCAGATTCCCCCAGTTTAAAAGCGGGGAGTGGAAGTCACTCATTCTATCTTAAGAAAAATAAATTTTCCAAATTTACGGAGTGAATTTCATATGTTAAATTTATTTAGAGTTTATTGGCTGGAGCCCTATAGCCCCGAGAAAAGATCCCTGGAGCGTTTAAGATGGTAATGCCGGAAGAGATGCGGGCCATGGTGTTTACCGCACCGAAAAGCCCGCTTAAAGCCATGGAGGTCCCGGTGCCGCAACCAGACCCGGGGGAGGTTCTGATCCGGGTTCAGGCCTGCGGGGTATGCCGCACGGATTTACACATTGTCGACGGTGAGCTTCCGGATCCCAAACTGCCCCTGATTCTGGGACATGAAATAGTGGGCACGATCATTAAGACCGGGGCGCAAGTGGAGAAATTCAGCGTGGGCGACCGCGTTGGCGTGCCGTGGCTGGGCTATACCTGCGGCCAGTGCCGTTACTGCCGTAAGGGCCAGGAGAATCTTTGCGACCACCCGCTTTTCACCGGTTATACTCGGGACGGCGGCTACAGCGAATACACGGTGGCGGATCAGCGCTACATTTTCCATCTGCCCCCGGCGTACCAGGACACGGAAGCCGCTCCCCTATTATGCGCCGGGTTGATCGGCTACCGCTCCTACCGTCTGGCGGGGGAAGGGGTGGAACGGCTGGGGATTTACGGATTTGGCGCGGCGGCTCACATTGCCGCCCAGATTGCGGTGTACCAGGGTAAGCGGATTTATGCCTTCACCAAACCCGGAGATATTGAGGCCCAGGCCTTTGCCCGCCGGCTGGGGGCCTCTTGGGCGGGGGATTCCACCCAAGCGCCTCCCGAAGAACTGGACGCGGCCATCATCTTTGCCCCGTTGGGTGCCCTGGTGCCAGCGGCGCTCAAGGCCACCGCCAAAGGCGGCACCGTGGTCTGCGGCGGCATTCATATGAGCGATATTCCCTCCTTCCCCTACCACATTCTCTGGGGAGAGCGGGTGATTCGCTCGGTGGCCAACCTGACCCGGCAGGACGGCGAAGAATTTCTCCAGATCGCGCCCCAAGTGCCGGTGAAAACCGAGGTGCAGGTCTTTCCCCTGGGGCAGGCAAACGAGGCCCTGGAGAGGTTGCGCCGCGGCCAACTCCAGGGCGCCGCGGTGCTGGCCGTGGCTACCCCGGATCTTCCTTGATTCTCTGGGAAATTTGTCACGTTGGGGGGGGTACTAGGCTGGGTCACGACCCCCAAGACGATGACAGGCAAAAAGTGAAAAAGAGGGTGGTTTTCATCTGCCTGGGGAATTCCTGCCGCAGTATCATGGCCGAAGCCCTGGCCCGGCACTTTCTCGGGGATACTTGGGGGGTGGCCTCGGGCGGCACTAACCCACTGGGCTGGGTAACCCGGGAAACCTTGCAGGTATTGGCGGAGATAGGCCTGGCCACGGAAGGGCTTTACTCCAAAGGGCTGGCAGAGATAAATCTAGAAGAATGCCAGGTAATTGTCAACCTGGCGGATCGCCGCTTGGAACCCTTTCTGCCCCCTGCCTTCAAAGGGGTGTTAATCCACCGGCCCGTGCTGGACCCCTACGGCGGCAGCCTGGAGTTGTACCGGCAGACCAGGGAAGACCTAAAGCGGCTGATCACCGGGGAGCTCTGCCAACTGCTGAGCCCCCCGAAGACGCCAGGTCACGGGGAACCACCCCCAGAACCTTAAGAACTAATCATCTGTCTTTAAGCGAGCAGCCAGTTAAGGAAAAGGGAAAGCCGTGTCCGAACCGGAAGGTTCCTTAAGGGCTAAATATCTGGGCTGCATGGTGGGAAGCGCCTTAGGGGACGCCATCGGGGAGCTGGCTTTCCAGCATCCCCAAGAGAGCCAGCTGCGATCCATAATCGAGAAGACCGCGCCCTTGCGATACACTGACGACACCGCCATGGCCCTGGGCCTGGCGGAATCGCTGGCAGAAAAAGGGTTCCTGGACCAGGAGCACCTGGGCCGCACCTTTCACCGGAATTATCGACAAGAACCGTGGCGAGGTTATGCGGCCGGCCCCCCCACTATCTTCCAAATGGTGGAATATGCGGGAATATCCTACGCTGAGGCGGCCCGGCGGCTGTTTGGCGGCGAGGGGTCTTTCGGTAATGGCGCCGCCATGCGAGTGGCGCCCCTGGGATTGTTCTTTCATGATGCTCCGGATCTTTACGACCAGGCCGCGGCGTCCGCGACGGTCACCCATGCCCACCCCCTGGCCCAGGATGGGGCCGCAGTCCAGGCCTTGGCCGTGGCCCAAGGCGTGAAACTGGCCCCCCCAAAACCCTTGGCCGGGGACATCTTTCTAAAGGAACTTCTCGGGTTTTCCCGAACTTACGAGATCCAAAGGAAATTGCGCCAGGTGCAATCGCTCCTGGAAAGACAGGCGCCGTGCCTGGAAGCGGCCAAAGCCTTGGGCAGATCGGTCACTATCTATGAGTCCCTGCCCTTTGCCATCTATGCTTTCCTCAAGCATCCCCAATCCTTCATGGACTGCCTTTTTTGCGCCGTGCTCAGCGGCGGCGATAGAGACACCCTGGGGGCCATGGCCGGGGCTCTATCCGGCGCCTATCTGGGGATTGACGCTATTCCCGCCGCCTGGCGGGAAAAACTGGAAAACCGGGAGCTTATCGAAGGTCGTGCCTTATCTTTGCTTGGATGAGGGCCACTTTCCCAGACGTTTTTAAGGAGAATTTACCTCTGCGGCTATGTTTAGCTTGGAAGACTTTCGCATCGGCCAATTGGCGCTGTCCTTTGCCGATGCCGACGAGCTCCCTCATTGCTGCCTGGCTTGCATTTACCTCTTATACGGGGAAACGGACGTCTGTTTTTGTGACTCTGCTTATTTCTACTACTGCGGCTACAGTTGGCCAGACAAGCTTACCCAGACCGTCCCGCCTTGCTTGAAAGATTAAGGAATAGAAAGTCTAAGAAGGGACCCCAGGCTGACTTGGGGAAAGGAAGGAGCGGAGGGAAATTGAGGAATAGGGCCGGGGCTTCTGGACCCCCGGCCCTACCCGCCAATCCATAGAGCATCTTTCAGGGTAACGGGGGAGCTATCTGCTCCAGGTTCCCTTCCATATCGGTAATGATCAGGCGGCCGGAAGGCAGGCGCCAGGCCCTGGCATCTACCGTCCCGACAGTCCCGGTATATGCGGAGGGCACCTTTACCTCCGGCAGGTTGGCTTCCACCTTGAGGAGCTGGTAAGAGCCGCTACCCAGTTCCCTGACGGCCTCCATTCTGGTGGCTTGGAAAGAAACGCTTTCCTCGCGTAAAGCTTCCATAAGCTCCTTATAATCAGAACCATATTCAGTTACCAAGACGATCATCTTTGACCCTCTTTAAAATTTTCTAAGGCCCCCCTCTTGGGCCAGACCCTTGAGAGGGACTGCTTTGCCCCAAATCTCGATTAGTTGATTTCTCCTCTAAATCTTAAAGGCTGCCTTAAAATTAAGACCCGACTTTTCTTTGTCAATAAACTTGAGGCGAAAACTGTGGTCCGGCAGAAAGGGGAAAACCAGCAAGGATAAGGGCTGAGTGAGTTTTGGATCAAGGGCTGAGCCGGGGGGCATGGGGGCGGTTTTAACCCCCGCCCCTAGAGACCCTCGCCTGAGACTTGCAGGTCTCCCTCTCTACTTTATGGCCCGCTGCTGGGTCTGCATCTTGTTCAGAAGGGCCTGGAAGGATTGGGTTTGGATGACCCGGGCGAACTGGTTTTTATAGTTTTCCAGAATGCTCACCCCATCCACCATGACATCAAAGAGCACCCACCCCTGCCGCTGACGGTGCATGAGGTAATTTACCGGGATAGACTCATTTTTTCTCAGGAGGATAGTATCCACCTGGGCCTTTCCATTTTCCTGGCGCTCCTGTTGGTATTTTATGGTTTCCTGCTTGAGAAAGTTCAGGACCAGGCGGGTGTAAGAGTCCTGGAAAAGATAGCTGAAGATGTCCGTGAACTCCCGGCGCTGGCTGGAGCTGATTTGGTCATAGGTTGGCCCCAGGGAAGTTTTGGCCATCAAGGGAAAATCGAAGTTCTTCTCAATAATCTCATGGATGAGCTTACCCCGCGCCGCCTCATGGGCCGCCCCAGCCAGAGCCGGGTTGTTTTGAATAGCCATCACTTTATCCAGAATCCCTCGCACATAATCCGTAGGGGTCTCGGCCCGGGCCGGGGCTGGGCCTAAGCCCAGAGCCATAAGAATTATCCAGAAAATCCAGAGCTTAGTCTTCATTGGGCCTCCTTTCTCACCATGTGCCAGATCCAGCGTCGCAGCCCGAGAATGGGGTGAATCTCCGGTTCCGGGCCGGGATAACTTTTCTTAAGAAGGTGAAGTAACGCGGGCAGGACACTTAAAGAAGCCAGCAGAACGCTGAGACTGCCCACCGTGGCCAGCAAGCCCAGGCTAAAGACCGAGCATGACTGGAAACCAAATGCCCTTAAAACTTGACTCTGTCAAAACATAATTCGTGGACACCCAAATTTCCATAGGTGCCAGGCAAGTTCAGGGCTTATCTGAAGAAAAACCCGGGGATTCAGGGGTGACAGCTGGGGACTGCCACCTCCCGGGCAAGTAACAAAGGGATTAAAGAGCATGCCAGGGGAGATGGACGGGAACCCCGCTTGTATCGAACCTCCTTTAATATCCCAGCATAGCCGACTCGAAATCCTGGCAAAAAAAGGCTTGTCTTAAGGTAATTATTTGGCTATTCTTTTTAAAGGATAGCGCTATGAAGGGTAAAAAACGTGACCATCAGCGGGGCACGGCCCTGGCGGAAAGCTCCCCTGCGGCTGGGCTTACGATCAAAGGGCGCCTCTGGCTGGAGAAGGAGGGGGAGACTTACTTGAGTTGGGGCCGGGTGGTGCTCTTGGAGCGCATCCGGGACCTGGGCTCCATCGCCGCCGCCGCCCGCTCCATGGACATGGCCTACAGCCACGCCTGGTCGCTGGTGGCCAGCATGAACCGTCTGGCCGGACAGGACCTGGTGGCCCGCACCTTTGGCGGCCGCCAGGGGGGCCGGGCCTGGCTCACCCCGGCCGGCGAAGACGCCGTGGTCCATTTCTGGCGATTGGTGGAAGACTTTCGGGAATGGTTGCAAAACCAGACCCCCTGAATCGGTTTGGCCGGTTCTGATGCTATTAAGGAGCATAATAATGAAATTAATTAAAGGATCCTTGGTATTAGTCCTTCTCTTCCTGGGGTTGGCCCCGGTGGCGGGCTCGGCCGAAACCCGCCTCCGCTGTGCCTCCACCACCAGCACCCAGAATTCGGGATTATTTGATTATATTTTGCCCATGTTTGAGAAAAAGACCGGGATCAAGGTGGATGTGGTGGCCGTGGGCACCGGAGCCTCCATTGAGATCGGCAAGCGGGGTGACGCGGATGTCGTCCTGGTCCATGCCCGGGATCTGGAACTGAAGGCCGTGGAAGAGGGATATTTCGTTAATCGCCACGACGTTATGTATAACGATTTCGTCATTATCGGCCCGGCCAACGACCCCTTGAAGATCAAAGGCATGAAGTCGGCGGCGGAGGCCTTTCGCAAGATTGCCGAAAAAGGCTTCCCCTTTGTCTCCCGGGGGGATAAATCCGGCACCCATACTAAAGAGTTGGCCATCTGGAAGAAGGCGGGAATCGATCCCAAGGGGCAGAAGTGGTACCTGGAGGTGGGTCAGGGCATGGAAAAGACCCAGCGCCTGGCCAACGAAAAGCAGGCCTACACCCTTACCGATAGGGGGACCTGGCTGGCCACCAAGGACAAGGACCGGCTGGAGATGATCGTGGCCCTGGAGGGCGACCCCACCCTGTTCAACCAATACGGAGTGATGGCGGTGAACCCCGAAAAGCACCCCCAGGCAAAATATAAAGAGGCCATGCAGTTCGTGGACTGGCTCATCTCGCCGGAAGGCCAGCAGGCCATTGCCTCTTTTAAAGATAAACACGGCAATCAACTCTTTACCCCTAATGCCAAATGAGCCAGCGGTATTCAGGCCGGTTACCGGAAGGGATGATTATCAATTTTTTATGCATACCTTGACCAATGGCCGCAAGCTTCCTTAACCTCGATCTCGGGGAACTCTGGGGCATCATCTGGCTGTCCCTGAAAGTTTCCGGGTCCTCGTTAATTATCGCCACCGCCGTGGGCCTGCCGGTGGCGGCCCTCCTGGGTTTGAAACGCTTTCCCCTAAGGGGGGCCATAATCAATATCTTGAACACCTGCATGGGCCTGCCGCCGGTGGTGGTGGGCCTGATAATCTATCTTCTCCTGTCCCGCCAGGGGGCTTTGGGTTTCCTGGCCTTGCTTTATACCCCTTCGGCCATGATTGTGGCTCAAACCATCCTGGCCTTTCCCATTGTGGCCTCCCTCTCCTATGCCGCCATTGTCAATGTGGACCCGGTTATCCGGCAGTCCTCCATGACCCTGGGAGCCACCCCCTTGCAGCTAGCCCTTACGGTCATTAACGAGGCCAGGTTTGGCATCATGTCCGGAGTGATTGCCGCTTTGGGCCGAGCCACCGCGGAGGTGGGCGCGGTTCTCATCGTCGGGGGCAACATCGCCGGCTATACCCGGGTGATGACCACCACCATCGCCCTGGAGACGGATAAAGGCAACTTCGAACTGGGCATTGTCCTGGGCGTAGTCCTGCTGGCCATCGCCCTGTTGTTGAACATCGGTCTGCGCTTCGTGCAGAAGATGGGCGGCGGCGCCTCGGAAATCATTGTATGGGATTAAGTTTAGAAATCTCCCAGGTCTCAAGGACTTATAACGGCAACCCTGTCCTTCAAGATTGCTCCTATTCCTTCGCCAGTGGCCAAACCTATGCGTTATTAGGCCCCAACGGCACTGGTAAGTCTACGCTCTTCAGGATCCTGGCCCTCCTGGAAAAACCCGACACCGGGAGGGTAACCTATGTCGATGGGGGGCAGATAATCCATGATGACATCAAGCTGCGCCGACGCATAACCCTGGTACTCCCCCGAATCGGGGTTTTCAACACCACGGTTTTCAAAAACGTGGCTTATGGCTTGAAGCTGAGAGGGGTGGGAAAGGCCGAGATAAAAGAAAGGGTGAACCATAGCCTCGACCTGGTGGGGTTAGTCCAAAAAATGTCGCAACGGGCTATCAGTCTTTCCAGCGGGGAGACCAAGCGGTTGGGGATGGCCCGGGCCATGGTGATCGATCCCGAGGTCATTTTCCTCGATGAACCCACCGCCAACATTGATCCGGCCAATACCGAAATTATCGAAGAAATAATCCGGAAAATGAAACGGGACCGAAAGACTACCATTATTATGATTACGCACGATCCGGCCCAGGCGGAAAGGCTAAGTGATCACACCCTCTTTTTGCAGCGGGGGAGAATTTTTACCCACCAATAACACCTGTGAGTCAGGGCCGAGGGCCTCGAGGTGCAGAGCGGTCCACCAACATACCGGGGACGGCGTTGACCTGACAATCAACGCCGGGCCCGGAAGTTTCTGGTATGGTTTTCTCAATCCAAAAACAGATAAAAACCGACAACTAAAACATAGCCAATGATGGCTGAGACAATAGTGCCCGTGACGATCTTTTTCGCATCCAACCACGGCTTTTCGGCTGGTTGGAGAGCGGAGAAGATTAGGCCCAGAATCAGGAATAGCACGATAACGACGATGCCATGGGTAATCCAGTGATGTCCCGTGGCCGCTTTCATAGCTTTCATAAGGGGATCGACCTTCTCCTTGACGATCACCACCAACCCATTGAACACAAGCATAATCATAAGGGCCAAACCGAACCCGCTGGCATATTTTCCGGTCACTTGATTGGTCATTTCATCACCTCCCGATCAGCCCGCATTTTTCTCCCATGATGATCATGGCCCCCGAGCCATCCATGATGAGGCCCAGGATCAGGGTTATCCCGGCGACTGCCAGCATCACGTTTCTGGCCCCTTTCTCAGGGAATAATTTTAGGTTGTACGCGGCAATGGGCACATAGGTAGCCAACAATAGCAGCATGAAGAAAAGATGCTCTTTGGTTTCCATGAAAAAGTTGTGCGCCCAGGGAAAGGGGCCTGCCAGGATCACCGCCTTGGAAGGCGCATAGTAGTTAACATAATAATATCCGCCAACTAAGTAGGAGAGCCAGATGAATATGGCGAGTAGGAGGCTGGCCACCCTGATTCTGCCTTGATTGGCTTCAGTTAAGTTTAAGGCCTCCACGTACAGCCAGACAGCCGTAAGAATACCTAACATCCCGAAACCCACGTGGAATAACACCATTAATTCCGGTCGCATCTTCCTCCTCCGTCTCTCCTTTTGTGAGCCTGGACAAAATTTTTTATAGATAAATTCTTGTTAATTTTTGATAAGGATTCTTTGGCCGATTGTCAAGACTCTTAAGTCTGCTATAATAAATTTTAGCCCCTTCCCCCCAACCACTTTTCCGGGGAAGTCGGGCCTGGGGTCTGAATAAGTCCCACCTTACTTCCCCGGCTTGGCAGAAGGGCCTGGAGGCAGGGGCAAGGAAGATGCTCCCTGGTCCCTCCACACTTTTCTCTGGAGCCATGCGGCACTGATGCATTAAGTGGCCAACTTTCCCATTTACTCCCCCAAAAGCAAACTTCATGCCGGAGGGATTCTCCTCTTGGCCGCGCTGCTCCTGGCTTTGGGCCTGGAGGTCTCCGGTCTCATTGTCCCCTACCGCCTCAAGACCCTGGACCTGCTCTTTCGCCATGTGCCCCTGCCCCAGGCCAGCCCCCAGGTGGTGGTGGTCACCGTGGACCAGCCCGATCTGGATTTCTTCAAAAACCAGGGGGTCACCTGGCCCTGGCCCCGGCAGCTTTACGGGCCCATCGTCGACTTCTGCCGCCGGGGCGGCGCCCGGGCCGTGATCTTCGACATCCTGTACACCGAGGCCTCATCCTATGGCCCGGAAGATGACAGCCGCCTGGCCCAGGCGCTTAAGAGGGGCGGCCAAGTGGCTTTGCCCTTCTTCTTGTCCCGGGAAGAAAAGCCCCCCAACCCCGGAGAAGCTGACCTGCTTCAGAAGGCGGGCCTGGCCATTCCCGGACCCAGCCCCCAGGGCCTGCCCCAGTACCGATCCGTGATCACCCCCATTCCCCCCTTTTTGAGCGCGGCCCAGGCCCTGGGAAACGTGGAGTGCGGCCCCGACCCGGACGGCATCTATCGCCGTCTGCCTCTGGTGTTGCCGTTCCAAAACCGCTGGTTACCCATCCTGTCCTTCGCGGCTTATCACCAATTTCAGCAACCCGGGCCGCTGCGCTTTGAGGTGGGGGCCCTGGTGCTGGGACAAAAGCGTCTGCCCCTGGACCGCCAGGGCCAATTTCTCCTCAAATTTCGCGGCCCCACTCGCAGCCACCCGCGTTTTTCCGCGGCCAATGTGATCCAGTCCGAAGCTCGCTGCCAGCATGGTCTTCCCCCCATCTATCCGCCCGAGGCCTTCGCCGGCAAGTGGGTCCTGATCGGCCTGACCGCTCCGGGCCTTATGGACCTGAAGGCCTCCCCGGTGGGCGCGGTCTATGCCGGGGTGGAAATCCACGCCACCCTGCTGGACAACCTGCTCCAGGGGGATTTCCTCAGGCCGGTGCCCTGGTGGGGCCTGGTGGGCCTGGGTGGTGGTCCTGGCCGCGGGGATGACCCTGGCGGTGCTCTTCTCCCCAGCCTGTTCGTCACCCTGGGGTCGTTGGTCCTTCTGCTTTTAGCTTATCTGGGGCTTGCGGTCTTCGTCTTCTGGGCCAGTTGGTGGGCCGATCCGGTCCTGCCCGGAATCACCCTGACCCTGAGTTTCGCCCTGGCCGCGGCTTACAGCTACGCCACGGAAGGCCGGCAGAAACTATACATCCGCCGCATGTTTGCCCAATACATGTCCGAGACGGTGATCAGCCACCTCCTGGAACACCCGGAAAAGCTGAAGTTAGGGGGGAACGCCGCCGGGTCACCCTGTTTTTTTCCGACCTGGCCGGGTTCACCACCCTGTCGGAGCGCCTGCCGCCGGAGACCGTGGTAGCCCTCCTTAATGATTATCTCTCCCGCATGACCGAGATCATCCTGGACGCAGAGGGCACGGTGGATAAGTTTGAAGGCGACGCCATCATGGCCTTCTGGGGCGCGCCCCTGGATCAGGAAGATCAGGCGGCCTTGGCCTGTGGCGCCGCGCTCCGGCAGCTGGCGGCCTTGAGGGACCTGAACCAGTATTTCGCCGGGCAAAACCTGCCACCCCTTGCCATTCGCATGGGCCTCCATACGGGGGAGGCCATCGTCGGCAATCTGGGCTCCCAGAAGCGCTTTGACTACACGGTGATCGGGGACACGGTCAACCTGGCTTCCCGTCTGGAAGGACTTAACAAGTTCTATGGCACTTCCGTTTTGGCCAGCGAGGCCACTGTTATCGAGTGCGGCGAGGCGGTGGAATTTCGCGAGCTGGACCGGGTGGCGGTAAAAGGCCGGGAGGCTCCGGTTAAGGTATTCCAGGTCCTGGCTCTGAAAGGGGAGCTAATCTCGGAACAGGTCGCACTCAGGGAAACCTTCGCCCAGGGCCTTTCCCTTTACCGCCAGGGCCAGTTCTCCCAGGCGGCCGCCCTCTTCGAGGCCATTCTGGAGAAAGAGCCGGAGGACGGACCCGCCCGGACCTTCCTGACCCGTTGCCGTGAGTTCCAGGAGACCCCGCCCCCTGCCGCCTGGGACAGCGTCTTCCGCCCGGACGCGAAGTGATAAGGATAGGGAAAGGATTTGGGGAGGGGGCCAGGGGTCGCAGCCCCCTGCCCCCTCCCCTAACCCCACCCCCAACCCCTTATGATTTGGTTTGGCGGGATGAGACAGGCCCTTGGGGCCTGCCTCATCCCCCCAGGGCTGCCGCTCTACCTGCTTGGCTAATCAGGGCAAATTCTGTTAGTATTAATCAAGCTGTTTCAGTTATTTTCCGGTTTTTCCGAAATTAAACAAAAATAGCAAAGGAGGCGGTAGTGAGACGGCCAGTTTTACTCAAAAGGCCTGCCATATGGCTGGTAGCCCTGGGGCTGCTGGCGCTGCTCCTGGGACCCGCGCCCGTTGGGGCGGAGACCCTGAAGGTTTCCCAGCCCGATCAGCAGCTATACCCGGATCCGGATTTCGCCAGCACCCCCATCAGCCCGGTGCCGGTGGGAGCCGAGGTGAACGTCCTTAGGCAGGCGGGAGATTGGTATAAGGTGGAATACCAGGACAAATCCGGGTGGCTGCACCGCCAGGCCTTCCCCCAGGCCCAGGCCCCGGCAAAATTCAGCCTGCCGGGGCTCCTGTTCGGCTCCCCGGTGAAGGAAACCAAAAGCGACGAAGTGGCCCTGGCAGGCAAGGGCTTCACCCCCGAGGTAGAGTCGGCCTACCGGCAGAAACACCCGGAAATGAAGTTCGCCCAGGTGGACCAGGTGGAGGCCCTCAGGGTGGATGACGCCAAGCTGCAAGCTTTCATCAAGGAAGGAGGGCTGAAGCCATGAGGCGGCAAAACCTAGGGTTGGTCTTGCTGGCTGTGGTCCTCACCGGGGTTGGGGGTTGCACCGGCCTGGAAGTGCTCCCGGTGGCGGCCATTGCCGCCAAAGGGGTTTCCAAGGCGGTGGACGCGTCCCGGCCCATCACCGATACCGAGGAATATTACGTGGGGCGGGCGGTGGCGGCCCGCCTTCTCGCCACTTATCCCCTCTACCAGGACGCCCGGCTCACCCAGTACGTGAACCAGGTGGGCCAGACCGTGGCCCGGAAGTCTTCCCGTCCCCAAACCTTCCGGGGCTACCACTTTGCCGTGCTGGATACCACCGAAATTAACGCCTTCGCCTGCCCTGGGGGAATCATCTTTGTCACCCGGGCCTTGGTCCAGACCTGCGACAACGAAGATGAGCTGGCCGCCGTGCTGGCCCACGAAGTGGCCCACGTGGGCAACAAGGATGGCATCAACTCCATCAGCAAGGCCCGCTGGACCGAGGTGGTGACCGCCATGGGAACCAAGGCGGCCAAACAATACGGCGGGGTGGCGGGAAACCTGGTCACTCTCTTTGAAGGCTCCATCGACGATGTCTTCAAGACCATCGTGGTCAACGGTTACAGCCGCACCGCCGAGGAGGCCGCAGACCGGGACGCCCTGCAAACCCTGAGGAATGCCGGATATGATCCGGGGGCCATGGCCGCGCTGCTTTCCAAGATGCTCGCCAAAGAGAAAGGCACCTCGGGAGGGATCTTCAAGACCCATCCTCCCACCGGCGACCGTCTGACCAAGGTGAAGGCCGTGGTGGGTGAGGCTCCGCCTCCAAAGGAGGAAGCGGCTCGCACCAAACGTTTCCAGAGCCAGAAAATTTAAGGAGGATGCCAGGTTGAGGGGGGCAGGGGGTACCGCATCTGCCCCTTGCCTCTATCCCTTTAATTCTCGACAGGTAAAGCCGGGAGTCAAAGACCGCAATTATCCGGCTTATTACCCAGGTCTGGGGGGAGCTTGCTCCCTCCTTTTCCTTCAGCCGTCAGGGGCCAGCCAATCCCCCAAATCATCTTTCACTCTCCCGAGTTTAGCCCGGGGAAGCCCGTCCTACTTGTTCCTCTGAAGTTAAATCCGGCGGGGCCGCGTTCTGCATTTACTAGTTGCAAAACCTAGTTTTTTTTGTTTTTTGAATGACTATATTATAAGTAGATGCTAAATATTACCGTTGCTGAAAGTGGAAAAACTGGAGTAGGCTTTTAGCAGAGAGGGTGAGGAGGTCAAGCGGGAAGAAACCTTGATCCCTTCACCATTTCAACCCTTCAAGAGGAGGGCGCGGGAGTTAGAGCTAAGCGCACCCTGACCCCAACCCCCAAGAAGCAGGCTTAAGAGGAATCAAACCAGACCATGAGACAAAGGAGGCTCCCCGTGGAAGAGATTGTCAAAAAGCACCAGGAAATCTTAGGCCCTATTGTCGATGAGTTGAGGATCATGGTGGGGGCCGCCCGGAATGCCTTTAACCGCAATAGCCGTACTGACCTGGAGGAACTCAAGAAAATCAAGGAAGCAGTGGATAGAGATATCAAAGAGGCCACCAGCCAGATGGAGGCCGCTATACCTGGCAAGTCCGAAACCGAAAAGACTGCGCTTCTCCGGCTCCACAGTATCCTCAGCCATTTGGAGATCATGAGCGAAAATATCGCGGGTCTGGCCGAACCTATTCGGAAAAAAATCCAGGACGGGGTGCTGTTCACTGATAAGGCTTTTTCTCAGACCAATTATCTCTTTAATCATCAGACGGGGATGCTGCGGTCCCTTCTGGATATTATTAAAACCGACAACGATTTCCTGAAGAAATATGTATTGGAGGAAGGGCGGGTCCTGATCCAGTTATGCCTCGATGTGGCCACTGAACATGAGACCCGGATGATCGAAGGGCTCTGCATGCCCCAGGCCTCGCCGATCTTTCTGGCCATGCTCGACCGCATGCGGCTCATTTGGCGGCATGTCCTGGCCATCGTCAGACTCCTGATGCCGGAGTCTTGAGCAGGCCATCCGCACCATGGTCTAACCCAGGGTAATCCCCCCAGAAGCGGGGGATTTTTCTACACCTATCCTCTCTGGCCTGTCTTTAAACTTCTCTCCCAACCGCATCAGGGTTGGGAGAGAAGCCGCCCGCTATTTCTGGCCAGTCCCTTCCCTTTCTTCTTCCTCCCACAGGGAAATATCCACAAGAATGTCTAGATTTAAATTTATTATCTAACAAAAATGTATCAGCCCCTGGAGGGAAATTTACTTTAAAACTTCAAAATTTGATCTAACCAATTGTAAAATCCAGGCCTGGTCTGGTTTTCTCAGAATCCGGCAAGATGCCCCGTTTGTCTGAAAAGCAGGCATATTTCTTGCTCCCCAATAAGGGTATGGACGCCGGTATCACTGAGCTCGAATTAAAAGTCCTGCACGAGATCAGCCAGATCATTAGCCAGGCCCTTAACCTGGAGCAGACCCTGGAGAAGGTCCTGGAGATTCTTTCCGATTCCCTGTCCATGAAGCGGGCCACTATTGCCCTCAAGGATGCCGAAACCGGCCACCTGCTCCTCAGTGCCTCTTCCGGGCTCACCCCGCAAGAAAAAACTGGGGGGGTCTATCTCCTGGATGAAAGGGTTACCAGCCTGATTTTTCACACCACCCAGCCTCTGGTAGTTTCTGACATCAGCAAAGAACCTTTGTTTCGCTATAAGACCGAATCACGCCGGCTGGAGAGAGGACGGATTTCTTTTATCGGGGTTCCCATCGTCCTTCAGGGCACGGCCATAGGAGTTTTAAGTGTAGATCGCCTTGGGGGCGAAGATATCTCTTTAGCAGAAGATGTCAGGTTCCTTAGCATAGTGGCTCTGCTCATTGCCCAATTTGTCAGTCTCAACCTACAGGTGCTCGCCCGAGAAGAAAATTTGCGGCGGGAGAATCTCTTTCTCCGGACTGAACTCTCGGAGAGATCTCAGAATCTGGTTATCGTCGGCAAAGGTCCGGCCCTCATAGAAGTCCAACAGTTGATTAAAAAAGGTGTCATAAGCAGAGCTCCCGTCTTGCTAACCGGTGAATCCGGCACCGGCAAGACCCTGGTGGCCCGGATCATCCACGAGTTAAGCCCCAGGGCCAAATATCCTTTGGTGAAAATAAATTGCGCCTCCAGGCCTGATGACTTGCTGGAAACAGAACTTTTCGGGTATGAGAAAGACGCTTTTACCGGAGCCACCAAAGCCAAGCCCGGGCGGCTGGAAGAAGCGGATGGGGGCAGCGTTTTCCTGGAGGAAGTCGGGGAACTTTCCCTCACCTGCCAGGCCAAGCTCCTGAGATTTTTGCAGGAACGGGAATTTGAGCGCCTGGGTAGCCGCAAGACCAGGAAGGTTGAGGTCCGCGTCTTCGCGGCAGCCAGCAAAGACCTCACTGAGGCGGTAAATGAAGGCCGGTTCAGGGGCGATCTCTACTACCGGCTTAATGTCTTGCCCATAAATTTGCCACCCCTCAGGGAACGCCCGGAAGACCTGCCGGCGCTCCTCAATCATTTCCTGGATAAGGTTTCCAAGGAATACGGACGCAGGTTTTATGTCAACCAAAAGGCTTTAGAGGTCTTGCGGGAATATGACTGGCCCGGGAATGTACGAGAACTGGAGAATCTGGTGGAGCGCCTGGGTATCGTGGTGGAAGGCTCGGAAATCGATCTCCCGGACCTGCCGCCGTATCTTCTTCCTGCCAGCCAAAAGGTGGCAATGGAGGACCATCCGTTTCTGTCCCGCTTAAAAAAGATGGAAAAACGGGAGATCTTGGCCGCCCTGGAGCGCAACCGCTGGATTCAGTCCCAGGCCGCCATGGAACTGGGCCTGACCCTGAGGCAAATAGGTTACCGGGTCAAACAGTTCGGCCTGGACCGGATGATCAAGGAACAGCGCCGGCAGGCCCCCTCCAGCGCCAGAGGTTGATCTTGGTTGTTTGGATCAGAGGGCAGGGACCTCAGGTCCCTGGCCCTCCCCCCACACAAAACTATTTACCAGGCCGTCAAAAACTCCCTGATAAAACCGGCCACTTCTTTTTTCCCCTGATACACCCCATAATGGCCTTCGCACAGGATGTCTGCCTCCAGGGAGAGCAGCAGGTCCAGGGAGCGCCGGTAGTCTTCGGCGTCGGACCTGAGGTCCGGGTGCAGCGGGCCATGGACATCCTGGGCAAAAAGTATTTTCCTTCCCTCGGATTCGGTCAAATAAACCACTGACCCGGGAGAGTGCCCGGGGGTGTGGATGGCCTGGATGGCCCTGCCTCCTAAAGGGATGTCTTCCCGGTCCCCGGATATCTTCAGGTCCACCTGAAAAGGCTGGAGCACGGCCCCGTACCACCTGGCGGCAGTCACCGCATTGTCGCCCTCCTCCAGGAAGGGCGCGTCCAGCGCATGGGCCACCACCTGGCAGCGAAGCAGGTCCTTCAGGGCTTTGGCCCCCCCTGTGTGGTCAAAGTGGCAGTGGGTCAGCAGCAGGTACTCGATCTGCTCCGGCCTGACCCCACAGGCCTGGATATTGGCCAGCAGTTCTTTCTGGGCGTGGCCGCAGCCGGCGTCCACCAGGGCCGCGTGGCCGTCGAAATTGAGCAGATAGATGGCGGCGTCCTCCAAGGCCGTGAGTTGCCCTCCCCCCACCTGGAATATTTCCCTGGTTATTTGCATAGCTTCTCCGGGATGAATGGACTTTTAGCGGGTGATGTTCCATTTTAATTAGCATAAATGAATCAAAAGACCCAAATTTACCGAACAGGCCTGGCGCCATTAAAGACTCGCTCCGGACAGATATGCAAGCCATGCATGGACTGATTTGCCATTGATTTCGAGCTACAAGATTTCTGATATTCTTTAATTACAAAAATACTTGACAATGTCCTTTAAATTATGCTATTATCATCTATTAGAAAAAGCCAAACCCATCGCAAGGTGGGGACGGAAAGCTACGGGTCTCAGTGATCTGAGAGATAGCCGGGTTGCCTATGAAAGCGGACGCCCGGCTTTTTTATTAACCTGAGAGGCTTCCTAGCCCAAATCTCATAATCATTCTCAGCCTCCCCCCACCTTCCTGGAGGGGACCTTTTCACTAAAACGGTTGCACTATTAGGCAATAGTAATTATCGTTTAAGAACCTGCTGCCTGGACTAGGCCCCGGAGCGTAAATAGCTGCCCAAAAGCGGGCTCTTCAGGTGAGACCCTCCCTTGATGGGCACCCTCCAGGGCTAAACGATCTACTGACACGGTCCAACAACCGGTGTCCTCAGTGAGTAAAGGTAGATGGTTAAGGAATGGCGGATGATCAGGTGGCTAGGCTTAGGGTGCCTGGGGGTCTTGCTGCTCCTGGCCCCACCTGGCCGCCAAACGTTGACCCCCAGCGTCTCTCCCAATAGCTCCCCGAGCCTCAAGGAAGATGCTACGCCTCAACTCCTTTCAGGAGACTCCGGCTCAAGCGCCCCTCAAGCCCGCCCCCAACTCGCCCTTGAAAATTTCTCAAGGTTGTGGAATCCTGTGGCCCCATCCCGTTCATTCAAGGCTGCCGGGAAGCCGGCCTGGATTGCCAGTTCCCCGGGAGTTCAGAGATTAGAGCAGGTTATCAGGAAATATGCCCGTTTGCACAGGGTGGATGAAAACCTGGTGTGGGCGGTGATGCGCCAGGAGTCGGGCTTCAATCCAGGGGCGGTGTCCCCCAAGGGCGCCATGGGTCTGATGCAGCTTATGCCTGATACCGCGGCCCTGTTGGGAGTGCGTGACCCTTTTGATGTGGAACAAAATATCGCCGGAGGCGTTAAGTACCTCCAGATATGCCTGAGCCAGTTTAACCAGGATATCATCCTGGCCCTGGCCGCGTACAACGCCGGCCCGGAGAATGTGGTTAAATATCAAGGGTGCCCGCCATTTCCCGAAACGCTGAATTATGTAGCCGCGGTCATCCGAGATTATTCGGGCGAGCCGCAAAGCCTGAGAGGATTAAAGCTGGCCTCCCGTAATTTCTTAACCTCGGGTGAGAATTCGAGCCCCCCACCCAGGGACTCCGGGCTAAAATGGAAGGTTCCCCCGCCGCACTGGAAGATTGCCAAACCGGAAGTTAAGGTCTCAGCCCCTCGCTGGAAAAGGAACGTACCCACTTCCTGAGCTTTCCAGATTTTTCTGGTGAGATAACCAGCCCACCTTCGCCGCCATCAAACCAAAGTGGCAGATGATCGGGGTCAGAGTCGCCTATCCCGGTGTCAATAGAGCCCCACTCCCATATAACCCTGAGCTGGCGGGCTTACGCCAACCTTAAGAAACGAATGGCAATCTCTGGGCGAAAATGATATCAATGAAAAGTTTCTTTCTTAGAGAAGCAGAGCGCAGGAGGATGGAGATTTTCTATGCTGGAAAATTTGCGGCGTCGAAACGTTGTGTTACGATTGGCCTTACTTTTAACGGTCATATATCTGTTCGGCTGTGCCACCATGGAGGAGAAACGGGACAAGTTCGTCGCGCATGGGAAAGATCTGTACCAGAAGGGAGATTTCATTGGGGCCAGGTTGGAATTCAGAAATGCCATACAAATTGACCCCAAATGGGCCGAGGCGTATCTCTGGCTGGGAAAGGCAGAGCTCAGGTTAAACAACCCCCGAAATGCCTATGGGAACCTGACCCAGGCGGCGACACTGAAGCCCGACTTGACCGAAGCCCAAATCCTCCTGGGCCAAATCCTGCTGTTGGCTCGAAGACCGGATGACGCCGAAGCCAAGGTAAAACTGGCCCTTGAGCAAGAACCTAAAAATCCCGATGCCTGGCTCCTGGCGGCCTCCCTAGCCCTGGCCCGGCAACAGCCTCAGAAGGCCTTAGATCTCCTGGCAGAGGTGCGGCGCCTGGACCCTGGCAAGATCGTTGCTTATCTAATGCAATCCAGCATCGAGGCCAATCAAAAACAACCTGAAGCTGCGGCAGCTACTTTAGCGGCTGGACTAAAGGCTAATCCCAAAGCCCTGGACCTATACATTGCCCAGGCCCACCTGGCAGACAACCAAAAGCAGTTTGACCAGGGCGAGGCCGCTCTGCTTAAGGCGGTTGAACTGGAACCCAAAAATCCCAGACTCCAGGCAGAACTCCCCCGTCATTATATTTTGGCACAACAATGGGACAAGGCGGAGCAGGCCCTGCGCCACAACCTGAGTTTGGAGCCCGATAAAGAAACTCACGCCGTGGACCTGGCCCGCTTCCTCACCCGGCTAAGGCGCCCCAAAGAGGCGGAGCAGACTCTACAGGATTTTGTTAATCAACATCCGGATAATTTTCCTGCCCGCTTTGCCCTGGCCGAGTTCTACCTCGGCTCGGGAAGGGAAGGGAAAGGGGTGAAGGTCCTCCAGGAGATTATTGCCAAGGACCCCAATGGCCCTAAGGGAATGCAAGCCAAGAATCAATTGGCCCGCCTTCGCCTATCCCGGGGCCTCCTGGAGGAAAGCGAAAAACTGGTGAACGAGGTTCTCAAGGACAATCCCAAAGATATGCAAGCTACCCTGAACCAGGGACTGATAGCCCTGGCCAAAAAAGACGGTCTGAAGGCGGTTAGCAGTTTTCGGATTATCACCCAGGATCAGCCTCAGAACGCAGAGACCTGGCTGCTGCTGGCCCGGGCCCACCTGCTAAATAAAGAACCAGAGCTGGCCAAGGAAAAGGCCAAGAAGGCCCTGGAGCTGAAAGCCGACTACCTGGATGCCAGAAAATTCCTTTATGGTCTCTATCTCCAGGCTAAAGATTACGATGGGGCCATCCAGACCATTAAAGGTTATCTCCGGTTTAACGAGAAAGATATTCTCAACCTAAATGCCCTGGGAGACGTCTATGCGCAAAAAGGTGACTATGGCCAGGCCCGGAGCACGTTCCAAAAAATTATCGCTTTGGAGCCTCAGAACCCGCTGGGTTACTACAAACTGGGACTTCTAAGCTGGAAACAAAGGCAGCCGGACCAGGCTCTCAAGCATTTTGAGACGGCCCTGAGCAAGCAGCCCAACTTTTTGCCTGCCCTCCAACAGATAGTTGCCGTACACCTGGAGCAAAAGCGTCCTGACAAAGCCCTGGAGGTTGTGCGCCAGAGCCTGGCCCACAATCCCCAGAATCCTCAACTCCATCTGCTGCTGGGCGAACTTCTCTTATCTCAAAAGCATCCGCAGGAGGCTATCCCGGCCCTGGAAGGGGCTATCGCTCTCAATCCCAACCCAACTATTCTATGGCTGTTGACCTATGCGTATCGACAGTTACCTGATCGGGATGCGGTCACCCAGCAGCTAGAAGCACGGGTGGCAGATCCCAAAACTCCCCCCGTTTATTTCTTGATTTTGGCCATGCTCTACGAGCAACAGCAAAAATTTGATAAGGCCATGGCCGTTTACAACACCCTGCTATCCCGTGGCCTTTTTCCGAATTTAGCTCGCAATAATCTGGCCTACTTGTTGGCCGACCACCTTCCCACCCCAGAAAATCTGGATAAGGCCCAGAAACTAATCTCTGAATCGGTGGAGGAATTCCCTGAGGATGCCAATTTGCTGGACACTATGGGCTGGGTCCTTTGCAAGCAAGGTAAATTTGCCCAAGCCAAGACCTATCTGGAACAGTCGATAGCGAAGTTGCCCGACCACCCATCATCTCTCTATCATTTGGGTTGGTGTGCGGCCAAATTGGGTGAACCAGAAACCGCCCGGGAATCCCTGCAGAAGGCCCTGGCCTTTAAAGCGGGGTTCCCGGAGCGAGCCGCAGCCGAGAAACTGCTGGAGAGTTTGCCCGGGACGAAAAAACCTTAGCCTGGGATCATTTTCTCCGCGCTCCAGGTTATAAAGGCTCGGCCTGGGCGCGGAGTTTTTACTCGGAATGCCTTGGAAATTATAAGGGCGGCGAAAAGGCGGGAGGATTAAAAGGGGCCGGCACCCCAAATATTTGCGCGATTATTTGCACGATGCGACTGGCAGCCTGGCCATCACCATAGGGGTTGCGGGCCTGGGCCATGGCCTGGTAACTGGCCGGGCTGTCCATAAGCTTTCGGACCTCTTGAAATATCCGTTCTCGGTCAGTGCCCACCAGCCTCACCGTCTGGGCCCAGACACCTTCTGGACGCTCAGTAACCTCCCGCATCACTAACACCGGCTTCCCCAGGGCCGGGGCCTCCTCCTGGATACCTCCGGAATCCGTTAACACCAGATAGCATTGGCTCATCAAATATATGAAGGGGGCATATTCCAGAGGTGGCAGGAGCGATAAACAACCCCCCTGGGCGGTCTTCATTATGCTGGTTCCCGATCCCCCTGCTCCAGCCTTATAGCCCCCAGAGAGGATTTCATAAACCGGGCGTTGCACGTTGGGATTGAGGTGAACCGGATAAACTAGATTGACTTCGGGGTAATGTTCCACTATATCCCGCAAAGCCCGGCAGATACTTTCAAAGCCAGGGCCAAAATTCTCCCGGCGGTGGCCGGTTACCAGGATCAGGCGTCTGCCATCTTCCAAGAATAACCCGTACTGTTGGGCAAAATAATCTTCCCACCGCTCTTTTTCTTTGTTGACCTGGGCCGCCACAATCTGCAGGGCGTCTATCACCGTATTGCCGGTCACCCAGATGTTGCCCAGCGACACTCCCTCGGCAACTAGATTATCCCGGGCCCAGGCAGTTGGAGCGAAGTGGTAATCGGCCAAAACCGCGGTCAGATGCCGGTTAAGCTCTTCCGGGAAGGGCTGGTATTTATCCCGGGTGCGCAGCCCGGCTTCTACATGTCCCACCGGTACTTTAAGATAGAAGGCCGCCAGGGCCGCCATAAAGACAGTGGTGGTGTCGCCTTGGACCAGCACTAAGTCCGGTTTCTCTTGGAGGAGCACCTCTTTTAGCCCGGTCAGGGCGCGCCCCGTGACTTCAAAAAGGTCCTGGTCCGGGGACATGATGTCCAGATCGTAATCTGGCTTAATATTAAATAAATCTAGCACCTGATCCAGCATCTGGCGGTGTTGGGCGGTAACCACCACCTTTGCCTCAAAGGTGTCGGCCACTTCGCTAAAGCGGAGGACCACGGGCGCCATTTTGATGGCTTCAGGGCGGGTCCCGAAGATGATGAGGACTTTTTTCATACAAAAATTAAGGAAAGGCAATTCCCGGGGTAATAGCTGCGAGGGGATTTCTTCCCTGGCCCAAGCTTGCTACCGCGGCCACCCATCCCGATGGTCCATAAACCCTATATCTTTCTTAGCTTCCAGATTATTCCTTAGTGACGATCTCCCTCACTGCAGAGGAAATACCAGGGCCAAACCGGGCTGCCATTTGGATCCGGTCCCAATTCTCCCGAAACCAGGCAAGGGTGATTTTTAGACCCTCCTCAAAAGGAGTTTTGGGTTGGTAGCCGATAAGATTTTGGGCACGATCCACCGAGGCCAAAAGACGCGGTTTGGTGTCCCATTTACGCCGCTCGGTGAAAGTGATTCCTGCCTTATTCCCCACCTGGGCGTTAATCATCTGGGCCAAATCGACGATACGGGTCTCTTTCCCCGAGGCCAGATTGAATTCCTGACCCACTGCGGCCTCATAATATCCGGCCCGGAGCAGCCCATCGACTATATCTCCCACGTAGGTGAAATCCCGGGTCTCTTCGCCGGTGCCGGTGATCGGGAGCGGCCTACCCTGCATGGCCCAATAGGTAAAGTTGGGAATTACATTGCGATACTGACCCGGAACTTCTCCTGGACCGTAAGAATTAAAAAACCTGGCCTTGACCACCGGCAGCCCGTAGTGATGCTGGAAAAAGTTGCCATAAAGCTCCCCCACCATTTTGGTGATCTGGTAGGGAGAGCTCAGATGCAAGGACATGAATTCTTCGGTTAAGGGCAAGGGGGCATCGCTGCCATAAATAGAGCACCCGGAAGATGCATAAATAAAACGCTTGACCCGGGCCAGAAGGGAATATTGCAATAGTTTCAAGGTGCCCAGGCCATTGACCATGAGGTCGGTTTCGGGATGATCAATGGAATTCTGGTTGGCAAATAAGGCGGCCAGATGAAAGACTATTTCCGGGCCTTCGAAAAAGACGCGTTTAAGTTCCACCTCATCCAGAATGCTGCCTTCCACAAACAAGACATTAGGAAGCGCTGGCACATTCCATCTGACCGCGGAGGACAGGTCATCCAAAACGATGATTAACTTGGCCCCCAATGCCCCCAGGGCTTGGGTCAGGTTACTGCCGATGGCCCCGGCCCCGCCGGTCACGAGAATGGTCTTGCCTTCGTATATCTCTTTATAATCCATCCCTTACCTCCAAGTTATGTCAGGAATTAGTTACAATTATCTGCCTCGGCCGAAGAGGACTATGCGAATCGTTTTTAACAGAATGGCCAGATCCAACAAAAATCCCATATTCTTAATATAATAAAGGTCATATTGGAGTTTCTCTTTGGTTTCCTCCATTGAGGCCGCATAGCTGTGCATCACTTGGGCCCAGCCGGTAATGCCGGGCTTCACCAGCAGTCGATAACTGTAATGGGGGACGCGCTCTTTATAACCACATACCACCTGGAAGCCCACCGGATCATTGGCCCGGCGTCCTGGCCGCATTTCCGGAACCGGCTCCTGGAATTGGCGGATAAACTCTTCGCGTTCCGGCCGCGGCCCAATAAAGCTCATCTCCCCTTTAAGGATATTCAATAACTGGGGCAATTCATCCACCCGCAGTTTCCGCAGAATCCAGCCCACCCGGGTGATGCGCGGGTCATGAAGGGAGGCAAATCGGGGCCCGTCTTCTTCAGCATCCTGAACCATGGTCCGGAACTTGATGATCTGAAACGGCTTGCCATCCTGCCCCAGGCGCTCCTGCCGGAAGAAGGCCGGCCCGGGGCTGTCCAGCTTGATGGCTAAGCCAATTAAAATCCAAAAAGGCCAGGTGATCACCAGTCCCAATACGGCTAAGGCCAGATCCATGAGCCGCTTGACATGGTAATAATACAACATACTCTTATTCAGATTATGGAGGAACAGCCAGATGTCGGAGATGTGATCAGTGGGAATCTTCCCGGTCAAAGACTCATAAAGGCTGGGCATGTCCACCAACTGATAGCCGCTAAAGGACAGTCGGGTCAGATGGCCTAATAATGTGGGAGATTTTTCATGGGTGATGGCCACGACCACCAGGCCGATGGTGTACTGAACGATAAATTCCGGCAGCCGGCTGGAATCCCCCAGCACGGGCACTTCATCAATCGTGGCGCCCGCTCTTTTAGGGTCGTCATCGATAAACCCCGCCACTACCAAACCGCTATTGGGCCGCTGGCGCAGGGCCTGTAAAATACTGCGTCCCGCCTGCCCGGCGCCGATGATCAAGGCCCGTCTTTGCAGGCGCACGGGCAAAGCAATGGCCGAAAAGAAGAAGCGCCACAGGACCAACAGCCACACAAAGGCCACGGCCTGCCATTCGATAAAACTGCGTGGGATAAATCTCCAGGCGGGATAGCAGAACAGGATTAAGGCCAGCAAGGTGCCCAGCAGGGCCGAGAGAATGATCCGGCTGATATTTTCCCGCTGGCGAAAGTCCTGGTAATGGTCATAAAGATTGGCAACATAAAGTACTAGCAGATAGGTCAGCCCCACTAACGCGATAATGTTCCAATACTGGCCGACAAATTCCCAAAACACCCCGGGGGTACTCAGGAATAAGCCCAGGGGCACTGCCAAACAAAACACCACGATGTCTCCGAAGAGCAATAGCAGTGGCCATCTGGAAATTTGCAAGCTAAGCATATGGAAAATTAATATCTAAAACGGTAGATTTCCGGAGGTGGATATCTTCATTAAATTAGGGGTCCCCTAAAGCGGCTTCGCTGCCTGCCGCTATCGATAAGGGTCGCCCTAGCCTCAAGGCCTCATCAGCTCTCAGGGTGGTCCGGGTAGAGCTTATATAGCTGCTAAATAGCTTCCCATAGTCACCCACATCTTTCAGCTTTGGTCTCAAAAAAAACTCCATTTCCGCTCGATAGCCCAGGTCCATGGAAAATTTGCTTATTTTGCGTACCCGACCTCCTTTAACGATTTGGACCCGGCGAAAATCCTCAATGACTGCCACCGAATCCTCGCAGAACACCTCAAATCGTTCCCGGGAAAAAGCCTTAGATCCCTTGGCCGTGTAAATAATATTGCCTATTGAACCATCTTCGAAGGTCAAGGTCAGGACAAGGTTATCATCCGGCCGGTATTTCCCCGTAGCCCCAGTAATGGCCGCGGCGCTGACCTGGACAGGCGGGGAGGCAGCCATATATTGTAGAAAATCGATAAAATGGCAAACTTCCCCTAGTATCCTGCCGCCCCCCACTTTAAGATCATGTACCCAGCTATCCTCCGGGATATATCCCGCATTCACCCGGTAAGTCATGACCAGGGGAGTACTGCGGCCTTCCAGGAAGGCCTTGACTTCCTGGGCTAAGGGGGCAAACCTACGGTTAAAGCCCACCATTAAAAGTCTGGACCCATCGAAGGCCTTCTCTATTTCTGCCAACTCTGCCTCGGTTAGGCATAAGGGTTTTTCCACGAAAATATGTTTTCCCGCTTCCAGGACAGCCAACACCATGCGGCCATGCAGGTCATGGCGGGTGGTGATGATCACGCTGCCTATGGCGGCATCGTTGAGGAGTTGCCTATAATCGGTGGTCGCGTAAGCAAAACCATATTTTTTCGCCATATGCTGGGAGGTCACGCCGGTGGTAGTGGCCACCCCCGCCAATTGCACTCCCTCTACCCTTTTCAGGGCCGGCATCAGGATATTCTTGGTGAACATGCCGCCACCAATCAGCCCCACCGCCAGGCGATTGGCGCTTGCATCCAGAGATGAAGCCGGCTCTAACCAGACTTTCCTGACTGGGAGGGGTTCCTGCTCGGCAACTTCTGGCCTGGGATAGGAAAGGATCACGCCGATATAAGGTTCACGATTCTCCAGGATTAAGTCGTAAGCCTTAAGAGCCTCCTGGATGGGGAACCGATGAGTGATGAGCCGATCTACCCGAACCTTTCCTTGAGCGATTAGGTCAAGGAAAGCCTCCAGGTTGCGGCGCTCGGTCCAGCGCACATAGGCCAGAGGATAATCAAATCCTTTGGCCTCATAGAGGGGGGCTAGGCTGCCCGGCCCGGCCGCCTTGGATACGGAGAAGCTCAACTCTTTAGTCCAAAAGGCCTGGCGGGTGAGGCTCAAGTCCGCCACCCCCACCAGCACCAACCGGGCCCGCTCCCGGGCTATGGCCTCGGCCAACAGGATAGGGCGGTTGTCCTTGCTGGCCGCGGCGATGATTACCGCATCCGCGCCCAGTCCGCCGGTGAAATTGGCCACGGTTTCTTCGATATTTTCCCTCCCAGGAACCAGGGCCAGGTCAGCTCCCAGTTCCCTGGCTATCTCACCTTTCTGTGGATCGAGATCCACCCCGATCACTCTGCAGCCTTGCGTCTTCAAGAATTGCACGCACAGCAGCCCTAACAGGCCCAGGCCGATGACTACCGCCCTTTCACCCAGGGTCAGGCCAGCCTCCCGCACCCCATGCAGGGCAATGCCCCCCAGCATGACAAAGGCCGCGGCTCTCAAAATCCACTCCTTCAGGGATAGTGACGGCCAGGTTTTCCGGCACCCACACCACCTCGGCGTGGGAGGCATAACCCGCGCCAGCCACCGCCACCCGATCGCCGGGTTTAAAACGCGTCACCCCCGATCCCACTTCCAGAACTACCCCCGCGGCACTGTACCCCAGGGGAATGGGCTCATCCAGACGGTTCATCGCTTCCTTATAGACGCTGAGGAAGCCCTCCTTTTGGGCCTTGGCCCAGGCCTGGCGCACCAGGTCCGGCCGGGCTCTGGCTTTGCCCAGGAGGCTCTTCTTCCCCATTTCGATCATCAGCTTTTCCGTGCCCACACTGATCAGGGAAGCTGCATTCCTCACCAAAATCCCTCCCGGCTTGCAAGCCGGTTCCGGCACCTCGTTAAGGGCGATTTTCCCGTCTCTATAGCTCTGGACAACTTGTTTCAACTGAAGGACTCCATAGATTGTTGTAAGACCTCAAGATATTCTTAAATGGGGCATCATAACCTATAGAGAGCTTTGAGTTTTCCTGGGTAATAATTTAGTTTTATAATCGTACCCTACCTAGCCACGCGAGTTAACTGCCGGTTTTTAATTCTTGAGGTTGATTGTGGATTTTTCAGATACTCTCCCACCGGGACAAACTTAAAGTCCGAAAGCAGTCTCTCAAGACGTCTTTTCGCTTTCTTCAAGTTTACATATTGAAAAAATTGTGTCCGCCGGTCAGCGTTCTTAATTCGGGGACAAGCCGGATCAAGTTCCCAAGGATGCAAATACACCACCGCCGGGTGGTCAAAGCTATTGATCTTTTTTACACCTTTCTCAGTTACCCAATAAGGGTAAAGGCGAAAATAACCGCCGCCGGCAATGGGAATATTTTTTCCAAATATCCGTAAAGTTGAGGGCGGAATCTCAATTAGGCCATTGTGATGAATAAAGGGAAAGCGGGGGAACCCGTCAATGCCATAAATGTCATGCCTTATGGGAAAGATGCTGGAATCATAAACAAATCCAGCCTCTTTAATCACCTCCAGGGCCCATAGGGTAGTGCGGACTATAGAAAAACTGGTGGCACGGTATCCCTGGACTGACTTTCCAATCAAGTCTTCTAAGTGGCGTTTCGACCGATAAACATACTCCCGAAAGGTATCAGGAGAAAGATTATAAATAAGGCGATGGCGATAGCCATGGCTAGCGATCTCATGTCCGCACGCATCTATTTCCTTAACTAATTCAGGGTACCGTTCGGCCACCCAACCAAGGATAAAAAAAGTGCCTCGGGTCTTGTGAGTATCTAATATCTCCAATAGAAGTTGCACATTGGGGGCCAATCTAGGTTCCATTCCCTCCCATTTATTTGGGCCAATAAATGGATCTAACCGCGATGTATGATACCAGTCTTCCAAGTCAATAGTTAGAATATTTATTATTTTGAAATTTTTCACCGTATTACTTTTGAAAGGCATTATATTACCGATTATGCATGATCATCCAGAAGATTCCATCATGGCCTGAATTTGCCTATCTAATGTGGGCACTTTATAATATAACTAAATTATTTTATCACATGATGCAAAATTAAAATTAGATTGTTCAATATTTTTAATAAAATTGTTTAGTTTAATGTTTTTATCCCAAAAATATATCGGCATCTTTATTGGAATATATCCACAAAGCATAGCCTTTATTTTAGATTTTTTCGAAGTTGCTATATATTCACTAAGAATAATATTTTCCTCTCTTAATTTTTGCCATAATTTTAGATGCGCAATAAATTTTATTAAACCATCAAAATCATCCTGCACTACGCGTCCAATCCCATTCCAGTCTACCACTTTTATAATTCTATTCCTCCAAAATAACACATAAATATCTCTGTAGGTCGAGATTATTTTTAACTTGCTACCATAATTTAATGGTGGCTTTCGTAAATTCAAATCGGAACTCCTGATAAATTTTGCCATCTTTATATTAGAAGCAAGTAAGGTGATCGATTCCAAAAATAGCATAACAGTATCATAGATCAAACCAACAGCTTTTAACACTAATATTTTATAAGGATTCTTAAGGCGCTCTTTGTATCGCTTTACCATGGCGGATAATTTTATAGGATGGACGCATCTCCATATTCCCTCGTATTTTTTCCAACGCATAGCATTGTAAAGTTTTGCTGCCCCATCCGTTACACCGATACACATAATGGCTGGATACCAGTTCATAATCCTAAATAACATTAATGCTGCCAAATTTTTAGCTTCCTTGGTTACAACTAAGTTAAAGAGCCATGCAAAATTATCTGTCACGCCTTCGTTATTATATCTATCAGGCAGAACAAAGCAAACCCCTTGCAGCATATCCTCTTCTTGTGCTAAGATCAATTCAACGCCAAGCTTACTCAAAGCATTAAAACCTCTTTTTTCATCTAGAGATTTTATCTCGCGCCAATGGTGTTGGGCAAAGTGATAAGCCTCGCGCAAATTCTGGATATCAGGATTGATAACTCTGATTATTTTTACCATTATTATTAATTTATTTTCGGTGATATTTCATTACGATTATGTGGTTAAATAGAAATATATTAATTATGGTTTAAATTCCTCCTAGAAATATAACTTGGCCCGTAATAAAATCGCTCTCCGGTTTTATGAAGAAATCAATCACATTTGAAACGTCGCGAAATTCGCCATATCGCTTAATTGCCTGGCGGTTAACAACCTCTTGGATTTTATTCTGGGAAAGGGAAGCTAATATATCCGTTTGAATGGGATTGGGACCTACCACATTTACCGTAATATTAAATGCTGCCAACTCCCTTGCTAATATTTGTGATAGGGTGACGACTGCAGCCTTGGAAGCAGCATAGATGCTTTCCCCTTCGACTTTTAAGATACTACTAATAGAGGTGAAATTTATTATTCGCCCGAAATTATTCTTTCGCATTATCTTGGCAGCCTCACGACATAATAAGAAAGTTCCCCCAACATTAACATTTAAAATATCCTGGGCTGTAAGAAGTGGTGTAAGAAGTGCATGATTAGTGGCCATAATTGCAGCGTTATTTATGAGCACTTCTAATCGACCATAATCTTTGGAAATTGCAGAAAACATTTCCTTGACTTTTTTCTCATCAGTTATATCCAAACAAAAATGCCTGTAATTCTCAAAATTATAATCAGCCAGGCTCCTGCTACATCCAATTACCTGAAACCCACGCTCAATGTAGTAATGGGCAAGGTATTTTCCAATACCCTTGCTTGTCCCTGTGATTAACATAACATTATTTGTATCCATTATTTAACTTCCTCAAGCATCTTTGAAATATAATCCACTAAAGTCCTCGTAGTTTTGAAGGGGCTTTCCTCCTCAGACATCGCCCGCTCATCCACCAATGTAAAATTCACCCCAAATTGGTTCACTATCTTCTCTTCCACAATAATGATGAGATTAACCAGAGCCATGGAATCCAGGTTCGACTGCCTTCCTAAGAGAACGGTATCCATGGATTTTTCTATCCGTTGCTCTTCCAATAACTGTTCATTTAGTTCATCAATTGCACCGTAGACAACTGATTTAACTTCTTCATATTTATTCATGAGTTTCTTTTAACCCTTATTTCAAAGATTATGACAGTCCAATATTTATTATTACATTCTTATTAAAATTGCTCCCCAAGATAGGCCGCCTCCAAACGTCACTATTAGAATTAAGTCGCCATTCTTTACGTTGTTAGCCTGGAAAAGTTCATCCAGTGAGATAAATACGGATGCAGCTGCAGTGTTCCCATATTTGTCCAAATTTATGGTAAATTTACTCAAGGCAATCTCAGTCCTCAATGCTATTTCTTTTATGATGTTAATGTTTGCTTGGTGTGAAATGACAAATTTAATTTCTTCTGTCCTAATATGCGATCTCAAAATAATTTCTTTAATGATCTCAGCTCCTTTATTAATTGCAAAATCATAGACTTCCCTTCCTACCATCTTAAAATATATGTCATTAGGATTAGTTAACTGTTTGTAAGGCAGCATCGTGCCGCCGGCAGGAATTTGAATAACATCTGCCTTAGATCCATCAGTTTTTAAGATGCTCTGAATTATGCCTTTATTGGTATTAGCCATGGCAGAAACTAAGACTGCCCCAGCACCATCGCCAAAATATGGGAAAGTGCTGAAATCTGAAGGATTTAGATAGATTGAATATATTTCAGAGGCGATTACCAAAACATTTTTACAATATCTTGATCTGATGAAGGCCTCCGCAACCGCCAAGGCAAAAACTCCTCCGCTACAGACGGCATTGATGTCGAAGCAAAAAGCCGTAGTGGCGCCGATCTCATGTTGGACTCTCGTCGCAGTTGCCGGTTGTATCCGATCGGGAGAGGAGGTAGCCAGAACTATCGCATCCAGGTCTTTAGGGTCGAACTTAATGTTATTTAGACATTGCCGGGCAGCCAGAATAGCAAGGTCAGAGGTGCATTGATTCTTGCCAGCAAATCTTCTGGCCTTAACCCCGGTTTTCAGCTCAATCATGGGAAGAAAAGCGGATGGAAATTGTTTAAGCTCATCATTAGTTATTATGGTATCTGGCACAAAACTGCCAGTGGATAAAATAACTGGACTAATTTGCATCACCATGGATCCTTGCCATAGGATTTGAGTTTAATGAATGTTAGTTAGATCTCAAGCTTACTCACTTGCGCCAATAGTCATCATCCAGACGCAAGATATCATCCTCCTCCAGGTAAGCTCCGGTCTGGATCTCGATGATCCTGAGGGGCTCCGAGTCCGGGTTTTCCAACCGATGCGCGGTCTTAGAAGGTATATACACGCTTTGGTTACTGGTAACCAGCTTGGTCTCCTGGCCGATGGTCACCCGGGCCGTGCCGGAGACCACCACCCAGTGCTCGGCCCGATGTTGATGGATTTGCAAGCTGAGCTTTTGACCCGGGTCCACCACGATCTGTTTTACCTTGTAACCATCGTCCTCATCCATCACGGTATAACGTCCCCAGGGGCGCTCCACGGTAGTATGCTGCACTGACTCCGCCATCTGTTGCCGGTGCAACTCCGCCACCAGATCTTTAACCTCCTGAACCCGGTCCCGGTGACATACCAGGGTGGCATCAGGAGTATCCACCACTATGGTGTTATCCAGGCCAATAGTGGCCACCAGGCGATTTTGGGTGAAGATGATGCAGTCCCGGCTGCCTAAATCCAGGGCCCGGCCACAGATGACATTCCCCCGCTCATCTCTGGGGAAGATATCCTGCAGGGCACTCCAGGTTCCCACATCGTTCCACCCCATGTCCACCGGCACCACCGCCACATTATCGGCCCGCTCCATGATGCCGCGATCTAAAGAGATGCTGGGAATCTGCCGATAGACCTCAGCTAAGGGCAGCCGGTTTTCCTCGTCCCGGAGCCGGGCCAGCCCCTGATGGAGCTCCGGCAGATACCGGGAGAAGGCCTTAAGCAAAACCTCCCGGCGAAACATAAAGATACCGCTATTCCAATAATATCCACCCTCCTGGAGGAAGGCCTGGGCTCTGGCCAAATCGGGTTTTTCCATGAATCTTAGGGAGCGGTAGGCACTCCCCTGCTCATCCAGCGGGGAGCCTTGTTTAATGTAACCATAGCCCGTCTCCGGGCGGGTGGGAGGAATCCCGAAGGTCACCAGGTAGCCTTTCTGGGCCCAAATCGCCCCAATATCCAGCCCTTTAAGCAGGCTCTCCTGGTCCCGGATGTAGTGGTCGGCGGGGAAGACCCCCAGGAGGCAATCCCCGGCCTCCGGTTCCAGGAGGACCACAGCCAAGCCCACCGCCGCGGCGGTGTTCCGGCCTTCGGGCTCCAGCCAGAGACGGATATCCTCCCAGCCCTTGCGATGGAGTTGCAGGCGAATGACATCAGCCTGAGAGGCGTTGGTCACCACCGCCAGGCGCTCCAGGGGAATACGGGGCAAGAGGCGTTCGATGGTGGATTGAATCAGGGATTCGGAACCCATCAGTCGCAGGACCTGTTTAGGGTACTGGGAACGGCTCAGAGGCCAGAAACGGGTTCCAAAACCTCCAGCCAGAATTACCCCATAGATGGGAAAAGAACTTTGGGCAGTCATGTTCACTCATCTAAACGGAGATTATGCAGTAGCCTTTGTAGAGGCTTTCCCAAGTTGGCGCTTGGAATTTCCTTTAGCAGTTTAAACCAAACATCAAACACCCCTCTTCTTGGAAGGCAACCTTTTTGCTAGAAAATATAATAACATGCAATATTTTGGAAAAGTCAATTTTCATCGATTTAGAGGATACCATACCATCGCTTATCAGGTGACATGGATTTACTGCTTAAAAACCCCAGGCCTACACTTCCTGCCTATGGCCACGGCCAGCAGGATGGACCGGTTGTCTTTCTGGCCGATGATGATTACTGTATCCCCCCAAATCTTTCTCATTATGTGTCTATCGATAATGTCCAAAATAATTTTTCAGCTACGTTTCTAATATTATTATATCTTTTAATAAAAATCGTCGAAGAGACTCTCAGGACTATTCACGCAATCACTCTAGTTAATTATTTAAATCTTTAAATATTACGATATTTATAATATTTTTGAAAATATGAATTTGCGTTGGCTATCATTGCTGGATCATCATAATCATGGAGAACCATAATTGGAGCATTGAAATTAGCGTCTGGAACTGATTCTATAATAGAAATATTGCCTAAGGGCTTTGAATGAGACCAGAAGATAACATCGATGCCCTTGCTCAGTAGTAAACCTGTTTGAGAAAAACTGATATTTCCATAAGGTGGTCGAAAGATTTTTGATTGAATCCCCGTAAAGTCTTTGATTATGTTGAAACTATCTTTCACTTGGCGCCAAAATTCTGAGATAGAAAGCTTCCCCATCAAGATATGAGAAAGACCATGACTGCCGATAGTGTGGCCTTTGGCTACTATCTCAGCCACAATATTTGGATTAGCCAGCATCCTTTCGCCTACCAAAAAGAAAGTGGCTTTTATTTGGCAGTCGTCCAATGCCTTCAAAATATTAGGGGTATTAGGTAATGGCCCGTCATCAAATGTAAGGCACCAGCCAGGGTTATTTTGGGGTGGCAAGCGCCACCTAACTCGATAGCCAGTACCTCTCATTATCAGATATTTTAGTAGTACTTTAATTCCCGGATAATCATCTAACATCACATGATCCTTGTCTTTCTTCCCATCGAAGCATTTTGGCTTCAGGGGTCCTGCGAATTTAAGTTGATTCTTATACTTTTTCTGGTGAAGAAATGATTTTTCTAATTTTATTTCCCAAATGTCAACTTTTAGGTAATAATAAAGATTAAGATATAATCCTATACCTTTTGATACCTTTCAATAATGTTAGCGAAGATATTTTCTAGGCGTGGTACCCAGGCATGCAACGATAAATGCTTTACTGCATAACGCCGACCGTTAGCCCCCATCTTGTTTCTTAGTTCCGAGTCTTGATAGAGTTGAAGAATTGCGTTAGCCATCAACCCTGGATTATCTGGCGGAAGAGAAATTCCGCATCCCGCTCTGGTAATCAATTTAGGCGCGTCCCCACCCAGAGGAAGGCTGGCTAATACAGGCCTCCCTGCCGCCATGATACTCAAGATCTTTGAAGGTACTACCGGAGTTTTGACTTCTTTTCTCAGGGTCACTAAGCAAAGATCCGAAGCTGCAAGGATTTTAAGATATTCTTCTTTAGGTTGCATGGGAAGAAAATAAACGTTGTTCAACCTATTCTCTCTAGCCGCTTTTTCTAACCTGGGTTTTTCAGCGCCATCTCCTACTAAAAGAAAAGCTATCTCCTGATGATCCTTTAACAAGACGGCGCTTTCAAGGACTATATCCAAATTTTGCGAATAACTCATAATGCCGGCAAAAGAAACAATGAAATTTTTCTGGAGCCCCAGGGCCCTCCTGACGCTATTGTCCCTGGCACCCGGTTTGATAGTTTCGGTGTCCACCCAGTTCGGTATTTCCGTAACTTGATGGGGTTTCGCACCCCTTTTGAGTATGTAGTTACGATTACCTTCGGAATGAACTATAATTAATCCAAAGTTGCGGTACAGAAAGGCTTCTATGCTTCTGAAGAACCTGATCAGGAGCTGATTCTTGAGGATGCCTAAATCAATCACACCCTGGGGGAAAATATCCTGAACGTTGAGGATTGCAGGCACGCCTCTTACAAGTCCCAGCAAAAATGCACTCATTGCTAATGGTAGAGGCGGTGAATACACCAGCATAATATCGACGGGTGGCAAAAATATCCCTGCCAGTGAAACGGAGAGGGCACTTAAAAACTGGTCCAGTCCCCTCAATAAGGCGATATTCCAGGGGATATCCAGGTTAAACACACGAAACACCCGCATGCCATCATAATTCTCGGCCACAAAAGGACGCCGGCGGTATGTCTTTTGGCCCCCTATCACGTGATATCTAGGCAATCCAGTCAGCACCATTACTTCATGCCCGCGTTCTTTAAGATCCTTTCCAAGTTCATAATAAAGGTGGGCCGCGGAACCGACTTCAGGCGGAAAATAAGGGCTTATCAAAAGAATCTTCATGGCGGTTATTGTTCAAATGCAGTTCTAAAAGTCCTCTTATTGGCAATGAACCTTATCCAGTAAAAAATTAAGAATGACGCCAAGAATCTAGCCTCGCCCTGATATTATACGCCCATGAGATGACCCAGAGGTTGATCTTTTTCAAAAATAAATAATAGTAATTTATTGGCTCTGGCTGCGCGTTTACACTATGCCTCTGCGGGCCAATCTTCTCCATTTAGCGGGTTGATGCCAATAAAAAAGCCTAAACCTTCGGCTTTTCAAAATGTGGGCTTTCTATCTTGATTCTTTTGAATTTTTACTTAATCCCGTTTTTTTGACTTAAATTCTTAAGTTCAAGATATTTGGCGTCTACCAAGAGATTGAACCAGAAATCATGTAAAAAAATATATACGAAGCCAGGAATCCCATCAAGAAACCCAAGCCGGAAGAAATAATTATAGATAAAGTAAAATGTAGGCCGAAATCCAAATGGCAGTTTATTCCAAATACTACCTCGAAATTTTTCCTTCCAATATAACCTGCGATCATAAATCTTTCTATCTACAACTTTAGAAGCTCTTCCCTGCTTTAAAGACCAAAGATATTTCGCATTGCAAGTGGAATAAAAATTGTGTCGTTCAATCCAGCTAGATAATGGTTTCTTATCCTCGTGAATCATGGACTCGCGCAAAAAGCCTACTTTCTTTCCAGAAACATATACTTCGTGCCCAGCCCGTTCTTTTATAGTGAGATGGTGGCGGTTGCATAGCCTCAATTCTTTGAGGCCCCCCTGGAAACCACCCCGGCTAAGCAACTTTCCCAAGAAAAAAAACTTCCGGCTAATATAGAATCCTCCAAAAGCAGGGTTCTTGACTTCTTGGCTAATGACCTGGCCGATCTCGGTCTTCAAAGATTCAGTCAAGCGCTCATCCGCATCCAGGAACAAAATCCAATCATTGGTAAAAGGCAGATTGGCCAGGGCCCATTGCCTCTGTCCGGCATAGTTGGTCCAGGTGTTTTGAAATATTTTCTTGGTGTACTCCCGGGCGATTTCCAGAGTGACATCGCAGCTGAAGGAGTCTACTATAAAGATTTCTCTGGTCAGATCCTTAATACTTTCTAAACAAACCCGGATATTGGCTGCTTCATTATAGGTTAAAATAATTACCGAAAGGGGCAAGGTTTTCATGCTGCCTCATTAGCCCTCAAAGTCCGACCAGGATAATCCGGTACTGCGCTGGTTAAGGAGGATATCTTCGTAGGCCTTGGCCATTTTCTGCGCCACGATATTGATGTCATAGCGCCTTCGGGCCGCAGAGGCGGCTGCCCGCCCCATCGCCTTAAGTCTTTGAGGATCGGATAGCATCTGCCCCATTGCCCGGGCAATGGCTTCGACTTGTAAAGGCACCACCACCCCGCCACCGTCTGCCAGAATGTTCTGGCAGAGCCCCACGTGTTCTGACACCAGCACCGGGACTCCGGCCAGCATGGCTTCCACTGCGGCATAGCCGAAGTTTTCGTCGGTGCTCACCAGGGCCAGGATATCGCTGGCGGCTAGCAAGATATTTCTATTCTTGGGGTCGACTTCCCCTAAAAAGCGGACCCGGGCCTCCAGCCCCAAATCTTTTACCAGCTGCTGCAATGTTCCTCGCGCCCCGGCATCGGGCCCGGCGATCAACACGTGCAAATCTTTTTCTTTTAAGGAGCTGTACGAAACAGCCTTAATTAATAAATCAAGGGCCTTGACCGGAGCGATCCGGCCCAGGAAGGTGATCACCTGGGAATCAGGATTTATACCCCAGGCTTTTTTGGCCTGGGACGGTTCGATTATTTCCTGGAACTCTCGGATATCAAGACCGTTAGGAATAATAAAGCTGGGATTTCTAAATCCATGAAATGAATCCAGGGTCCTTTCCATGTCCGTGGTGTAATGGATGGCTGCGGCTCCCTGGATATTTCTCCTTTCGACGAGATTAAAATAAAGCCATTTTTTGATAACCTTATGTTCCAGGGCCGCCTTCCTTAAAGTGCCGTGCACCGAAACCAGGTAGGGCACCCGGCTTTGCCTGGCCCCGGAGATGGCCGCAATGGCCGGATAACACCAGAACGACGTCACATGGACGATGTCAAAATCTTTGGTCCTCTGGCGGCAGGCCTGCTTCAGGGCTTTAGAATAAGCAAATTTAAGACTAAAATCCGTTTTGAAATAATATACCTTGACCCCCTCCAATTCGACTGGCCGGTTTACGGGGACCGGCATTCTCCTGTTCTGGCCGCTGTCCGTAGTATAAACCGTAACCTCTACCCCCTGCCGCACCAACCCCCGGCAGAGCTGGCTGAGACTTCTGACCACCCCGCCTAAATGCCAGGCCGGCTCGTAGGAAGGCGTGATATGTAGTACCTTCATATTCTTATAACCTTGAAGCTCTGAAAGATCAACGCAAAGCCAGGAACAAGAGACTCGACCCCTGGAGGCATAACTGGCATTTCGGATTGTAAGTTCAGAGGCCGAGACCCATCATATCTGCCATTTAAATACCCTGAGTGTGCTAAGATGCGCTATAAGCCCATAACTCCTTTCATTGACTGGTTTTTTGGCGAACCCATTATATCACCGAAAGGCTGTTATGAGGCTTTTTTAAATCAAACCAAATAACGTCTACTGGACAGCACTGATTTAACGTATGAATTTAGTTGAATTATCTTTTATCATCTTGTCAATTATTATTCTTGCTACTCTCGACGTGGTCTCTGCAGGAGTGCCTGTGGTCTCTACCATGTATCCCTGACGCAACCGCGTAACCAGTTGGTCACAAAGAGTGATTTGCCTTTCCAATTCCTCCTTGGTCAGTTCTGACTTACGGCTAAGGATGACATCGGGATCATTTCTTAGGTAAACCACCACATCTGGTTTAGGTATCACATACATCATCATAGTCATAAGCCAGTCAGGTAGCGACATTCTCCCGATGATCAAGTAATCGTAATAGTAACGATCAAAAATAATCAGCTCTCCCCTGCCTCGGCCGTAGAAGATAATTGGATACCCAAGCAGGTAATCTAAGGAGTAATAAAAAAGATAGGCCAGAGAGCGCAACTTACCAAATTTAACCACATTTCCTGGAGGTCTCTCGAGATCAATTCTTTTCTCAAGAGACTCCTCTGGGGGTTTGAGTCCCACAAGCCCTGCCTAGATTTCGCAACCTGGGAAGGATTGCGAAGTGACCATGAAAGTATCTGCTGATAGGAAACAACGGTTTGAGGTGGTGACGTAAGCTCCCTGCCAAGGTCGATTTCCCGGAGCCATCCGGTCCCATGAAGACAACGAAGAGTCCACTGGGGCGAAATAATTTCATCAAATACCCTAAGAGGGCAGCAATCCATCGACCGAACTGGGCCACTGGGTCCCGCCTTAATGCCCTTAATGCTGCGCCAAATCGCAGGTTAGAGGTCAGGGTCTCGATCCTGTCCCAATCCCCCTGGCAAGTCAGGTTGGCCAAAATTTCGGTGAGTTTGAGACCGAAGCAAGGCTCCAAAGCTTTGCAGAATGAAAGGCGATCAGATCGGACCAAATCGGGCAAACGCGCTTTATATTTTTCTTTAATTTTTTTATCGAATAACAAACTTTTAATAAGCGTCATAGCGGCTTCGGAGCCGGGCTGCAAGATATAAAAAGAATTCCGGTACAAACGCCTACCCTTTAGCACTTCCAGATTTACTATTTCCAAGCCCACCCAGGTTAAGGGTGATACTGAGTCCAGATGTGCTGCCAGAATAGAATCGCTGTACAGGTTTACAAAATACAAATTTAAAGATGAAGATTTTTGTATCTTTTTAGCAAGTTTCCAACCGGCTCCATCTGCCGCTGCGCATGCAGCTTTTAAAAAAGAACCAAAATCAGCTACCAGCAAATCCAGGTCATAACTAATCTCTGGGAAGCCCTCGTAGTTACGGAGAACAGCGTAATCAATAGTACAATCATCCATTTTTTCAAACAGCTCGTTAAGAAATTCGGAGAAAAGAGAAAGCTTGTTGTTTTTAGTCTTGATTGACATTAGAGCATGCTCATTTTATTTTTTGTGAATTTGCGAATTATTCTCTAATAGACAACTTTTCGCATCTTTATATTTGCGTACATACCATGATAGGGATCAAAGAGACATAACCAACGGTCGAGAAATGGAACTCCATAGCTTCCACACCCCATTTTTCCCACACAGAAGTTATAGGCTTCAGCCATTTCCTTAAGCGCTCTTGGGGTAAACAGTCTTAAATGAGAATGATAAGGAACCTCCCTCTTCTCACCTCTTAGCGAAGATATGGGATTGCCCAATGCGCATAGCCTATCGCTAACCCAGCAATGAATTGGGTGAATAGTTAAAATAAGCATAATAATATGAACCCATGAGCCAAGATTGGGGGTTGATATAACAGCATACCCCCCGCGTTTGAGAACTCTATAGATTTCTTCGAAGAAGTGGTCAGTATTTGGCATATGTTCAAGAACCTGATTGCTAAGGATCACATCAAACTCTTCATCTTCGCAGGGCCATCTTTTTACAAGGTTACATTCTCGAATAGTTAGCCCATTGCTTCTAGCTCGATCTCCATGACCATAAATTTCAAGGCCGTAAAGATTTGAGGTCCCGATAAGAGCCCCAGCTTTAACACTATCCAATCCAGACCCAGGTCAAATCTCTAATATTTTTGCATCAGGATTTGGCTCAAGGAGCGTTAAAAGCGTCTCTCTATTTTTACTGTCGGCCCAAACATTGTATTTTGATAAATTTTTCATATTTAACCTTGCTCAATTTGCTAAAGCATCAATTAAACGGCTCACAGTCTGATCTACCCCAAAACGAAGCCTGTGAAAGTTTTGCCGAATTCTGTTCCGTTCGGTTTCAAGAAACTTTTTGGCTTTAAGTATAAAAGGGATGGTGTGATAGATTTCTTCAGACCCTGATAGCAGGAATGAGCTAGGCCCGTATATCGAAGGAATATCTCCAAATGCTCTGGTAATTATGGCGCATAGGGAAGCCATGCCTTCCAATAGCAGCAGAGGAGTGTCCATGGTGCTACTCAGTCTCCGGTAGGGAAGCACGAGGATATCAGTCTCGCGCAAAATCTGACGTAATTTTTCGTCCACTTCCGGAGAATAGCACTCGAAAGGGGTATAAAAGTACCGGATACCATGCTGGAGGGAAAGCCACTCATGAATTCTCACAGAGGTTTCTAGGTGCCGATGGTGGAATCCGTTGATTTGCACTTCCACTTCGGGATGGTCTTTTAAACGGCTAAACAAGAATATAACATCTTCAATGCCCTTGTCTGGCTCAGTCCGACCGATATAAGTAACTTTTATTTTGTCATGCTTGGGCTTGGCATCCGGTTCTAAAAAAAAGCTTTCTGGAACCGGGGGTAACATTAGGAAAGAGTTTTTTGACCAGCGGCTCACATGGTGAAATATTCTCTGAGAAATACAAAAGAGCCGGCCGCTAAAGGGATAGAGGAGAGCATCCAGAATCATGGCTTGGCGCTTAAGAGTGGAGTCTGGCCAGCTGGTGTAAACCTGATGAAAACAGGGGCGATGCCGGTGAAGTCGCCGAAAGCGTAAATATTGGAGCCGGTCTTGCGGACGCAAATATATGGTCAACACATGGTCATAGGCTTGGGCAAGAATCTCGAAGGCTTCCTTCAGTTTGGCCCGGTAATGCAGTCCGATCCCCGGACCGGCCACCAGGTCCCGGGAAGCCTGAGCCCCATACACGACAAAATCCGCCCCGTGGCCTTCACGGATCAGTCCGGTGGCCAAGCGTCGGCTAAAGGATTCCACCCCGCCGATCTTGAAATAATCAAAGGACCCAAAAACACCAAAAAAGGCAATTTTCATAATTGTTTTGGAGGGTTGCAATCCTCAAACCAGATCCAGGATGGTTTGCACACACTGGCTGGCTGGCCATTGTTCCGCGGTCTGGCGGGCCCTGGCTCCCATAAGGGCAATTTGAGCAGGATCGTTTAAAAAGTACCGCATATGCTTCGACAGCTCGGCAATATCTCCAACGCCATGGATAAAACCGCTTTCTCCATGTTGCACCCGATCCACGGCTGCCATGGTTTGATCGGAGGCCAGCACCGGCAGACTCCAGGCCATGGCTTCCAGAATGACCACCCCGAATCTGTCCCAAATGGAAGGATTTACTAAAACATCGCTAATATAAAATAAGATCTTCATTTCCTCTGGCTGACACCACCCCAGAAAGTGAACCTGCTTGGATAATCCCAGGCTGGCGGCTATTTCTCGGAGTTCCTCCCGACTGGGTCCATCTCCCGCAAACAACAATACTGCTCCTTTCCGGGTGTTTTGAGATAAAACCCGAGCGAAGGCCTGGAGAGCCACCTCATAACCCTTCTCTGGCGACAGCCGGCCGGCGCATAAAAAGATGGTTTCTTCCTCCGGGGCATAGTGCCTTCTAATTACTGCGGCCTTTTCTCTGCTGGCCTGGTCAATTTGCCTGGAAACTTCCAAATCTACAGGAATGGGTAGATTTCGAAGCTTGCTTTCGGGACATCCTTGAATTCTGCTGGCAGCTAATCCTGGTTGCCCCATAGACAAGACTGCCCAGGCATTTTTATAAATCCATTTTATAATTAAAAATCTTAACAATTTTGTGAAGAAAGGCCTTTTTACATCCACCCGGTCCACATCTCCCCACATGGCAAACCGAATTCTTAGCATTTTCATGAATAAGTAGGTAAGAATTAGTTTGAGATGAGCATACCCTGCGGTAATCACCAAGTCAGGCTTATCTTTGGCCAGATTTCCAATAAAATTTTTAAAATATTTCCTGTAAGTATGGCAATGATATGATTTTGGCCCCGTTTTACTAAAATCCCAGGGACGTTTCTCACTCTTTTGACGCAAATAATATATCTTCAAATTGACCATGTTATTTTTATTTAAATTGTCCAGCAGGATATCATGATATGGGGTTCGTTCGAATAATACGAAGGAAATTTTTTTATATACCATACATTCCTCTGCAGGGAATTTTCTGGAAAACAGGTGTTTTATTTTATTTGTGATAGCGCTGCTTCAATTTGCCTGGCAATTATCCGGCAATCAAAATATTGCTTAGCAGTCTCTTTTGCTTTATTAGAGAGTTTCTGTCTCAAGTCAGTATCTTCCATCAACTTAGCCAAGGCGGCGGCCAGCGAGTCAGGATCTCCGGGCCGGCACAGCAGGGCGTTTTCTTGGTCATGGAGAAACTGGGGTATGTCCCCGATGGCGGAGGCCACAATGGACTTTCCCATGGCCAGGTATTCCGCCAGCTTTTGGGGAAAAGCGGCCCGATTTTCCTCGTCCTCAATTTTCGGTTCCACCAGGATATCCGGGACCGACATGGCGGTAATCAAATCGTCGGTGGAAAGATAGCCGGTCAAAACCACCCTATCTGTTAATGCCAGTCCGTCGATTAGCCGCGTCAGATAGGCATTTTTGGCAGCATTGCCTGAGATCAATAGTTGAAAGGGTCTGCCAGAGGCTAGCAGTCTATGGGCGGCCTGCAAAAGTACCTCCAACCCTTTGACCGCCCAGACACTGCCGAAATAGCCGATCACTGGAACTCCCTGCAGCCCAGATTTTTTCCGAAAGGCCTCCGCGGCTTGTGGTCGCTTCTTAAACTTGCCCATATCCACCGGGGCCCGCACCCGCACCCGGGGCACCTGGGGGGCCCGGCGGCGTAAATCCTCTTCTATATAACTGCTGATGGCGAAGTTAAGGTGCAGATGGGGGGTGACCAGGATATGCCCGACCCTGTCCGAAATTACCTGGAATATGTCCGTTAGAGAATTTTGATTTGAAAGGTAGGATATATCACAATTGTCTGCCGCCACCTTGCACCCAGCGCGTTTCGCCAGGAACAAAAAAGGCAGGCCCTCTATCCCTATGTCATAAAGAATCAGCCAGTCAAGCCCCTGGTGTAAAAGCTGCCGGCTGGTTTTATACATCAGGTACCTTTTTCTGGCCCTGGCCAGGAAAGTATAGGAAGCGCTTCGCTCAATATAAGAACCCCAGTGGATTTTCACCCGGTCAATCTCGTCAGACAAAGGTCCGGCGACAAATTTATAGGGTGCGATGATATGCACCTCATGTCCCAGGGAGGCCAACCCCCCGGCCAGCATCTGGACCCGGTGGGCCATCGCCCCTCCATCAGGAATGTCGTCAAAGACCGCGAAGGCGATTCTCATAGTAATGGTTACCTCTATCGGGCGGCTTGAAATTTCAGGCTAAGGCAGTTTTAGGTGATTCTTTATCCAGATTTTCCCGGGTAGATTGCTTGTCATTTCTAAATTGAAACGCAGTAATCCCCCACACCCCGCCCACAAGAATACCAGATAGATAATGAACAGATAAAAAACTGCCACTGAATATATTCATCAAAGGGAAATAAATGAAACATGCCCCGGTTAGGGCGGCCAGATGGACGATCTCGGGAGGAGCCTGGGGCTGCTGCATCAATCGTCGGGCCCGCAGTATTACTGCCAGGGGGAGCCAGACGCCGTACGCCAGGAAACCAATCAATCCTAGCTGGGACAGATACGCTACATAACCCAGATCCCCCCAGGCAACCTCCTCTTTCCTGAGAATGGCTTCTTTATGAATTTTATAATAATAGTTGAGACCTCGGCCAATCAAGGGATTGCCGTCCAGCCAATCATTCAATCCTATTTTGAGGCCTCTCACTCTGGATTCCGTGTCTTCGCCACGTTCAACGGTCTGGGCCAAGCGTTCTCCATAGCCCACGATAAAAGCGGTGAAGCCGGCCATGGCCATCAGCAGCAGCCCAATTATGAAGACGGCTAAAACCCCCTTAAATCTTTGCCAGCGAAAGGCATTGGGCCCCTTGAGGAACCAGAGGTAGTATCCCACCAATCCCCCCATAAAACCCAGGGCTATCGACCGGGTTTGATGGGTGACGTTAGCCGTCAAAAATAAGGCTCCGAGGGCCGTCTGGAGCCAGGGATGGGGAATCCTTCCGGCAATATTATAAAATCCCGCCAGCAACCAGACATCCGACCCTGGCCGGACAAATGCAATAGTCCTTAAAAGGCCCACATCTTCGGTCAATTTACTTCCTTGAGTCACCCAGAGCAAATGCTGGACCTCGGCCGTGATTACGGCCGCAATCAGGAGCAGCAGGAGAGACTTGACCTTGCTTTCATCCTGCACCAGGTTCGCGGTCAGGAAGATCATCATGGGAAAAGTGATAGCCCACCGGAGAGCCCGCAGCACCGCATAAGTCAGGCCCAGATGAAATAAACTGTTCAGAAATCCCATGGTCAAGACCGCAAACAGAATCAGGGCGGGAGCTGGAAAGATCAGGCCTCGTTTTTTTTCCCACAGGCAGGCCATGATCATGACGACCAAGCAGGCGTCCCCCAGTTCGAAATAAGGCCCCAGCTCCTGAATTCTGGTAGATGTCAGAGTGGGAATGGAAAGGGCCAGGGAAATAAAGATGGCGAACAGGAAAGCCCAGTAAGGCCTAAATATCATCAATAACAGGCCGACAAATATGACACCCCCGATGGCGGCTCCTCCGAAGACCGAATACTCTGGCTGAACCATGTTAAGAAGCCTTGATTTTTAATTATTATTTAAATCTTTAAAATTCAAATCCACCACGGAAGTTCATAATCTGCCCTTAATTAAAGGAACCATATTAGCTATTATTTCTCATAATGTAACCCACGATTATATGAAGATTATGATTATTCCATCTTATAAAAACTTCTTAATTGGAACAAAAAGTAAATTATCATATCGATACCGCTCATTTTTTATGCAATGCGGTTTGATCTCGCCATCGACATAATTATAAGCAAGATAATTTCTGCTCAGGAGATATTCTATTAATTCTCTGCTTTTGATAATATCCTTAATTCCAATATCGCCAACTTCGATTGTTATTATTGGGTAATATTTCTCAATTGTTTTTTGCATTCCTAAAAGAATATCATATTCTGAGCTTTCGGCATCAATTTTAATAAAATTGGGGAATATAGAATTGTTTTCTACATAATCATCCATTGAAACAGCTTCAATATCATATTTCTTAATATTTATTTTTGATATGGTTCGTTTATCTAACCTGGCATTATATATGGAATTAAAAGGAGAATATCTCACCCCGTAATCTTTTAATAGAATACTTTTATTCTCTGAAAATACTGCACTATTGTTTATCATTACATTATCTTTCTTTGATGTATTTTTATTTAATATATTAAAAGTGCTTGGTGTAGGTTCAAAAGAGTGTACCTGTCCTTAGTGTGCCGACAAGAGCAGAACCTAATAAGGTAAAGTATCCAAAATGTGCGCCTATATCAAAAAATGTCATACCGGGTTTTAAATAATGTAAAAATATATTAGTTAAGCCTTCTTCAAAAAAACCATAACGATATATAAATAAGGAAACCAACTCCGCAATAACTACCATCATATTTTCACCCCAGAAAGTTTTAGCTTTTACATTGAGGGGCCTGCAAAAACGTGAAGTAATAATTTCTAAAATTAGCGAATAGATATATTTTCCCTCTTTTAATTTGAGGAATTTACTTTTTTTAGACTAAAGAACTGCTTCTTTAAGAGATTTAATAAGATAAACCATATCAATGGTAAGCATCATCATACGGTAATCGTCATTTCAAGGGAATATTATCGGAAAAATATACAATCAACCTGAAGCAATTGTCCGCTGTCTTTATTACTAAATCCTGGGGCTAAGGACATGAGATTATATCCTTTGTTATACACGAAAGGAACCATCTCCATAAATAGTGTTTCACCATCGTAAAGTGGTATTAAGGAAAGCTCCATTTCCATGCCTATTATATTAGATAAGGATAATAATGCTCCTTCAATCACATTTTTTTCATAACCCTGGGTATCTACTTTCAGAAATAGCCTTTCCGGATGATGCCAATATTCATTAATAATAGAATCGATTTTCCTTACGCTAACCTCTTCCTTATCAATATAAGCGGCTTCAGGACAGTTATTTAAATGTGATGGCAAGATATCCAAGATTGAACTGCTATACGAATTTTTAGAAATATTTATATTTGTTTTACCGTCATAATTGCCAAGAGCTATGTTTACAACTTGCCAGAGATTGTCGCCAATTGCATTTTTATTAAGATCATTATATGCTCTTGATAATGGTTCAAACGAAATAATCCTACCTTTATAACCACTTTCCCTTAACTCTTTAGCATATTGACCAACATTGGCTCCAATATCAAATATCAAGTCGATATTGTAATAGTTTATCAATCTCAGTCGACGTAATGCCGGAATAGATAAATGATTGTATCTTATTATGTCTAAGCCTACTTTATTAATAAACTTTTTAAATACTTTGCGAAACATTTTTGAATGCCACCTCTATTAGAATATTATTTAATTAATCCTGCTTTCCAAAGCTATTCTTTCTAATGATTGGCGTTGATGCTTTTTAGAAAATAATTTATGAATATAGATGGCATAGGGAATGTTAAAGCAAAATAAATATGCGAAAATTGAGGCCCAAACGACTCCTGACAGTCCCCAAAAACGAGCAAGGAAAATTTTTAACAGGAGAGAGCTTATAAAAGTCAGTGAAGTGCAAATGATCTGGAAGCGGAAGATATTGGCAGCATTAAGAAAAATAGACATTGAACTTCCTATTGACAAGATAATGGTCCAAAGTCCGAAACCCAGCAAGAGGGAGAATGCTGGAGATATTCCAGGGCCCACCCAGAGTTTCAGCAACCAGGGACCGAAGATGACCAGGCATACTGATGGCGCCCCAACGACAACAAGTAATAATAACAGGGTCCGGTTCAAGGTCTTTTCGGCCCAGGCCATTTCTCCCCGAGCCATGGCTTCAGAGTAGGCCGGCCACAGCGGACCGATCACCATATTCATGATAACGAGGCACACGCCAAACATCTGGGCAGGTATGGCATATTGGCTAACCGCTTCTGATCCCAACACCTGGGCAATGATCAGATTGTCGGAGGAATAGGTGAATTTCACCAGCATGTTAAGAACGAAAAAAGAGAGGCCAAGACTGAATATTTTGCGAGCGAAGGCGGAGTTGAAATATTGCCGACGGGGGCGTAGGCAAGAATGTTGGTAGCCAAACAAGACCAAGCTGTTTAAAAGCCAGGCCAGAGCCGGAGCCCCGGCCACTGCCAATACCAGCCAGACCAGGCCGGCTTTCAGGTAAATCACCAGAAATAGGCCAATAAGGCCCAAGACCTTCCCCGCACTTTCCCACAGGCTATTGAGAAAGCCCTCCTGGTAGGCCAGTTGCACGCGCTGCACCACTCCCAACGGTAGGTTAACGGCAAAACAAACCAGGAATGCCGCCATAACCGGGCCGGCTTCCTTTGAGGCCATCAGCGTTTTGACGTTAAATACCCTGGGCCAGGGAATCAGGGGGTAGGCGACGGCAAAGCCAGCCACGATAAGCATGGCCACGGCGGACAGCATGAAAAATCCGCTAGAAACAAAACTCACGGCAGCCTGGCGGTCATCCTGCCCATGAGCCTCAGACAAGGCGTTCATCAAGCCCAGGCCCAGGCCCAGGTCGGCAAATCCCAGCATCAGGACCACGGAACTTATGGTCATCCACATGCCATAGCGCTCCGGCCCTAAATAGGTCAGGGTCAGGGGTACCGAGACGAGCATAGTCAGGACGGCCACACCTTTGGCGGCCCCCTGGGCCAGCGAGGTGAGCGCGGCGCGGCGGTAGCGCTCCTTGGAGCGCCCCTCGGGAGTGGAGGTGTCGAAGTTTTTCAACCGCAGCACCGAGACGCACTGCCGGAGAACTGAAGCCATAGTATTTATCCGGTGCAGCAGCCTGCTAGCCATCGTTAGACCTGGATTTTATAAACTTCGGCAGCTTACCGGCATTACTCCCGGATGAATTGGGGCAGCACGGGCACCAGCAAGCGGGCAAAAGCAGCCAGGCGCTCCCGGGCCTGGGCCACATCTGGTCCGGCTGGAGTGATGAGGCGGACCATGGCCCCATCATTCCGGCGTTTTACCAAGCCATTCCAGCCCATAAATAACCTGGAGGAGTATTCGCCGGCCAGCCAGTAGCCTTGCTGGAGGTACCAGTAATAGACCACTTCACGGGAGCCAGCCTGTTCCATTAGCAAATAGCGCACTTGCAAACCTGGTGCCACGTCCACTATCTTGGATTCCAGGATACTCCAACCGCCTCCCGTCAGGCAGACAAGGGGGGAGTGGATTCTGCCTTCCACTTTCATGCTCTGGCTTTCAAAATAAGCGATCCACAGGGCAACTGTTCCTTGTTCAGCACTGCTGTAGTTTGCCTCCAGGTAGGCGTCGGCCCCTACGGCCCTGGCCATGGCCTCATCCAGATAGGCGCGGCGGCCCTGGTAGGCTCCCAACTGTAGCGGAAAGTTATCAAAACTCTGGAGGAGGGGCACAGCCGGGGCTTGAGCCAGTCTATGGGCCATCTGACCCGCAACCAGTACCAGCGCCAGGGCGGCGGCAAGGTATAGGCCGAACCGGGGCCTGGAGACAGATGGTGACGCTGCCGCGCTGGCAGGGGTTTCCGCCGCCGCGGTCGAAAGAACCGGCGGTCTCAGGTAATTTACTAGCCAGTTGACCAGGGCTAACAACCCGAAACAGAATATAAAAATGAGCCACCCCGAGAAGCTATGCCAAAACCCTGCCTGGAGTGCGGGGAAAATGCCCATGGCGGCTACCCTCAGGGCATTGGCCAGGATGGCCGCAGGAATCAGGCAAAGGAAGAGAATGGCGGCCTTCCAGAGACGGCGCTGGTAGAAATAACAGTAGATGAGGCCCAGGGCGGATAGGGACAGGAGGTAGCGCAGACCGCTACAGGCATCCACCACTTGTAGTTGCCGCACCCCCAGGTCGATGACGTTCCCCTGGCGGACCACCAGGATGCCTATGCTCTGGAGCATTCCTGCGGCCAGCTGGGAAGAGATCAGCTGCAAAGGCAAGGTCAAGCTTTTCATGACCATGGTAGGCAAAGGGATCATAAAAAACAGTAAGAAGAGGGGGAAAGCCAACTCCCGCACCATGCCCCAGCCCCCCAGAAGCCAAAGGAGACCGGTGACCACCACCATGAAAGAGAAGGGCGGAAAATAGCCAGCCGCAGCCAGGTCGCCCAGAATATAAAAACCAAAACCAAAGAACATGATGGCAAGGCCCATCCAGGAGGGCTGCCAGGCCTGCTGTCGGAGTTTCGGCCATTTCAGGTAGACAATGTAGCCGCTCACCAGGGGCAAGAGCAGCCCGAAGGAATAGTCTTCATTTCCAGTGAGCGAGTTTGCCAGGCTAACCAAGGCCGGCCAATAGAACCAGAAAAGCGCGAAGGACAGGATTAATGCCAAAACCGCCTGAAATACCAACGAGAGATTGATTTTGGATGCCATAGCTTCTCAGAATCCCAGCCCGGGGGAGCAATGGGAGAAAGTTAATAATTTTCCTGATGGTATCATACAGTAATCAAAAGTTTTCAGAAAGGCCCAGGATTATGGTTTGAAGCCCACTCTGGATTATTGTATACCATGTTGAAATCAATCTGCATTAATTGTGCCTAAATCTATATAATTAGTCTATCCTTCTCAGCCCTGCCTTTCTTGGGTTTACTTATGCCATAGCCCTAAGCGATAACCATCTCAAACTTCATTTCTTCATATTTGCTAAGTCATGCAATAAGCGCCAGAAATCATTTGCCAACCGGACAATTTGGTCTCTCTCAGGATAAGAACCCGTCTGGAATTCTAAGTGAACCAGTCATCTGATTACTCTCACCTTTAACGGGTTGGCGGAGTGGCGTCTGGTGTTGTTCCTGTTACGGTCATTAGCTTCTTGATTTCATTGATGATGGTTTGGCGGTCTGCCTCATATTGGCCCATGGAGTTTCGATATGCAGCATGGTTTTGAGTAGGGACTCTATCTCTGTAATGTTCCAAAATATTATTTATCACCGCTTCTGATTGTTGAGCTAATGTGGGATTTGTTTTGGCCGCTTCATCCTTGTAATACTTCCAGGTGGCCAGGTATTTTCCATCTTTGATTCCTTCTCTCGTGGCCTCCCATTGGAAAGTAGGGGCAGGACCTTCTACGCTAGGATAAGACAGTACATCAGGACGGATCCTTCTGTCCGGCCCAGTCCATTCGAAATCATTGTAGAATTGGCCTTTACTGCCACCGCTGCGATACAAATGAATCGAGGGGCCATCAAGACCAGTAAGCCAGAGAAAGTAGCCACAAAGATACCTATTGGTTTGGGGGTTTTCATCCCGGCCTTGCCAATAGTAAGTTTCTATTTTATTGGGATTCTTCTGAACCCTTCCTGCCATCAAGTCATTTGGATACTTCTCCCAAAATGGATAAATTGCCCAATTTAATGGCTCATAAGTTCCTGCGGGAAAAGACCTATAAACAGAGTTATGGGGATCATCCAGTGCATCTGAAGATGCCTTATCGGTGCTAGTGACCACCTTTCCGCCTATTCTATGAATAACCATAGATTTTTTAATATGCTCATCCATCTCAGGACCCATGCCTATTTCATCTACCCCGTAAAACCAGGGCTCAAACCCCTGCCGCACCATCATATCTTTGTAGGCGGGAGTTATGTCTTGTGTAAGGGTGGCTGGCCGAACCCCGGTATAAATAACCGCTCTTTTGAAGCCGGTTTGTTGGGCAGTACTAATCTTTATTCTTTGCACTTGCAAGGCAGAGAGGGGCTTATAGTTATAAGCGTCATTATAAGAATAAAAGAATATGCTGTTAAAACCATGATTTTTTATATCAACCAGGTCTTTCCTTAAGATTCCAAAAGGGTCAAGGCCCATTTTTGTTGCATAATTCCTGTCATTATCAAGCGCATGCCAGGTGGTGTAGATTTTGCCAGTATCCCTGAGGGTAAATGGCAAAACTTCCAGGTTTAACTTGAGCTTTTGAGCCGGTATTCCAGCTGCCTTCAGCGTAACCATGGAAAGGTAAAAACCGGCTGCAGCGTCTTCGGGAACTTTCAAAATCATGGCAAATTGCCGGGAGGTGTATCTGTTTATTTTTGTTTTAGCATGATCGATATTGGGTAAAGAAGGAACTTTAAATCGCGACAACGTTCTGTCCGTCTCCAGAGGTATTTGATCGTCGTGAAGTAATAATTCGGGGACGTAAAAAGGGAGTTGATCAGCGAAGGTACTCATTCCCCGGGCCGCCTGAAACCAATTCTTAACGACTCTCAGATCAAGATTAGTCTTTGGTATGGTTCCATTACTCCCTTGAAAATCTGTGTAAGTAACATTGACATTATTTAAATCAATCCGTGAATAAACATTGAAAAAAATAGTTTCATATTCACCTTTGGGTGCCTGGTAATTAAATTGAGTATTGATCTCTGCTTCTTTGGGTACATAGTTTTCGTAAACTTGCTCAAAAGCCGGCCTCTGGAAAAAAAGAACATTCTTTCCCGGCCTGATGCCATCGCTTAACTTAGGGCAGTCAGCTGGCTGGGTATTGTAGGTTTCAAAATTGCTGCAGAAACCATCATTTTCAAATAGTTTACGGAATGTGACTTCTGTCTCTGGATAGAGGGGATTAAACTGATACTCAGGGAAAGGCACTACCGGAAGTAGCGAGGTGTCGTATATTTTAAGCTCATCAATCACGGCATCCGCAGGGTTTCCACCAAGAACATGGTCTTGGCCCACAATTATTCTGGCATCGGCAACCATTGCCTCGGAATCAACCGGGGCAACCTTCTTAAATTGGGTATAAATATCATCAATTTTGGCTACTACGTAGCTTTGATTTCCTTTAACTGGGTCATCAGGAATGGTAAAATCCCAAAAGATCGTCACTTTATGCCACTCATGTGGTTGCCATTGCATTATAGTATAGGGCTCCTTGGATTGGACCCGCCGGTCATAAGTTCCTCGGTCATTAAATTGAGGACAAAAGAAATTTTGAATCTTGATGGGTGGATCTATTACATATATAGACGCGGTCATGCTTTGGGTCTTTCCCCATATGATTTTTAAAAAGTATTTGGGTTTGCCATTAAGACTATATCGTCCATCCCAATTAGGTTTTACCCAGAATTCAATAGTTCCTTTCCGAAAATTAAAGTGATTCTCGGCTGGATAAACAAGATTGCCCCTGCCTTGTATTAATACCCCCTTGCCAGATTTTCCTTCTACTAAATTGATATCATTATAAATTCCCCCATTCGCATTGATGGAATCAAAGCTGTCAAAAGATTCATAGAAGATAGGTTTAACGTCTGGGGCCGAAACTGGTTTAGCCTGGGTTATTAAGTTAAAAACCAAGAAGAAACCTAAAGTTAAAAGGATAACTTTGGATTGGTTTTTTATATTTCTTTTGGATTTCATAAGGTTGATAGTTTTATGTTGTTGTAGGTATATTTCATTACCCGAATCTTATGAATTCTGCTCTTTATTATTTTTTCCAAAAGCGAATATTGCAAGTTTAATCATATTTGGCGCTAATTTTCCGTGTATTACTCCTAACCAATAGAAGAAACGCCAGAAAGATAGATAGCTCGGTTCAGCTTCATAGCCATATACACAATTATCGAAATCATACTTATTTAACATCTGACGCAATTTCCTTATAGTATTACACTTATAATATGTATCAAAAACATCTACCTCCTCTCTTTTTGGTTGAACTATTTTTAAAATCCTAGAATGTAAGCTGTTTGGTATTACACTTGAAATTATACCAATATAGCTGATTTTGTTTGCCGTGGTTATGCATAAATATCCTCCTGGACTTATTACTCTTCGACACTCAGAAAAAAATAAATCAGTATTGCCTACGTGTTCTAAAACACCAGTACAAATTGCTATATCTATTGAGTTACTCTCTAATGGAAAGACTCCATCTTTTATAAGATAAAATTCATCTATAAATGGATTATCTTTTGCTTTTTCATCTATATCTATGCCTATAACTTTCTTACACTTACCCTTAAAAATGCGCAAATCTCGCCTAAAAGATATCTGGTCTTCTGCATGGGCTCCCCTACCACAACCAATATCTAAAAGGGTAAAAGAAGGATGAAGAAGAGCATTAACCCTGGTAAAAAAGGTAATTATTCCATCAATATCTGAAAAACCGCCGAATCTACTTTCAGGATAATAGATGCTTTTATAGTCTTTAGTATTAAAGATTCTCTTTTGTTTCCCACATCTATTCATTGATAACCTCATCTCGTCATTTTCCTATGTTTCTAATGCCTAATTTATGCTCATGCAAAAGTCTGAGGCCTTTACCCTTACTTCTCCTTTGGGGAGCCGTCCCTCCTAAACTAGGCCTTGAACTTTTCTATATCATATATCACCTTTTGACTGAAGATGCCCCCTTTCTGGACCATTTTGAGTGAGAAAATTCGGCTTTATTTTATATAGATGCCCCAAACAGAATTCTCTCACAATTAATGGTCTAATTTTTCTGGAGCAGACCAACAAGATATGTTAGCGAAAATAATCCTGGTTAAGGAATGAGAGAGAGGAAAGGGTCCAGGCTCGCCCAGATGACCTGACTAAGCGCCGGAGATTATGGTTCTTCATCCAGCAGGCTGGGGATCTGGCTCCAGTAGGACGACCAGATCGCCTGGCTCTCCGCCGCACTGACAGTAGAGGAACTTGCTGAGGTGAGACTGGCACTTGCGGTTGAGGGAGCGACGGGGGCGGTATAGGGGCTGAAGGGGGCGGACTGGGAGCCATCAATGACATAACCGGATTCAAAGGAGGTAGACCGGTCGGAGACATAAACCATACTGGCAGTGGCTGAGTCGTCACTATTCACCCATAGGTTGGCACTGACTGCCGCGCAATAGTAAGAAGTAATGTAGCTCTGCTTGTCGTAGGAAGAGGCATAGCCGTCGGTAACGCCGGTAATGTAATAATAAGCACCATTGAGGCTCTGGTAGCCGCTAGCCCACAAGGACATGGGCTGGTCGTAAATGTAGGTCCCCACTGTTAAGAAAGTTTGAAAAGAGGTGGGCGCATAGACATAGCCGGTGTAGTAGTCACCGCTGCCATTGTTGTAGAAATATTTGAAGTCATAACGGCTGTAGCTGCCACCGCCCATTGGGGTGCCTAAGTCCGCCTCATAAAAGGTGCCACCGCTGCTGCCAAACAGATAGTCGGAAACCCCTGACTGGATAATATAGTCGTGCTCGCTGCCCAGGTAGCTGGTGCCCACCGCAGTGCCGTTACTCACCGGGGTGTAGGTATTGCCGCTCCCCGCATCGTAATAGCTGGTGACGTAGACCTGGCCCGCCTTGCTCGCATCGTAAACGGTGGTGCTTACCCCGGTAATGGTATAGGTATCGGTCTGACCCTTCTCATCGGTAGTGGTCTTGGTATAGTTGGTGGAATAGCCATATTCCGGGGTGGCATAGACCGTGCCGGTGTAGTAATCGCCATCGGCATAGGTAAGTTTGAAGGCATAGGCGTAGGAGACCAGGTCTGCCTCATAGAAGGTACCGCCGCTGCTGCCAAAGAGATACTCCGGCACCCCGATCTGGATAATATAGTCGTGCTCGCTGCCCAGGTAGCTGGTCCCTACCGCGGTGCCGTTGCTCACCGGGGTATAGGTATTGCCGCTCCCCTTGTCGTAGTAGCTGGTGACGTAGACCTGGCCCGCCTTGCTAGCATCGTAAACGGTGGTGCTTACCCCGGTAATCGTATAGGTATCGGTCTGACCGTTCTCATCGGTAATGGTCTTGGTATAGCCGGTGGCATAGCCATAGTCCGGGGAAGCATAGACCGTGCCGGTGTAGTAATCTCCATCGCCATAGGTGAATTTGAAGGTGTAGGCATAGGAGAGATCTTGTTCTAATTTTAAGATCTCCTGGATGATGGTTTTGCGGTCCGTGTCATATTGGGTCATCGGGTCTTCTGTGATCTGATTGGAATAATAATAATTAGGGCCTTGAGTAAAACTCTCATAGCGGGCTAAAACGCCATCCACCACGGTTTTTGAGGCTTGAGCTGCGTCGGGATTAATTGAAGCCACCTGATCCTCATAATATTGCCAGGTCTGCAGATACCTCTCATCATTAATCCCTGCCCGCAGCGCCTCCCATTGAAAGGTCGGGATCGGCCCCTCTTGGCTGGGATAAGTAACTAATTCTTTTCGAGCTCCATAGGAATCTGATACAAAATCGTTGTAAGGATTGGCTCCATAGCTATTAGTACACTGATAGACCCAAGGTACATAGCCATCCAGTTTGCTATTCCATAAATAATAGCCAGCATAGAACCTGCTTGCTAAATCTTCATGCCAGCAGGACAAATCGATCGTCTCTTCTCTGGTCGATGTCTTTTGAACTACACCACTTTCCAAATCACTAACATACTTAAAGGAATTCTTATCCATCTCATAATTCGCCCAATCCAGTGGTTCGTAGGTCCCCGAAGGGAAGTTAGAGTAAATAGGATCATTGGGATCAGCCAGCCTGTCAGCCGCTCCTTTCGTTATGGAGGTCATGCTTTTCACTCCGGCCTCAGTCTGGATAATAGCCATACTGATCTGGGTCTTTAATTTATCGTCGGTATCGGCCTCGTCTTGACCGTAAAAGTAAGGTTCATAGCCGTTTTGCACCATAAAATCCCTGAGTTCTTTAACATAGTCTAAATCGAGGTTATAGGGGCCGCCAAGCAAGTAGACTATTTTGGTGAATCCCGCTTCCTTGGCATATAAAAGTTTCTTTTTTAGTAAATCAAGACTCTCCTCACGATCCCCCGCTTCAAATAAACTTGCGTCAAAATACAATACCACCCCATTAAACCCATGATCTCTAATATCCTGGAGATCCTTCTTGAAAACATCAGTGCTGACATAGTGGGAATCGCCTGGCGCCAAACTGTCCATATCGAATATAACATAATCTTTGTTGCTGTCCTGAAGCTCAAAGGGAAGAACTTCTAACTTTAGCGTAATCTGTTGGTCGGCTATGCCGTCGGCCTTAAGGGTGACCGTACAAGTATAAGTCCCGGCGGGAGTGCCGGCCGGCACCTTGGCAATGAGAACGAATTGCTTGGAGGTGTACTGGGAAATCTTGGTTTCCACATGATCTGAAGTAGATACAGAAGGCAGATCAGCCCAAGTCCAATTTCCCTGATCGTAGTTGACCTGATCATTGTATAGCAGTAACTCCGGAGTATAAACAGGTAAGGCATCTATATTATCGCTAGCACCAGCTTGAAACCAATTTTTTACTACCCGCAAATCGAGATCACTTTTCGAAATGACGTTGCCGTCCGATCCGTAGAAATCAGTGTAGGTCACCTCGACATTGTTCAAATCGATTCTTGAATAGACATTGAAAAATAAATCTTCGGTACTATTTTGCGCGGCTTCATAACTCATTTGATTGGTGATTTCTGATTCTGTCGGTACGGTATTCTCATAGACTTTTTCAAAAGAAGCGGTCTGATAAAATAAAACATTTTCTCCCGACTTGACGCTGTCGCTTAATTTAGAACAATCGTTTGGATCACTATTATAGGTTTCAAAATTGCTGCTGATTCCGTCATTTTTAAACATATTCTGGAGATTGGTTACCGTGGATGAATCCTGGGGATTAAACTTGTAAAGATCATCGGCGGTGATGAGCGGCTTATCATAAATTTTAAATTCATCTATAACGCCATCTAAAGGCCGGCTTCCATCTTCTCTGGTGCCAATATAAAATCTGCTACTTCCCAAGTCATCGAAAGTACCTTTAAACGAGGAATCAGGATAATAAACGGTAAAATGATCATCAATGGCAATGATGATATATTTTTGACTCACATCCGACGAGAAATCCCAAAATAATCTAACCCGGTGCCATTCTCCAGCCTGAACATAGGCGAGACCTGTATCATTCCAGGTCCTGGCTAATTCTCCGGTATTGTCATAAAACCCCACGTCAGCATAATTATAGGAAGCGTATTTCGTAAAATAGAGGGCATTCATATCAGTCGTGGTTCCGTCTTGGGTAAACCAAAAGAAGGTCTTGAATTCATCGACATTGCCATTCCAGTTCGGCTCAAACCAAAAATCAATGGTGCCTTCCTGAAGGTTTAAATTGCCAGCTGCCGAATACGATAGGGAACTGCCATTTTCTATCAGAGCTCCTTCACCAGACTTTCCTGTTGTTAAGGTAATACCACTGTAGGTTCCTCCATTGGCAGTGATGGAACTGTAACTGTCAAAAGATTCATAAAAGATGGGAGTAATCTTGTTCGCCTCATAGAAGACGCCGCCGCTGCTGCCGAACAAATACTCGAAAACCCCCGATTGGATGATATAGTCGCTCTCGCTGCCCAGGTAGTTGGTGCCCACCGCGGTACCGCTGCTCACCGGGGTGTAGGTAGTGGCGCTATCCTCGTCGTAATAGCTATCTACAAAGACCTGTCCCACTTTGCTGACGTCATAGCCGGTGGTCACTCCAGTAATCGTATAAGTGTCGGTGTGACCGTACTCATCCGTGATGCTCTTGGTATAGCCGGTGGAATACCCATACCCCGGGGTGGCATAAACCGTGCCGGTATAGTAATCCCCATCAGCATAGGTAAACTTAAAGGTATAGAGGTTGCTGGAGCTCACCAAATCAGCCTCGTAATAGCCGCCGCCAAAGTAGTATTCGGGGACCCCTGACTTGATGATATAGTCGTATTCGCTCCCCAGGTAGTTGGTGCCCACTGCGGTACCGTTGCTCACCGGGGTATAGGTCTTGCCGCTCTCCTGGTCGTAATAGCTGGTAACGTAGACCTGGCCCTTTTTGTCGACATCATAGGCGAGGGTCACCCCGGTAATCGTATAGATGCCCGTCTGGCCGTTCTCGTCTGTAGTGGTCTTACTGTAGCTGGTGGAGTAGCCATCATCCTGGTACGCATAGACCGTGCCGACATAATAATCGCCGCTGCCGTAAGTGAAGGTGAAGTTGTAAGCGGAGCAGACCGCGTCGGCCTCGTATAAGATGTCATTGTTCCACCCGAACCAATACTCCTTAGCGGTTGAGACAATTTCGCCGAATTCGCTCCCCAGGTAGCTGGTGCTATAAGGGCTGATGTAAGACGGGGTGTAGGACCTGTCGCTCTGTGCATCATAGTAAATGTCTACAGAGACCTGGCCCGCCTTGCTGACGTCATAGCCGGTATCGTCCACCCCGGTAATCGTATAGGTGTCGGTTTGCCCTTTCTCATCCGTAACCGTTTTGGTATAAGTGGTTGAATAGCCATATTCCGGCGCCGCATAGACCGTGCCCGTGTAGTAATCCCCATCGCCATAGGTGAGCTTATAAGTGTAAGCGTAAGTTACGAGATCCGCCTCATAGAAAGTTCCGCCGCTACTGCCGAACAAGTACTGGGGGACCCCGGATTTAATGATATAGTCATGCTCGCTACCCAGGTAGTTGGTGCCCACCGCGGTGCCGCTGCTCACCGGGGTGTAGGTGTTGCCGCTCTCCTGGTCGTAATAACTGGCCACGTAGACCTGGCCCGCCTTGCTGGCATCATAGCCGGTGGTCACCCCGGTAATGGTATAGGTATCGGTCTGACCCTTCTCATCGGTAGTGGTCTTGGTATAGCTGGCGGAGTAGCCATAATCCGGCGCGGCATAAACCGTGCCCGTGTAGTAATCCCCATCCCCATAGGTAAGCTTGAAGCTGTAGGCGTTAGTGACGGCCCCGGCTGGTATTGCCCAGGTTACCACCACTACTGACCAGATAATAAAAGCTTTTATTCGTCTCAAAAGCCGGCGACTTCTCATCATGGTCCCCTACTGGCAGAGATGGTTAAGGCTCAAATGGTTTTCCCCTCACCATTAATTGTCATCCCAACCGAGCACTACTGGTTGGTTCTCAAAATATCATTGGGGTTATTTAGCAACCCTGGGGATTCCCGTAATTTGAGCTTGAATTGCCTTAATTTTTAGAAGTAAGAAGGAGAAGACAGTGAAAGTATAATTGCACCCCCCTCTCCCAAATAAGTGCTACTCGTATTTCCTTAATTTTTTATTTTTCCTATTTATGTTTTTTGCTTGGATTCTCCTTCGGGGGATGGAAGCTGTAAATCGGGGGATGCCTGATTCTCGAAGGCCAATTCCCTGATATGCGATGGGTAAATGGATTAAACCTTGATATAAAAAATCACAAAGATAATAATTCTAAATAGAAATAAAGGACCTCCATATTACATCCCTTATTATTATCTGGGTATGTATTGGTTAGTTCTCGTTTTAAAGCATCTATAGATGTATAAAAACTTATTCTCCACGAAGCATGCCAATCTTATAAATTGTGTTACTATTGAAAAATCAAATACTTAGTGACCTACCGTGCCTAGATGAACTAATTAAGGATAAGAATAGTATTGTTAAGTAAGAAAAAATTATTATAAAAGGAGAATTGAACTTGCCTGTGAGAAGAAGTGGGGGGAAAATAGTTCTACAGATGGAGTGGCTTAGGTATAAAAAGGAGGAGTAGCATTCTGCAAGCGTTCTCGTTAAAAGTCGCGCCTCGAAATTACTTCCTTGCAATCTTAATAATTACCTTATTAATATCTCCTTTACTAAACTCAGCTTTTATGCTACGCATTTGCCGAGATCTGCAATAAACTGGGCTGAAGTAGGGCAATCTTGGGGCCCGCCAAGTTGCTGATCTCGAAAAGATCGGCTGAATGGACATTGTCCTACCTAAGCTTTGCGCCTAGACAGTCGCTATCACTAGTAAAGGAAAAAGGGGGCGGAAACCAGCAGTTCGAGGCCAATCAGGCAAGGTTAAAGATGGGGGTCTGACCAAATCCTTCCTGCATATGAGGAGTAAAGAGGTCTGTCGAATGGTTAATAAAATGTTTGGTGATTGTAAAAGTTTTGCCACAGCACTAAGCTGGTGGCATGGATTTAAAGACCTTTCAAGATATTGTTTATAAAGAGGAAAAAGCCAAGAGATTTTTCCTCCGGCGGCGATGGAAAAATAGCCGAAAAATCTGTACACATTGTGAGCATGTGGGGGTGGTCCGAATCAGGCGCCAGCGCCTCCTTTGTCCTGGCTGCCGCTATGAATTTGGTGACTTCACGGGCACCCACCTGTCCTTGCTGCGCATTGAGTTTCGGGAGTGGCTGTGGCTCCTGAAGTTGTTTGACCTGGAGGTGTCCGCCAGGAAAGCGGCCAAGCAACTGGGCCTGTCCTATCCTACGGTGCTCAAGGGGTTCCAGGTGATCCGGCAAGCCATCGCCGCCCAGGATCGGGACTTCGCCTTCCTCAAGGGAGAAGTGGAGGCCGATGAGGCCTACTTCGGCGGCCGCCGCAAGGGCAAACGGGGGCGAGGCGCTGCCGGCAAGGTGCCGGTCTTCGGTATCCTGGAACGAGCCGGGAAAGTCAGGGTGGAAGTGGTGCCCAACGTCAAGGCCGAAACCCTTCTTAGCCTGGCTGTGAAAAAGGTGCGGCGCGGCAGCATTGTCTATACTGACAAGTACCAGAGTTATGACAGCCTGATGTTTTGTGGGTTCCGACATCTTAAAGTGGACCATTCACAACGTTTTGCCTCAGGCAAAGTCTACATCAACGGCCTGGAAGGCTTCTGGAGCTATGCCAAGGAAAGGCTGATTAAATTCCATGGTGTCTCTAAAGAAAAATTCCCTTTTTGCCTTAAAGAGATGGAGTTCCGGTATAATCATCGCAAGGAGAACAACCTTTTCGGCATCCTCGCCGAATACATGACTAAACCTGTGGCAAATCTTTGATAATTACCAAATGTTTTATGAAAGTGGGCGCCAGAGTTTCTTACTACCCCCGGAGGTGATATTTGCATGTCGCCTCCGCTTTTCCACGGATTCACCATTACTGGACAGTACTAGCCGAGGGGTCATAGGCTGCCGATCAATGGAGGATCTGGTCACCCAGGGCCAAACATAGCTCAAAATCAAAAGAAAATTGTTCTTTTCCCAAAATTTGTGGTATTGTTTTGCAGAAGAGAAGAATTGGCTGGAGGAGAGGAAAATCTCCGGGTTAAAATCGGTAAGAGAGTCCCCGTAAACCATTTTTTGACTGCAGTGGTCAATGCTGCCGCATAATCTCGGATAAAATGGCACACATTCATTTGATTTATATAGATATTGATACAGGATACTTCCCTGGAGTCAATCATGGCTTAGCAAGCCTCGCTAGTGCAGTAAAGAAGCAAGGTCATAGTTTCTCTCTTCAACACCTGACCTCACCAATTCAAGTCAGTGAGGTGGTTCATGTTGCCAAGGAATGCAATCCTGATGTTGTAGGCTTCTCATTTACCTCTCCTCAAGTGCAGTTTGTAGTTCCATACCTAGCTGCGGTTAATTCGGCTTTCAATGTCCCGAAGATTGCGGGTGGCATCCATCCAACCTTAGCGCCAGAAGAAGTTTTGAGCATGGGCTTTGATGGGGTGGCCATAGGAGAAGCTGATACATCCCTGCCTGACCTTCTTTCGCATATTAAAGGAAACCAAGATAAAACCACAGTGCCCGGATTTTGGTGGATTGGGGAAGATGGGGTAATTAAGAAAAATCCTATTCCTAATTTAGTGCAAGATTTGGATACCCTACCTTTTCCAGATTATTCTGTGTTTGACCTAAAAGCCATAAATGAGGGTAACTCCCAGTGGATCAGCCTTATGATTACCCGGGGATGCCCATATAATTGTTCTTTCTGCTGTAATCACGCCCTGAAGTCAATTTATCCAAATAAAAAAGATTACGTCAGATTCCCTTCGGCGGAACATGCTATTAAGCTTATTGACCACAGCATAAAATTATACTCTGAGGTCAAAGGGATCAGCTTCGCTGATGATCTACTTATTTTGAAAGAAAGTTGGTTTTTAGACTTCTCTGAAAGATACAAAAATGTTATCCGCCTGCCATATACTTGTTGTGGTCGAATTGAACATTTCTCTGATATAGTTATTGCTGCATTAAGAGAAAGTGGTTGTATAACAGCCCATATTGGAATAGAAAGTGGCAGTGAATGGCTGCGTAAATATATTTTTAACAGACATATGTCCAATCAACAAATATCGGATTGCTTTGCAAGATTAAGGCAAGCTGGGATTAAAACGTTTTCGTATAATATTATGGGGGCTCCCTTTGAAACAATAAATCATATGGAAGAGACTATTAAGCTTAATAGAAAAATCAAGCCAGATATGGGAACAGTATTCTTCTTCTTTCCTTTTCCGGGGACAAAGCTGTTCAAGTTATGCCAGGATTACGATTTATTAAACGAGCAATATACTAATTCACCTAATTACCTTGAACAACCCCTGATAAAGGAGGTACATTTTCAAAAGTCAAAATGCATTCGGGCTTATCAAAAGCTGCGGTTGTTTTTGGCCTCCCGTAGTCTGGTGAGAAGTCTAAATTTGCCAGAGTTTTTGGGGACGCCTATTTGGTGGCTGACAAGTCTATTCCCAAATTTTTTCGTAAATCTAATAACTCAGCGATCTAAAATTAAATACCAACTTCGTAAGTGGGTAAAAAGGCATGAAGGGTAGTTCACCTTTATCCTATGAATTTGCTGAGAGCCGCAAGGAAATGGGCCGAAGCGGGGAAATCTGGCACCCCGCAGAGTTTCTGATCTTAGAAGAGATCGGCAGGTATGGCTACTGCCGATATCCATTAACAGAAAACTTCAAGAGGCTTTGGAACACAGGAGAACGGGGCAAGGCAAACCTGGGCTTATTGGTGGGGTGCGCAGAGCGCAAGAATAGAAATAGCCTAAAAGCGAAAAACTGCCAGTAGGGGATGAATCTGGGAGTTGTCGGCAAGGGTTATGGGGTTGACTTACTAACCGATAGTCACCGGAAAGGAGCACATCAGCCCCAACAAGGCGGCGGCAGGGCAAAGGTTTAGGGAAGTGCTTGCGGCAGAAGGGATCAGGTGCAAGTGTTCAGGTCTATCGAGCAGGGGTTGGGTCGAATATCGCCAGCACTGCAAGATTAACCTGATTCGGCTGGCTCCTACCTTAGGGCCCCTTGCCTAGGCCCGAGGGCGGTGGTGAAAGATACCTTTGAGGGGATCTGGTGGAAACAGGAAGATAATTTCTCTTGATCGATTGAACAATATTTATGCGAAAATTTCTTCTTATTTTTTCCAGAACGAGAACCACCGACTTTTGCGGGGGGGTGGAAGATCATCGGGATCCAAGGATTCGGCGGAGTCGTTAGAGGGAGGGGTGGCCTGGTCATCCTGCGGTGGTGAGGTTTCCGGTACTGTCGCCAGTGACAAAACCCTAGTTATAACCGGCGCCAACTGACTCGTCATTTCCAATACCAGCCCTTCCAGCCGGGTCAATCGCGTCGCCAACTCGGTTACCGTCGCGCCCAAGCCATTATCCGAAGCGGCGCTGCCGAAATCTAGGCTTCGAGGCGAGGCAAACTGAGCTTCTGATATCAATACCTCCTCCGCCCCCAGACCTTCCAGGCTGCCCCCTTGGGCTGAGATTACGGTGTCGATAAAATCTCCGTCGATTTCCTGACGGCCCTCGGCAAAGCCTGCCACCAGGGCCAGGTCACACCAGGCATTTAAACGCCGGGGCACCCCCTGGGTATACTCATAGAGCTTTTCCAGGGCCGCTTCGGTAAAGATGCCGCTGCCTCCGGCCCGGGCCAGCCGAAAGCGCACATATTCCTTGGCTCTCTTGTTGATTTAACGGATTCAGGTGGTAATGCACCGCCACCCGCTGGGCCAACTGCCGCAGGGCCGGATGTCGCAAGCGCTCCCGCAGCCCCGGCTGGCCCACCAGAATCACCTGCAACAGCGGCTCTTTCTCGGTTTGCAGGTTGGATAAGCAGCCGCAGCTCCTCCAGGGCTTCCGGCCCCAGGTTCTGGGCCTCATCCACCAGCAGAACCACGTGCTCCCCCCGTGCCATAGGCGGTAGCAGGAACTGGTTGAAGGCCGCCAGCCGGGCGGTCCGGGTGTTAAAATGGCCCCGGACCTCAAATTCCTTGAGCAACAGCTCCAGCAAATCCTCCGCCCCCACCGAGGTCTGGTAGAGCACCCCCAGCCGCTGGTTCCTCTCCCTGGGCTTCAAGAGGGACTTAATCAGGGTGGTCTTGCCGGTCCCCACTTCTCCGGTGAGCACCACAAACCCCACCCGCTGATTAATGCCGTACTCCAGATAAGCCCGGGCCAGCTTGTGCTGGGGACTCAGGTACAGAAAATCCGGGTCCGGCAGCAGGCGTAAAGGGGCGCTCTTTTAGGCCATAAAAATCTTCGTACATATGGTTACTTTTTGAACCATGGGAATTTCATTTTCTTCATTGCTGGCCGGCTGTTCGTTTTGGGATAATAATGTGTCCTGGGGTAACAGTCTCGACTTTATTCAGCACGAAGCCTAAAAGGGGAAAATTTTTGAGCATCTCCGATGGCAGCGCTCGATGTCTTCCCTGGGAGTCCTTCCCGCTTCCACTACCATAATTATGCCGTCCACCAGGGGCGCAAAGGCCAGGGCATCGGCATAAGACAACAACGGCGGGAGGTCGAAGAGGACATAGCGGTCTGGGTAATAGTGTTTCAATTCTTGAACCAAATCCGCCATGAGGGGAGAATTGATCAGTTCCGCCGCATGGGCCACCGGCTTGCCTGCCGGGCAGTATGACCAGCTTGGGCAATCCTTCGGGATTGACCAGCAATTCCGAAACCGGATATCCACTCGTTAAATAGTCCACCAGCCCCGGCCGGGCCGGGATGCCGAAGTAGCGGTGCACAAAGGGGTAGCGCAGGTCTGCATCCACCAGGAGCACGGTCTGATTCACTTCCTGGGAGATACTGATGGCCAGATTGATGGCTGTCAGGGTCTTCCCTTCCTTGGGTAAGGGCCCCGTAATCATTAAAGTATTCCGGCCCTCCCCCTTGGTGCGCTGGAGGATGTGGGTGCGTAATAGCTTGTATTCCTCCACCACCGCAGGCTCCTGCGGTCCCACGAGTAACCGCTTGCCATGCAAATTGGCCAGATTGACTGGCACAGTGCGGGTGGTGGTATAGGAGATTCCCTCTGCGGTTACGGGCGGGCTAAAGGAATCCTGCGCCGTAAATGGCGGAATCCTCGGCGGCGGAGCTTCCTTCTCCAACCGCGGCCCCGGACTCTCTTTCTTTTTCTGCTGCAATGCCTTGGCCCGTTCCAGAGCCTTGTCTATAAAACTCAATTTCTTTTCCTAGTTATAAGATGTTTTAGAAGTTAAACGGCTAGTCATTAAAGACCTTGGTCAAGATTGCCTTATCAGGTGTATTTATGAGCCAGGCGCAGGAGCCTGGCAGTTAGCACCCACAGGTCCATGTAAAGGAAATGAAACAGGACCAGTCCCATTATCAGGGTAAGGCCGGTTATGGCCCAGATGAGGCGCCGCTTCCGGCGGGCCCCTATCACATCCTCTGCCGTCTGGATGCGGTCTATCTTCCCCAATACCGGCAAACCCGTAAGCCAGGCGAGTTCGTCGCCGCTCTTTACCGAATGGTCTAAATGCTCAACCAATGCCACTCCCCCCAGCCCAGAACCTAAGCTCAATATCAAACCCGCCAAGAAAATTAATAGCCGATTGGGCGATACCGGTTTTTCGGGGCGGCTGGCCGGGTCAATCAGGGTAAATTTTTCCCCCTTCTGATGTTCTTCCATGCCCTCGGAAATTCGCGCTTCCAGGATTTTGTTCATCACTTCCTGATGCTTGGCGTGGGCGTTTTGGTAATCCCGCATGAGGGCAATATATTCCTGTTCCACTTTTGGAGCTTCTTCCAAGCGGTGACGGTATTCCTCGACTTTTTCCTGGAGTGCGGCCCGGTTCTTCCGTAAGGAGGCAATATCATTATTCGCTGCCTGGACTTGGATTCTTAGGTTGATGTAAAGGGGGTTCTGGCCAGACTTCTCCCCTTCGGTTGTGGACTTGGCAGGGGTGGTAGAGCTCGGCTCTTTTTCCAGCCTGGCAATTTCGTTTTTGAGCTTTTGGATATCCGGGTGCTGATCAGAGTATTTTCCCTGTTTTGGCCGCTAATTCAGTCCTAAGCTGGGCGAGCTTTTGTTGCTTCAGGGTAGAGCTGGCTTCTTTTCGCCCCACCAATTTTTCCAGTTCGGCCATCTCCCGCCGCACCTTGCGAATATCAGGATGATCCTCGGAAAATTTAGACTGCAGGTCGGCTAAGGCTACCTCTAAAGCTTGCAGGCGGGTTTTAGGATCCAGGAGTCGCTCTCCCGTGCTACTTATAATGGGGGCATCAGGATTTATGGTAGCCAACTGACCTTCCAAATATATCTTCCGGTCATCCACCGCCCAGATGCTGATATCCACTTGCTTAATTTCCCTTTCTAAGCGTTCCGCTTCGGACCGGTTGAACTGCTGCAGTTCTGGCAGCAGGCCTTCGTGTTCTCCTTTGAACGCGGTAATCTGATCTCCCAGGGTCTGAATCCGTTCCTGCAATTCCTTCAATTCCGCTTCTAAGAATTGGGTGGTGGACTTGGCCTGGGCCTCCCGAATCTTGAGATTTTGCTCCAAGTATTGAGAACCCAGGGTACCGGTGACTTTCTGAACCACATCGGGGTTTTTCCCGCGGTAAGATATGGAAAAGGCAATGGTTATCGCCGCAGTGGAGGCCCTGGCGGTTCGGGTACGAGGTCGGTCACCCACATCGGCGCTGATCGTCTGAAATTTAATATTATCCCGCATTGCTTCGAGGATTTCTTCACGGGTGAACTTCTCCCGCATTTCCGGGTAGAGATTGAACTGCTGGATGATTTCCCAGAGCTTGGTGCGGGAGAGAATCTGTTGGGTGAGACTCTGGATGCGTTGGTCGGCAAAGCCGGTGACCGTGGAACGCACGAAGTCTGGGGGAATCTGCTGTTCCTCAATGAGAATGGTGGAGGTGGACTCGTAGATGGGGGGTAGCGACCAGGCAATAGCGATAGTAACCAATAAAACCGCCAGGGTAGGGAATATGAAATATTTTTTCCTGGCCTTTAAGATACTTAGATAAAAGCGGATATCCTGGGTCTGTTCTAACATGGTTCCTTACAGCCTTATATATAAAATAATATATAGCTGAGCGTAGAGATATTTAAATCAGGGAGCCCCTGATTTTTGTTTTCGAAATACCTGGTTATGCAAAAACAGTGCCCGCTGCCCTTAGGACCTCATCTTTGGTAATGGAGTGGATAAGTGTAAGTCAACATCAGCCACACATTATGGCGAATGCCACTCTGGCCGCTTATCAGGTCGTCCCGGCGGCCAAAGCTATAACCGGGAACCATCGATAACTTTTCCGTCAGGCGGTAAGTAACCTGGGGAGTAAAGGTGTAGATGGCGTTTTCATAGTTACTGAGCTGGGAGGCCGCGGTACTTAAAGAATAATCAAAACGCAGGGAACCTGTCAACTTTTCGCTAAAGTCATAGGAGCACGTGAGGTACACCCCGTTATAATCGAAGATACCCCCGTAAGCCGAAGGTGATTGGTTCCGGCTATATCCCCCGGTGAGGGCCAGCTGGGTCCAGCGGCGGGTGAGGGAAAGATCAATATAGGGACTCACTCCCGTTTGCGTCTGTCGCTGGGTCTTCACCAAGATAAAGAACGGATAGGAGGAGAAATCCTGCACCTGGGTAGCAAAGGACTGGAAGGAGAAGTTCGCCCCTGCCAGCAGGCTAGCCTCCCACTTGGGGGAGAACTTATGGCTCACTCCCAGGTAAGTCCCCAGGGAGCGGTAAAGGTCATTACCGGGGTACTGGGTAAGGGTGCCCGAAATGACCGAGGAGAGGGTGGTCTTCTCGTTTTTCATCAGGTAATTAAAACGCAGGTTCACTAGCTGGGTGCTGTAATCACGGAACTGGGGGTCTGTATAATTAACCCGGCTGAAAGAATATCCCATGGAGGCCGAGAGACGCTCGGTCAAGGCATAGGTTAAACCCGGGCCCAGGAGGATGGACTGTCGGGGAGTTCGGGTCATGATCACCCCTGAGGTGATAAACTCCTGTTGTAAAGAAGAATCCACGATATAGGCGCTGTTCAAGGTAAGGCTCAGGCGGGGCGCGGCCTGATAACTCCCATTTATCTGGTAGTTCTGGTCGATATGGTCCGCATGAGCGTGATCCGCGTAAACTAACCCGCTCCACCCCAGGCGGCCCTGAAGCATGCCAATATCGGTGGTGTAATTGAAGTCCGCGCCAGGTTGGAGGGTAAAGATAAAATCTCTTTGGCGGGGTCCGGAAATAGCCCAATTTAGATTGCTGTCGTACTCCCCTTTCAAGTTTACCGAGGGGACTACCGACCAGTCGGCTCCTTGGCCAATACCAACCGTCAGCACTCCCCCAAAAAGTGCCAACGCCACCAAAATGCCAGTGCGCTTAAGTTTCATCCTCCCTGCCCTTAGGGCACTACCACCACATCCCCCGGAAGGAGGGTACGGTTCTGTTCCAAAGATTCCCCGCGACTCACGGCCTTATAGTCAAAGGGAAAGACCTCTTCCTTGCCCCCAACCTTGCGGAGAATGACGATTGATCCAGGATAGGCAAAGGGAGTTAAGCCCCCGGCCATGGCAAGGGCCTGCATCACATTGGGGGGCGGCCCACCAGGAATTCCCCCGGCTTGTTCACCTTGCCAGTGACATAAATCTTGTAGAATTGGGTCTTAAGCAGGATCACCGTGACGTTGGCATCGCTGACAAATTTCTCCAGGCGCTTGTGAATCTCTGTCTGCAGTTGCTTGACGGTCAGGCCGCCAGCCTGGATCTCCCCAATCAAGGGGTAAGATATCTTGCCGTCAGGGCGCACGGTCATCTGTTTGGTCAGCTCGGGCTCTTTCCAGACGGACACCTCAATCACGTCTTCCGGGCCCAAAGCGTATGTTTCCAGGTCCGGAGGGGAAACGGTAGCGGCCGCCGCCTGGGCCTCCACCAGACTTCCCGGCCTAGGGGCGCATCCCCAAAGCACTACCAGACCAAGCCCTATCACACCCCAGCCGATGATTTGTCTCCAACGTGTCTTCATAAGCAACCAATATATAATCTGTAAGATTTAGTTTCCTTCCGACCGCGTCAAGTTTTTTACCTTTTTTTCTCCAGGTAGTGACTCTCCCGGCCGAGTTAAAAGGATATTAAATGGTTAAGAGTAAAAATGTCAAATATTTTTTGAATAGATTTTGGTTTTATAAATAAATGGGGGATATTTGCTAATTTCTTTTTGGGGTGCCTCTCAGTTAACCTGAGTAAATTTTATAGTGAAACCATTGCAAACATTACGATTGTCTTTTCATTTCTCCGATCAAGAGTTCCAGAGGTCTACTGGCTATCAGTGATGACCTTTGGTCTAACATTCACCTCAGTTTGATTAATGAGAAGAAAGGGCGGATATTTCATTTTTCTGCGGCGTTAAGCAGAATAAGCTAACCCTGGGTTACCGCTGGTAAGAAAAGTCAGCTTGACCAGACGCTCGGGATTAAGCACAATGGCCACCATAAAAGAAAGACTGATGTGAACCTGGGCCAAACCCCTATAGGGAGCTTTATCTAACCCATGATGTTGTTGGCACTAGGCAAACTTTTTCTCGATTTTGAGTCTCTCCGGTCTGTCATATTGGCTGTAGTTGCCGAGGTCCGCTTCATAATAGCCGCCGCTGAAATAGAGTTCCGGGATGCCTGATTGGATGAGGTAATCGGGCTCGCTGCCCAGGTATCTGGTGCCCACCGCTGCGGAATAAGCGGCAGCTAATCCTTCCGGGGATTTCTGGTCTGACCAGATTGGTAGAAATGGCCTGCGACCATGGGGGGATGAACGGGGTTCCTAGATATTTGGTATTACTATCGGGAATATTCAACAACTTATGCTTCCCCCTCGACTTTTTAACGGTTTTCGTGGTAGGGGATTGAGGAGATCTGATATATTTCAAAATTTGCTAATCTTGGAAGGTTCAAAAAGGTAAAGCCCCGGTGATTGCGGCACCGAGGCCTTCAAAAAATTGGCCAGATCCCTTCAAGGAGAGATTACTTTCTGGCTAATATTTACCTGGACGCTTCCGCTTCATAATCGGCCTAAACCTTCTCAATCATTGATTCATGTACGACCATAGCCACTCCCATGGTCAATACCATCATCGACTGCCGAAGAATATTCCATTCCCTGATGGCTTCGGAATTTAGTGGGAAGAAAAAAGATGTGGGCAATGGGCTAAGCCTGCCTGATTGGAGTAAAGTTAATGAAGATGGGATTGGTGAATTTAAATTTGAAGAAAAAGAATCCCCCAGAGGATAGACCAGCCAGTTCACCGCTCCTATGACACTTTAGAGGGCATATGGGCATTAAAAAGGGCAAGGTCAGGACTTACTGGATACCCAGATCGAGGTTCTCGAGCGCAGCCAGAGCCTGCTTTAGGCAGGCGTCTAGGGGCGGCACAGTTCACCTGGGCAAGCAAGGAGTGGTTGAATATCAGTCAGGTTCATAGTTCATCGCCGTCTTGTTCGGTTCCCGCAGCAACTGTTCGACGCGGCTCCCGCCGATGGCAAAGTAGCGCGCCTCAGGATGATGCACGACGATAGCCGCCGTGCTTTGCTCCGGCACCAGCTGGAACGCGGGCGTGAGGCTCATACCGAGTGCCTGCCCGGCAGGCAGGAGCTTAAATACCTGCGCGTGAGCTTCCAGGTCAGGGCACACCCCATAGCCCCACGAATACCTCTTGCCCCGGTCGCCGATGCCGAGTTCCTTCTTGATCCGGCGGTGTAGCCACTCGGCGGTGGCCTCAGCAGTTTGAACGGCCAGCCCGTGTGAGTAATACGCCTCACTGTAATCGCCAGCGGCTTGCAGCGCGTCACAGCGTTCCGTGGCGCCGCGCCCCACGGTCACGACTTGAAGCACAACTACATCCACCGCCCCCGAATCCTTCGGCGCAAAGTAATCGGCCAGGCTCAAGCGTTCCTGGCCTTCCTGCCGTGGGAATGCGAACCGGGCAATCTCCTCCTGGCTTTCAGGCGCGTAGACGACGAGCGTATCGCCGTTCGCATTGCACGGCCAATAGCCATACACCGCTTGCGGGCAGAGCCAGTTTTCGCGTTGCACGCTGGACTGCATCCGGCTCAAGCGTTCCTCGAACTCGGCGCGCAGTTTTTCCCATTCCTCGCCATGGGCGTTTTTGGCCCCCCACGAAAGCCGGAACAACTGGTCTTTATCTAGATACGGGAACACTTCGGAAACCGGGATGCTCGAAAGGGTGCGCGGCCCCCAGAACGGTGGAGTCGGAATGTCTGCAGACTTCCAGTTTGAAGTAACTGGCTGAGGCGCGGCTTTTTCGACGGACGCGCCCGATAATTCTTTTTCGGCCTCTTCTCGAATGCGCCTGAGGAACGAGGGTCTTTTGTCAGCGTCGGAGAGCGTGTCCAACGTCTCAAGTCCTTCAAAAGCATCCTTGCAATAAAACACGCCCGGCTCGTAGACGTGACCATCCACGAACAGGATGCGCCGTCCAAAGCGCCGATTAATCGCCGCGCCGCCAATAAGCACGGGGAATTTCAGTCCGCGCTTGTCGAGTTCCTGGACGATAAGCGGCATCTGCTTACTCGTGCTGACCAGCAAGGCCGACAGGCCAATCGCGTCCGCGCCGACTTGTACTGCCTTGTCAATGATGACGTTGGCAGGCACTTGGATGCCCAGGTCGAACACCGTATAGCCGTTGTTGGAAAGAATGGTCCCGACCAGATTCTTGCCGATTTCGTGAACGTCGCCATAGACCGTGGCGATAACGAGCTTGCCCTTGGTCACGCCTTCCTTCTTTTCCAGAAACCGTTCCAGGTGCGCCACGGATTTCTTCATCACTTCCGCCGATTGAAGCACGTACGGCAGGATGAGCTCCCCCGCGCCGAACTTATCGCCGACTTCCTTCATCGCCGGAAGCAGAACGTGGTTGAGCACCCACACCGGGCTGGTGGCGGGTGCGGCAATCGTCAATCAATGCCTCGACGCCTTCCTTCCTTCGATGGACGATCTGCCAGTGGAGCTTTTCTTCCGCCGTCATCCGTGTGGTTGGATCGGCGGTTCCCTTGCGCTCCACGTTCTCCGCTTTATGCCCTTCGAAATACGCGATGTAACGCGGCAGCGCATCGGGGCAGCGATTGAAAATCAAGTCCTCCGCCAGTTCGCGCACCTCCGGGGTGATCTCGGCGTAGGGCACGGCCTGCTTGGGATTGACAATCGCCATGTCCAGCCCGGCGGCGACGGCGTGATACAAGAACACGGCGTTGAGCGGGCCGCGCGCTGCACCGCTCAGCCCGAACGAGACATTGCTGACGCCCAAACTGCACAGCACTCCAGGAAGCTCATGCTTGATCGCGCGGATGCCTTCGAGTGTTTCGACGGCGCTGTTGGCAAACTCGGCGTCGCCCGTGGCGAGCGTAAAGGTGAGCGCATCGAAAATCAGGGCGTCGGGTCGCAGGCCATACTCGTTCACGGCGATGTGGTAAATGCGCTTGGCGATTTCCAGTTTGCGTCCGCGGCGTCCTGGCCATGCCGGCTTCGTCAATCGTCAAGGCGATGACCGCAGCGCCATAATCGCGGCAGAGCGGCAAAACCGTGTCGCATCGCTGGCGGCCATTCTCAAGATTGATCGAATTGATGATGGGACGCCCCGGGCAGACTTCCAGCGCGGCACGGATCACGTCTGCCTCGGTTGAGTCAATCACCAGCGGCAACTCCACCGACTGCGAGAGAAGCTTGACGACCTTTTGCATCTGCGCAGATTCGTCGGCGCGCTCGGTCAACGCCACGCACACGTCCAGGGTGTGCGCGCCGCCTTCGACTTGATCGCGCGCGATTTGCAGAATACCCTCATAGTCATCGGCCAACAGCAGTTGCTTGGCCGCCTTGCTGCCCTGCGTGTTGATGCGTTCGCCGATGAGGTGCGGCGGCGGGTTTTGATGCATTGGAGTGGCGCGCATCGCGGAAGCGACGAGCGCGGACTCGTCCACGTCAGCGCGATTTGGGCTTGACTCTGCGCACTTTGTTCGACCAGCACCCGCAAGTGATCGGGCGTTGTGCCGCAGCAGCCGCCCACCACACTGACGCCTAGCTCGGTGACAAATTCGGAGAGCGTGTCCGCCATCGGAAGCGGCTCCATCGGATAGCACGCCACGCCGTCCACGTTGATCGGCAGACCGGCATTGGGAATGACGCTGATGGGCTTGCGCGTGTGCGACGTGAGATAGCGCACCGGCTCGCGCATGTAATCCGGCCCGGTCGAGCAGTTCAGACCGATAACGTCCACCGGTAGCGCTTCGAGAATCGCCAGCACCGCGGCAATGTCCGTGCCCAGCAGCATCCGGCCGGTCGTGTCCAGGGTCACCTGCACCTGGAGCGGCAGGCGCACGCCCGCGCTTTCGAAATACTTGTTGATGCCATAGATTGCCGCTTTGACTTCGAGAATGTCCTGCTGCAGTTTCCAACAACAGCACATCCACGCCGCCTTCAACCAATCCCCGCGCCTGCTCGGCAAATACGTTGGCCAATTCTTGAAACGTAATATTCGAAAGAGCCGGATCGGATGACGAAGGCAGCATCCCCGTCGGCCCCATTGAGCCAGCCACGAAGCGCGGCACACCGGTCTCTTGTTCAAACCTATCGCACACGTGGCGCGCCAGGCTGCGCCGCCGCCCGGTTGATTTCGATGACGCGATCCGAAAGCCCGTACTCGCGAAGGTTGATGCGGTTGGAGCGAAAAGTGTCGGTCTCCACGACTTCGCACCCCACCGCGAGGAATGAGGCGTGGATGTCCTGGATCGCCTTAGGCTTGGCTATGACGAGGTAATCGTTGCAGCCCCAAAGTTTTTCGTCGCCAAAATCGGCGGCGGTGAGGTTAAGCTTTTGGATGTTGGTGCCCATCGCGCCATCGAACACGACGACGTGATCGGCCAATGCGTCCAGGTAGCGGCGGTTGGTAAAAGTAGGTGCCATCTGTTTCTACTCCAGCGTTACAACCGGCAGGAGGCGTCCTCGACGCGTTCATAACCAAGATGCTGGCACTCCTTCTCAATGACTCGGGCAGTGTTCGCCCCTTCCCGGAGAGCGTCCCAGCCGCCTGCAAAGATATAAATACTGGCGCACGTTAGTCCCATTGCCTGACAACCAATAACCCGAGGTGCCGTTGCTTTTCCCAGCCAAACCGGATCAACCTAGTTAAGCCTCCGGGGACTGGCACGGCTCGACAGTAAGGTTGCTTCAATGAGCCGTGCCGAATATTATATGTTGAGTAGATTCTACTTTTTCCGCTGAACCCAATTAGATGGGAAAAATATACCAAGATCTGGTTCGAAAATCAAAAATGTGTATTCTTCATAAATTTCTGGCCTATCTGTGGGCCTATTATGCAACCCCAGTTCAAGATAGCTGCTCTTTATCAATTCCTTACGAGCTGAAAATTATATTTTAATATTGCCATCATAGCTGTCTCTCAGAGCCCGTTGGCATTCTCTTGGTCGAATTCATCTTTGAAAAATCAAAAAATTTCCGTACGGATAATATTGACCAGGGGGGTAGGAGTCCTGCCCCGGGGTTGGGTTTCGGGGCCGGAAATTTATATGGCTATCAGGGGCGCCGGACCGGGGAAGTGGCGAATTGCAGGGGGGCCATGTATCAGGGGTACATGAATGACTCCTTTGAATCTACCATTTGTACGAAGCCAAAACTTCCCATATTTAGATCTTACCTGCAACTTTTGGGGCTCAAGGGATAAGGGCTGAGTTTGGCAAGTTATAGGCTCCCTGCTTAGCTCCCTCTATGCTTCGGGAAAAGCCTGGAGAGGTTGGGGGCGAAGCGCACATCTAGTAAGAAATACTTGGCCTAGGTAAAAAAACTTTTGGGGGCAGGGAACACAACCCAATCACCCGGTGAGGTTTCCAGCGGCAGTTCAAGCCTGTTGATCTTGGCTTGGCTATGCCTTGCCCACCCATAGAGCTTATTGGCATTCCGGATTTTTTCGAAGCCACAAATAATAATATTCGTCATGCTTTTTCCATGAAAGGACACGGTCTCTCGAGCGCTCCGCAATAATTAATAAATCCTGCAGAGTATCGTAGTCTCGCAGGCGAATTTCCAAAACCGCTCCTGCTGCCATCTGGGCCAGGGTGTATTTGACTAAAACCAGGCTTATGGGAAAAACCACCCCTGAAATATCCAGGCGTTCATCAGATCTCATGGCAGTAAACCCACCTGTTGCGCCCCGAAGAAGTTCTTGTTATCTTTAATGTTAAAACAAATGTTAAAACATAACACCTAAACCGAGCCATGCAGGAACAAAAGATTAACCGTTATTGGAAAGATATCGTCAACACCATGAATGACGGTCTTATGGTGGTAGGCCCTGACGGCACCATTCTTATGGTTAATCAGGCTTTCGAAAAAATTATGGGATACCGCCGGGACGAAGTCATCGGCCGCTCCTGCACCATGTTAAACTGTGATACCTGTTCCCCCGCCCATTCGGAGGGCAAAAGCGGGCGGTGCGACCTCTTTGAGCAAGGGACGGCCATCCGCAAATCCTGCCTCTTCATGCGCAAGGACGGTTCCTACGTGCATCTCCTAAAAAATGCCGCTATCTTGCGGGACGAAGCCGGTCAAGTGCTGGGAGCGGTGGAAACCCTCACCGATATCTCGGAACTTGACAAGCGGGATGAAAAGATCCAGCAGCTCTCCAAGCTTATGGATACCCCCGGTGGCTTTCAGGGCATGGTGGGGAGATCGCCCCGCATGAAACAAGTCTTTGAACTCACCCAAAAAGCCGCCCAGAGCGAGGCCCCGGTGATTATTTATGGTGAGAGCGGCACCGGTAAGGAACTGGTGGCCCACGCCATTCATGCCCTGGGCCGCAGAAGGGAAGGCCCCTTTATCACCTGCAACTGCGCCGCTCTTAATGAGGCCCTGCTGGAAAGTGAGCTCTTCGGCCATGTCAAGGGGGCCTTCACCGGGGCCTATACCCATCGCCAGGGCCGATTTGAAGCGGCCCACCGGGGGGATATCTTTCTGGACGAAATCGGCGATATCCCGCCGGCTATTCAGATAAAACTCTTGCGGGTCCTGGAGACCAAGCAGTTTGAGCGCGTCGGGGACGCGAGACCCATCTCAGTGGATGTCCGCATCATTACGGCAACCCACCGCGACCGGAGTCCCTCGTCTCCAGGGGGAAATTTCGGGAAGACCTGTTTTTCCGCATCAATGTCATTCCCATCCATCTGCCCCCACTCCGGGACCGCTTGGAGGACGTCCCCTACTTGTGGATCATTTCCTCCCCGACTCCGCCGGCGTAGTGGCAAGGCGATATCCGGCCTTACCCGGGAGGCCATGAAGATTTTTCTGGACCACCCCTGGCCCGGCAATGTGCGGGAACTCAAAGGTGTGCTGGAGTACGCCTTTGTGGTGGCCGAAAAGGGCCTTATCGCCCCTCACACCTGCCGCCCAAGCTGGGCTCCCAGGCACTCTCCCCGAGAACTCCCCAAGAGGCAGGGTTTGCCCCGGGTTCCGGCGAAAAGAAAACCCTGATCAACGCCTTGCGGCAAACGGGCGGCAACCAATCCCGGGCCGCCACGCTTCTGGGGGTGTCCCGCGTGACCGTCTGGCACCGCATGAAAAAATACGGTATCGACGTTCACAAACTGATTACCGCTTAGTCTTTAATTTCATCGATATCGGTCTGCCTGCCTCGCCCCCCCTGATATGACACCGTCCCCCGATAATGGCGTCTACGCTCTACGCCCTGGCTGCCTCCGGCCACATTTTTAGTAAACCACGGTGGACTTGGCGCTGGTCATCTCAACGACGAGCCGCCCTGCCTTAACCAACTCTACTCCCTGGATCAAGTCAGCCTGACTGATCTTGCGCTCCTCGAGGCAGGGGATTCAGGCCAGGAATGTGCCGCCGTTGGCGACGTAGTTGTCAACCAGCGTCTTCAAGGGGGTCAGGCCGGGAAAGGTAATGTCATCGGCATATCCCTTTTTGGCCAGGTACACCCCGTTACCCTGCAAGACCACCACGGCTTCCACGTCCATGGCCTGGGCCGCATTGGCCAGCATTAAGGGGAAGATGGCGCGTTCCGGGTCCTCCCCCGCATGGGTGGCGATCAAAACAATTTTTTCTTTCTCTTCCGCCATGTGATCATCTCCTCTCTTTGCAATATTTCACTGCGTTTTCTGTCTTACCGTTTTCACAGACATGGCCGTAGCTCCGGACCTGACCTCAGCCGATGGCCGTCACTTCCGGCTTCTCTGCCAGGTATACTTCCTTCACCTTCATCAGGTACAGCACCAGGGGGCGGTAGGCCAGGTGAGCCCACTTGGCGAAGGGCACTTCCAGCACCAGCATGGGCACGGCCACCATCATGTGAATGACGTACATTGCGTAGGTCGTTGCCGGCCAATCCAAAAACCTGGCACAGTGGATGAAAATACCTGTCATGGCCGTGAGTTGCAGAAGAACCAGGAACATCCAGTCCGTAGGATGCGAGTTCCGGTAGACGGGTTTGCTCTTCTTCAGGCGGCCCACGATGGCATACGTGGTCCCATACATGATGGCGAACGTGGCATAGTAGCCCAGCAGCCGGATGGGATGGAAAATCGGATATTCCGGCCAGCCGCGGTGAATTTCAGCCCCTCCACCGTAAGGCCGTTAAGGAGGACCACCACCAGGAGGAAGGCCGTGGCATAGCCCGTCATGGTCATCAGGTGGGCGACCCATTGCATTTTGTCACTGCACTGGCCGAACCTCTTCTGGGTAAGAGCGTGAACGATAAACTCCTTTAGCTGGCCGGCATAGACCCTGAGGGGAACCTTGAACGCGAAATCGCCCATGACGGCCTTGAGGCACCGGAAAACGTTGCCCAGGAGCAAAAACAAAAGAACGGCGGCCAAGCCGAGGTCTACAAGTTCAACGCTATGCGAAGGCCACACGGAGTTGAGGTCCGCATGCTGCCAGTTCGGCTTACCCGTATTGAAAAGGAAAAGCCCGAGGCCGACGAGCAGCGCCACGATAGCGATGGCGCTGACTTCAAACTTCCCGGAAGTATAGAATCTTCTCGAAAAACCCGTCCAGTCATAAAGAGAAGTGAGATACCGGCGAGCCACCATCATGGTTTCGCCGGGTTCGGCGCCGGTGGGCACTGGGAGGAGCAATCGCCACAATAATAGCAAAGCCAGGGCTCAGGTGCTTGGAGAATTCTGTCCTTCAGACCCAGCTGCATATAGCGGATGAGCTTCCTGGAAACGGGTTCTCCGGCGTGGACAGTGGGCAGGTCACAGTGCAGTTGGAGCAGTGGGAGCATTTTCCCGCATCCCTGAGCCCAAACGCTTTAAGGTCCTTCATCAAGCCCGGATCAACCCTGGTACTCACGTAATGCCTCCTGAAGTGTTTTAAAAAGCGAAAGCCCCCCACTTATTCCTTGCCGTTGTTGCTGTTCGCCGCCAGCCCGTACCGAAAGTAGCCCCCGTCCCCTTGCCCTTCTGCGACCTCTCCGTATTTCTTCAAGGCCATGATGTACCACAGGACGGAATCCGAGGGGATGCCGGTGGCGGTGGCAAGCTCTGGCACTGTTCTCTCACCTTTCTGCAGTTCCGCTTTGATAGCCTTGATGGCTTTTTGCTGCTCCTTCATCCTGGCGGTGGCAGCCTCGATGGTATGCTTCCTTGCCTGGCGGAGCTGCTTCATCGCTTCCTTTTTAAGCGCTTGGGTTTGATCTTC
>CAVTZS010000008.1:0-210137 GCA_963739295.1 uncultured delta proteobacterium | reverse complement strand
TCCAGTCCTCTGCAGAACCACCGCCATGGCCTGGTGATAGTCCCGCTGCACCTTGAGATTGGACACCCGGCAGTACCGCTGGGTGGTTTTGATCCGGGTATGCCCCAGGAGATCCTGGATGGTCACCAGGGCGGCGTCGGCATTGAGGAGCTGGGTGGCCATGGTGTGCCGGAGCTGGTGGCACGACACCTTGAGTCTCGCCTGGCGGGCGTAATGCTCCAGGCGTTTTTGGATGCCCCTAACCGAGATGGCTTTGCCTCTGCATCTCCCTTTATCCACCAGGAAGACCTCTTTGATTCGGCTGGCCGGCCTCACCCGGAGGTACTGGACCAGGGCCTCATAGGCGTCGTCGCTCAGGTACACCACCCGATCTTTGGCGCCCTTACCCTGATGGACAAAGACCTGACTGCGCCGCAGGTCCAGAGCCGCCAGTTTCAGCCGGGCCACCTCCTCCACCCGCAACCCGCATCTCAGCATCAGCATGACCATGGCTCGGTCCCGGCGGTCATGGATAACCTTTAAGAGCCTGCCACACCTCTTCATCTCGCAGATGGCGGGGCAATGGCCGGGACAGCCGCAAGGCATAGCCGCGCTTCACCGGGTTGACCATCGCCACCTGCTCTTCTTCAATGAGGTAGTGGTAAAACCCCCGGATGCTGTCCAGATGGCAGTTGATCGTTTTAGGCTGCAGCCCTCTATCCAGCAGGTGATCGAGGTAAGCCAGGAGCTTTTTATGGTTTACTTCCTCGATGGGGACATTCACCCAGACCACGAACTGCTTCAGCGTGTGCATATAGTTCTTAATGGTATGGCCCGAGTAGTTCCTTCTCTTCAAGAACCGGCGGTAGTTCAAGATGGCGGCGGTAATGGCCATGGGTTCTCCCTTTTCGATGATCGCCATCGCCCGGAAGTACTCTTCCCGGCGGGTGTTGTCCGTCAGCCTGGCATAGCGCCGGGTCATCTCGATGCTGCTGTGGCCCAGGAGCTGCTGCAGACACTCCAGGCGCATCCCGGCGTTCAACAGCTCAGTGGCACAGGTGTGCCGCAGACAATGGAGGCTGTAGCCCTTATGCGCCAGCCCCGCTTCCTCCAGATACCTGGCGAACCTCACCCGGACCGCGGTGTAACCCAAGCGCAGACGTCCCTGGCCATAGAACAGATATTCCTTCTCCGGGTCTCTCCTTTTCAACCACACCGTTAAGGCCCGGCAGGCATCCTCACTTAAGTAGGCCACCCGGCCCACCCGGGTCTTCTGGGCTTCCATGATGGTGATCCGTTTTTCTCTGAGATTTACCTCACTCATCCTGGTTGCCAGCAGTTCCCCGATGCGCATCCCGGTCCGGAGCAACACCAGGATCAGGGCCCGGTCACGGGGTTTCTCAATAACGGCCAGGAGCTGCTGGACCTCCTCCGGGTCTATGGCCCGGGGCAGCGCCTCCGGCACCTTGACCCGCAGCTTCCTCTTCAGCAGATCGGGATGCACCACTTCCCGATCCACCAGATACCGGAGAAAGGCATAGAGGAGCCTCAACCGGGTGGACACGGTATTGGGCTGCATGCCCCGGTCCTGCTCGTGTTCGATAAAGCTGCTCAAATCCTCTCTGGTAATGGTTTCCAGGGAGGTCCTACCCCGCTCCTTCAGGTAGGACAGAAAGAGCATCAACGTCGTAAAGTTGTTGCGGATGGTGCTGGCCCGGCAATTGCGCCGCTTCTGGTCGTACAAATAGTCCTTGACGTACGGCCGCCCAAACAGTTCCTTTTTGCCCAACTGCTTTAAGCACTTTTCAATCTGGGGATTCTTGAGCCTGGGATTTAATGCGTCCGTCTCTTGATCCGGACTCTCAGGTGGGTTGATCGGCCGACGGTGCTGGGAATTTCTCTTGAGGAACATGCTCAACGGTCATCGCTACCTCCTTTTCCTCAGAAAAAACAGGTAGATGATGACCTCGGAAACTATCTCCCGTCAATCACCTTTTTATTACGTACAGTGGCAAGGTATATTGCGGTCAGCGGGCACCAAGGTTTCCTACCAAGCCCGGAGGTGGTATATACATGTAGCCTCAGCTTTTCCCCTGGCTCACCATTATGGGGCAGTATTGGCTTGGGGTCCTTAAGCTCAGCAGCAGTGAGGTATCTTGGTTCTGAGGGTTAGATATGCCCAAAATTCAGGGGAAAAGTATTTTTTCAATGAGACTAGTGCTATCATGGCGTTGACGAGAGGATTCGGCTTCCAGAACAGAAACTTTGGGGGATTTTTTCCGGGCAAGACGTCCCCAAAACCATTTTATGACTGCGGTGGCTAAGGTGGCCGCATAATCTAGGTTTACAAGAGAGAGGGCAGCCATGACTATTACAGAAATGATTTGATCTATTGGAGAAAAGGTTTTCTTGCCCTTTGTTGCGCTTTGTATAGTGGGGGTCTTTTCTTCCGTCTCTTTTGCGGAGGAGGCAACAACGAACAAGCCGGCTCCAGAAACTCCGGCAGCGGGAACCCCTCATAGTGCGCCTCCGGGAAAGATCGAGCGCGCCGGGCAGGCCACGGGCAAGGGAATTGAGCGAGGCGCGAATGCCACTGGACGGGGAGTGAAGCGTGCAGGCGAAGCGACCCGCAAAGGAATTGAGCGAGGCGCGAATGCCACTGAACGGGGAGTGAAGCGTGCAGGCGAAGCGACCGGCGAAGGAATTAAAAAGGCCGGCGAAGCAATCGAAAAGACCTTTTCCGGCGAGGATTAAGCAAGGTAACCACCGCAACAACAATAATCAGTCCATCTATACTGCACCCCTTGGAGGCGAGACATTTTGAGAAGTGAGGAATAAAATGTCTCTCCAAGGGGTGCAGTATATTTTATAATATCTGATATTAGATGTCGCCAGAAACTCATGGTTTGGCTAGGGAGGATGCTATGAAAAAAGAAATGAAAGAACTCCAAAAACTTAAAGGGATAGGGGAAGTCCTATCGCGGCGATTAATCGAAGCTAGCTATAACACGATTGCCAAGGTTGCTGCTGCGGAAGAGCACGGGTTAAAGAAAATACCGGGGATGAACCCGCAAAAGGTACGGTCGATCGTAACCCAAGCAAGAGGAATGACGGCTGAAGCGGAGAAAAGTCGGCCCAAGCCGTGGAAGCACTGAAGCAGCGGGCAGATGGATTGGTCTAGGAGGCTGTCCGAGAATGCGTAATTCCTCTCCCCCGCGAGGGGGAGAGGTTAGGTGAGGGGGTGAAAATTCAAGTACTTACACCCTCACCCCGACTCACCGAGCCAGATGGACCTTACCCCGCCAGGGGAGACAAAAACCCCTTTCTTTTTCAGTTCGTTGGATACCCGCAGTTGCCCGTGGGCGGGCTTCTCGATGGCGAATTCGAGCACGGCTTACTCAACCTGCTCTTCCACTCGATTCTTCAGGATGGGTTTCTTGCGACTGATCTCCTGAAGGGCAAGTTCCCCACCCATATCGTAGAGTTCCTTGAAGCGATAAAAGCTATCCCGGGAATAGGCTATCACCTTGCATGCCTGATAAACGTTTCCCAGCATTTCTGCGAGCCTGAGCAGCCCAAGTTTGTTCTTGATGATCTTTTGTTCGGTGGTCATCTGACATTCCCTCCTGATTTTGAGATGTTCAATTTACCAGAAATGTCAGATTAAATCTTGACTATTACAGTTAAAGGTTCACAGGATTCCACCGATACTTGGCATGCAATTCAGCAACCGTCCGTTTCCGCTTTGCCTCATTTTCGGTTCCAACAAGGCCGAGAATTTTGGTAACTAAAAGAAGCACTCTTGTTTCATTTTCGCCACCCCCCCGCCGGCAAATTTCCTTAATTTCGTTTGACATAAAATCCGCTTACCAGCTGTAATGGAAACACCGATAACTTTTGGTTCCTTTTAGCGAGTTACTGCTGAGGCTGTCGAAAAAGGTTCTCGCCCGATTATTTCCGTGCAATTTTCATCTTCTTCAATTCACGCATAATATTTTCTAACCAATTATAATATTTAATAAATGTCTATTCTGTGCTATCCTTGGCGTTAATTATTGATGAAAATAAAATATCTTTAGCGGATAAGACATGGCCAGATATAAGATCTATGACTATCGTCAAAGAGTTCTATTACCGGTTTCTCTGGAAGACCAGTTGATGCCTGGAACATTGGAGTTTGCCATTCATACCCTGGTGGAAAAGCGAATAGATATGTCCATTTTTGATGGCAAATACCGTAATGATGAGACAGGCCGAGTAGCTTATGATCCCAAGATCCTTTTGAAGGTGGTGTTACTGGCCTATTCCCGGGGGCTGATATCCTCACGGAAGATCGAGCAGGCTTGTCGCGAGAACGTGATCTACATGGCGTTAGCTTGTGGCCAGCATCCTGATCACAGCACCATTGCGGCCTTTGTTTCCTCCATGAAGAACGAGATTCTGCCTCTTTTTAGGGATGTGTTGCTGGTCTGTGAGGAGATGAACCTTCTGGGAGGAACTATGTTTGCTTTGGACGGCTGCAAACTGCCTTCCAATGCCTCCAAAGAATGGAGCGGTACCCTGGCCGAGTTGCATCGGAAAAAGGAGAAGATCAAGGTCAAGGTGGCGCAGCTGCTGGAAGAGCAGATGCAAGCAGACCGAAGGGAGGAAGACATTTCCGAGTCCAGGACTTCGGGCACCAGCCGGCAGAAACAGGTGGAGAAATTGCAAAAGAAGGCAGACCTCATTGAGAAGTGGCTGGCTGAGAACCAGCCCAAGATGGGCACTACTGGCAAAGAAAATCAGAGCAACCTTACTGATAATGACTCAGCCAAGATGATGACTTCCCACGGGACCATTCAGGGATATAATGGCCAGGCCCTGATAGATGGCAAGCACCAAGTGATCATTCATGGGGAGGCCTTCGGCAATGGGCAAGACCATGGCCATGTTCCGCCCATGCTGGAGGGGACGCTGGCCAACTTACAGAGCATTGGCCACGGGGCGGACTGCCTTACCGGGAAGATCTTCACCGCAGACAGCAATTATCATACTTTGGTCAATTTAAGGAAGTGCCAGGAGTTGGAGCTGGACGCCTATATTCCGGATAGAAAGTTCCGCAATCGAGACCCGAGGTTCGCCACCCAAAAACGACGTCGAGCCAGGAGATTTACTTTAAAAGACTTTCACCATGATGAGACCTTGGATCAATATATCTGCCCTCATGGAAAAGTTCTCAAGCTGCAGGTCAAACGATATATCAACCATGGTAACGTCTATCGCAAATATGTGGCGGCTGAAAAAGATTGCCGGGGTTGCCCGCTAAGACCTCGGTGTCTCTATGGTACGGGCGCCAAACGTAAGCACCTATCAGTTCCGATTGGCACTGAAGGAATTAATCTCTCAAAACAGATGGTGGAGAGAATAGAAACCGATCAGGGGCGCAAAATTTATCCCCAACGCCTGGCCATAGCAGAGCCCGTTTTTGCCAATATTCGAGTTAACAAGCGATTAGACCGCTTCACTCTAAGAGGCAAGGTCAAGGTGAATATCCAATGGCTGCTGTACTGCCTTATCCATAATATAGAAAAGATCATGAACTATGGGTTGGCCCATGCGTAAAACTGAAGGCAGGCGGATCAGATTTAAAAAAGTCACCCAATAGGAAAGGGTGGTAATCAAAAAGATCATAAAAATTCCGCCGAAAAATCCATAACAGCGATAGGGATAAACTCAAAGAGACTTTTTCGACAGCTTCGCTATATATTAAAACATTTAAAAATGATCAGGATTTTATAATTCATGGACGCTGTGAATCTTCGCAGGTACAAATGAGTTTAATTAATAAGCTCAAAACCTCTCACAGGTCTTGCTTCACTCCTCAAAACTGCCTATCTCCGCCTTCCCTCCCTTAGCCAAGCCCACAAAGCGGCAGGCGTCCTGCCACATGCTCCGGTTGTTGAAGAGCATATAAACCTCCTGGCACCCTGTCACCAGGGCGGTTAATTCCTGCAGATCCTCATCGGTGTAGGCATAACGGTAGCCTCCCTTGCCGTGAAGCCGAAAATAAGCCTGGGGGCCAGGAAAGGAAGGAGCAGTAAAGGGGTCCAGGGCCGGCAGGAGGTTAAGGTCCCGGCACAGTTCCGCCACCGCCTCCCGGGGCCAGTCTCCCCGGGGTTCCCAGGCGAACACGAAGTCCTCCCGGGCCAGGCGCCGGAAGAACTGCCGCAGGCGGCTCTGATTCTCCTCATTGAAGCTGAAGCTGGCGGGACACTGGAATAAAATAACCTTGGCCGCCAAAACCCGGGCGATCTCCCGGGTTACCTCCCAGGCCTGCTTAACCAGCGGCGTGGGTTTAAAGAAGCCCGCCTGACTCCGCTCCCCGGGGCTGAGGGGCCTCTTCAAGCGCCGATAAGTAGGGCTGGTGGGCTCATGGGTGATGAGCTGCCAGGCCTTGAGGGTAAACTCGAACTCCGGGGGCACTTCCTCCCGCCACCTGCGGGCCGTGTCCACCCAGGGCGGCTGATAAAAAGTCTGCTGCACTTCCGCCACGGCCAGCCGCCCCGCATACTGCCTGCGCCCTACCGGAAACCCGCAACAGCCTACCTTGGGATGCATCAGGCTTTTCCTAACCCTTGATGAGAGCTCTGAAAAAGTCATCTTGAGGGAGGGGGCCAGGGGCTTCCACAGGCTGAAAGCCTGTGCCACTGACCCCTGCCCCCTCCCTCAAGCTCCCTCCCCCAACCCCTTACAGGGTTAGAAAATGGCTGGAAAGTCGGGGCCATAGGCCCCGCCTTTCCAGCCCCTTCTGCGGGTTGGGAGGGGGGTGTGGGGGGAGGGCAGGTAGAGGCGGTTCGCGAACCGCCCCTACGTCCCTGGCTCTCCCCCCACGAACCCATTTCGCAGAGCTCTCTTGATAAATTTCTAAAAATTTTTACCTTTGTGCATATAATATATCTTCCCCAAAATAATCAAAGAGAGATGAGGGCATGCGCGAATACGTGATCCATCCCCTGGTGGTGGGCGCCAATGAGACCGACCAGGGAGTCATGACTTACCTGAAAGGCTACGGCAAGCGGATCTGGATTCCCATTTATGTTTTCTACCTGGAGGGAGGCCCCGAGAAGATCCTGGTGGATACCGGATTGGAGCAATTCGTGGTGCCGCCGCAAGTGGGCGAGCAGTACGGCCTGAAGATCCAGGAATTCGAGGAGGCCCTGGCCACTTATGGGCTCCAGCCGGAGGACATTGATATCATCATCCATACCCACCTGCACAATGACCATTGCGAAAATGACTATAAGTGCGTTAACGCCCGGGTTTATGTGCAGAAGGCGGAGTATGAGTTTTTTCAGAATCCCCATCCCGTAGACCATCGCTATTTCCCTGACCTGCTGGAGGGCCTGGAGGTAATCCAGGTGGAAGGCGATCAGGAAATCGTGGAGGGTATTCAGGTGCTTCTCACCCCCGGTCACACGGTGGGCGGCCAATCGGTGGTGATTAACACCCGCAAGGGGAAGGCAGTGATCACCGGCTTTTGCTGCAATGAGCAGAACTTTCCCGCTACCGGGCCGGTGGTGCCCTCGGGCGTCCATCTCAATCTGATAGACGCCTATGAGAGCGCCCGCCGGGTGCGGGAGGTGGCCGATATTCTCATTCCCCTGCACGACCTGTCAGTGGGTCGGCACCACAACATTCCGGAGTAAATTTGGAGGTGCCTAGATGTCCCGCTTTCTGAAAATTCTCCTGGTATTGACCCTGATTTGCTCCTCAGTGGGCCCGGCCTGGCCCCAGCCGGTGACCTTACCCCCGCCGCTTCCCCCTAATGTCGCACCCCAGTGGGCCCCGGCCCCCGGAAGCCCGGCGGTGGCCTTTGCCCCCAATATCCCGGGTAATCTCTTCCGGCTCCACCGCAAATATTTCTTTTACTACGAGGGCCAGTGGTATCGGGGCAAAACCCCCCTGGGGCCCTGGTTCCCGGTGCGCAAGGTCCCCAAGGCTCTGCTCCGGCTTCACCCTGCCGCGTTTAAATAATTACGGGAGGCCAAAGACCTCGGGGCCACTTCTTTTTTGGGGAAAAAGGCCTCAACTTTAAACTGAAAAAGGCCCCTGGCCTCCTGGCCTGATTCCGCAAGTTTAAGGGGTGATCTCCATGAGGCGACTTATCCCGGTCATTCTGTCATTGGCCCTAAGTGCCGGCTGGCTTGGCCCCCCCACCTGGGCCCAGGACATTCGGATTAACCCGGTCCCCCCGCAGGTCAAACCCCAATGGGTCCCCGTCCCCGGGGATTCCCAGGTCTATTACGCCCCCAACCTCCCCACCGATGTTTTCCGCTACCGGGGCAAATACTTTTTTTACTGGAATGGCTACCTATATCAAAGTAAATCTCCCAAAGGGCCCTGGAAATATCTCAGTCAAGTCCCGGCTTTCTTCTATAAGATCGATCCTGCCTACTTCAAAACCCTAAAAAAGGGAGAAACCTTGGGGCCCCCGGCCGCCGGGGCGCCCCCTGGCCCATCTCCGGGGCCATCTTTTAAGGATGCTCCTGCCCCCCCGCAACCCGCGCCCGGGGCCCCGGAACAGCCCCTCAAGCCGAGCCTGTAAATGAGTTTGGGGGAGGGGGCTAAGGGCCGCAGGCCCTTACCCCCTCCCCCAGGCCCCCTCCCCCAATCCCTTAAGATTTTTTCGGGGGAGGCGGCGCCGATAGCGCCGCCTCCGCCCGAAATACTTACGCGGGTTGGGAGGGGGGTTGGGGGGAGGGCAGGGAGCTCAGCTCCCTGGCCCTCCCCCCAACTTCTCAAATCTCATATCTCGCGGCGATGGGCATTCTGCGGCCCATGCCAAAGGCCTTGGAGGTTACCTTCAGCCCCGGGGCCGCCTGTCGGCGCTTGTATTCGTTCCGGTCGATGGTCCGGATCACCCACTCCACGGTCTTCGGGTCAAAGCCCAATTTAACGATGTCATGGTAGGAATATTCTTCGGTGAGATAGTAGCTCATGATGCGGTCCAGGACCTCATAGGGAGGCAGGGTGTCTTGATCTTTCTGGTCGGGCCGCAATTCCGCGGAGGGCGCCTTGTGGATAATCTCCCGGGGAATAATCTCCCCGGCCCGGTTGATATAATGCGCCAGTTCATAGACCATGGTCTTAGGCACATCGGCCAGAACGCTGAGCCCGCCGCTCATATCTCCGTAAAGGGTGCAGTAGCCCACCGCCAATTCGCTCTTATTACCGGTGGACAGCACCAGATAGCCGAACTTATTGGACAGGGCCATCAGGATATTGCCCCGGATCCTGGCCTGGAGGTTCTCCAGGGCCACATCCACCTCCCCCAACACCTGCAAAGGCTCTCGCAGGGACTCGAGATACGCCTGGTAAATGGGGGTAATGGGGATGATCTTGATTTGAATCCCCAAATTTTCGGCCAGCCTTTGGGAATCTTCGAGGCTGCCCCGGGACGAATACATGGAGGGCATCAAGACCCCCAAGACATTTTCCCGACCCAGGGCTTGCCGGGCCAGGCAACAGGTGACCGCCGAGTCGATCCCCCCGGAGAGCCCCACCACGGCTTGGGAAAACCCACATTTCCGTAAATAATCCCGGGTGCCCAGGACAAGTCCCTCGTAAACGGTGGCGATTTTCTCCGGCGGCGCATAGGGCCCCGGGGTGCCCGGCTGGCCCAGATCCACCGTCCCTACCTTTTCCCTAAATGAGGGGAAAATGGCGATGGGATCCCCGTTCTGGTCAAAAGCCATGCTCTGGCCGTCAAAGAGGAGTTCATCATTGCCCCCTATTTGATTGACATATACGAAGGGTTTGCCATGCCGCCGCGCATGGTTGCGCATCAGATCATACCTCACTTCTTCTTTGCCTATCTGAAAGGGCGAGGCGGAGATGTTAATCATGAGGGTTGCCCCTTTTTGGGCCAGGACCTGTATGGGGTCAAGAGAATAAAGCCTGCTGCACCACACTTCCGGGTCGCACCAGGCGTCTTCGCAGATGGAGATCCCGAGAATATCGTCTTTAAATGGCACTACCTCCACCTCTGCGGCAGGATCAAAGTACCTGGTTTCGTCGAACACATCGTAAAAGGGCAAAAGGGATTTGTTCAGGCGAAAGAGCATCTGCCCCTGGTAGATCAACAAGGCGCAATTTTGCAGTCCCTTGCCCGTGGACCGGCCGGTGGGCAGGGGGGCTCCCACCAGCAGGGCGGTTTGGGGGAATCTGGCGGAAACGGCCACCAGTTTCTCCACGGCTTGCTGAGTCTTGTCAATCAGCGCGACCTTTTGCAGCAGGTCCCGAGGCGGGTATCCCACCAGGAAAAGTTCCGGAAAAACCAGGAGATCAGCCGCAGAGGCCGTTTGCTCCAAGGTGTCCATAACCTTTTGGAGATTCCCGGTAACGTCTCCCACTATGGGGTTCAGTTGGGCCATGGCAACTTTCATGGGTTTATCCTATCCTTGAATTAAGAGCCGAAATCTCCGCTATCATACCATAACTTAAAGACATTCTTCCGTGGTAAGCATCCAGAGTTCGGGTTTTAAAGGAGAGGGGGCTGGAGAAAAAAATGTGGGGGGAGGGCCAGGGAGCTGAGCTCCCTGCCCTCCCCCCACGCCCCCCTCCCAACCCGCGTAAGCTGACCGGGGAAGGCGGGGCCATTTGGCCCCGCCTTCCCCGGTCAGAAAAACTTAAGGGATTGGGGGAGGGGGTCTGGGGGAGGATTGTAAGGGGGCCTGCGGCCCTTAGCCCCTTCCCCCAGAAAAGCTAATCTAACTCATACGTCTCGCGCCAATCCTTCTCTTCGTGCCAGGGGGGCTGTTCCTTTTTGTCAAACAAAAAGTCCCCCATCACCAGGTAGTCCATCTCCGTGCGCATGAAACACTGATAGGCGTCTTCCGGGGTGCAGACAATGGGCTCACCCCGGACATTGAAACTGGTGTTGACGATCACGCCGTAGCCGGTTTGTTCCTTAAACGCCTGAATCAGGCGCCAGTACCGCTCATTGGTCTCCCGGTGCACCGTCTGGATGCGGGCCGAGTAGTCCACATGGGTGATGGCGGGAACATCAGAACGGAGATGGTAGAGTCGATCCAGCAGGAGCAGGTTCTCATACCCCTCGGGCAGGGGGTTGCGCCGCTCTTCCTGCACCGGGGCTACCAGCAGCATATAAGGGGAGGACCGGTCCAGGTCAAAAAAATTCCCCAGATCTTCCATCAAGACTGAGGGCGCAAAAGGGCGGAAACCTTCCCGGTATTTGATCTTCAAATTAAGCCTTTTTTGCATCTCCCGGTGGCGGGCATCCCCTATAATGCTGCGGTTGCCCAGGGCCCGAGGGCCCCATTCCATGCGGCCCTGGAACCATCCCACCACCTGACCCTGGGCCAAGAGGGCCGCCACCTCTTTAATCAGTTGCTCAAAATCCGGGTAATGCCGGTAGGGCGCCTGGTAACGCCGGGCCACCCGGATAATCTCCCCGGGGCCGAATTCCGGCCCCAGAAAGGCTCCCTGCATCAGGTCGTGCCCCGGATTGAGGCGGCGCTCCTGGTTTTGCCAGATATGCCAGATGGCCAGAGCGGCCCCCAGAGCCCCCCCGGCGTCCCCCGCGGCCGGCTGAATCCAGATATCCTTGAAGGTGCCCTGGCGCAAGATTTTGCCATTGGCCACGCAGTTCAAGGCCACCCCGCCGGCCATCACCAAATAATCGGAGCCGGTAAGCTTCTTGGCGGTATGGGTCAGGCGCAGCACGATTTCTTCGGTGACCTGCTGGATCGCCAGGGCCAGGTTCATGTATTCCTGGGTAATGAAGGTCTCCTTCTGGCGCGGCGGGATGCCGAATAAAGTTTCCCACAGGCCGTCCCGGCACATGGTGAGGCCCGTGGCGTAATTGAAATAATCCATGTTTAAGAGAATCGAACCGTCTTCCCTAAGGTCCACCAGCTCATCCAGGATCAATTGGGTCCACTTCTTGGTCTGCTCCGCCTCAGGATTGCCATAGGGCGCCAGGCCCATGAGCTTGTATTCGCCGCTGTTGACCTTAAAGCCGCAGTAATAAGTGAAGGCGGAATAAAGCAGGCCCAGGGAATGGGGAAAATGCAATTCTCTCAGGATGCTGATCTCCTTGCCCTGGCCAAAACCGATGGTGGAAGTGGCCCATTCCCCCACGCCGTCAATGGTCAGGATGGCTGCTTCCGTAAACGGAGAGGGATAAAACGCGCTGGCCGCATGGGACAGGTGATGTTCCGGGAACAGCAGCTTCGGCTTGCCCGGCCCCAATTTGGCCAGTTCGTCCCGGAGAAGCTTCCGCATCAAGAGCTTTTCCTTGATCCAGACCGGCATGGCCATCAGAAAGCTTCGCAACCCCTGGGGGGCAAAGCCGTGATAGGTTTCCAGCAGGCGTTCAAACTTGAGATAGGGCTTGTCGTAGAAGGCCACCACGGACAGGTCGGCCACCCTCAGTCCCGACTCCGCCAGCACATAGGCCAGGGCGTTAGCCGGGAAGGAGGGGTCGTGCTTTTTGCGGCTGAAACGCTCTTCCTGGGCGGCCGCGACAATTTTGCCGTCCAGCAAGAGGGCGGCCGCACTGTCGTGATAGAAGGCAGACAGCCCTAAAATCGCCTCAGGCAACTCGTACCTCTTTAAAAGAGTGTATAGATAAAGGGGGCAATGGCCGAGCCCCCGGCAAAGACGATCAACGACCCGAACAAGAGCAAGGTTAAGATGATGGGCAACAGCCAGTATTTTTTCCGGTGTTTCAAAAAGCCCCACAAATCACGCAGAACATCCATTAGCAACTCCTAAGGCAACAATTCTCAGCTATCTTTAATATGGATGATCCAGGTCTTTAGGCAGAATCGCCCCCTGGCGCTCCATGAACACCGACTTGGTATCCTTTTTCCATTTCTTCAGTTGTAAGGAGTCGGCCCCGGCCCAGCGCCGGATGAGACCGATGGGGGTGACCAAGACAAAAAAGATTATGGTCAACACGATCCTGGAGACCAGGTTGCCCAATAAATGTGAGAGCCCAAACCAGAGTACGGCCAAAGGCCGAAAGGCATCGGGCCACACCATGGTGAGAAGCAACAGGGCCAGGGCCAGCGGCAAAAACTGGGGACGGCCCCCCCAGTAAGCCAGGAGCAGGCAGATCAGGACCATGGCCATCCCGGTGTCCTTGGCTTGATCCCGGCTAGAGCTCAGCAGACGCGCCAGGAGACCCCTATCTTTGGGTTTGATTTTCTCCATGATTCCTTCCGCCGCTCTGCTGGTTCGAATCTGGAAACTTGGGGTTCCAAGCCCCCTACCTTAAGGTCTGGCGAGCCCCCTTGCCTTCCCCTGGGTTCCAATTGTTAGCATAATTTTACACTACCAAACTCTTTTTGGGTATATTTTAAGAGATCTTTCACCTGCCCCTGCACTAAAAGGAGATAGCATGAGCCCTATGATTCCCGACTTGGAAGGCTATTTTCAAGGCTTTATACCCTCCCGGGACGAGTTGCTCCTTAAGTTGGAGCAAGAAGCCCAGGAGGAAGGCATCCCCATAGTCGGGCCGGTGGTGGGCGAACTGCTCTTTATTCTGGCCCGGGCCACGGCCGCCGCCAATATCCTGGAACTGGGCACCGCCACCGGGTATTCCACCATCTATCTGGGGCGCGGCTGCGCTGCCTCTAACGGTCAGGTCCTCACTCTGGAACTGGATGCGGATATGGCCCGCAGGGCCCGGCGCAACTTCGCCACCGCCGGTCTGGCAGATCGCCTGGAGGTAAGGGTGGGGCAGGCCCTGGACCTGCTGCCGACCCTGACCGGGCCCTTTGACCTAATCTTTATGGATATTGACAAAGAAAGCTACCTTCCCGCCCTGCCCTTCTGCTACCACCTTCTGAAAGTGGGAGGTCTCTTGATCACTGATAACGTGGGTTTCTCTGGGGCCGACGCCTTCAACCGGGAAATCTTCCGTCAGCGTCAGTGGCGCACCGTGCACCTGCTCAGCTTCCTGCCGCACCATTCCCCGGAAAAGGATGGACTGTCCCTGGCCTTGCGGGTTGAATAATCAAGGATTCCCCCCTCGCTATTTTTACCCAAGCTTACCTAAAATTCGTGGCGGCCGGTGGGAACTGTGCTCTAAAGCATAAACCTGGCAAAAGGACGTAAAGCCCGTTATTGCTCGACAATCTTCTTTAATTTTGCCGCAATAATCTTAGCCGCATATTTTGATCCGTTATCATTGAAATGAACGATATCGTAAAGATAATTCTTATCTTGAGGAACTTCTTTAGCCAGGTCTATTACCAGGACATTATTTTTTTCCCCAACATTTCTTATGGTTTCATTAAATGCATCAAATTTTTCTCTAAAATCTGCATAGTTGATCCCGGTATCATAAGCATATCTCTCAATATATGAGGCAATCACCTGATCGGGATGGTTTTTTACCCTATTGGCTTGAGTCATAAGAACCGGAATTATTCCCCTGGCTTTACAGATATAAACGATAGTTTGCAGATTCATGGCAAATTCGTGAACTAATGCGGCTTTATTAATACTCAATTTTTTCCCGCGAGCAGAGGCAAATTCATCATCTTCCTTGGGGAACGCCATTTTCTTGAAATCCCTATAGGCTTTATTCAGGTTGGGGATAAAAATTTCTTTTAAGAATTTTCCCAGCAACTTCGTCTTCCTTAGAGTCTCCAAGGGGGATCTGGCGGAATTAGTATTCCAGTAAGTTCCTTCATAGATAAGGGTACTAAGATCATTGATGTTTTCCATAAACACCACAATCTTTGGCCCAATTGGTATTAATTTGTTCATTAAGATATCTATTGCATGTAATGTATTATTTCCGGAAACCCCACTGTTATATGAATTGATTTTCTTCCCTGTCTCCTTTTCCAAAATATTCCCCACCACATAAGGAAACCGATTTTCTTCGTCAACATACATGCATTCGGTGGTTGAACCTCCTAAGAAAACTATGGAACAATCCGGGGTTTCATATTTCTTTGAGGGAATAATAAAGCCATTATTGTCAATTTCCACCCGGTATTTTTTAGTGAATACATTGTCAGTATATTTTAGATGCTCACGGGGAAAACTCACCACCATTTTAGTTAATGGTCTATATTCTTTTATCCGGATACATCTAGATTCGGTGTCTAAGAATATGCCATTCTTTTCATTGATAAATTTTAAAATCTTCTCACTGGCCACTAAAGTAAAACAAAAGAAAATCAAAATAAAGCAAATTAACGTTTTCTTGGGGTTCTTTCGAAACCAATTTTCTCTTATTATAACTTGGTTATCTTCCACGTCGAAATATTCCTAATATCTCTAGGCTAACAATGTTGCTAACGATTATCATCTGCCACCTAAATAAAAGAAGTACTTGTCTGCGGTTGCCGGGGATAAATTACGAATTCGGAAAAGAGAGCCTTGCGGGATTTTGCACCGCGTTCTTACGATATGACCTAACGCTGGCTCCAGCTTGCTACAGTCGTACCCTCTCATTCCCGCATGCTTTTGCTGGTTAAGAATTGGATAAGGGGCCTGGGAGTTTGGACTACTATCTTGAGGATGCGGCCAAACAACGGATTGTGGGCCCACAGATCCAAGAGATCAAAGATTCGGCGCCAATGAATCCATGAGCGGTGGAAGGTCCGGCGAAAATCCCGTTCCCGGTACTTGATGATCTCTTTTTTCATCTGACCCGAGAAACGGGAAACCAAGCGGCTCTCGGATGCCTCCAGGGTCTTGGGTTCCTTGGAGCCGTTGATCTCCTCCCATAGGTGACTGCCGGGATGAACCATCAGGGGGTTGATCTCACAAATGTGTGGCAGGGTTTCCCAGATAAAAGATTTGCTGGCTTCGTGATCTGCCTCTTCCTCTTCCCTACTCCCGGTGATGAAGCTGGCTATGATGACCATGTGGGCTTGCTTGGCTCTCAAGACACCGGAGGCCAGCGACTGCGAAGTGGCGGGCTTGCGGTAGCGCCTGAGCTGGGCATCGCTGCCGCTTTCCACTCCCACAAATACCAGGTCGAATCCGGCCTGGTGCATCAAGTCCAGAGTGGATTGGGGCAAACTGTGTAGGCTGCCTGCGAATGCCAAACGTAAGTTAAGCTGGTGCTCCAGGATGAGGTGACACAACCTTTCAACCCGCGATTCCTCCCCGGTAAAATTATCATCAAAAAAGATGACAAACTCGAAGCCTTCTTGGGACAGTTGCACCAGTTCCTGGAAGACATTCTCGGGGCTGCGGGTTCTCAATTGGTTGCGGCACAATTTCGTGCCTGCACAAAAGGTGCAGTTATAAGTGCATCCCCTGGAAGAGAAAGCCGTGGTGAACCGGGGCATTTGGGGCAGCGGGTAGCCGTACCATTGCAGCCCATAGCCGTTGGAGTTCAACAGGCTGCGGTCAGGAAAAGGAAGAGCATCGAGATCCTCAATTTGCTGGGGTTCGCCGCGCCTTATCCTGCCTTTGGCCCGGTAGGACAGCCCGGGAACCCGGGTGATGGCCTCCCCGGCCATGAGGCGCTGGCAAAGTTCAGAAAAACTCTGATCGGCTTCTCCCCGGAGTATCAGGTCCAGCTTGGGAATTTTCTTAAGCAGGAGATGGTCGAATAGAGTGGCATGAATACCGCCGGCAATGGTCAGAAGGTCGCGCCGGGCTGCTTTGAGTTTAGCCAGCAGGGTTGCTAGATTTTTCAGGTGCCTGCTCGCCACTGATATGCCCACTACATCGGGCGAGTAGGAGAGGATTCTATCTGCCGAACGGTCCACGTCCAGCCCTTCGCCAAATGCATCCACCAGACTCACTCGGATGTTGGGCAGATGCTTCACCCCCGCGCCAAGATACAAAAGCCCCAAGGGTGGAAAAGACCCGGTGTTCCAAGAGATTTCCGGAAGGGGCGTGGTTGCCAGGACGATGTTCACTTGGACCTCAGAAATGGGTGTTCTTTTAACCCCAATAATTCGAGATTACCCAACACCCTTGAAGTTGCCCATTCAAACCTTGGGGAAGATTATTAATGAATGATAATTTTTTCCAATTTTGAAGGCAACCAGTTTCTTTTTACCGGATTCCGTTTACTATCTTCTGCCCAACTCCAAATTCTCCCCCAGATGTCAAGAGCTCCACTTTCAGAGACATTAACCGCCCAACCCGATGAACGCTGGACTTTTTTCCAGACCGGTTTCCATAATATCTGGTATAAAGGAGTCCGGGAGAGATTACTGCGGTAAGGATTCTCAACCCGATCAGTAGACTTGAAGGAAACCAACCTGCTCCTCTAAAAACCATTGATGCTCTCCATCGATAAACCTCCATCACCTGGGGGGAGGCCCGCCTCCCATCGCATCCTCAAGAAATTCGCCTATCTGCTCAGCGCCCGTTGGGTCCGGGAAGCCTTCCAAGCCGTCTTTTTCATCTACCTGGCCCGCCATAGTACTACTACCTACGGGGAATTCATGCTGGCCCTGGGATTGGGCCAGATCCTCCTCTTAATCGGGGAATTCGGCCTGAACCTGCCCCTGGTCTCCATGTTATCCCAACGGGACGCCCACCGCGGCGAGGCCCTGAGCCAGGTCTCCCTCCTTAAGGGGGCTTTGCTAACTTGTGCCTGGGTCGGGGTAATGGGCTTTATCCACTGGCAAGACTATGCCTTGCCGTTAAAGCAAGTGATGCTGGTGCTCGCGGCGGGGGTGGGATTGGAGGCCCTGGGAAGCACCTTCTTTGTCGTCTGCCAGGTGCAAGGGCGCCAGGACCTGGAAGGTAAGATCAGGGCCCTGGCCGCGGGGCTGGGTTTCGGCTACGCCATCATCACCCTCATTATGGGTGCTCCGCCCCTGGTGGTGGCCTGTTTCAAGCTGGTGGAAACCCTGATCAACCTGACTCTGGGGGCCGTGCTGATCATCTCCCAAAGGCCCTTTCGCCCCCGTTGGCCGGCCTTCAGCCGGTTGGGAGCCACCTTGCGGCTCGGCCTGATCTTCGCCCTCATCGAACTTGCCGCCACCATTTACAACAAGGCCAACCTCTTCTTCCTGCAGCGATTTGCCGGGGCCGATGCAGTAGCCCAATACAGCGTCAGCTGGCAAATGGTGGACGGCTTCTCCTCCCTGGTCTCCAACCTGCTACTCCAGAGCGTGATCTTTCCGCTGTTTGTCCAGCTCTGGGCGGTAGACCGCGGCCAGGTCACCCGCCTGGCCCAAAACACGGCCCGCTGGTTGCTGGCGGCCGCCTGTCCGCTGATGTTTGTCTTGTTCATCGAAAGTGATCGCCTCATCCCCTTTATTTTCGGCCCCCACTACCAGGATGCAGTGTGGCTGCAAAGGTATCTGGTAATCACCGTGATTTGCGCCTTTCTCCACAACCTGGCCGCCTTCCTGATGATCAGCATGAAGCGGGAGAGGCTTCTCCTCAATTTTTACCTGGCCGGGCTAATCTTTAACCTGCTCTGCTGCTCCCTGGCCATGCCCACGGCTCCCCTCCTGGGCGCGGCCCTGGCCATGATTCTGACCAAGGCGGTGGTGGCCCTGATGACCGTCTCTTACTGCCAGCGTCTCCTAGGATTGATACCTTTACGCCCCTTGTTCCATTTGGCGGCCGCGGCCCTGGCAGGGGCTGGCCTCTACCTGGTGGGCCTTAGTCTTTTAACCCGGGAACTGGCCGAAGCCCTGGCCCTGGCCCCCATCCTGGGCCTGGGCTGGCATTGGTGGCGCCAGCGGTAACGACATTTGTGGGGGGAGAGCCAGGGACCTGAGGTCCCTGCCCTCCCCCCACACCCCCCACCCAACCCGCTTAAGTAGCCGACGGGGGCGGGGCCTAAAGCCCCGCCCCCGTCGGCTAAATAAATTTAAGGAATTAGGGGGCTAAGGGCCTCCAGCCATAAGTCCCCCTCTCCCAAAAACTCCTCCATCAGCCCCCCCGAATGTCGGTAACCCTGCCTCCCCGGGTAACTTAGTAGGTTATGCCCCGCCACTCAATTTCCCTGGCCCACCAGGTTCTCAGGTGGCACCAGCTGGCCATGAATATCGCCACGTAAAAAGCCGTCAGCCAGGACTTGAGGGGTGCGGGTCGGGGATGTAACGATCTCAACGAGTCTCCCAAAACCCCCAACAGTCCCAGAAACATTAAGGCAATCAAGGCCTGGGCGGGAAAGTTCCACCGGACCAGCGCCAGCACCCCGTACCCTACGGCCGCCACCACCAGCCCCAGCAGGAGATGGGTCACCAGCCCCCCGGCCAGCCAGGTCCCCGGCAGGCAGAATTTCAGGTAGAGCCATTGGCGGGTGAGCCAGTTACTCCACCCGGCCAGGGTCTCGCCGCCCAGAGCGGTGTGAAGGCAGGCACCCGGGGCCAACCCTACGGGAATCCTGGATTTTAACAGGTGCGCCGCCAACGACACATCGTCCACCACATTTTCGGCCCACAGCCGGTCCACGTTAAGGGCCTCAAAGAGGGCGCGTTTAATGGCAGTGGCGCCGCCCCAGGGTTGATTGAGCTTTTTGAACGGTTTCGTGAGATAGAGAGTGAGCACGGAAATGGCATGGCCCAGGGTGCCAAAGCCCTCGTCCTGGGGAATGATATGGTGGTACCCGCTGATGACTTCAGCTTCCCCCCTGACCAGGGGCCCCACCAATTCTTTCAGAAAGGTGGCCGGGGCCAGTTGATTACTGTCGCAAAACGCCAGAATTTCCGCGGACCCGCTAATTACCCCGAGGCCGGCCAGGAGGTTATGATTCTTTTGCCCGCAGGTCCGGGCCGGGCCGCTTAACACCAGAGCCGCCTGGGGGTAGTCTAAAATTAAAGATTCGATAACCCCGGTAGCCGGGTCTTCCGAGTCCCTGGTGACTAAAACTGCTTGATAGTCAGGGTAATCCTGGGTGAGCAGGGAGCGCAGATTCGCCTCCAGGCCCGGGCTCGCCCCTGCTACCGGCACGATCAGGGCCACCGGCGGCCAGCGTATCGCCTCCCCGGCCGGCGCGGCCCCGGCACTACTGCGCAGGGCCCGCCCCCCCACCAGGATTAACCCGGAAAGGACCAGGAGCACCAACAGCATGAGGCCCGATATTAACCACTCCATGATCACCCCGTTTATGCTGCTCTTTAAATAAACGGCCTGGGAGCAGGCGCCTTTAGCCTATACTTACAGCCTTCGCCCAATCTTCCCATTGACCTCTACCCGCGGCTGGTTTACATTTTCCTGACACCATGGCCAGGATACTTTATGGAGTTCACGGAACCGGGCACGGGCATGCCGTCCGGGCATTGACCATCGCCCGACACTTCCCGGAGCACGAGTTCCTCTTCCTCAGCCACGGCACTGGGGCTGCCATTCTGGGACGGGAGTACCCCGTATTGGAATGCCCCAATCCCGAGACCCCGATTCGGGGCCACCGGGTAGCCTTTGGGCCCACTCTTTACTCCAACCTCAGGGTCAGGATTCATTTCCGGCGCATGATCCGCCAGATCCTGGCCGTCATGGAGCGTTTCCGGCCCGATGCCTGCCTCAGCGATTATGAGTATTTCCTGCCCCGGGCCTGCCGCGGCCTGGGCCAGCCCTGCCTTTCCCTGGACCACCAGCACATCATCACTTGCTGTGACCATGCCGTGCCTTGGGGCCAGATTCCCAGTTATCTGGTCACCGGCTGGGCAGTCCGGCTACTCTTCAGCCAGGCCTCCCATTATCTGGTAACCTCATTTTTCCAGCCCCCCCTGAGGCAAGATTCCCGGGCCCAGGTTTTACCGCCCCTATTGCGGGAAAGCGTGCTGGCGCGCCCGCCTCAAGAGGGCGAGCATGTCCTGGCGTACCAGGGTTACAGCACCTTCAAGCGGTTTTTTCCCTTCTTACGGGCCATTCCCCGGCCGGTTTACGTATATGGTTTGGATACCGCATCCACCGAGGATAATCTCATCTTCAAGAAACACTCCGAAGCCGGCTTTCTTGAGGACCTGGCTTCCTGTAAGTACGTAATTTGCGGGGGCGGCCACTCCCTAATCTCCGAAGCCTTGTACTATGGCAAACCGGTAATCTCCTTTCCCATCAAAAACGCCTTCGAGCAGTTTCTAAATTCCTTTTACGTGGAGCGCCTGGGCTATGGGCGTTATTTCACCGGCTTACGGCCCCGCCCCGAGATCATTCCCGCCATTGAAGCGCAACTGGAGCAGTTCCGCCACCAAATCCAGCAGGGGCATTTCTGCGGCAACCCCGAGATCTTCGCCTTAATAGATCAGTTTATCCGGCAACAGAGTTTAACCCCGCTTCCCAGGCCCTCTTAAGCGGGTTGGGAGGGGGGCTTGGGGGGAGGGCAGGGACGCTCACCGCCCCTCGTCCCTGGCCCTTCCCCCAAATCTGGGCCAATCTCCCCCCTGGGCCAGGCGCTCCAAGCAGATTTTTAATTGTCCGTAATTCTTTTGGGAGTCGAACTCCCGACCCACCAGATCCCAGCCGGCCTTAGCCCGGCGCCGGGCCTCAGCCGGGTCGCCCAAGGCTTCCATCACCGCCTGGGCCAGGGCCGGCGCGTCCCCCGTTGGCACCAGCCACCCCGTCTGGCCCGGACGGATGGCCTCGGGGATGCCATTGACCGGGGTGGCAATCACCGGAACCTCGTGGGCCATGGCTTCCAGGATGACGTTGGGCAGGCCATCCCGGTCGCCCCGACGGTCAATGACAGCAAGGCATGATGAATAAGTCGGCCTGATGAAATAGGGCCGGCACTTGCCGGTGAGGCACGAATCCGGTGAGAGTGACCCGGTCCTTCAGGCCATACCTTTGCACCAGGCTTGAAAGCATGGAGTATTGCGGGCCGTCCCCGGCCAGGGTGAGATGAAAATCCACCCCTCGAGCCATCAAGTCCCGACAAGCCTGCATAAGTACCGGAAAGCCCTTCTTGGGAACCAATCGGCCCAGGGCCAGGAGTTGAAACGGGGCGCGCCCGGGGCGAGGGGGCACGGGCCGCGGTCTCAAGGGTGAGCCGTAATGAATGGTCACCATCTTGGCCTCGGTTCCCGGGGCCAAGGCCGAGAGATGTCGGCGGTTGCTTTCGGATATGACCCTAACCAGGCTGGCCGCCTCAAGCTTCTCTCGCAAGGCCCCATCCGGGGGATAGATATCATGGGCGTGGGCGCAAAAACTGAAGGGAATGCCGCTCAACTGAGACGCCACCCAGGCCGCGGTGGCCGGCCCGTCGGCCCAGGGCGCATGGATGTGGTCAATGCCAGACGCCTGGAATTTCCGGGCCAGGGATACCCCGGCCAGCGTGGCCCAGAGGGCCTCCCCGGCAGTCTCCAGGCTCCGCCACCGGCGGATCAGCACTCTCTTTAAAAATCGGCGCCCCCCGGGCCACCGGCCCCCCAACTTGAGCAAATCTTTAATCAAGGCCCCCAGGGCGGGCGTACCCAGAGGGATGACCGGCGCGGCCACCGGGCCCATTCCCGCAATCAGGTGGGAGCTCCGAGGGCCATAGAGCGTATAAACCGTCAGGTCCAGCCCCAACCGCACCAGGGTGTTGACTTCGTCCAGGATAAAGGTCTGGGAAGGCTCCGGAAACCAGAGGAGGATGTAGGCGACCCGCGGCCCCGCCATCTTTAGCTCCTGAGCCCTGGAGTTGGCGGCAGTCGGCGGGGCCGGGCCAGGAGGTTTCCCAGCACCTGTTCGTGGCGCTGAACCATGGCAGTGAGAGAAAAATCTCGCTCCACCCGCTCTCGCCCGGCCCGGCCCAGGGCCCGGCGAGCCTCTTCATCCGCTAACAACTGGCTCAGGGCCGCGGCCAGGGCCGGGACGTCCCGGGGAGGCACCAGCTAGCCGGTTTTCCCTGCCGCCACCACCTCTGGCAGCCCTCCCACCTGGGTGGCCACCACCGGCAAACCCGCGGCCATGGCCTCCAGAACCACATTGGGAAGGGCTTCGGTGACGGAACTCAGCACCAACAGGCTGGCCTCTTGGAAAAAGGGACGCAGGTCCACCTGACCGGGGAAAAACCGCACCCGGTGGGTGAGGCGGCAATCCTGAATCAGCCGCTCAATGGCCTCCCGCCGGGGTCCCTCCCCCACCAGCCACAGCTCAGCTTGAGGATGATCCTCGGCCACCCGGCGGAAGGCCCGGATCAAGGTATCATGGTCCTTATCGGGGACCAGGCGGGCCACCGAGAGCACCACGGGAGGGCCTGAACCGGACGGAGACGCAGGGGGCCGGAAAAAATCCGGGTCCACCCCATTGGGAATCACCGTGAGGCGATGGGGCGGGATGGCATAATGATTGGCCAACTCCTCCTTCAAGGCCGCGGCATTACAGATGATCTGGTCCGCCAGGGGCCACAGCCAGCGCTCATGCTGCCGCCGCGGCGCCGCGCCTCCCCGGCAATTGCCCACAATCACGGGAACCCCCGCCAGGCGTCCCAGAATGCGGCCCCAGATATTGGGCACCACCGTCAGGGGCATTAACACGTCCACCGGGGTTCTCTTGAGCCGCCGCCAGAGATTGGCCAGGCCCACCGGCCCCACCAGGTTTTGCCGGGCTAGCCAGACCAGGGGCAGGCCCCGCTCTCGGGCCAGGGGCACCAGATCTTCTCCCGCGGCCATGAGCCAGATTTCCACCTGGAACCGGCCCGGGTCCAGGCGATGGGCCAACTCCAGGGTCTGGCGCTGGGTGCCCCCGAATTTCAAGTCCTGGAGGAGCAGGATGAGCCGCACCGGGCTTGAGCTTAAGGATTGATTAATCGGGCTATCCAAGGAGACCAGATTTCTTCGCTTGGCTCAGAATGACCAAGGTAGTAAACTTCGAGTCTGCTGAAAGCACAGGCGATTCGCCGGGACCACCCCCCACTCCAGCCTAAGCCATCAATACCCCATTAAGCCGCAGCAGCGGGAGCAGACCGGCATCAGCCCCTCGGTGGTCAGGCTGCGGCGAAAGTCCCGATAAGCCTGGGAATTCCACATCTCGGTAATGGTGGCCTCTTTGATGTTACCCACCACGTAATCATGGTAATCCCGGCAAGGGGACAGGTCGCCGTTGCTGTTCACCTCCACCGCCTGATAGATGGAGATGCACTGGTCATAGCCGAATCTGGCCCGGTGGTCAGTATAATAGGTTTGGAGATTGGCCGCCCCCATGATGCGCGGGATCAGGGTGACGGGAGGGGCGGACCAGGCCCGGGACCGGGTCATCAGGCCCCGCAATTGTCGCTGCAACTCTGGGTAATCATCGGGTTTCCAGTCGCCCACCCAGCCCCAGGGGCGACGGGGCAAGAACCCGAAGCGCCGGGAAAAATCCTGTTCATGAGCCCGGGCCTGGTCCTCATCGATCCACCAGGAGAGATAAAAGACGAACAGATCCACCTTATGGCGGAAGGCTTCGTAAAGGTCCACCAGGTGCCGAAAATTTTGCTGGGAGATGACGGTCAGGGAGGCGATCAAGGGTAAGTTGCGCCCTTGAGCCTGCTGGGCCTCACGGATGGCGGTCAAGGCGGCCTGGATGTCCGCAAAATTATCGCTCCCGCCCGCTCCCGGCCGGGCCCGATTATGCAATTCGGCTGTGGGGCCGTCAATGGAAATCTGCAGCAAGAACAAGGGGGTCTCTACCAAACGGCTGGCCACGGCGGCAATGCGGGTGCCATTGGTGGCCACCGCGGCGGGCATGCCCAGGGCCGTGGCCGCCTCGATCACCTCCAGGGAGCCCTCGTACAGCATGGGCTCCCCGCCCCAGAGGTAGACGAAGGGACGGTGGCGGTGGCGCGCCAAGTCCTCCAGCACTTCCAGATATCGGCTTGGGGTGACTTCGTTCTTTTTAAGCTCTTTTAAATCCAGACCGTGGAGAAACCCCTGGTCCCCCCACTGGCCGCAGGTATGGCAGCGGAGATTACAGAGGTCGGTGATGCGAAAACTGGCTTGCCGGATACGCCCGGCCCGCCCATTCCCCTTCCGGGGATGAAGCAGATTAAACAGCCACTTTTCCCCTTGCAGGGCTACCAGCTTGGAGCCAATCCAGGGGTGCCGGGCCAGGCGCCGGAAGTTTTTTAAAACCACGCCTGTCGCGACCTTGCTCCTTGCGTCCATTAAGTTCCTTTCCCGGAATCTGGGCAATTGCGGCGTTGCCGCCACCCTTGAAGGATTATTATACCCCAATCGAACCTAATCCCCAAACCTTTCAGAGAAAGAATAATCTTGACATGCTGCCCTTCCCGGGACACATTCCTTACCAGTTGTCGGCTCCAAGACCTGATAAGATGGGCAACCTCAGAACCTGATAAACATGCAAGCCCTAATTTATTATCGGTCCATTCCCCGCTATTTGCTGGCCAAAGCTCTGAACCGGCTCTGGCCCCGGCACTTTTTCGCCCGCCTGGCCCCCTTGCGACTTAAAGAGATTCCCTTGGCGCCCCCCCATCCTGACTGGATCATGCTGCGCAATCGCTTGTGCGGCATCTGCGGCTCGGACCTAAATCTCTTGAAGGGAGTTGAATCTCTCTTGCTGGAGCCTTACGCCTCTTTTCCCGCGGTGCTGGGGCATGAAGTGGTGGCCGAGGTGGCCGCGGCCCCGGCGGAATCCCCCTGGCGCCCGGGAGAGAGGGTAGTGGTGGAGCCGGTCCTACCCTGCGAGGTTCGGGGGCTTGCTCCTTGCCGCTTCTGCGCCCGGGGCGAATATAACCTGTGCGAGAACTTCACCCAGGGTAAACTTGCGCCGGGGACCATTCTGGGCTTTACCAGGGACGTGGGAGGCGGCATGGCCCAGTCCCTGGCCGCCCATCCCAGCAGATTGGTGCGCCTGCCGGAGAGCCTCCCGGATGAGAGGGCGGTGCTCACCGATTCTCTGGCCTCGGCCCTGCAGCCGGTCCTGGACCATTTTCCCCAGGACGGCGACACCCTGGTAGTCTATGGCGCGGGTATTATTGGCCAGCATATTATCCGGGCGCTCCGGGCCCTGGGCTCCAGCGCCCGGTTGGTGGCCGTGGCCCGCCACCCGTTCCAGCAGAAACTGGCCCAGGCTGGCGGGGCTGACGTAATACTGGCAGAACCTGGCCGCCTGGAGCTGGGAAAGGCCGTGGGGGCTCAATTCCTGCCCACCACTTTAGGCGGAGGCAACCTGGAAGGGGGCGCGGACCTGTTCTTCGACTGCGTGGGCACCAAAACCTCTCTGCAAGAAGGGCTGTTGGCCTTGCGGGGCAGGGGCACTTATGTGCTGGTGGGCACCGCCGGGGCCTTGGGGCGGGTGGACTTCTCCAGTCTCTGGTTCCGGGAACTCAGGCTCAGCGGCTCCGCCATGTACGCTTACGGCCTCTTTCAGGGCCGCCGGGTCCGAACCTATGAACTGGCCGTGGACCTGCTGGCCCGGGGGGACTATCCTGCGGCAGGCCTCCTCTCGCATATCTTCCCGCTTAAGGATTACCGGGAGGCCTTCCAGGTGGCCTTTGACAAATCGCGGCACCAGAGTGTCAAGGTCGCCCTGGATTTGCGGGGATAATGGATGTGGGGGAAGGGCTAGGGACCTGAGGCCGAATGGGCCTTCGGCCCATTTTTATAATACGGGTCATTTGCTAATGCCAATGACCTACCCCCCTCCCAACCCGCGGATGGTGGCCTGGGAAGGCCAAATCTAAAATGAACGCGCCTCGCGAGATGGGCAATGAAACTGGTAATCAGCATTGATGTGGAGGAAGAAGGGCTGTTCTCGGGGGAATATCCCCGCACCCCTCCCGGGGTGACGAATGTCGCCCGACTCCGACATCTGGAGTTCATCCCCCAGGAATTCGGCTTCCCCCTCACCTTGCTGGTATCATACCACGTAGCCCAAGATCCCGCGGCCCGGCAGGTTCTGAGTAAATGGCGAGACCATTACGGGGCTGAGATTGGGGCCCATCTCCATCCCTGGAACACTCCTCCTTTTAAGGCTCTCTCCTTGCCGGAACCCGTCCGTTCGGAGAACATACCCTTGTCCTTGCTACGGGAAAAGTTGGTCCACCTGACCACCACTCTGGAGAACCTTCTGGGAGTTGTCCCGAGCTCTTTTCGTATGGGACGGTTTGATTGGGGGCCCCGGGTTCTGTCCCTCTTGCCGGAGTTCGGCCTCCGGGTGGATAGCAGCATGGTGCCGCTTACTTATGAAGTTGGCGGCCCCGATCATTTCCTGGCCCCGGCCGACCCTTTCTGGCTTCCGTACTCCAGGCCTGATGGCACGCGCTTGTTAGAGGCGCCTCTGACCATGGTCCCGCTCTGGGCCGGCGCCCCCCGGAGGATCTACCGTCTCTCCGCCGCTCTTCCGCCTAAGTTGGGCCAGCTTCTTCTTACCTGGTTTTCTTTTCTGCAAGCTGCAGGGGTCCATCCCACCTGGTTCCCCCTTCCCCCCATGCGCTGGGCGGTAAGGCTGCACCGGCGCCGGGGCGGCCAGGTTCTCAATATGTTCCTGCACTCCACCGAACTTCAGCCCGGGGCTTCCCCCGCCTTTCCCACCGAGGAGGCAGTCCAGCGCCTGGTGGGCAAGATCCGCCTCTTCCTCACCTGGCTGGTGCAAACCGGGCCTCTTAAGGGAGTCACCCTGTCGCAACTTTATCAGGACTATTGAGGTCGTTTGGGGGGAGGGGGCCGGGGCGGTGGCGCTGGCTTTGCTTCAGGCTCTCATGGCACCCTGTCCGGGTGCCGGGAATAATACTCGCCCGGGGGCCCCAGGCCGCGGCCCGAATGGGAAAAAATGCGGAATTGGGCCAACCCCAGCTTCTGTAAAACAAATTTCATGGAAGTTGCCAAAACCCCCAACCCGTATTTCACACTGCGGGGAAAATTAATGGAAGAGGCTTCTGGGAAATACCGGGTGGGACAGGAAACCTCCCCCACCGGGAAACCGAAGTAGATGACCTGAGCCAGGATTTCGTTGTCAAAGACAAAGTCATCGGAATTCTCCCAAAGGGGCAAGGTTTCCAGCACCCGGCGGGAGTAAGCCCGGAATCCGGTATGGTATTCTGAAAGTTTAGCCCGTAAAAGAAGGTTCTCGAAGAAGGTAAGGAAACGGTTGGCCAGGTATTTATACAGGGGCATCCCCCCTTTGCGGGTCTGGCCGCCCAAGATGCGGGAGCCGATAGCCACCTCATATTCGCCGCTGGCCACCAAACCGGCCAGGGCCGGGATGATTTTGGGGGAATATTGGTAATCCGGATGAACCATGACAATTATGTCTGCCCCTGATTTTAAGGCCTCAGTATAACAAGTCTTCTGGTTGCGGCCATAGCCCAGGTTGCGTTCATGCAAGAAACAATGAATGCCTAAACGGCGAGCCACCGCCAAGGTCTCGTCATGGGAGGCGTCGTCCACCAACAATACTTCGTCCACGACGTCGAAGGGGATGTCCTGAAAAGTCCGCTCCAGGGTTTGAGCGGCATTGTAAGCGGGCATAACTACCATGATTTTTTTCCCCGCCAACATTCTCTTTCCTTTCTCCAGCCGTCTGCTATAATATTTAACCAATGCTTTTCCTGAAAGGGAAAGCCGGCTCTGCAACCTTACATTCTTATATTAGGATTACTCTTAAAAAACAACCTTATTAGAGAAATAAAGTCAGATACTCCACGCCAAGATGGCTTTGGCAGCAGAAATCGCCAAACTTACCCGGGCGGGAAAAATAATCCATTTGCTTCGGTTCAACTGCCCCCGCTAATCTTCCTCCAGCCGCCCTCATATTGATCCCCGGGGCAAGGGTTAACTTTTCAAGAGGGATTTTACGGTTCTTAACTTTGCTGGTGATCCGTTTATAGGGAAAGGCAGCCGACCAAAAATCTCCTGGATCCTAAAGGTGAGGGAAGATTAAAAGAAGACTTTCATTCCCCGGGGCAAATTAATTTCCCTTAAGCCGGCCATGGAATTAAACCGAAAGGTAACACCTACTTCTCAATTGCTGTTGGTGGCCGCGCTACTTTTGGCCACCCCGGTTGCCATGTTCTGGCGTCCTCACCTCCCTTTCTTTTTTATCCTGGATGATTGGCGTTCCCTCATCCAAATGGCCGAGCAACCGTTCTGGCAATATCTCACTAGCCCCACCATGGAGCATTGGTACCCTTTCTCCAACCTGATCTTTTATGTTTTGGTAAAAATATGCGGGGACCGCTATGACCTGTTGGTCCTGAGCAACTGCCTGGTCACGGGGTTAAATGCCTTTTTGCTATACCTCTTTTTTCGACGTCATTGGACTTCCCTGTGCTGCCTCGCCCTGAGCCTCCTTTACGCCGGCGCGGGAGTACACCCCGCCACGGTGTGGAATAGTTCCTATATCTGTTTTAACCTCAGTTTAAGCTTTCTCCTGGGCGCCCTGCTGCTAACCGACCATTATCTCCGCTTCCCTTCTGGCGCCGGACTTCTGGGAGTGGGGTTATGCGCCCTCCTGTCAATACTTGCCAATAACTTCACCCTGGTGGGTCTTATGGCCTTGCCTCTCTACGCGGTCCTGGTGGCCGAAAGTGGCTTCCGGAGAGAATTTTGGGCCCTAGCCGCCACCTTGGGACTGGTATACCTGCTCTTTGCCTTAGGATACTTCACTTTTGCGGGGGCAAAGGCCGTCACGGTCCACAACCGGGGCATCATCTCCCATATCCCCGGGGCCGGATATCTGGTGCATTGGCTCTTTGGCATGCTTTCCCCTTTCTTTTATCTGTTTTGGGGACATTATCACTTTCCGGGGTGGGCTTACTTTGCCGGGGTGACTGCTTTAATCTTGAGCCTCGCCCTGATATGGTGGGCAGGAACCTCCCCAGAGAAGCGCTTGGGTATTTGGGCGCTTCTTCTCAACGCCCTGCCTTTTCTTCTGGTCTCCCTGGCCCGTTATCCAAGGTCCCTTAACCAAGCCTTTGTGCCGCGTTATGCGGCTTTTACGCTGATAGGGGCTCTAGTGCTGCTGGGAACCGCTTGGCACATCCTTTCCAGGAAACTGCCGCCTCACTTTTGGGCCCAGACCCTGCTTCCCCTGGTGATCCTGGCGGCTATGGTTTATGGCCAGGTTGGCAGTCTGCCTTACTGGCGGGAGAAATATTTGGAGATGGGCCAGGCCGCCTTGAATTTTTATCAGGAACTCAAAGTAGTGGAACCCGGGACTCTTTCACCCCCTGGGGAGACCGTCCAGTCATTTCTTTCTTGGGATTGTCGGAATATGACCTGGAAGCAGGCGCTGGCCGTGCAGCGGTTTCTCAACGGCCTCCCGAACCCCTAGCCACTTTCGGGGCCGGCTTTCTTTGAGAATGGGGTAAGCCTCTGGCGTATATTTTGGATATGCCAAAGCTTCGCTCACTCGCTCTTTCCTGGAAAAATATTTATTAGGGCCTGGGGTTGATAAACAATTAATAAAGAAATTTTTTCTAATGCCGTTTTTCTTAAAAGGGAACTTACTGTCCGGATTTGCGGGGTAGCGGATCCTTAGATCGATTTTCGACGGAATTGAGGTTGCCTATCTGGCGGGCTTAACTCTATCCTATCCTTTCCGGTCTAATCTTTTAGTCGGGGCTGGGAGGCAACCCAACCTGGGGCCGACAAACCCCTTGCTTTTGCCAGTAAAAGGGCAGAAGGTTACCTAAAGACCTTTAAAGTAATCTGTTTAAGGTCATCTTTGCTGGCGGGGCCAATGCCCCCTGACCAGACCTTAAAGGTGTGATCTTTTTGTTAAGCAGCCATTATGAGGATGCAGAATCTTCCAGAACCTGCTATAAATGAACAATCAGGGTCAGGGAGGACGAATGAACCTGGGGGAGGGGTCGTGGGGATGGCCCCGCCGATTTTTTGCCCTCCGGAAAATTGCCCTAAAAGATATTATTTATTCGCCCAGATGGTAAATCTCGTTGACATTTATTCAAGATAGAAATAAAAAGGGATAAATCTGGGGGAGGACAGATTTTCGATATGTCTCTGAGAAGCCGCTGCCAACCGTTTGCTCTTATGGTTCAAGGCGCCAGGGAACAAGGGGTTTACCCTTACTTTCGCCCCATCAGCCAGTCTTGGGGGAACGAAGTGGAGGTGGGGGGCCGGCGTCTTATCATGATTGGTTCCAACGACTATCTGGGGTTTACCCATGACCCCGAGATAATGGAGACGACGGCTCAGGCCTTGCGAAAATGGGGAAGCGGTCCCGGGGGTTCTCGATTTTTATGCGGCAACTTGACCTTGCATGAGACCCTGGAAGAGCGCCTGGCCGCGTTTGTGGGCAAGAAAAAAGCCGTGGTGCATGCCACCGGTTTCACCACTAACCTGGGGGCCATTGCCTGCATGTTGACCCCCCAGGATATAATTGTGTGCGACCGGGAAAACCATGCCAGCATCTTTGAGGGTTGTCATGCCTCCCGAGCCCGGCTGATCCCTTTTGCCCACAATGATGCCGCGGCTGCGGCCCGGAAATTGGCCGCGTCCCGGGAAAAGAATCACAACGGCTGTCTGCTCCTGATTACGGAAGGGGTCTTCAGCATGTCCGGCGACGTGGCGCCCCTGCCCGCCCTGGTACAATTAAAGAAGACCCATCCCGACCTGCTTATCTACCTGGACGACGCCCATGGGCTGGGGGTAATGGGCCACGGAGGGCACGGCACGGTGGATCACTTCGGCCTTACGGCCCAGGTGGATTTCATCATGGGTACCTTTAGTAAGGCCCTGGCCTCCATCGGCGGATTTATCGCTGCAGACGATGAGGAGGTGCTGGAATACCTGCGGCATCATTCCAAGCCCTTGATCTTTTCCGCCGCCCTGCCGGCCAGCAATGTGGCCACGGTGTTGGCGTGCCTGGATTCCCTGGCCAAGGATCCGGAGCGGGTGGAGCGCCTGTGGATTATCACCCGGCGGGTGCATGCCGGTTACCGGGACATCGGACTTATCACCCGGAATTCTCAATCCCCCATTATTCCCATATATATTGGCTCGGAAGATAAAGCCTTCTCTTTCTCCCGGGATATGTTCGACCACGGCATTTTTGCGCTACCTGCCATCTATCCCGCAGTGCCCCGGGGGCAGGCCGTGATCCGCACCGCCTATATGAGCACCCATAAAGAAAGCCAGATCGAATATGTTCTGGAGGTTCTGGCCAAACTCGCTAAGAAGCATCGTATTCGAGCTGCTGACTTAACTGAGCCGGAACCCTTTCTGGAAAGGGGTGATTTCTCCGCCGCAGCCCCCAGTCCCCCGGATTCAGTGGTCAGCCAAGTAAGCGAATAAGGGGCAATACTGGAGGTTCCCGCCTTTGAGGTTTGATGACCTCTTGCGCGTCAGTATCCGTCAGGTGCTGCGCCACCGCCGCCGATACGTGGGGGTAGTCCTGGCCATCGCTCTGGGCGTGGCTGGGTTCATTACCGTGGTCACCATGGGTCGGGACCTCAAGAAGAATTTCAACCAGGACCTGGTCCTCATCGGCGGGGTAACCATAATCAAGCTATCTTTCACTAGGACCGCCCTGGACCAGAGGAACGAATGGTTCCGGGACCGCACCATTGCCGCCTTGCGCCATTTGCCGGGGGTGAGCGACGTGACCAAGGTGGCGCTGACCTGGGGCGGCCAGACGCGCCAGCGCGATCACCTATACTCCTTTACGCTCTTGGGGGTGGACGAAGCTTTTTGGGACGTCCGCGGCTTCTGGCCGCTCAGCGGTAAATTGTTCGGTCCTGAAGAGGTGGAAAGGCGCACCCGGGAGTGCGTCCTGGGGAAGGACTTGGCCCACACGATTTTCGGGACCCAAGAGGTGGAAGGGGCCACCCTGGAGATCAACCATGAGATCTACCGGGTGGCCGGAGTGCTGGGAGGGATATACGACAGCACTTTGGGCAACGGAGCCTTGCTCCCTGTCACTACCGTCCAGGACCGCATTCCCGAGCCTGCCCTTACCCATCTGCTGTACTTGCGCTGCAAAACCTGGGATGACGTGGCCCCTGTGGCCGCAGCCATCCCGGCCACGGTTAATAACTACCAATCCATTGACCAGATGCAAGTCTACGTCTCCTGGGAGGGATTGAAAAGGGTACAGCGCGTTTCCTGGTGGGTGGAATTCTTTATCTACCTGGCCATCACCGCCACCTTACTCTTGGGGGGGGTAGGAATCTGGAACGTGATGATGGCCGCGGTTAGGTCCCGCACCCGGGAGATTGGCCTGAAAAAGGCCATGGGAGCCGAAGATCGGGATATCCTGGCGCAATTCCTCTCGGAGGCCCTCTGCCTCAGCCTGGGATCAGCCGTCATTGGCATCGCCCTGAGCCGGCTGGCCACGGAAATCCTGGGCTCTTACATCGGCAGCCGCCCTCCGGAAGATCTGTTTTTAATCGGCCTGGTGATGGGATTCTTGTTCGCCGTGGGTCTGGGGGTGGGAGCCGGCCTTTACCCTTCTATCCAGGCCAGCCGTATGGAAGTGGTTTCAGCCATCCGTTATGAATAATACCTCCTCCCTCAGCAACGGTGCTCTCATCGAGGTGGCCAACCTCAACAAAAGTTATTCCAACGGCGGGGGGATTATTTATGTGCTCCGGGATGTCAACCTCAAGGTGCATCTCGGCGAGATGGTGGCGGTGATGGGCCCTTCCGGGTCCGGAAAATCCACCCTCCTTTTCATCTTGGGCCTCATCCTCCAGCCCACCCGGGGGTCTTACCGCTTAGGGGGCCAGGATGTGCTCTCCTTGGATCGCACCAAGCAGGCGGAATTCCGCCGCGATCGCTTGGGGTTCGTTTTCCAGACCTGTGACTTAATGGAAAACTCCACCGTATATGAGAACCTGGAATTTCCTTTAATTTACGCCGGGGTGGAGCGCCGGGAGAGACCCGACCGGATTGCCGCCGCCCTGAGCCAGGTGAACTTGGGAAACCGTATGCACCACCGAACCAACCATCTTTCCGGGGGCGAGCGCCAAAGGGTCGCAGTGGCTCGGGCCCTGGTCAACCAGCCGCAAGTCATCCTCGCAGACGAACCCACCGGGCAGCTAGATCGAAGCCATGGCCACCTGATTATGGACCATTTCGGGGACATCGTTAGCCAAGGAAAAACCGCGTTGGTGCTGGTGAGTCACGATCCCGACATGGCGGCCCGATGCACCCGGGTCTGTTCACTGGAGGACGGCGTCCTCTATGAACCATAAAGACCTGGATGCCTCAGGCTGAGACGGTCATGAGAACCATAACCTGTGCACGCCCCAGAAACGCGCCGCGCCCTCGGATTCGCCCCACCGCGTCCCACTTCGGCCAGCGCCTCTTGATTTCTAGAGCCCTCCTGCTCCTGGTCCTGATCGCCTTACCCCTGGGTTTGCTCTGCCTTAACCAGTCGGACGCGGGAGAAAGGGTGGCCACCCAAGACCGGGCTCCAGCAGGGGGCTTGACCGATTTTGAGGGCTGCATCCGCATCGCCCTGCAGCAGTCACCCTATCTCATTAGAAGCTCCGTGGAGATTCAGCTAAAACAGCTGGACGAATCTGACAGCCGCTATGGGTTAATTCCGTCGATTACTTTTCGTACTTCCTTTTATCCGAGTCAGCCTAAAGTCCCTGAAGTCCTTGGCACTCCTCGATCTTATGGCTTGAATTTTTACTCCGAAGCCTATAATCCCTTTGAATCTTACTTCTCTTTAAAGATTCGAAAAATAGTCACCCAAATAGCCATTTTAGGTCACCTGCAAGTCATCTCCGATGGCCTGGCCCGTCTGGGGCGGATGTTTCTGGAATTGGATATCCTGAAGCGGTCGGCTGTTTTTCAGGACCAACTCGTCGGCCTGGCCCAACAGAGTCTGGCCTACGCCGAAAACCGGCAAAAACTCGGCACCGGCACCTCTCTGGATGTCCGGGTGGCCACCCAGGAACTGGAGGCGGCCCAAATTGAGAGGCAGCGGATGGCTACTTCTGAGGCCAGGGTTTTAAAGAATCTCCGGTCTTTTCTGGGTCTGAAGCCAGATCAAGGTTTCACTCCTGACCTCCGGGAAGTTCGGCGCCAGGTATTGGGGCAGTTCAATCCAGCGGCGGTAGCCATGGATCAGGTGCAAGCCCGATCTTACGATCTCAAAGTTCAGGAATATGTGAGACAGCTCCAAACCCTCAACGTCACCCTGGCCAAAACCAAATTACTTCCCAGCCTGTGGTTAGCAGTACAAACCCCCGATCCGGTTACCCTGGGAAGTGTCTCTGGACTGTATTTCTCCATCGGGCTGGATGTGCCTATTTGGGACGGATTTAGACGGTACCGGAATATCTCGCGGCAAAGAGCCATCCTCAGACAATACGACACGGATAAGGAGTTGAAAGAGCTAGACCTGAAAGACAGGTGGGAAATGGCTCAGGAAAACCTCAGCAACACTGCCGTGGCTCGAAAAATGGCCCGGGCCCAGGAAGAATTAGCCCAGCTCAGAGAGCGCCAAGGCACCATCCGCTATCAATCTGGGGGGGAGCCCGTGACCGTCTTCCTGGCAGGTTGCAAAGGATTCCTGGAAGCCCAGAAGAACACCTTGTTGAGATCCCTGGATTATGACCTGGCGACTTTGAATCTACGCCAAATTTCGGGAGACTTGAGTTATACTTATGTTAATGCAAGTTCCTGGCAAGACTAGATGGGCGATTATTTTGGGGGGTGTGCTGTCCCTGATTTTGCTGACCCTGGCTGTGGGACCGCCTTCCTCCGGAGCGAAGGGACCCGCCCAGGCCGCACCTTCTCCTTCACCTAAGGCCGAGATTCTCTTTACCGGCAAATTCTTCTGCTCTCTTAAGCGCCAGGTGGTAATGCCTTTTAAAGGGGTGATCACTTCTGTCAAAGTCAAACCCGGACAGCGGGTGGCCCCAGGAGAAGTGCTAGCCAGATATCGCTTGGCCGAAGAAGCCGTGCTGCAAGTCCGCCAGCGCCTCTTTCCTTATCAGGTCAAGGAGTTGGAAATGAGGCTGGTGGAAATCGAAAAGAACCTGGAGTCGTTAAAAAGCAAACAGCGGGAGCAGACTCAATTGGCCCAGCATAAGCTGGCTGCTGCGGAGAGCAAGACGCAAATCGACCGGGAGGTGGGACTGCTGACCAAAGAACGGCTAACCGTGCAGGAGCGCTTGGGCCAGGCCCGGCTGGTAACCCAAGACGATCTGGCTTTGTTAAAAAAGCAACTGGGTAATGGGGTACAATCTGGCCAGATCCCTCAGGAAGCAGCCCTGGTAGCCCCCATCCGAGGCCATATCATCTGGGTCCAGCCAAATCTGCAAGAAAATGCCGAGATGGAAGCCGGGACTGTGATGTTCCAGGTGGGAGTAATGGACCCGATGCTAGTGCGGGCTCAGGCCTATGAGATTGAGGCCCTGGAACTCACCCAGGGTGATGTGGCCGAAGTTTCCCTGGAGTCTCAACCTGAACGGAAGTTTCAAGGGGTCTTGCGCCGCCTCTCTTGGGCACCCCTGGCCTCAGGGCTGGAGCAGCCGTCTTATTATGAGATGGAATTAGATGTGCCCAACCCCGACTTGTTTCTCAAAGAGGGTTTAAAAGCCCGCATTGTCTTTCGTAAATCCCGCTGATGAGGTAGCAGTTTGATGGAGTTTTCCGGGGAGATTAAGGTTGCTCCCGTACAGGATGAATCTGCCCTAAGGGAGTTCCTCCGGTTTCCCTGGCGCATCTACCAGCATGATCCTTATTGGGTGCCCCCCATCCTGCCGCACCAGCGCGATTTCCTGGACCCCCGTAAAGGGCCATTCTTTGAGATCGGGGAGGCTCAATATTTTCTGGCCTTCCATCAGGGTAAGCTGGCGGGCCGGATTTCGGCCCACATTAACCGGCTCCATGATGAATTTCACGGCCCCGGGACCGGGTTTTTCGGTTTTTTTGAATGCCTCCCGGATGAACGGGTAGCCGCGGCGCTCTTCGAGACCGCGGCCGCCTGGCTTAAAGAGCGGAGCAGGCAGCGCATCGTCGGCCCTTTGAATTTTTCCATTTACGATGAGATGGGTCTCCTGGTAAAGGGGTTCGACTCCATGCCGGCTATCTTCCAGACCCACAACCCGCCTTATTATCTCGACCTTTTGGAATCCTGGGGATTCCATAAGACCATGGATTGGTACGCCCTCAGGATTACCAATCGCAATATCGACACCGCTGTCATGGAGCAGCGCCTGAAGGAGATTCTGGAAGGACAGCACCTGGTGCTCCGGGCCTACCAACCCGCAGAACTGGCCAGACGGGCCGAGGAAGTCTATGAGATCTTCAATGAGTCCTGGTCCAGCAACTGGGGACATGTTCCCGTAACCCGACGTCAGTTTGAGACGTTCCTGAAGGAACTCAAACCTTTACTGCGCCCGGATTTAGTTAATCTCATCCTGGATGGTGACCGCCTGGTCGCATTCGGCATCGTCGTCCCCGACCTCAACCCCCTGGTCCAAAAGCTAAATGGCAGACTGTCGCTGTGGGGCAAATTGCGGCTGTTTTATGAGGCCAAATACCAACCCCCTAAGAAGGCCCGGGCCCTGGTTTTGGGAGTGCTCAAGCCCTACCAGAGAAAGCGCCTGCACTATGCCATGATTCTTAGAACCTACCTTTACATGGTCAAGGACACCCCCTGCCAGGTCTGTGACTTTTCCCTGATCCCCGAGAATCTGCGCCACTATATGAGGGCCTTCATGGCCTTCGGGGCTGAGCACTATAAGACCTTCCGGGTCCTGGAAAAGGAAATTTGAGCCCATGGCAGACCCGGGGAGGCTGAGGGAGGCACCCTGGTATGACCTGGGGCTGGTAGTTTTTTTTTCAGCTCTCATCTTCACTTACGCCCATTTCCAAGCCTTCCGCAATCCCTATATCATCAACGACGATGTGCGCCAGCAGATTTTCTGGATGCAGCAGTGGCGGGATCCAGAGCTTTTCCGGGGCGACTTGCTCAGTGACTATGCGCGCCATTACGTCACCTGGGGGGTTAAGGGACTCTACCGGCTAGCCGCGCCGGTGCTCGACCCCATTTCCCTCTCCAAGGTGCTGCCCGGGGCCCTTTTCCTTTTCCTGGCCGGTTGCCTTTACCGCATCGGGGAGTTTCTGGGGCAGCGTCCTTTGGCCTGGATGACGGTGGCTGTCTTCTGGTTGATGCCTTTTTTCCTGGACAATATCTCAGGGGGCTTGGCTCGGAGTTTCGCCGCGCCGCTCCTGGCCCTGTTCTGGCTTGGCTGGCTCAAACGGTCTCCCCGGGGGATGGGGATGGCCCTCTTCCTCCAGGCCCTGTTTATCCCCTATATCTTTATCCTGTCAGCCAGCGCCGCCCTAATTGCCTGGGGGGCAGGCCGCTTTCGCATGGGCCATCCCCCGCCCTTTCCCACCCGCCCGGCTCACCTGGCGCTGATGACGGTGGCGGCCTCTCTGGTGCTTCTCATGTATCACCAGATCAATGCCGCGGGATATGGGCCGTTGGTGAGCGCCGCAGACATGGCCAATCGCCCTGAGTTCACCTCCCGGGGCCGCTTGGCCATCCTGCCGCTGCCCTCATTCTTTTGGGAACTCATCAGTCCCTGGGAGCTCATCGCCCCCATCCGGGAAGGGGGAATAATCGGGGGGGTCTTGGGTATACCCTTGCTGGTGGGACTCGCCGCCTACGGGGCCTGGAAAGTCGATTGGCGCTCCCTAATCCCGCGGCTACAGCCCGTCTGGTACCTGGCGATGTCCTCCCTGCTGTTTTACTTCCTGGCCCGGGTCCTTCTCCTCAAGTTGTTCCTACCTGACCGGTACCTCATCTATACTCTCAATCTCTTTTATTGCCTCCTTCTGGCCATGTGCTGGGGGGCCGCGATCCAGGTGCGGCGTTGGCCGCGCACCTTGGCGGTTCTGGCCCTGATCGGGGTGACGGGGCTGAGCGGCCTGCGCCTTAAAAATGTGGACCTTTACGACTATTCCCTTTACCGCCCCTTATTCGCCGCCCTGGCCCAGACTCCCAAGGGGGCCCTCATTGCCGGCCATCCCAATTTAATGGATACCGTGCCCACCTTTGCCAGGCGCCGGGCTTTCGCCACTTTTGAACTGGCCCAACCCTGGTGCCAAGGCTATTGGCAGGAGATGCGGCCCCGCCTGGAAGAGCTATTCACCGCGTATTATGCCGCCGACCCGAACGTGGTGCGGGATTTCTGCCGACGCCGCCAGATCGACTTCCTGGTGGTGGATGACCGCCATTTCACTCCGGCCTTCCTGGCGGGCGGTTGGTGTTATGTTCCTGGCGATAACCCTGCCGCCCCGGGCCAGCCCAAACCTCGCCTGGCGGAACGTATCTGGAGTCCTTTTTTTGCTCCTTTCGATGAACAGATCCGCCGTCAAGTTCAAGGCCGGCAACAGTTTGCCTTGCTTGACCCTGAGGCCTTTAGGCGCCAGGCCCTGAGTGAGCACCTGTGGCTTCTGGATATGCGGCCTAAGCCGCCTGATAATCCCTAAATGTACCTTCAGGAGGAGGCCCTGTGAGAGCATTGTTGGTAAATCCTGGTACTCCGCGGTCCTTCTGGACCTTCAAGGAAATTTGCGAAATTTCCGGGGTTAAGACGGTGGCGCCGCCCCTGGGACTCATCACCATGGCCGCGCTCTTGCCGCAGGAGTGGGAATTCCGGCTGGCGGACCTTAACACCCGGAGGCTGACTACCGAGGATTGGGACTGGGCGGATCTGGTCATGATTTCCGGCATGATTGTCCAGCGAGAGAATCTCTTGGCCCTGGTTCGAGAGGCCAAGGAGCGGGGGAAAGTATCGGTCGTGGGCGGTCCCTATGTCACCTCGGTGCCCCACGAGGCTCTGGAGGCTGGGGCCGATTTTGTGGTCCGGGGAGAAGGGGAGAACACCATCCCCCTCTTTCTCCAGGCGTTGCGGGAGGGTAAGGCAGGCGGAGTCTTCCAGCAGGACCAAAAGCCGGACCTGGCTCTCTCCCCACTGCCCCGTTTTGATTTGCTCCGCCTGAAAGATTATCTCAGCCTGAGTATCCAGACTTCCCGGGGCTGTCCCTATGACTGTGAATTCTGTGACGTGGTAAACCTCTACGGCCGGAAGCCGCGCTACAAATCCCCGGCTCAGGTCCTTAAGGAAATGGCGGCCCTCCATCGCTTGGGGTGGCGGGAGACGGTGTTCATCGCAGATGACAACTTCATCGGCAACAAGGCCCACGCCCGGGCTATCCTCAGCGCCCTCATTCCCTGGATGAAAAATCACGGTGAACCCTTTATGTTCTGGACCCAGGCCTCGGTGAACCTGGGTCAAGATCTGGAGATCATAGACCTCTTGACCGCCGCGAACTTCAGTTACGTTTTTGTGGGGGTGGAAACTCCCGATGAGGAATTGCTGGCTCTGAGCCGCAAGTACCACAACATTCGCACCCCCCTGGCCGAAGCTCTCACCAATATGACCAGGAATGGCCTCTCAGTTCTGGCCAGTTTCATTATCGGTTTTGATCAGGAAAAAAAGGGGGCCGGTGACCGGATTTGCCAGCTAGTGGAGGAAAATAATATCCCCCTGGTGATGCTCAATGCCTTGCAGGTCCTGCCCAACACCAGCCTATGGGAACGACTCCAAAAGGAAGGCCGGCTCCTGGAAGGGGGAACCAGCGGCGACTTTACCGGCCACAGGCTGAACTTTATTCCCACCCGGCCCGAGTCAGAAATCATGCAGGAGTATTTAGAGGCGACGAATCGCCTCTATGAGCCGTCGGCTTTTTTGCACCGGGTGTATCAAAACATGCTGACCATGAGGCCCACCCGGCGGGCCCTGGGGCTTGAACAGGAGAAAAGCGTAGCCCCCGCAGGGTCTCGCCGTGAACTTATGCACCACAGGCTGAAAGGACTCCCAATTTTGATGCGGCTTATCTGGAGGCAGGGAGTTCTGACCCGTTACCGGTGGCAGTTCTGGAGACAATTAGTGGGGGTATCTAGAAAAAACCCCAGTCGGATGGTACGTTACCTTGACAATTGTTTCCTGGGGGAAAATCTGTTCGGCCTCAGGGAAATTGTCCGCGAGAGAACCGCTGCGGCCATCAGAGAGGGAGTTCAGTCAGAATAAGGGTTGGAGAGAGCAGGCGGGAATTTTGGCAATTTAGTCTCATGGGACCTGGGCCACCGGTTCATCCCGCAACTGGGGCCGGCAAACTCTCAAAGATCTGCGGGCAAATCCCCCAAATTCTCTACTACATAAAGGGCCTTTATAATCAGAAATTATTCCACCTTAAGTGGCCAGGTTAGATATGCCAATCATACCTGGAATTTTTCTCGGTCCGGGGATAATTTTCGATCCTGGCAAGTAATCGCTATTCTGCATAACCCTTTTTTACTGCGCTATCTCTTTGCCACGCCCGGAGGTGGCAAGTGCGTACAGCCTCCGCTTTTCCCCTGGTTCACCACTACCGGGCAGTGCTGGCCTGGGGTTCTTAGACCAAAACTTAATGTTGCCTGGCCACCGAGGGTCGGTATGCCCAAAATCTGGAAAAAAAGTGACTTATTACAATGTTCTATGCTATCATGCCTCTTGTGAGAGGGGTTACAGGCAGGAAGAGGGTCGTCTTAGGGGTTAAACTCAGGGAAAGAGGTTCCAAGCACCGATTTAGGACAACCGCAGCTAAGGCTGCCGCATAACCTCGGCTTAAACTCTTGCAACCAAGCCTAACTTACGAGTCTGACCTAAAGGGGGGAGACAAAGGGACTAAGATTTCCCTATCTTTGAAGGGAGGTACCATGGCTAACATTTTTAGGGCGGTATTCCTGCTTTTCATTGCTCTGACCCTGGGAGGATGCGTCGGGTATCCTGGCTTGTATGGACCTGATCAGCAATACGGCCCGCAACCACCACCAAGTGGGCAATATGGACCTGGCCAACAATCCGGTCAGCCGCCACCACCAAGTGGACAATATGGACCTGGTCAACAATACGGTCAGCCGCCACCACCAAGTGGGCAATATGGACCTGGCCAACAATACGGTCAGCCGCCACCACCAAGTGGACAATATGGACCTGGCCAACAATACGGTCAGCCGCCACCACCAAGTGGGCAATATGGACCTGGCCAGCAATCCGGCCCGCCACCGGAATGACCTGCGTATGTAATTATTTTTTCCAGGTTTTCGGCTTAAACCAATTCAGCATCAGTAATATCCAGGGGTCAGGTCGTAGGACTTGGCCCCTTTGGTATGGATTTACGGGGTGTTTGCCTTTTCTCATTTGGAAATAAACTCTGTCTCTAGGAGTTGAACTCGGGAAATATGGCAAGAGCACCAATTTGGGATAGAATTAGGTGGGCTGCTGGATAAGTTGGGGTATAGACCGAGATTTGCTCAGAGAGGTCATTGAGAGGAACATGAAATACTTGAAGTTTATTATGAAATACCACGAGGCCGATTATCCAAGATATCTTAGCTATGAAGGGATAAAGGAGATAATAATCATGGGGCCTGGGGTAAAGCAATAACTATATGCGAAAAGAACAGGATTTTCGTTTTCCACTGAAAGCTAAATCCCAAACATTACTTTAAGGTAAGAACGGCCCAAGCTGCCGCATAATATCAGATAGAGGAGGCTTACTCAGATGTCGATGGGGAAAAAATTAGTGGCGGAGTTTATTGGGACAGCCTGGTTGGTTTTTGGTGGCTGTGGAAGCGCCGTTTTGGCGGCGGCCTTTACAACCGGAGCGCCCGGCAATCTTCACCTGGGCATCGGCTTCACCGGGGTAGCTTTTGCCTTTGGTTTGACCTTACTGACCATGGTCTATACTATTGGCCCCATCTCCGGTTGCCACATCAATCCGGCTGTCTCGATTGGCTTATGGGCCGGCAACCGCTTCCCAGCATCCCAATTGCTGCCTTACATAATTGCTCAGGTTCTGGGCGGTATCCTAGGCGCTTTTATTCTCTACGTGATTGCCACCGGCAAGCCAGGTTTTGATGCGGTGGCCAGTGGCTTTGCCACCAACGGCTATGGTGAGCATTCTCCTGGAGGGTATTCGCTCCTTGCGGCATTGGTGTCTGAGGTGGTCCTAACCTATATGTTTCTCCTGGTCATCCTGGGCTCCACCGACCGGCGGGCGCCGGCAGGATTTGCCGGTATTGCCATTGGCCTGGCCCTGACCCTGATCCATCTCATCTCTATTCCCATCACCAATACTTCGGTGAACCCTGCACGCAGTACTGGCCCGGCGATCTTTGTGGGCGGCTGGGCCCTGTCGCAGCTCTGGCTCTTCTGGGTTGCCCCGATTGTAGGGGCATTGCTGGCTGGCTTCACGTACCGGTGGCTTGGTGGGTCGACGGAAGGATGATGAACACATTGAGAGGGTAATAGTTATGTTCAAAGATTTCAAAGAATTTGTTATGCGGGGCAACGTGGTGGACATGGCCGTTGGTATCATCATCGGCGCGGCTTTCGGGACCATTATTAAATCCCTGGTGGATGACGTCCTCATGCCGCCCATCGGTTTGCTCTTTGGAAATGTTGACTTCTCGAATATCATTATAACCTTAAAAGAAGGCGTTAAAGCTCCCGGACCTTACGCCTCCCTGGCCGCCGCAAAACAAGCCGGGGCCGTGACCCTCAACCTGGGAGTCTTCATCAATACCATCATCAGCTTTATTATCGTGGCCTTTTCGGTGTTCTTGGTCATTAAGGGTATCAACCGCATGAAGCGGGAGCAGGAAGCCCAGGCGGCCGAACCCACCACCAAGGAATGTCCGTTTTGCTTCACCACCATACCCATCCAGGCCACCCGCTGCCCTCACTGCACCTCGCAGCTCCAGGTGCCTTAGGTGTAAATGGCCGGTTTTCTAGCTACTATATATCCGCGAATTTCTCTGACCTTGAGTGCAAGCCAGGGCTGGGTGGCTTGGCCAAGAGTAACTTGCGCAAGCTATTAATGAGAACTTGTTTTAGAAAACCGGGTACAGTACAGAGGCCCCTTCAGCTTGCCTTAAGTTTTTAAAAATGATGCAAACAATTTTCCTGTCCTGAGTAATAATCGCCAAAGTCATAATTGGGTTGAAAATTGGCTCCTAACAGAACCGACGAAAAAAGAGGGGGGCTATGAAACCTGCATCATTGGTCGCAATTATCTTTATTGTCGTGGTTGCTATCGTGCATTTCCTACGCCTTGTGCTTCACGTGGAAGTGACAGTAGGCGGCGTGATAGTGCCCACGTGGATGAGCATTATTGCCTTTGTGTTCACTGGTGGCCTCGCAATCATGCTCTGGTTGGAAAATCGGCGGAAGTAGCGGAAGAATCCTCCTAATAGACGTCAATTGGAAGCTAGGCCAGGCAATAAGGCACTGGCCCAACAGCCCTCTCACGAAATAGAGCAAAATCCCGATTGATATTCATATCATATCGGGAAACCTTACCGTTTCGGGATAAGTGTCAATCCTGGCAGTGACTGTCGAAAATCACTAATAGCCCCGATTTTTTGGCTTATTATGACTTATAAGTAGTTGATTTTACTACATATGGAAATAGACAAAACGTCGTATCGGGAATTTTTCGACAGTCTCGCAAGTGATCCGCTATTCCTGCACACTTTTTTCTCTATAGGAGCCATAGTTTCTTACCACGCCCGGAGATGGTATGTGCATGTGGCCTCGGCTTTTCCCCTGGCTCACCATTATCGGAGGCTACTGACCTGGGGTTCTTAGACTGCAAACTAGCAAAGTATCCGATCGATGAAGGTTAGGATTATCCAAATCCGGAGAAAAAATTATTTTTCAAGGAAATTTGTGCTATGATCGCCTCGGCGAAAAGATTCAGCCTCATGAGAAGGTCATGTAGGAGATTTTCCTTGGGCAGAGGTTCCCAAACCCTCTTTTGCATAGAAGCGGCAAAGGCTGCCGCATAATCTCAGATTATTATAATTTTTAAAATTTCCTGGAAATGGCCCCCAGGGCTTATGCTCAAAGACGAAAAACCCCGGGCCGTACCCCTTCCCGGGTGCAGGATTCGCCCTCAAGAAGGAGTCTTATGCCGGCAGCGCCACCAGGCCTGAAAGCCCTCTTGCTCTATCCCCAGACCCCCCGGTCCTACTGGTCCCTGCAATTCTCCTGCGACCTCCTGGGCTGCAAGGCCCACATGCCACCCCTGGGTCTCATCACCGTGGCGGCACTCCTCCCCCAGGACTGGCAGCTACGCCTGGTTGACGAAAATACCCGGCCCGTCACCGAGGCCGACTGGGACTGGGCCGATCTGGTCCTCATCTCCAGCATGTATATCCAGATAATCCGCACCCGCGAGCTTATCCGCCAGGCCAAGGCCCGGGGGAAAACCGTGGTGGTGGGCGGCCCTGTTTCCGCCGCTATGTTCCGGGATTGCCTTCTCGACGACAGCGCGGACTTCTTCATCCGGGGCGAGGCCGAGAATCTCATGCCCCCTTTCCTGGCTGCATTGGCGCAGGGGCACAGAGGCGGCGTCTTTGAGTCTCCCCACAAGCCCGACCTCGCCATCTCCCCCATCCCCCGCTTTGACCTCCTCCACCTGGAAGACTATACGAGCCTCTCCATCCAGACCACCCGGGGGTGTCCCTTCGACTGCGAATTCTGCGATGTGGTAAGCGTCTTCGGCCGCAGGGTGCGCCATAAAGCCCCGGCCCAGGTCCTGGCCGAACTGGAGGCTATCTATCGCCTTGGCTGGCGGGGGGCGGTGTTCATCTGCGACGACAATTTCATCGGCAGCAAAAAGTATGCCCGGGAGCTTTTGGCCCTGTTGCTCCCCTGGCTGGAAGGCCGCGGCCAGCCTTTTAATTTCAGTACCCAGGCCTCGGTCAATCTCGGTCATGACCTGGAACTCATCGACCTCATGACCGCGGCCAATTTCGCCCTCGTCTTCATCGGCATCGAAAGCCCCGATGCCGAGGTGTTGCGCCTCACCCAGAAGTATCACAATCTCCGCCATCCCTTGGTGGACTCCATCAATGCCATCACCGCCAACGGCCTCACCGTCATAGGGAGTTTCATCCTGGGCCTCGACCATGAGAGCCCGGGAGTCGGAGAGCGCATCGCCGCCTTCGTGGAGGCCACCCACCTCCCCAATGTCATGCTGAACCTGTTGGTCCCCCCGCCCAACAGCCGCCTGTGGCAGCGCCTGGGAGAGGAAGGCCGCCTGTACCCGGATCGTTACCAGGACGCCTTTAACTGGGAATCAGTGGGCTCCCGCCTGATTTTCCGGCCCACCCGGCCCGAGGCCGAGATTCTGTCCGAGTATGTGTCGTTGTGGGAGCGCCTCTTTGACCGGTCCCACTTTCTCACCCGGGCCTACCGCTACTTCCTCGCCATGCGGCCCACCCGGGCGGCCCTGGCCCGGGCCAGAGGGGAGACCCTCCCCCTGCCCCCGTGCCCCCATCCTGCCCCCACCCTTCTGGAAAAGCTCCAAAAAGCCCGGCTCTTCCTGCGCCTGGCTTGGCGCCAGGGGATATGCGCCTCGGCCCGCCGGCAGTTCTGGATGCAGCTGGTGGGCATCCTACACCGCAATCCCACCCGGCTCATCCGCTACCTCTCAGCCTGTGCCATGGCAGAGGACATGTTCCTCCTCCGGGATTGCGTGCGACAGCGGCTGGCCCCCTTCCTCCAAGATGAACAATAGACGGATGTCCCAAGGACTTCCCAAGTTTTTCCCCTTTGATGGCTATTTCTTTAGTCCGGCACCCTCGCCGCGGGGTAATTATCCTTTTATAAATATTTGAAAGAGGGGAAACCCAAGATCGAGGCGTTAAAGGCGGCACGCCAAGCGGTGCGGGAAAACGGGGAAACAATCCTCTTTTATTTTCCGCTAATAAGATTATCTGGGCAAAAATAAAGCGCCCCAGGGAAAGCCCGGGGCGCCTTAAATTAAAGGTTATTAAAAATTAGCCCGGTATCAGGCCTAGGCTACTGCCTTTTTCGGCGGTGCCTTCAGCATTAAGGAGACTAACACCGAAATCGCCACCACCACCGCGCCGACGATGAAGGGCGCATAATAGGCGCCGGTAACGTCTTTCAAGTAGCCGCCCACCCAGGGCCCGGCAAAACCGGCGAATCCCCACGCGGTGAACAGCAGGCCGTAATTTGAGCCTTGGGCCGTGGGGCCGTAGTAGGACAGGCAAGAAGCCGGAAACAGCGTGAACATGCCGCCATAGTTCCAACCGATAACCGCGGCCACGATCCACAAGGCCCACCAGACCCCGCCTGCAGGGAACAGGAGCAGCATCGCCACGGTTTGCAAGGCGAACCAGATCACGAAGATGGGCTTCACCCCGATCTTATCGACAAATATACCGGTAAGGATTCGGGTGGCCGCATTGGCGAAGGCCAAGGCAACTTATCGCCCCGGCAGCCACCATGGGGGTCAGCCCCGCATCCCTGCCGTGGCCGGCGATGTGGCCGATGACCATCAACCCGGCGAAGGAGCCGCAGAAGTAGCTGAGGTACAGGAGCCAGAATTGCGGGGTCCGGATGGCTTCGTCGTGGGTGTAGTCCCGGGTCACTTTCGGGGCACCCACCGGAGGCGCCGGGGGTGTCCAGCCCGCTGGTTTCCATCCCTTTGCCGGGGGCCTCAGGGGCAGAGAACAAATATCGCCATGAGGCCCATAGCTATGCCGCAATACCAGAACACATACCGCCAGCCCCAGCCTGTAATGATCCGGTGCCCAGTGGGCCCATAAGAAGGAACCCAGTCCCAGGCCCACTACCGCAAAGCCGGTGGCCAGGGCCCTCCGGTCAGGCCACCACTTGGGGGCGGTGGCTATAGGCGGCAGATAAATCATGCCCCCGCCCAGTCCGGCGATAACTCCATAAGTAAGATAAAGCTGAAATTTGGATGAATGAAACCCGACAAGACAAACCCGATCCCAAGTAAAATGCCGCCAATGAGTACCACGCGTCTGGGCCCGATCTTATCGCTCCACCTGCCTGCCGGGAAAGTAACCAGTCCAAAGACCAAGCAGCAAATGGCGAAGGCCATGGCGATTTCAGCCCGAGACCACCCAAACTCCGCATTAAGGGGTTTGATGAACATGCTCCAGGCATATAGAAGCATGCCGCAAGTAGTGCTACCGATTAAACCGCACAAAAGTGCGATCCATCTCGGCATAGTCTCTTGGACTTCTTCGGCCGCCATCTTTCACACCCTCCTTTCATTACATCTGCAAATATTGCCTGCCAATAAATACTGCTCTGGATTAATTACAACTTTCGCCTCTCAGCCCTCCTTTTCTTGGATTTCTACGGCTTTCTTAAGAAACACCGCCCCTTAGTCAATAATATTTCATATAAGCTCAGGTCTTCTTCACCTCCAGGTTTTCGTCACAAGCAAGCCAGTAATGGCAATTGGCGCAGTATCTTTCGCCTTCTATCCTTTTGTCCTCCCTGGGACTAAAAGCATTGCAACAAGAATCCCACCTTCTTAGCGGATCATGACTTATCTCAGCAAACTCGCAAATTCCCCAAATATTGATCATTTTCCTTTCGCGGCCGGAGGGTCGTTAAACACCAGCCAATTAGCGCAATTGGCGCAGCATTTCTCCCTGGTCTCCACCCGCTTTATTTCCCCGGGACTGAACCAGGGACAGCATAAGTCCCAGCGGCACATGGGGTGGCCTATCTCGGCATACTCACATATGCCCCAAATATTGATCATTTTCCTTTGACGGGAAGCTGGTCATCAAAAACGATCCAATAGACACAATGGGCACAGCAATCCCCACCGGTCTCCAAGCCCTGTGCCTCTTTGGGGCTGAAAAACCTGCACCTCAAATCCCACCTGGTCATCTGGGTGGTAACTATCCCATCAAAGGTGCATATCCCCCATTTATTTATCATTCTCTGGTTCCTAAATGGGGGCAGGGTTGGGGGAGGGGCCTCAAGCCCCTGACCCCCTCCCCTGAAAACAGGTTTTTCTTAGGCCGCTTTTTTCACCCCAAAGGGTTATTTCTTCTTAGGCGGCCATTTGACGCGGCGGCCTTCGGCGCCCGCCACCTTGCCGATCTCGTGAATTTCCTCCATTTCCAGGATCTTTTCGGTGCTGTAACCGCAGAAGCGCCGCAGCACGTACTCCGTATCCCAGCCGATGGGCTTGCCCCCGAATTCGGTGTAGCTGGGGGCCTCGGAGAACAGCGGGTAGCAGCCCTGAATGTCCATGGGGCCGTACCAGGGATCCTCGATATATTCGATCTCTCCCCGCTCCCGGTAGTGGGGCCGGGTGCAGGCATCCTCAGCGTTCATCACCGGGCAGACGCCAAAGCCGTGCTTCCGGCCCAGGGCGTCAATCTCCGCCACCGTGAGCTTGGCGGCCCAGGCTTCGATCACGCCATAAATCTCCTCCTGGGCGTGCAGCTTCACCCGGTCCATGTTGGTGGGATATTTCCTCGGCAGGTCCACTGCCGCGCCCCCAATCACATTGCACAGGGACACGAAGGCCTTATCGTCGGCGCCCACGGCGATAAAGCCGTCTTTGGCGTGGACGATACAATCGGGACAGATAAACCGGAACTGGTTGCCCCAGCGGGTCTGCACGTTGCCCGTCAGGCTGTACCAGACCACCCCCGGACCCAGGGCCCGGGTGATATTCTCCACCTGGGAGTTCTCGATCATTTGCCCCACGCCATATTTTTCCCGGGCATACAGGGCGCAGAGCGTGGCAAACAGACCCATGGTGCCGCCAAAATAGTCGGCCACCCAGATGGGGACTTTCATCTGGTCGCCCGGGTCATGGCCGCTGATGAACACGCTGCCCCCCATGGATTGGGCCAGAATATCGTAAGAGGCCCGCACCAGGTCTCCCCGGCCCCACTGTCCGGGACCGTTGGAGGTAAGGTAAATGAGCTTGGGGTTGAGCTCCCGGAGCTGCCGGTAACCTTCGCACCACCGGTCCAGGGTGCCGCCCCGGACATTTTCGATGAAGATGTCCGCCTTCTTGCACAGCTCCTGGAAGACGGTCCCCCCGGGGCCGGGATGGATATCCATGCAGACGTGCAGCTTGTTCTTGGCGCAGTCCGTCCAGCCCAGACCACCCGCCATGGCCACGTCCGTCTCCTTGGTTACCCCTTTCCCCAGGATGCCGGGGGCTTCTTTATAATCGGCCTTTTCTCCATCCCACATGGGGAAGCCGCCCATGGAGATAGGGGGACCCAGGGCCCGCATGGTGTCGCCCCGGCCCGGAAGTTCCAGCTTGATCACCTCGGCCCCCATCTCGCCCAGCATGGCGCAGTGAGAAGGCCCCAGGATCAGGGTGGTGAAATCCACCACCCGGACCCCGTCCAGTAATTTGTCCTTCTTAAAGACCCGCTTCCGGTTGAAGAGGTAGCGGCAGAACTCTTCGTAAGGCAGGGCGTCCTCTTCCTTCTCGGTCAGGTCCTCGCCCCGCCTGGCCTTCATCACCAGGGCTTTTTGTTCGGGGCTGAGTTTATCGAAGTCGTAAAAGACCGCCTCCATCTTCTCCGGCGGCACGTCCTTTTTATAGCGGGATGACAATGAAATTATAGGCATCTCTCAACCCCCTCCTTTCTTTCCAATCACTCCCTCGGCCTGGAGTTGGTCTAGGTCAGACTTAAAAAGGCCGCAGTATTTGCGCAGGATTTCAAAGTTGTCCCAGCCCATGGGCTTGTTACACCATTTGATCCTGGCCTGGGTGAAGTGGAAGTTGGGCCGGCAGCCCTGAACCACCATTTTGCCATAGAGCGGATCATCCACCTCTTCTATGGAGGCCCGGTCCAGGAAGTGCGGATCTTCCACGATCTCTTTGATATTCCGGCAGCCAGCGCCGGCAAAGCCCCACTTCATGCCTTCCGCATCGATTTCCGGCAAAGTGTGCTTCCCGGTCCACTCGTCAATTGCCTTGTTGATCTCCACCTGCGGTTTCCAGGGAATGCGGTCTGTGTTCATGGGAAGCTCGGTTTCCCAGCTCTTCATGGCTTCGGTGCCGATGCACTCGCAGAGCCTAGGCCACACGGGGCCGATGGCGGCGATGATGCAGAACCGGTCGCCGAATTCATCCGACATGGCCCGGTGCAGTCCATAAGGGTTGATCTCGAAGTCCAGGTTGCCGAACTGCCGCCGGATGTTACCGGTCATGGCGTACCAGTCGAAGGAGCAATCGCACCAACGCAGGCAGTGGGCATAACTGGCCACGTCGATCATCTGCCCCTTGCCCGTCTTTTCCCGGTAATACAGGGCGGCGCACACACCCACCGCGGTAGAAACTCCCCCGGTGTACCAGCCCAGGGGCCATCCGGCCCGGCTGGGCAAGTAGCCTGCCTCTTGCGCCTGCTCCATGGTCGGTTTGGTCATGTCAAAGGGGCCGGAGAAGGAGGGCACCGTGGTCATCACCTGGATGCCTGATTCGAAGGGCTTGCGCCAGGAATCGGCTCCAAAGGAACCGAAGCCGGTCACCGCCACGTAAATCAGGCGACGATTGAGCTTCCTGAGCTGCCGGTAACCAATGCCCAGTGAATCCAGATAACCCGGGTCATAATTTTCCAGGAGGACATCGGCTCTCTTGGCCAGCATTTTGATAATTTCTTGGCCTTTCTCGGTAGTGAGGTCCACGCTGATGCAGTAGCGGTTGCGGCCCTCCACCAGGGCATAAAGCGCGGAGCCATGGGGAGGATAGTTCTCACCCTCGGCCTTCACCGCCCCGCCTTCCTCTACGGAAGGACCGACCCAGCGGATGGGGTCGCCGTGTTTGGGATCCTCAATCTTGATCACCTCGGCGCCATGCTCCGCCAGCAAAGAGGCGCCGACATTGAGGGACAGGCACCACCAATCTGGCCGGCAGAGCTCCAGCACTCTGACACCGTCCAGGGCCTCCGGCTTTTGGAAACGGCGCCGGGGGTCGAAGATATAACGGGCCCATTCTTCGTAGGGGAGGATGGTCTCCTCCTCAAGGGTCACATCTTTCAGCGCCCAAACTTTGTTGACCGCGGCCCGCTGGGGTTCCGTAATTTCATCAAAATGATAAGTTATCGGTTTAACCCCATCTCTCTTTAAGATCTCCTTGGCCTTATCCACCACCGGTTGCGAAGAGGTGGCATGATAAGGCAGTTGCTCCAGGGGGATCTCACTGGGCAATTTTGGCTTGCCGACATTCACCTTCCTTTTGAACTTGGAACTCTCGGTCATCTCTTACCTCCTTTAGTAACTATCTTAACTTCAGAGAGGTTAAGCCATCCCAATATCAATTAAGCAACCCTCGTGCCAGGAGAGAAAACCGCCTGGTCATTTGCCTAACTGTTGGGAAATATAAGACATTTTGGTAACACAGAGGAGCCGCCCTTCCCGGCCCCAGAGGGGGGTTGTCAGTAATTTTTACAGTTTGTAAAGGGTTTTGCGGCATAAGTGCGGCCAAACTTCTCTCCCAAGAAATTTAAAGGGTTGCAACTCCACCCTGTCATCTCCCTGTTTAACCAGCTGGCGATCTTTATAATTCCCTTATATCACCCCCTTCTACTCTGAAAGTTAGTTCGTAACCAGAAGGCTTCTTTTTCCGTTTTGGACTTTATATCCCTCTTTTATTACATAGAGCATTAATAGTCATTTGTTTAGCCTTTAGGTCGAAGAAATAATATTTGCCTGCCAACGTAGAATTTTCCCCCAATAATTTAGTGCGTCCCTCTTTTCCCAGATAAATATTATTTATCAATAAAATGGTTATTTTCCTTTGTTATAAAATATCCCTCTTCCAAGAGATTATATTTCGAATATCTAATAATTTAATTAGTAAAAATTGCAATATAGCAAAATTAATTACTATCTCTCAAATATTTGATGTATTATTCCACAGCCTTTTTCATCCTGTCAACTGATTTTCTATAAATCCGCGAGTTTTTTCTAAAAATATTGTGCTCTTGTAATATTACAAGATTACAATAATGACTGTACTATTTCTTTAATGTTCATGAAAAAGCTTGTCTTGGCGGAAATAATGACCTGAAATTTCACCCGTCATGGATCGATCATTAATATTGGGGGCATCTCCATCCTTATTATCAATATTATCAATTTATTCCTTCTTGGCACGGAAAAGGGGGGTGTAAAAAGGAAATTTGGCAGGCTCCTTGGAATTTCTAGTCAAAGAAGGCCCTACCTGCCTCTCACTTTGACTTTGGCCGGGTGGAGACGAACTTCCACGAAAATTACTGGTGGGGTAATAGTTGGATATTAGCCAGAAATCTTGAAACCTGCTGGGGCGGATCGCCTCTAACTAATAATACCTGTCATTTAGATGGTTAGAGCCTTGAAAATTTGGAAATAATATCTAGGTTTTGGTCAAGGCCCACTGGAAAATGAGAAAGGTGTATTTAATTTAAACTTCCCCAAGGCCGGGCCTGGAGGCTCGCCCCCTCCTTACTGCCCCAAAGCCTGGTCTTCCGGGGCAGCAGACGAGTCTCTGAAGAGGGAGAATGTGAACGCTTGGTCACAATTTTTATGGCCACTAATCCGGCCCATAAACTGCCCAGGGCCCAGAGGAAACCCGAGTCATGAGAATCTTTGATCTTTTGTACTCCTGGCTGGTGCAGATCGGGTTCACCGACCCGATTCATCCCCCCCTAACCCATATGCCCATAGGCTTGGTAACCGCGGCCTTGATCTTCGGGTTGGTGGCCTTGCTGCTACGTCGCCCGGTTCTTAAAGTATCGGCCCGCCACTGCGCCCTTCTTGCCTGGCTTTTTATATTTCCCACCGTATTGCTGGGTTTTATGGATTGGCAGCATTACTACCACGGGGTCTGGCTCTTTCCCATCCAAGCCAAGATATTCTTAGCCAGCGCCCTCTTCGTGCTCCTTTCCCTCGCGGTCATCCTGGGGTTTCGGGGGGAAGAGGGCACCAAGAGGCTCCTGCTCCTTTACTTTCTTTGCTTTCTGATCGTTATGGGCCTGGGGTATTTTGGCGGCCGCTTGGTTTTCGGGGGCAGGGCGCCAGCCGTTCCCCCGGAGTTTCAGGCGGGCGCAAAAATTTTCGACTCCAGGTGCGGTTCCTGTCACCCTCAGGGAGCCAACGCCGTTATCCCTGCCTTGCCCCTTAAAGGCGCCCCGCCTCTGGCTGATTTCACCGGCTTCCTGGCCTTTATCCGGGACCCCAGGTTGCCGGACGGTTCCCAGGGACCCATGCCTAGCTTCACTGCTAAAGATCTCTCGGAGCAACAGGCCAGGGAACTGTATGACTACCTCATCTATGAATTTGGCAAACCCCGGGGAAAATAGGGGTGGCGGCAGTACGGAAGAATTGGCCCGGCCTCACCGCGCTTGGCTTTGGCGAAGCGGAGGTTATACTTTTACTTCCCGATTTTTTATCCTAAAGATATCTTGCCAATGCCCTTAGGAGAGAATCGCAGGTTAATTACCTAGGATCCAGCACCTCTCGTACTTTTTGCGCCAGGGTTTCGGGTTTGAAGGGCTTCTGGAGGAACGGGGCCCCCGCCTCCAGCACCCCCTGATGGATCACGGCGTCCTCCGAATATCCGGACATATAGAGTACTTTCATCTCTGGGTGCAAGGATGTCAGGCGATCGGATAATTCCTGTCCACTCATCTGGGGCATGACCACATCGGCCAACAGCAAATGGATGGGTCCCTGATGCCCCTCGCATATGAGCAAAGCTTCACCGCCGTGTCGGGCCTCCAACACTGTATACCCATAGATTCGTAAGAACCGGGATACCACCACCAGCAGTATATCTTCATCCTCTACCACCAAAACCGTTTCCGAGCCCCAAAGAGGGGTAGATAAATCTGCTCTCGCCGGGGCCGCTTCCGGGGCCCCTTCCACTTGGGGGAGATAGATTTTGAAAGTGGTGCCCTCCCCAAGTTTACTGTCCACTTCAATATGACCCTCGCTCTGCTTGACAATGCCATACACGGTGGACAGGCCCAGCCCGGTCCCCTTATCTGCCTCCTTGGTGGTGAAGAAGGGTTCGAAAATATGGCTCAGGGTCTCTGCGTCTATTCCGTCCCCATGGTCTTTCACCGCCAGCATCACGTAAGATCCAGGGGGCACCCCTGGATATTTACCTGCATATTCCCGGTTAAGTTCAACATTGGCAGTTTCGATGGTAAGCTTACCCCCCCGGGGCATGGCATCCCGGGCGTTCACCGCCAGGTTCATGATAACCTGCTCTATCTGCCCGGGGTCGGCTTTGATGGCTCTCGGCGCCGAGTCAAGCACGAGGGCCAGATCGATATCTTCACCTATCATGGGCCGCAGCATTTTTTCCAGGTCCAGGATTACCGTATTGAGGTTGATGATTCGGGGGTGCAGGATCTGCTTGCGGCTGAAGGCCAACAATTGCCGGGTCAAACCGACGGCTCGCTCGGCGACCTTCATAATATCCTGGGTATAATGAAAAAGCGGGGCATCGGGGTGAAGGTCCAGTAACATGATCTCCCCATAACCCATGATGGCCATCAGCAGGTTGTTGAAGTCATGGGCCACTCCCCCGGCCAGCCTCCCCACCGCTTCCATCTTTTGGGCCTGGAGGAGTTGGGCTTCCAATCTCTTCCTTTCAGAAATATCGGTCAAATATGCCAAGGTTGCCCTGTGCCCCTTATACTGGGTGGAGGCCACCGTTTCCATGACCCACTTAATCTCCCCGCTTTTGGTAATAATGGGGAATTCAAAAGGCAGATCGCTTTCACCTTTCAACATGCGACTGGTGTTTTCTTCCACCATTTCCTTAAATCCGGAGACCACGCAACCACTAGAGTCCTTACCGATTAATTCATCCTCACGATAGCCAGTAATTCTCTGCAATCCCGGGTTAACCAGTTTTACCTCTCTTCCCTGGATAATAAAGATGCCGATGGGAGAATTAACGACCAGGTTCTTGAAGGCCTCCTCGGCCTCCTGGCGGGCGGTGATGTCCCGGGCAATCCCTAACATCAGGTTCTCTCCCTGAATATTGACCGGGATGCTTTTCAGTTCTGCCGTCACCTTTTCCCCATCTTTCCGGTTTAAAGTAAATTCCGCCGGGCCGGCAAATTGGCCTTGATTGGCTTGGGCTAAGAATTCAGCCGCTAAGGGTATTTGGTGGGGCTCCAATAAGGCCACGGTGAGAAAATTCCTGCCGATTAACTCCTCCCGGCAGTAACCCACCATCTGCTCGGCGGCCTTATTACCATTAATAAAGTTACCCTCTAAATCATGCAAAAAATAAGCATCGGGGGCATATTCAAATAGGAGCTTAAAGCGCTCTTCCGATTCTCTAAGCGCCTCTGCGGCCCGGCGGTGCTCAGAGATGTCCTCCAACACGACCATCACCCCGGTCACTCTTCCCTGGAAGTCATATAAAGTCGCGGTTGACAGGCTAACATCGATAAGGGAACCGTCCTTTCTCTGGCGTTGGAGCTCCATTCTGGAGAAAGACTCCCCCTGCATATGCCGTTGCCATAACTGCCGGAAGGCCTCTTCCTGGTTCTCCGGCACAATGGGCAGGGGCCAACCCAGGACTTCCTGTGCCTCCCAGCCAAATACCCTTTGGGCCGCGGGATTCCACATGGTTACTCGCCCCTCGAGATCCAGGGAAATTATCGGCAAGGGTGAGGCATTAATAACCGCCTGCAGATTATTTGAGGTTTTTCTGAGTTCTTCCTCCATTTTTTTGCGCGGGGAGATATCGTTGCCAATGCAAAGAATTTCCGTAACCTTTCCTTGATCATCCACGATGGCTTTATTGGTCCAGGCGATCCAGACCTTTTCGCCATTGTGCTTCATGTTTTCATTCTCATTATTGGTGTAATGCTCCGGATGTTTGCCGATATCCAGGATCATGACCTCAAGATCGCGTCCCGTCTTCTCGGTCCGGGGTACGATCGTGCCCACCATGTTCTGGCCCAGTATTTCCTCTTCGCCATAGCCAAAAAAGCACTGGGCAAATTCATTAAAAAAAGTAACCTGGCCTTGGGGGTCCATGCGCAGGATGATGCTGTTAGCGTTTTGCACCAGCTCCCGGTACTTGGCTTCACTCTCTTCCAGGGCCTCTTCCGCCTGTTGGCACTCGGTTATATCCCGCCCTACCGCCTGAAACTCCAGGACGCGCCCCTGATCATCAAATATGGCCCGATTAGTCCACTGGAGCCAGGCCACCTCTCCATCGGCTTTTAAAACCCGATGCTTATGCATCACCGTGGGGCTTTCCAGGCTAAGGCCGGCGAGGTTCTTTTCCACCTCGGCACGGTCTTCGGGGAAAATTAAAGGCATAAATCTATGACCCAGCAATTCCTCGCGCTTTTTCCCCAGGTAGCGGCAACAAGCCTCGTTAACAAAAATAAGGATGCCACCGAGCAGGAACCGAGTTATCAACTCCGTCTGATCCTCAACAATGGCCCGGTACAGGTTCTCCCTTACTTCTGCGGCCTCCAATTCCGCCACCCGCTGGCGCAAGCCCGCCAATTCCTCAAGGAGTTGCGCCTTGGTTTTCGATTTGCCTTTCACTCTGATCCTCGCGCCCGGGACCCTGGGAAGGGGCGGAAATTTTGTCAGCCGGAACCATTCTAAACTAAATAATACTATCGGAAAAATTCGCGGGATGGTTTAGGGCTGGGGACTAGGAGTGGCCCCAGACTCTGGTGGCATCAGGCAGGTTAAGGAAGAGGGTGAGTGGGGACAGAAACTCCAGGGCTACCCCGAAATAATGGCAGTCCATCCCTGGAGAGTCGAAGCGCACTGCCTTGCTCAGGTCGATGAAATCGGTAGGGTCGGGGAAATCCGGGGGCGTGGGGGTGCTGGTACTAGAAATGACATATTTAGATATATGGCGCGGGGGACTAAGTACCAGGCCTCATTCCACCAGTCTGGGGCTCCTGGAGAAGGTGCCGAAATTCGGCCCGCCGCCCTCGGTTTCCATGGCTGAATAATTACTTACCACCTGACCTCGGATAAGATTGTCGGGTGAAGTTAAGACTTCCGTTACTTTAAGTGCGCAAAAACCCAGTACCTGGGCCTGGCCGACGCAATTGCCATCGGGAATCACCGGGCACAGGATGGTCCAATCACCTTGGTGAACCGTATCAAATTGGCGCTTCATCTCCTGAAAGACGGAGGCCACCACTCCATTGGTCAGATTAATCCAGTCGCCCATTTTGATTTCTGGAGAGGGGAGGGAACCGTTAACTAGTTCCTTCAGGGTTTGGGCATTGGCAGCTGGATCAAAGAAGGCGTGCCAACCGCCGGTGTCTGAGTGGTTGGGTGTCAGGGTCAGCCCATCCCCCAGGGGAGGTGCCTTATTTTTGTTGATGGCCATGGCAAAGGCGCCTTTCCCTTTGGGGACCTTACCGATGCCTTCCAACAGCGAGGTGGCCCGAGCCGTCAGGTCAAAGGTCTCCATGCCGAACAGGGCGGCAAAGGTAAGTTTTACCGGTCCATTGGCCACGCCATCTTTCCGGGTAACCACCCTGATGGCATTGATGCCGGAGGAGCAAGCGGTTGGTTCCAAGGCCTTGGTGGACCAGTTCCAGACGCCAACCTGGACATCTCCTGCAGGGATAGAGAGTGGCAGCCCCTCGGCCCGGTTGGAGCTAACCGTCTGGAGGGCAACAGCTCGGGCATGGTCGCAATCCGGGGTGGCCGGGATTAGTCCGGAGACCGCGGAAACCGGGAAAAGGGCCCGGGCTCCGGCATGGGAGGCAGCTTCCGCCGCGTTTTGCAGTTCACACTTCACCGCATATAAATGGCCTAAATCCACCACCAGGGATACCAACCCCAGAAGCATCAAGATGACCGTGGCCATGACCACAGTCATCATCCCAGAGACGCTCAAAAATAACGAAGACAACTTTTCTTGGACCAGAAGTAAGGTTTCTTTCATCTGCCTGGCATCACTTAAAAACCCTGGAAAGTTTTATTTCAAAGGGTGACCCCAGGCGGTCTCTTAATGATTTTTCCTTCCCTTTCCCCGCTATTTTGACCTGGGCCTGGGAGGCAATCATGTCTATGAATTCCCGGGCCAATTCGCGCCTGAATTGCGTGCCCGCCGCGGCTTCGATTTCCCCCAAGGCCTCGAATCGGCTGCGGGCGCGGCGGTAAGGCCGATCGTGGGTCAGGGCATCGTAGCAATCTGCCAGGGCCAGGATCTGGCAAGGCAAGGGAATCTCTTCTTGCCTCAGGCCTTGAGGATAACCCCGGCCATTCCAGCGTTCGTGATGATGGAGGATAAGATTTTCTGCCTGAACCCCCAGGCCTAAGGGCTCCACCATCCTCTGGCCGATTACCGGATGGTGTTTCACTAAGGCCCACTCCTCGTGGGTGAGGGGCCCGGTTTTCCGAAGAATGGCATGGTCGATGGCTAGTTTGCCAATATCATGGAGGTAGCCCGCAGTTCCCAGGATTCTTACCACCTCCAGGGGTAACCCCAGGTAATGGGCGAACCGCAGGGCAACTTTGGTCACCCGCACCGAATGCTGGGCACTGTAAAGGTCCCAGGCTTCCAGGGCCTGGAACAAAGCCGCGATGGGCTCGGGCAAGCTGAAGAAAGAGAGGCCCCTAAACCAGACGTGATCGGCTTGGTTGATTATCAAGAGCTTCATTGGTTGAGCTGCCAATGCTTAATCAACCCCTAAAGGGTTCTCCAGGGTGACCCCTAAAACTCTCTGAGAGCGGGCTGGAAAATTGGGGAGATTTAAGGTCTATCTGGCTATCTCCCCTTTATTACTTGAAAAATCCCTTGGACAGGTTGATCGCCGCAGGGCCTAAAATAACGATGAATATGGCCGGGAAAATGAAGAAAAATAACGGAAAGAGGATTTTCACCGCTAGCTTGCCAGCCATCTCTTCCGCCTTAAGGATGCGTTTCTCCCGGACAAAGTCAGCGTGGATGCGGAGCGCGTCCGCGATGCTGGTGCCCATCTTCTCCGATTGAATCATCAGGGCCACCAGGGACCTGACACTTTGCACCCCGGTGCGCTGCCCCAGATTCTGCAGGGCCACTTCCCGAGGCAGGCCGGTACGCAACTCTGCGCTGACGAGTTGCAATTCACTGTAAAAATCCCGGCTCATGGCGCGGATCTCCTCGGCTACCCGGTTAATCGTGGCCTGCAGGGCCAGGCCTGCTTCCATGCAGATGATAAACAGGTCCAGCACCTCGGGTAAGGCTTTATCGAGGCGATCCTGGCGTTTGCGAATCATAACCAGCAAAATGTAATACGGCAGATAGAAGCCAGCCCCGGCCAGCAAAATGAAGACGCCCAGGTTCCCCAGGGTTAACTTCCTTTGAATAAGGATGGCTGACAAGTAAGGGATGGGCAGAAGCAAGGCGCCGAGAAGCCGGATGCCATAATAAATGGAAAGGGCCTGGGGATGCCGAAAGCCTGCCTGGGTTAAGGCCTCCCGGGCCGAAGAGGCCTCGGACTTCCCCCCTCTTAAGGCCCATCGCCCCGACGAGTGGAGAAAATCGAGAACCCTTTTCCTGAGAGGACTGGCCTCCTCTCGCCCGATGAAGACCCTGGAGACCTGCGTCCCCATACTGCGCGCCCGTATCCTGGCCTGGCGCCGACCTTCCCAGTAAAGGATAAGGCCATAAGCCAAGAGAAAGGCGCCGGCAAAGCTGGTGAGCCACAGCAGCCTCTGGAGTCTATCCATTCTTTCCTCTTTAGACCTTTACTTGGATCAGCCTATGCATGATGAGAGCCCCCAGGAGAATGCTGATGATCGCCCCTAACAACATCTTTTGCCCCAAAGGTTCCCGCAGCAAAATCTGGATGTAATCTGGACTTAAGAAAGAGAGGGCCAAAAAAATCGCCAGCGGCAAGATTCCCAGGATAACGGCAGAAAACCGTCCCTCGGCCGTAAGCCCCCGGATTTTCGCTTTAAAATTGATCCGGGCGCGGATCATGCGGGCGATCTTATCCATGATCTCTGCCAGATTGCCGCCGGTATCAAACTGGATCAGCACCGCGGTGATAAAAAAACAGAGGTCGGTGCTATCCACCCGCCTGCTCAGATTCTGTAAGGCCGCGGGCAGGCTGAGCCCCAGACGTTGCTCTTCGTAGACCGTCCGCATCTCCAATCCCAGGGGGGGAGAGACCTCACGGCCCACCAAATCAATGGCGGCGGCCAGGGTATGGCCGGCCCGGAGGGAACGGGAAAAGAGCTCTAAGGCGGCGGGCATCTGTCTTTCAAAGCGGTTGGTCTTGCGGGCCTTTTTCCATCGCAGGAAGAGAAAGGGTAGCAGGCCCAGGGTTAAGGCCAAGGCAAAGCTCACTAAAAAGAAGCCCCATACCTGGCCCAGGAAAAAGCCGACGCCGCTCATGAGACAGGCCAGGCTCAGAAAGGTACCAGGGTTCCAACTGATGTCTGCCTGGAGCATCTGCCGCTTAAAATTCTCTATCTGGTGCCAGCCTGCCAGTCTCCTACCTATGAATAGGGTGGGGCTCTGTTGCTCGTCATGGGGGGATTTAAAGACTTTATCCCGGGACTCCTTCCTCAGGTGGGCCCGCAGACGCCGCTGGAGTTGGAAGCGCCGCCTGATAGGGCTCACTGCCAAGGAGTAAATGGCCAGCCCCAACAACAGCACTGCCCCAAATATCCCCAAGAGGCCCAGGGCGTAAGGGATATCCCCTCTGGTAAGATGCATAACTGGCCCCCGCTAGGCCTGAAGCCCGGTTAAGGCCCTCCTCTGGGCCCTAATGCCGCTTGATAACTCTTCTCGTGGGGGTGAAGATGTCCTCAGGTAGGGGCACGCCGAAGATGCGACAACGGTCGGCGAACCTGGGCCGCACCCCCGTAGCCACAAATTCCCCCATGACGTGTCCTTCTGGCTCAATTCCGTGGCGTTCAAAAACAAAAATATCCTGGAGGCTGATTACGCCGCTCTCCATGCCGGTGATTTCCGATAGCGCGGTGAGGCGACGGGAGCCGTCCATGTGCCGGGCCATCTGGATGATGAGGTCCAGCGAGGAGGAGATCATCTGGCGCATGGCCTTCTCCTGAATGGTCACGCTGGACAGGGAGATCATGGTCTCCAGGCGAATCAAGGCGTCCCGGCTAGTGTTGGCATGGATGGTGGTCATAGACCCTTCATGCCCGGTATTCATGGCTTGCAGCATGTCAATGACCTCCGCCCCCCTCACTTCGCCCACGATGATGCGGTCCGGCCGCATCCGCAGGCAGTTTCGCACCAGGTCCCGCTGGGTGATCTCTCCTTTGCCTTCGATATTGGGGGGCCGGGTCTCCAGGCGGCAGACATGCTCCTGCTGCAGTTGCAGTTCGGCTGAATCTTCAATGGTGATGATCCTTTCGGCCTCCGGGATGAAGCCCGAGAGGATGTTCAGCAAGGTGGTCTTGCCCGCCCCGGTGCCCCCCGAGATGAGGATGTTAAGCTTGGCCACGCCAATGGCCTGCAACACTGCCCCGATCTCTGGGCTGAGGGACTTACGCTTGATCAAATCCTCCAGGGTGGGCCGCTGCACCGTGAACCGGCGGATGGAGAGCAAGCAGCCATCCAGCGCCAGGGGAGGGATGATGGCGTTAACCCGGGAACCATCCGGCAGTCGGGCATCCACCATGGGGGAAGATTCATCGATGCGACGGCCCACGTTTGACACAATCTTATTAATGATCTTCAAGAGATGGTCGTTGTTCTGGAAGCGTACCTCGGTGAGCTCCAGGCGCCCGTTTCTCTCGACGTAAACCTGATTGGGGCCGTTCACCAGGATATCGGCGATCGTGGGGTCCTGCAGCAGAGGCTCTAAGGGTCCCAGCCCCAGAATTTCGAATTCCAGTTCCCGGGCCACCCGGGCCTTTTCCGCCAGGTTAAGGGGCTCGGTTTCCTCGGCCAGCAGAATTCCCACCGCCTCCTTGATCTCTTTGACCATTTGCTGGGGGGCCAGGGTTTCCAGGTGCACCACATCCAGACGATCCAATAAACGGTGATGGATCCGACTTTTGACTGCATAAAGGCGGGCTTCCCGCCCTCCATCTGAGGGAGGCTTGGGGCGGCCGGCATCGCCGGCGGGCCGCATCTTGACCCCTGGCCCTATCTCGCGGTCACTCTTTAGCCAGGCCATTTAAACCCCTCTTCCTCATAAGGATAGAAAGCGACGCCAACCGTTCTGCCGCGGCCTCTTTCTTAAGGCCGCGGGTTGGACCTGCTCCAGAAGCTGGTGCGCCAGGCGCTGCAAGCCCAGGCAGATCTTAGATTTGGGGGCCACCGCGGCCAGTGGCAATCCCTGGTTCACGGCCTCCATCAAGGCGAAGTAATCACTGGGGAGGGTACAGAAGGCCGGCTGTCCCATAATCCGTTCCACCTCCGCCAGGCTCAGGTCCCCGCCCTTAACATGACGGTTGACCACCACTTTTACCTTTTCCGCCTCGATCCCCCAATCTTGGAAAATCAATTTCATCCTTTTTAAATTTCGCAGGTCAGGGACTGTGAGTTCGGTAATCAGGAGCACCTGATCCACATCCTGAATAACCCGGCGATAAACCTCATCGGGCCAATGGCTCAGGTCCACGATGATCCATTGGTATAAGGTCCGGAGGATATTGAATAACCTTGCCAGCCCCTCGGAGGCTATAACCTCTAGCCCGCGAAAGTCTGGGGAACCATGGATAATACCCAATTTGTACTTATCGGACTTAAGAGTCTTCTGGACAAAATCGGGGTCCAGGTGATAAAGATTCTGGGCCAGGTCGAGAATGGTATGGGTTACCTCTTGGTTTAGAAAATTTTCCACGTCCGGAAAAGGCCGCCCCAGATCCACCAGGGCCACCAGGTCAGGGCATGTTTCTGCCAGCGACACTGCCAGGTTGATGGCGATGGTGGTACACCCCACGCCCCCTTTATGCCCGGTGATGGCCACGACCCGGCCCTGGGGCTTATCGCCCCGGAGGCGCTTCTGGGCCAGGCGGACCCGCATCACGGCAGCCTCCAGATCGGCCCGGGTCAAGGGCAAAGGCAGAAACTCCCGTACCCCGCATTGCATGCCCCGGATGAGAAAATCCGCATCCCGGCTGGGGGAACAGACTAGGACCGCGGTGCGGGCCAGGCATTGGGTTAAGCGCTCCAGCCACCCGGGAATGGCGCTGCCCCCATCCAGGTCCACCAAGACCATATCTGGAGCCTCTTCCCCTGGCAGGCTCCACAAAGTCTCGGGACTGCTGTCCGGATCCACTATCTTTATCTGGGGAATACCTTCCAAAAGCTCCTTGAGGTGGGAACTGGGATGATCCCCGTGGATAATGGAAACGGTCAAAGCGCCCGTAGGGTTGGCGGTCTCCTGGACCTTCATTTGACCAGCTCCCTCAATTTAGCCAGAGTCCCTGGCCTAGACGGGCATGGGGGGGCGGCCCACCCAGAATAAGCCCAGCGCGGCTGCTAAAAAAAGTACCATCCAGTAGATTAGCGCCTTGGTGGCAACTGCTTGGAGGCCCACCATAATCCCCTCCTTCCTCTGCCCTCCCCTGACCCAGCCTGGGAAACCCCCGACCCTGTGGCCCGGCTCTAAAGGGAGGCGGTGGAACGCGCCAATCCTTTAATCACTTCCACCGTGCGGCCCTCTTTGGTTTCCTTGGGGGCGGGAGCAACCTCTGGGGTCGCTATTTTGTCGCCCCGGTTAATCAGTTGGGAGGTGGCCACCCCTGGGGTCGCGGCATAATCCAGACTGGCCCGGTTCCTCAGGACCAACCGAATTTTCCCCTGATTGCTGGCCAGGTTTAGCACCTCTCCTTGCTCCGGGGTTAACTCCAGGGTGACGGCGCTCACCACGGTGGGTTTAAGATCCCCTTTCTGCTCCCAGACCTGGCCCGCGGTCAAGACCTTGACGTTCTGGACGATAGTCTTGGAGAAATGTTCCTGGGAATTGGGTATGGGCAATTCTGCCAATATATCTACCTGGTCCGCAGGATGGATAAAGCCGGCCACCCCCGAAACGTCGTCTACCCTGACGGTAAAGGCGCGCTTGCCGACACTCACCAACCCGCTTAAGCCAGCCGCAGTGCCTTCAGGGGCCAGCTTGGTTAACAGGATGGGCTCGCCCTTGCTGATCTCGGCCTTCACCACCCGGCCATCCAGTTCAGGCGCAGACCCGGCAGCCTGGGGAGGGATGAGTTCTTTGGGCCACGCCACCGCCTTGATCAATTTACTGTTAAGCGCGGTGCCGGGATGAATGTCGCTTTCCGCAATGACCACCGGTCCCGTGGGTTTGACATGGCCTTTGATCTTCGCCGTGGTGTATCGATCCACGGTAAACATGGCCATCAGGCCCACCGAGGAAGCCATGATGATATAGATAATGCCTTTGGGTAGTCTCATGATCCTTACTCACACTTCATGACGGTTCGGCTCGTCAGGGTAATATTTTCCAGGGACGGCACCAGGGACCCCAAGGCCGACCAGGTCCTTCTGGTAGGTTACCTGCACGATCAGATCCTCTCCGGCCTCCCCGGTCTGATAACCCAGATTATTGACTACGGTCGCCGTACAAGTGTCGGTAGTTATTAAGATGGCCAGGTAACTGGTCACCAGCTCTTGGATGGTCGGGTTCAGTTGTGACGGCGGCAAACGGCTGCCATCTGCCTGGGTGCGGTACACCACCCCATACCGGACGCCTTCCCGGCTGGCCTGAGTGATGACATGTTCCACATACCAGTCAAAGCCGAATTCATTGATCCCCAGACACAACAACAGAAATACGGCGAGGGAGAGGGCGAACTCCACGGCCACCGCACCCACGGTTCTCCGGGCCCCCGAAGGGAGTGGGCCAGGCCTCAGGAACATGGATTATCCCCCCACCACAGGAACCACAGCATGCCCAATGCCATGGCCACCCCGTAGGGAATGCCTTCAGTCTGGCTGGCCCGGGAAGCGCTCCCTACGCCACCCGGGCCGCAAAGAACCCGATTCGCCAGGGAAACCCAGGCCTGGCGGATTTTGGACCAGAGAAGGCCCCGCCACCAAAGGACTGCCAGGGCCAAGAGCCCCCCTGAGATACCCATATATAGGAAGACATAGAAAATGCCCCGGGGCCCCAACCAGGCGCCCAAGGCGGCCAGGGCCTTCACGTCTCCCGCGCCCAGGCCCCCCCACAGGTAGGGGAGAAACAGGAAACAGAAACCCAGGGCCATTCCCATGAGGCCTGTAGATAAGCCGGGCACGCCATGGAGCCCCAACTGAAAACCCAGCCCGGCCAAAGCCCCGCCCAGGGTGAGGTAATTGGGAATGCGACGCGTCTTCAAGTCTCCCCAGGCGATCCACACACTGAGGAGCAAAGGCGGCGCCAGGTGGCCGTGAGAACTGAGCCAGTTGTTAGCCTGGGCCATCAAGTTGGACATCGCGGGCCTCTTTCCGGTTCTTCCGGGTCGCTATCCCGCAGTTTCTTGAAGAGCTGAATCTCCCGGCCACCTGCGCCTCCCCTCATGGAAGCCCTTCCAAGTTTCTTAAAACGGCCCAGAGGGGATTCTTGCCATTTCGCCAAACGAGGGTGGGCATGTCCACCCCCGGCGTTACTACTTCAAGGCGTCGCTGGCGATAGTAAATTTAGTTCTGATGTTTTCCCCATGTGGCAAGGACGCCGATGATCACCACCGCGACCGAGCCGGGCCCATCATCCAAAAGAATACTGGGGATTCCCATTTGGTGTCCCTCAAGCAATAAGGCTCGCCTTGAGGAGGTCGCGGCCCAGTGGGGTCACCACCGGACCCCTGGAAACGGACGGTGGGCGCTAGCCGCCCCCCGCCCGGGTCCGATTAACTGCCAATGGCGGTGGCTGCGGCGTTGAACTTGCTGCTGAGGTTTGTGCCCAGGGTGGTAACGGCCGTGATGATCACCACCGCGATCAGGGCCACCAGCAGGCCGTATTCCACCGCGCTGGCCCCGGACTCATCCAGAAAAAACCTTTTGATCGTCTCCATTTCATGACCCTCCAGAACGTTTTGGGTTAGGCTTTGGGGCTGATGAAGAAAGGGATACCCGTCTCCTTGCTTCCAAAGCTGAGCGCTTGGGGAAATAGGGTTTCCTTTTTCTCTTACCGGGACGCCAATCTCCTTTGGAGAACTACTTCTCCAAGAAATATGCCAGGGAACCTTCTCATAATTTTATTAATATTATTAATTAGTTATATTTTTAGAAAGAAAAGGCAAACCACAGGAAGATTAAAATAGCTATTGGGAAATGAGAAATTTATTGGGAAAGAATAATCAACCTTGCGGCGGAGAGATTTTGCACCTAAAGAGGGCCCCAGCGCGTTGAAAAATCATTTTATGAAGCAAATAAAATAGCTGGTTAGGCAGGAAACGGCGAGGGTTACTTGCGTCTGGAGATCTTATGCTTACTTAGCAGGGCATACAAACGAGGCTGGGACAGGCCGGAGATCCGGCAGGCTTCTTGGAGCTTGCCACTCACCAGGGCAATCAATTCTTGCAGATACTGTTTTTCTGCTTCGCTAATGGCGACATCGCGAAATTCCCGCAACTGAGGAAACGGCGGGGGATAACCAGGGCTTTCCTCGGGGCTGCTTTTAGGCAGTGTCTCCTTGCCCACCGCGGCCCGGGCTACCTGGATGCGCAGATGGCTGGGCAGGTGCTTGGGATAAAGGGTGGGGTCATCCCGGGCCTCGGCCAGGGCCCGATCCAGAACATTGACCAGCTCCCGGACATTTCCCGGCCAATGATATGCCGTCAAGGCCCCTAAAAATTCCGGGGCAAAGCCTTTAGGCCCTATCTCATATCTACGGCATTGCCGATCCATGTAGTACAGAGCCAGTTCTCTAATGTCTTCAGCATGTTCCCTCAGGGGAGGCAGCTCAATAGTGAGGGCTTGAAGGCGGAAGAGCAGGTCATGGCGGAATTGTCCGGTTTGCACCATCTTATCGAGATCCCGATTGGTAACGGCCACCAGCCGGAAATTGCTGGCCACTTCCCGTCCTCCCCCCACCGGGCGGAAACGGTGTTCCTGCAGCACCCGCAGAAAGGCTTTTTGCATGATGAGGGGCAATTCGCCTACCTCGTCCAGAAACAGGGTACCGCCGTCAGCCTGCCTTATCAGCCCCTCCTGGGCTTTGTCCGCGCCGGTAAAGGCGCCCTTCTCATAGCCAAATAGGGCGCTCTCCACCAGGGTCTCCGGAAGCGCGGCGCAATCCACCACCACAAACTTGCGGCCCGCCCGGAGGCTGTTGGCGTGGATCGCCTGGGCAAAGAGCTCTTTCCCGGTGCCGGTCTCCCCCATGATGAGCACATTGGCGTCGCTGTTGGCCGCCTGGGACAGCAGGTCATAGCAGGCTCGCATGGGCGCACTGCTTCCCACAATGCCCTCCAGTTTTAAGGCCTTCATCGGCCTTTTAACCTTTTTTTCTTCCCGATACTGGAGGGCCCGCACCAGAGCCAGAGACATTTGCTCTATGGAGGATTGTTTTTCGATATAATCCCAGGCGCCGTTTTTTATGGCCAGCTCCGCCCCATCCGGGTCGCCGACCCCGGTAATGATGATCACCTCAGGGACAGAAGGCGTTTCCCGGAAGGTGGGCAAAACCTCCAGACCACTGCCATCCGGCAGGCGCACATCCAGAAATACCACATCAAAGGTCCCCGAGGAGGCCATCCGTAGCCCGTGCTTAAGGGTTAGAGCATGCTTACTCTCATGTCCCTGGTCAGTGACCACCTCAGAGAGCATCTCGCACATCATCTCATCGTCATCAATGATTAGCACTTTGGCCCTGGGGGTTGGCTTGATCTGCTCAGCTCCCCTTATAGCCTCATTGCTTTTTCGTAAATGGGGGAAAGGAAGAGACGTTTGCATCATTCAGCTTTTCCCAGGGCCTTCCTGATGGCCTCTGACACCTGCCTGGTAGCCAGGGGCTTCGTCAGAAATTCCCGAATGCCCATGGCCTTGGCCTGCTTCTTCGAAATGGTCTCACTGAATCCGGTATATAAGATTACCGGGATATCGGCCCGCAGGTTCAGGATTTTTTGGGCCAACTCCATACCCGTCAGGTGCGGCATGACCTGGTCGGCGATCACCAGATGGAACTTGTCGGGATGGTGGCGAAAGACTTCCAGGGCCTCGGGGGCGCTCGTTTTGGCGACCACTTCATATCCCAGGCTCTCCAGGATCTCTTGCCACAAGCTGGCCAGGGCCTTTTCATCATCCACAAACAGGATGCACTCGCCTTGCCCGCCGGGCAGGAGATTCTCCTGGGGTTCAGTAAAATCTTCTTTCCCCCTGGGCAGCAGCACCTGAAAGACGGAGCCCCTTCCCGGTTCGCTGTGGACCGCGATGGCTCCGCCGTGGGCTTTGACATTGCCGTAAACCATGGACAATCCCATGCCGCTTCCCTCGCCCGGAGCCTTGGTGGTGAAAAACGGGTCGAAGATCCGCTCCAGAACCTCCGGGTCCATGCCAGGGCCAGTATCGCTCACCGCTAGCCTCAGGTAAGGTCCTGGAGGCAAATCGGGATGCTCCCTTGCCGCGGCAGGCTCAAGATCAATCTCTTCCAGGCTAATCTCTAATACTCCCCCCTTCTGGCCCATGGCCTGAGCCGCATTAGCGCAAAGATTAACCAGCATCTGGCGTATTTGTCCGGGATCCGCCATAATTGAGTCCCTCTGGGCGGCGAGGCGTTGCCGCAACTCGATGGTCCTGGGCAAAATCGCCCGAAGGAGCTTGAGGGTTTCGGTGATAATGGCACTGACCTGCACCGCCTGGGGGTCTAACTGTTTCGGACGGCTGAAGGCCAGGATCTGGGCTACCAATTCCTTGGCGCGTTTGCCGGCCTTGAGCACCCGCTGCAACCTGGGTCTGATAGGGCTGTCTTCCGGACAACTATGGAGCGCCATCTCCGTGTAACCCTGCATGATTCCCAGGAGGTTGTTGAAGTCATGGGCGAGGCCGCCGGCCAGGGTGCCAATGGCCTTCAGTTTCCGAGCCTGGAGCAACCGGGCCCTCCAGGCCTTTTCCTTACGGGCATCTATGATAAACCTCAAAATCGCCGGGGTTCCCTCATACTCGATAACCGCGGGCCACACCGCCGCCTCAAAAACCGTTCCGTCTTGGGCAAGCCCTTTTACCTCATAAAAGGGAAGCATGGCCTGGCCAGCCAAGAGGCCGCGCTCCAGTTGTACGGCCCCTTCCCTTTCACCTGGGGCATAAAGCTCCGGTGCCGGGGTGCCCACCATCTCCTCGGCCTTCTCGTAGCCAAACATCTTGGCCAAGGCGAGGTTGGCATAGATATACCTGTCCTTCACACTAACCCCGATGCCCATGGGTGCCGCTTCTATCAGGAATCGCACTTTCGCCCCCGAAGCCTATAGCGTTTCCTCGGCTTCCTGCATCCTTAGGGTGGTCCTCGATCAATAGAAACCTTGAAGGGATTTTGCTCTTTTTCCTCCATATCTTGGCATCATGGTCCGGGCTCTGACCATCTTAGCCTGATTACGGAGTTCGGTCACCAGGTTGGGCCTAGGGCCTGAACCTGGACCGCTGGAAATAGAAAAGGGAGGACGTTTTGGGATTATCTCAGCTAGCTTATCGGCACTATTTAGGGGAGATATAAATAATAAGGCGACCGCAAATAATCTGGTTGTCCCCATGCCCCAGCTAACCGGACAGAAAAGCTGAACTTGAATTCAGCCGGCAGGGAGGATAGAATTCAACCCTGGCCTGGGTTCTCCATCCCTGGGGAGCGCTCAGCCGCATATTGGGGTAAAGAAGTTTCCCTTACTATTACCCACCAAACCTAATGGAGTTACCCATGAGCGAGTTCCAAACCTTTTCCCGTGACCTAGTTAACAGCCTGGGACTTAAGTATGAGCCCGTAGGAGTGACCCTTTACCTGGAGACCGACCCCCTGCCCCCGGACCTTCCGGTTACCTTAGAGAATTTGAAAAGCTATTGCCAGGCCCTGGTATGGGCCGGTGAAGGCAGACGCCTGCTTCTTAGAAAGGAGCAGATGGGGTGCAAATTGGGAACCTCGGTACTGGGGTTTGAAAAGGACCTGGAGGGGTATCTGGACGACGGCGTGCTGGAAAAGTACGGCGTGGGGCTCTTCGCCACTGAGGAGGCTTCCGCCGCCACCATTCTAAAATCCACTTATTTAGAAAGGGGTAAGACCCAGGCCGTGCTCATCGCCCCCCTGTCCGCCTTCCGGGAAAGGCCCCAGGTGGTGGTATTTACGGCAAATAGTGAACAGGTCATGTGGCTCCTCTATGCCGTGAATTACGAAAAGGGGGGAAGAATGGATTTGCCCCAGTCGGGAGGGGCCTTGGGGGGCTGCTCTGACATCACCGCCCTACCCTTGCTTAAAGGGGTGCCCAATGTCACCTTTCTGGGCCTGGGGTGCCGCCTGAAATCGGCCCTGGACGCCTGCCATCTCATGCTGGGAACTCCCGGCCACACCTTGGCCTCCATCCACACCCATGTTCTGGCCATGGCCAAGCCCATAGCCATGCTAAAGAATGCCCGTCCCGGCACTTAAAGGGGAGGAGGGAGCCCGTTGCCTTCAGGTGGCAAAGCAAAACGCGGAGGTTGCCCCAGGCCGGAAGTATTGATAATAAGGCCAAATGGCGGCAACCTTAGGAAAGGATCAAGATTATTATGGGGTTGGAGCCGGGCCCTGGGGGAAGATAGGAGATTTCTTACAATATGGAACCAAGCATCAATAGGAATAATAAAGATAGGTAAAATCAGTAACACAGGCGGTCCAATAGCTATACCCGACATAGTTTTGGAACCAGTCGATTTTCTGATTGGTATAGCCCGTACCCCAGCCGAAGTCTGTGAGGATATGACCATCATTCCAGTATCCTCGCCCCACGGTGGAATGGCCTCCCGCCGCCCACCGTAAATCCACAATTACCGGCTGTCCGGCATCGATGGCCGCCTTATAATCGTTCCAGCTACTAGACCGATAATCCGTGACATCATCAAATTTATAGGTGAACCCAGAGGAGCCCGAACTACTGGTGGAATAACCTTGCGATGACGCATATTTCAGCAGGCCTGAACCGATAGCGTTCACATAGGTCCCGTACCAAGTCCAGTTCATGTCATAGGCTAAAGTACCGATGAAGTTTACATATGAGCTGGGGCTGTTGGCGGTATCATCAGGCCAACTATTCTGCCAATCCGCCAGAATAAGGTTTGAGTACCCGTGACTATCCCAATAAGACAGGACAATGGCGGAAGCCACCTCGGAACAGCTGGAAGGATATCTATCGGGCTGGTCCCAATACGACAGGTCGGTGATATATGCGGCCAGGAAATCGTTGCCTTGGTCTTTGCCGGGGTTGAAATAGTAACAGACCTCAGAGTTGCCAAAAAAGGCATCGTCATCCGGGACCGAAGGATCATAAACATATCCCTGCTCCGTGGAATAACGACGGTCGGATACGTAAAGGGAGTGATCGGTGGTTTTTTGGCCTGTGCTACTGTACAGGGTATAGCTGGTTTTCCCTGTGTTTCCGTCATAATAGGAGGTTATATACTCCTGAGCGTCATAGGAGCTGTCATATCCCGTAGTTTCAGCAGTAATATAGTAGTAACCGTCAATCCTGCCACCTCCCAAGGTTTGCGGCTGGTTGTTAAGAGACGAGCCCACGGCAAGGAATCCAGTGGGAGCAAAGACGTATCCATAGTATTTATCCTGGCTGCCGTCGGTGAAAGAGTAGGTGAAGTCATAGCGGCTGTATCCTGAGGCCTGGGCGGGGATCGCAGCCCAGGAAATAGCCAGGGCTGAGCAAATCACCAAAGCCGATAGACTCAAGAGCAGCCTCTGCTTGGTTTTCATAATTACCCTTGGCGGGTCAAGCCGCCACTTCCCCCCGATTATTCAGCAACGGCACTCAAATGGAGGCCCCCAATAAAAAAGCCGAGCTACCCCCTTCCAGGTAACCCGGCTATCTCCTTCTCTTCCTTAGAGGAGACCCGTGGCTTTCCGTCCCCAGCTCGCACTGAGTTTGGCTTTTTCTGGTTTCAATATACCAGCAATAATGATGCCAGAGAATTATTATTCTGGCATATTGGCTAACATATCGAAAAACTTAATGAAAATAAGAAGGCAACTCCTTAAGCCAAGAGTTAATGTAAGTTAATTTTATGAAACAACATGTTTAGTTTCTTAAGCATCAGGGCTAACGGAAGACACCAGTTCCAGACAGCGAACGCCAGGGTCCCCGGAAGCCGTATTTCTCTTTGCTCGGCCTCTATCCTCCAAGTGATGACCCGGACTGCTGACCAGGCCGAGAGAGGTCTGAATCTCAGGAACGCTTTGTTCCGCCAGCCGTCTCTTAGGAATAGATAGGTCTATAAATGAAAAAGTCAAGATAGACATTAATTTTTCCCAGGTAATCCGAGATTATGCCACATCCTTAGCTGGTTATGTCCCAAAGCGGTGCCGGGAAGTTCCTTCCCCGATTTTAACCCCTAAAAGATTCTCTGCTCCAAGTGCAACCCTTCTCGGGGAAAGGATGTTAGCACAAATTTTGGTAAAAAATCAATCTTTTTCAGAGTCCGGGCATCTCCCCCTAGCGGTAAACCGAGACCGACCTGATTTGCCGCTTGAGAACCCCAGGCCAGGACCGCCCCGGCAATGGTACGCCAGAAGAAAGGCCGAGGCCACCTGCACCTACCACCTCCGGGCCTGGTAAGAAACACTAACCCCCACTTGTTCTAAATCTTTATCGGACTTTCCAAGTATTTTAATAAATTAGAAAGAGTTACATAATTATTAAAGTTTTCTTGACATTAATTTTCTTAAGTAGTGGTGCAAAGTTACTACAAGCAACGCCAGGGCCTGATCTCGTGCAAGGATTGTAAAAGGCCGCTGGGGGCCTGGACGCCCTGCGTCAAATACCGGGAACCCAGCCTGTTCGTCTAAATCTGGTGCCTTGAGCCTGGGAAATGGGCGCGGCTCCATTTTTATTGGCCAATGCCTCCGAATCCGGCCAAATTTATGGCCGGTTCAGCCCCACAACTTAATTTCGGCAAAAGGCCCTTGACTTACGGGAGCCAGATCTCGTCGCGCCACCCATAAGATCTGCTCCGAAGGGGAAAATACCGCGGATACCGCGGTGCCGAGGTTGGCGATCTGAGGATCGGCCAAAATCCCCTGGAGCTCGCTGGGGTCCAGGGTCCGGCCCTGGGCCAACTCCCGGAGCCGCACCTCCCGGGCCTGACTGTATGCCTCGGTAAAGTGGTAGGGGGATAGCGGGGAAAAGGGGAGCCGCCTGGGGAATGGCCCCTTCAGGCCTTGCATGATGGGGTTTTGATAATGATTGGTAGCCGTGAGGAGACCGTTCTGGGGATAGCGGATCACCCCCCGGCGGGCCGTCAATTCCAGCACCGCCGCCCCCTTAGGGCTGCAAAGCATGAGATTGTTGCCCACGGTGCCCGGAGTCTTGAGGATTCGCCGGGCTACCCCGGCCAGGGTGTCCTCTTCTTCCAGCGCCTGCCGGAAGCGGAGGGCCGCAGGCACGCCTTTCAAGGTGCGGTCCGTGGTCATGGCGGCCAGCTGCGCCAGGGCTACGCCGACGCGGCTGATGCCGGTGCAGACTCCGACATATCCGGGCCAGGCCAGGGAGGCCAGGGCTTGGCCTCGATCCGGCTCCATGATGATCAAGGTCTGGAGCCTTACCATAATGTCGATGAACAGGGGGTAATCCAGGTTACGCCCCATAAGATAGGAGCCCTGGTGCGAATGGCTTTCCCCCGCGGCCAGGGCCGAACACTGGGGAAAATTATGAGAAAGGTCATCCAGCACATTAATCAAAAGGATGGATCCCAGGCCCACCTGGGCGCCGGCCGCCACCCCCGCCAACTCTTGCCGCAACCGGGAGGGAAGAAAGGGCCAGAAACCCCGGGCCTGCCAAAGGAGCAGCCCGAAAAGGGGCACGGCCCCTACATACAGGCTGACCCGGGCCAGATAAGCCAAAAGGGCCCGGCGCATCTGCCGGATTTCCTCCCCCAGGACCTGCCCGTGCCTGCGGCCCCGCTCCTCGGGCAAGCCCCAGATTTCCAAAGTGCGCATCATCGCCTCTTTCTTCCCCATCATAATTGGTGCGGGGGTGAAGCAAGCTCCCTAAGGCTCAACCCGAAATGGGCGCTCTAAAGCGTTTGGAGATAGGCCAGTAAAGCATCCAGCTCCCGTCCTTTAATGAAGTCGTAAGGGGGCATCTTTTCGCTTCCCTTTTGGATCTGGCCTTGGATATTGGCTTCGGTCACCGGGATCTTTCTAGCCGGGGTCAGGCTCCTCTGGAAGAGCCCTTGCAAACCGGGCCCCACCTTGGTTCCGGTCTTATCCGGGTAATGGCAAATAGCGCAGTTGCTCTCAAAGACCCGACGTCCCAGGTCCAACAGGGCCTCGGAACCCAAGGCCTCTCCCGCCGGTGGGGCGGATGGGGCAGGTCCTGCTTTGGAGGCTGCCGGGATTATCCCTTCCTGGGTAAAGGGATAGCGCAACACCGGGGAGTTATAGCAACGGTTGTTGGCGGCCACAAAGAGCCATTCTTGGGGATCAAAAGGCCGGCCCTGGGTATCATATTCAAGGGTATAAACTCCGTTGGGGTATATACGCGTCCAGGGAAAGACCAACGATGGCGGCGGGAAAATAAACCCTTCTTGAGTGCGGATATTCGCCCCTAATACTTGATGCGACAAGTTATGGTTGGGGTCCTGGACCGAAAGCTTGATTACCATCCGGTTGGGGTTCTGGGCCACCTGCTCAAAGACGACTTTGGAGATGACGGGGGCGTCCTTCAGAGCCTGGTTGGGGGGCAGGGTGAAGGCGAACTTATTGTCTTGGCCCCCTTTTACGTTAATCCCCAAGGGAAAGTAGATGTACCCGGTGGCGTAAAGGTGCAGGCCATAATCACCGCCTTCTTTGACCTTAATGGAAAACTAGCCGTTCTCGTCCACCAGTCCCCCATATTGGTAATTCTTTCCATAAAGGCGGCCCCTTTCCAGCATGATGGCCCCGGCCAGGGGATTGCCGCTGTCAGCCCCGCGCATCTGCCCACTGATGCGGGTCTCCCTCTCTTCCCCAGCCTGGGCCACCGCCAGGTAAGTTAATCCCGTAAAGGTTGCTAACAAGGCTAGAAGCCATGCTGCCCAGGACCTTAGGCTGCCTCTTCTATGCGCGCCCACGTTTACTCATCGCCTCGGCTCCCTCTGTGACCTGCAATAAGTCTTTTGCCCTTTGCCAGACTGGCAAGATAAGCGGCGAGACCGGTGACGGTGTCGCTCTCCGGGGGTTGGCCTTTCTGGCCGCGAGCGGAAAGATGCCAGGAGAGATAAGCCTCCAGAGACATAACCTGCCCCGCCTGAGGCACATAGCGGGGGAAGGTGGCCGCGGCTTGGCCCAGCGGAATCTTATCCTGGGCAACTTTTCTTTCCCCCCTGACGTGACATTGAGTACAGGGACCCAGCTCCGGCTGCCTGAAAAGCCGCCGGCCTCTTTCTGCCGATGACTTAAGCAACCTGAGGTCTTCCGCCGGGGGAGAAACCGCCCGGGAATGACCAGGGGTTATGGGCTTTCCCTCCCCCCACCAGGCAAGGTAGGCTACCAGGTCTTCCACTAAAGCCAATCTTCGCTGGGGGGAAAGATCGCTGTGCCTTTCCAGGGCCTCCAGCACTACCTGTCTCAATACTTTTACCCGGTAAGGGGTACCGTCGAATACCTCCACCTTGGGGTAGGCCCCGGCCCACCGGCGCATGGGTTCATGGTGCCGGTGGCAATCCACGCAGGCCACCCCATCCTGGGCAAAACTGGTTTGAAAGCAGCGCCATCCCCGAAGGACGCTGGCACGGAAGTTGGCTTCCAGCTCGGATAAGGACGTGGGCTCCCCCGGCGGTGGCAGGCTCTCAGCAGCCCACGTCCCAGGGGGAAACCAGAGATACCAGGACATGGCCAGGACCAGGACCGGTAAAGAAAGGCCACAAGGCCGGAAGTTACTTTTGGCGTACCCCATTGGCAAAGAACTCAGTCGCTCTAATCAGTGGGTCTTTTGCTCAAAAGATCTAGCACCTGCTAGCAGAGTTCGACGTTGAGCCCCAATTTTAACCCAGACCCAGAGCAAGCTCCAAGTCCTTTATGCTACGCTCCAGGTTTCCCGGGTGCGCGGGGTTTTGGGAGTCAGCCTGCGGCGGCCCTGGGAAACCACCCAGCCCATGCCTAGGGCCAAGCCAACGAATGTGACCAAAGCTTGGCAAATTAACTTTGCACCCGGGAGACGCCTGGAAGGCTTACTTAATTTTTCCGCGGAGAGGCTCTGGGGAGGACCCAAAAAAAGGCAGGGCCCTGTCTGACCCTGCCTTGGCTCTTTTTTAATGACGATGGTAGCGGTTAAATGGGTTAGGTGCCGACTCGGGTATAACCGATGAAGCCAAAGATATCCTTCATCAAGTCTTCATGTTCCCCCTTGAGTTTCTGGTACATGCGGGCATTTTCCATGCCCAGGGCGGCTTGCTCCGCCATGGAGGAGATAAAGGTGATTTCATCATCGGTGAAGTGACGATATTCGCCGGTGTAAATGCGCAGCACTCCGATTATTTTCCCTTTCAGGCTGATGGGCACGGACAGAATGGATTTGATCCCTTCTTCCTGGACCTCTTTGAGATACATGACCTTGGGGTCTTCGGAGACATCATAAATGGAGACCACTTTGCCCATCATGGTCTCGGCAATGGACCTGTCTGCCGCCACCGGGCCCTTGTGGATGTAACGGTCACTCAACCCATGCGAGGCCACCAACTCCAGGGTCTGACGCTTTTCATCCAACAGGCGAACCCCCGCGCCCTTGATGTCCAGGGCAGTAGTGGCGGTCTTCACCAGCAGTCGCAGCACCTCTTGGACTTCCAGGGCAGAGTTGATGGCCTTGGAGACCTCCAGCATGCCCTTAAGGAACTTCAGCTCCCGGGTGCGGGCTTCAAACATCTCGGCGTTGGTTATGGCCTGGGCCCCCAAGTCCGCCGCCGAGCAGGCAAAGTCCACTTCCTCCGGGGCGAACTCCCGGGGCTCACCCGTTACCAGCCGTAATACCCCGATGACCTTGCCCTGGGCCTTCATGGGACAGGTAACCATGGTGGCGATGCCTTCGGCCTTGGCCTCCTTGGGATACTGCATACGGGGATCAGAGGTAGCATCTTGGACCACCACCGGCCGGCCCGTCAAAGCCTCGGCCACACTCTTATCCAGATCCACCGGGCCTTTATCAAGATACTTTTGACTGAGACCATATGCCGCTAACAATTCCAGGGTGTTGGTTTCGAAGTTGAACAGGCGGATGGTGGCTCCTTTAAGTTTCATGACCTCGGCGATTTTCCGGACGATTTGATCCAGCACCTCGTTTACCGCCAGGGTGGAGCTCAAGGCCTGGCTGATATCCTTAAAACTTTTAAGATACATCTCTTTGGTAAATGGCATTAGGTCTGGTCCTCCCTTGGAAAAATCGAGAATGGGGTTACTTACCCGGGGTTTTGCCTAAGCTGGTGAGCGAAATCGCAAATTATTACTTGGAGCCTCTTTTCCATGATCTTCGCCCACTTGCCTAAAAATTAATACCTAAACCCCTACTGCCCTGCTGCTCTTCGGCCGCGCCCGTAGCACCTCCGGGACTTTCCCATCGAAGGCCCCGCGTTTATCCTTAGGTTTGGCCTCAAACCTCTCAGGACGAGGCACAAACCATCCCTGCCAACAATAAGCAACCCTCATGCCAGGAGAAAAACCAAGGGACCATTGGGCCTAACTGCTGGGAAATCCGGGATATTTTTCTAACCGAGAAGAAAGCCGCCCATCCGGGCCCCAGGGGGAGTGTCATTAATTTTTACAGATTGTAAAGGGTTTCCGTCCCTGGGTGGCCTGGCTAAATCCTGTTTCAGGAGCGAAACTCGGGGCGGTGAACGGTTCTTGGCAGTTCTGGGGAAGGACTAGGAAATGGGATAAGTTACTGATATCACTGGTGGCGGGGCCCAGAATCGAACTGGGGACACGCGGATTTTCAGTCCTGGCTTGCGGATTTCCAGGGATAGGCAGGGATAAACAGAGATACAGGGATATTAACAGGTTAGCCTCAGGACGCCGCCTAAGGGATAAGCCGGGAAACCCAAGGGAAAAGGGGGTTATTTTCAGGAAGTTGTTGACCAAATGTTGACCAAGACATTCTGGCTGAAAGGTGATATAGAGAAAGGAGGGGCGAGTCGGAGTCAGGGTAGAATATGGATATTGTTGGAATAATATTGTCTAGCTGGCGTCTATTAGAAAAAACGTGGCACCACATTAAAGAACGCCACAAGAAGGGGAGACCGTTCGTGGAGCCTGCAGAACTCATAATCATCGGCCTAATTTTTACGATCATTGGTATCGCCATGACTGTTGGCGGTGAGATTTGGCGTTACCAGCTTATGACCCCGGGAGAGCGGGCATCTGCTCCAGTTTCGCCACTCAAAACCGAGCCGCCTAAAAAAAAGTTCTATTCGCAGCGTAACAAAAGCGATATTGCCGATGCTCTCACTGATCTGTTGGAGATACTCAACACAAAAGGCGGTAACATTGTTGAAAAAAAACAGCAGTTTTTGGGTATCTGGAATTCGCAAGTCGACCTTGTTTTAAGGCAAGGAAAAAAGCCAGATACCATGGCTTTAATTGGGCAGCTAAATGACCTAAGTAATTTAACCGTCGCCCTTAACCGCGCGATCTTCGATGAGGACGGGTTTGTAAAAAAATATCAGACGTATGCTGACGAGTTAAATCCTGTTCTGCAACTGCCACCTCCACAAACCGCACTTAATAATCCCATATCAATTTTCCAAACAAGTATAAATGGATTTCGGGATGGAATATCCGCGATTGAAATTGCAGAGAAATACAACGACCAAAGACTGATTTCTATCATGATGGAAAATTTAACTCCGGTTCGCAATAATTTTTTTCACGGTGATGACGTATTCCGTGCGTGGCTCGCACAGACCAAGCAACGAATAAATGATCTGCGAAATTCGTTGCTGTAGGGAGAGAAATTCAATGTCACGATGGAAAATATCTAAGCCTTGAAGAAGCGCGAAAGCTGAAACCCTCGGTAGATGATCTCCACCGGGCCATGGCCAAATATACCGAGTGGTTAGATAGTCAAATTGCCTTAAACCTTTCCAGCATCACTGTGAGGAAGGAACAATGAGCAATGAATTTGAAAAACATGCCAGGTCCATCGCAAATTCATCGGGTTTCCCGCTGCAAATTCGGGTCGCTAATATTGCAGAATCAACTTCAATATGGAGGGTCTTTTTAGAAGAACATCCATGGCAATCCGATAATACAAAGTATGAAGGTTTTTTAGATCTTGTACTAATTAAAACAAGTTCCGAATATAAGCGTGACGACGCCATGGTGATTGAGTGCAAGCGCGTTCGGGAGACAGCATGGGTGTTCCTAATCCCTGATCCTCAGCCTAATCAACGCTATCATGCTCGCCTATGGGAGTCAAAATACGCTTGCATTGAAGGGAAATGGAATAAATTCGGGTGGGTGGATCGAACCGCCGATCCATCTTCATTTGAATCGCAATTTTGCGCGATCCCTGGCCAAGAAAAAGGGCGCCGGACCCTCTTGGAACGTATAGCCGCAGAGCTTATCGAGGCAACCGAAGCCCTGGCTCTCCAAGAAAAGCGGCATGCCCCGGCTGATTATGATTTCTACCGACTTTATATCCCAGTGATCGTTACCACAGCGGAATTAATAATTTCGCATTTCGAACCAGAGTCTGTTTCCCTTAAAGATGGTTGTCTTCCGCCCGATAGCGTTTTTGAGACCGTCCCATATATTCGGTTTCGGAAGAGCTTGGCAACCAACCTTGCTTCTTCACTCGGAAGAGATATACAGGAAATGCACGAAATGACCGAGAGAACAGTTTTTATAATCAATGCCCAGAGAGTTCAAGATTTTCTTAGGGTTTTGGATATTAGGGAGAGATAGTAGTCTTAGAAGATCATCTGCTTTGGAATATGAAAATGTTAGTCAAAACGTTAACAATTCCATAAAAAAAGGGCAGCCTGAAACCGGCTAACCCTTGATATTCCTGGTGGCGGGGCCCAGAATCGAACTGGGGACACGCGGATTTTCAGTCCGCTGCTCTACCGACTGAGCTACCCCGCCCCCGGTTGTCTTTATCCCCTCCCCTACTGTTTGTCAATATAAAAACCACCTTGCCAAATGCCTTAACCGCGTGGAAAATAGGCATTAAGAGGCTGGAAAATCTAGGAGAAGGCTGGCTGCTGGGCCGACGTGAGAGGGAGGAGTGGTGAGTGGCGGCAAGGGGTACAAGTATCTTCTTAACCTGGCGATTCTGTTAATTTATCTAGGTTGCTCCGGTAAAGGTTGGGCTTTGGACACTGCTTGGAGTGAAGCCATAAATCGGGAAGCCCTTCAGGCCCGCCTGCTGGCCCACTTGAAGTATTTGAGCGTCACCCTGGGAGACCGGTCGGTTTACCGTCCACAACATCTCAAAGCCGCAGAGGATTACGTCTTTCAAGGCTTTGCCCAGATGGGCTACCAGGTGCGGCGCCAAACCTTCATCTACCAGCGCCTGGAAGTGAGCAATATCATCGCGGGAGACCCGAAGCCTGAAGGTTACTACATCCTCGGGGCCCATGTGGATACGGTGGCCGGGACCCCCGGGGCGGATGACAACGCCAGCGGGGTGGCGGTGCTCCTGGAGGTGGCCCGCCTGGCCCGGGGCGTCACCTTGCCCCGGCCCTGGACCTTCATAGGCTTCACATGCGAAGAACCTCCCGCCTTTTTCACCCCTTACATGGGCAGCCGGGTTTATGCCCGGAAGGCCCGGAAGCAAAAGCACCAGATTTTGGGCATGCTTTGCCTGGAGATGGTGGGGTATTATCGCCAGGAGCCCGGGAGCCAATCACTGCCCCTAACTTTGCGGTTTATGGGTTATCCCACCACCGGCAACTTTATCGGTTTGGTGAGCGACCGTCGCTCCCGGCCCCTTTTGGAGAAATTGGATAAAGCCATAAAACAGGGCTGCCGCCTGCCCACCGCCACTCTGGCCGCGCCTTTGGGGGGTTACCTGTTGCCGGAGGTGCGTTTGAGCGATCACGCCAATTTCTGGGATGAGGGCTACCCCGCGGTGATGCTCACTGATACCGCCTTTATGCGCAACCCGCACTACCATGGCCCCGGAGACGTCCTGGAAAACCTGGACCTGGAGGCCATGACGGAATTGACCCTGGGCCTGGTGAACTTTTTGCGGCAGGAATGAGGATCTGTGGGGGGAGGGCCAGGGACTTGAAGTCCCTGCCCTCCCCCCACGCCCCCCACCCAACCCGCGTACGCTGGCCTGGGCGGGCGGAGCCTTCCGCTCCGCTTGCCCAGGCCAAATAAGAATCTATAAGGGGTTGGGGGTGGGGTTTTGGGGAGGGGGCAGGGGTCCGCGACCCCTGGCCCCCTCCCCAAAGAATCAAATCCAAGGGATACTTATGGCGACCAAGAAATTTCTGGGCAAGATTCAAGAAGACCCCTGGGTGGCCCTGGCCCGGGGCCCCCGGGAGGTGATGGCCTCCCTCTGGCAGGAATACCTTAGCGAAATCCTGGGCGCGCCTTTAAAAAGCAGCCGCTTCAAGGTCTTGCGCCAGGAAATCGAAAAGGCCGCGGGGTTTGAAAAGATTTATCAGGATTGGAACGCTCTTGCTCCCGAGGCCCGGGCCGGAGCCTGGCGCGGCTTGACCACCGTAGCCCGGCAACGCGCTGAGGTCGCCCGGGGGAGCTGCGTCCGTTGCGGAGAGTGCTGCGAGCGGGGCAGCCCCACCCTGCTCACCTCGGACCTGGGCCTGTTTCACCGGGAAGTGCTCACCTGGAGCGAGGTCTATACTTTGCGAGCCGGGGAGCAGGTTACCTCCCGGGAGGGACAGGTGACCACCCTTAAGGAAGAGCGCTTGAAAATCCGGGAAATCCCGGGTAGCCGGCAATGCTGGTTTTATCTGGCTGCCACCAGAGGCTGCCGCATCTATGAGGACCGGCCCGAGCAATGCCGCCGGCAAAACTGCTGGGGCGAGCCGGCCCCGCCTCCGGCCCCGCCTGAACTTCTGAGTCGCCGGGAACTTCTGGGAGGCGTGCCCCAGGTGTGGGACCTGATCAGCGCCCATCAGGAGCGCTGCGCCTATGACCTAGTGGCCCGGGCCCTCTCTGACCTGGGGGCCGGACAGGTTGAAGCCGGAGACGCCCTGTTTGAGGCCTTGCACTTTGATCATTATCTCAGGCAGATGCTGCTGTCCGACTGGGGCTTGACGGAAGCAGCCACGGAGCTGCTCCTGGGCCGCCCCCTGACTGAATTCCTCAGGGATCATGGCCTGCGCGCCACTCTCAACCCGGAAGGAGTCTTCCGGCTGGAACGGAGAGAGCCACATGATTGAGGAACTCATAAAGAGCAATCGCAGTTGCCGGCGGTTTTTCCAGCATGAGGTTATTTCCCTGGATACCTTAAAAGGCCTGGTGAACCTGGCCCGATGGTCGGCCTCCGCGGCCAATCTCCAGCCCCTCAAGTACCTGCTGGCCCACGCGGCCAAGAGGAACGAAGAGATATTTTCCTGCCTGGCCTGGGCCGGTTATCTCAAGGATTGGCCCGGGCCGGCGGCAGGGGAAAGGCCCGCGGCTTATATCATTATCCTGGGCGATACCAAAATAGCCCGGGACTTTGGCTGCGACCATGGCATTGCGGCCCAAAGCATCCTCCTGGGCGCCAGGTCCAAAGGCCTGGGCGGCTGCATGATCGGCTCTATTAACAGGAACCGCTTAAGAGAGTTGCTCCGCATCCCCGAGAAGTTCGAAATCCTCCTGGTGATCGCCCTGGGCCAACCCAAAGAGACCGTGGTCCTGGAAGAGGTTCTCCCGGAAGGCAGCATTAAATACTGGCGGGATGACCAGGGCGTCCACCACGTCCCCAAAAGAAGGCTGGAGGACATAATTATCCAGTAATAGGTTGTGGGGGGAGGGCAGGGGCCTCAGGCCCATGGCCCTCCCCCCACCTCTCTCCTCAACCGCGGCTCAGGCAAGCCAGAATCCGGCTCCAGAGTCGGTTTCGACCTTCATGGGTGGCCGCGGAAAACCATAAGAAATCTCCCGGGGTAAGTCCCAAAGGAGCCAGGGTCCCGGCGATACCCTTAAGTTGCCGGGCTCTTTCCCCCATCTTCAGTTTATCCGCCTTGGTCAGGACGGGAATCACCGGCCGGCTCCGGCTGAGCAAGAGTTCCCAGAGAAACCTCTCCTCGGGCCCGGGTAAGCGGCGCCCGTCCTGCAGGAAGACCACCGCCGCCAGGGTCTCCCGACGATCCAGGTAATCCAGTACCAGGCGCCCCCAACTGGCCTTCAGCTCCCGGGAGACCGCGGCGTAGCCGAAACCGGGAAGGTCCGCGAAATAGAAGCGCTGGTTGATGAGGAAGAAATTGAGGGCCCGGGTGCAACCGGGGGTGGCGCTCACCCGCACCAGGTTTCGGCGCCCCAGCAGGGTGTTGATGAGAGAGGATTTCCCCACGTTGGAGCGGCCCAGGAAGGCCACCTCCGGCAACTGATCCCGGGGCAACTGGTCCACCTGATGGGCACTCAGGCTAAATTCGGCCGAAAGGATTTTGGGGCTAGCCATAAGATTACCGGGTTTAAAGGAGCGATTCGGGGGCCCCATCAGCCCTCAGGTCAGGTCCCCTTAAAATTATAACAGGTTCCTTTCTTCCTTACACTTATGGAAAACTCCAAGTGATTGGCCTGTTATTTGATCCTGGTGCCTCTCCAGGCTTTCCTTACGGCGCGCCCCACCTGCCCATAAAGGTTGACGATTCTTGGTTTTCTGGTTATTGATAGTCTTATGTCATTAGCACGAAGAAGCCTGACGCTGGCTTGGGGCCTGTGGTTTCATTTCTGGCTCATGCTTCTCACTGCGGTTTTCGCGTCGCTGGCCTTTCTCAGTACTTTCTTCGACCCCACGGGCATGCTGGCCCAGCAAATGGCTCGGGGGTGGGGGAGGAGCCTGCTCCGCATGGCCCGTATCCCGGTCCGGGTGCAGGGACTGGAACATCTGGAACCGGATCAGGCCTATGTATTTGCCGTCAATCACCGGAGCAATTTTGATATCTATGTGTTGCTCTCCATCCTGCCCGGCAAGATCTTGTGGGTTGCCAAAAAATCGCTCTTTGCCATCCCCATCTTCGGCCAGGCCCTCTCCCGCATGGGCAGCATTCCCGTTGACCGGACCGACCTGCATCAAGCCATTCGCAGTCTCAATCGGGCCAGCGCTTTAGTGCAGGGCGGCACCTCCATGATTATCTTTCCGGAAGGAACCCGGGGCACCACCCGGGAGCTGCTGCCTTTCAGAAAGGGAGTCTTTATCATGGCCCTGAAGGCCGGGCAACCCATCGTGCCGGTGAGCATCAACGGCACTCGCTTCATCCAGCCCCGCGGTTCCCTCCGGGTGTGCCCCGGCCCGGTGCAGGTGGTGATTGCGCCTCCCATCCAACCCCAGGCCTTCCGGCGCAAAGATGAGCTCATGGAGGCGGTGCGCCAGGCCATAACCAAAAACTATGATCCCGATTTCCCCCATGGTCCTGGAAACGCCAACTAATAATTGGGTTGATCTCACTTTCCTGGGAGGCTTGGGGGAGATCGGCCTCAACATGATGACCTTTGAGACCGCTGATCACCTGGTGGTGGTGGATGCCGGTCTCATGTTCCCGGAAGATCACATGTTGGGGATTGACATCGTGATTCCCGATTTCTCTTACCTGAGGGAACGCCGGGACAAGGTGGCCGCGGTAATTCTCACCCACGGCCACGAGGATCATCTGGGCGCGGTGCCCTTCCTGCTCAAAGAAATCCCGGTGCCCGTGTACGGCACCGCCCTGACCCTGGCCCTGCTCCGGGAGAAGCTCCGGGAACACGGCCTGCTTAATGAGACCGATCTCCGGGAGATCAAGGCCCGGGAACACCTCACGGTGGGGGCCTTTGAGTTTGAATTCATCGGGGTGTGTCACTCCATCGTGGACGGCGTCGGCTTTAGCCTTCGCACCCCCCAGGGGGTGTTGGTCCATTCCGGCGATTTCAAGATCGACCAGACGCCGGTGACCGGGACCGTCATGGACCTGAACCGCTTTGCCCATTACGGCGAGGCGGGGGTGTTGGCCTTGCTGTCCGATTCCACCAATGCCGAGCGCCCCGGCTACACCCTGTCCGAGCGGGAGATCGGCAACACCCTGGAAGAGATCATCCGGGAGGCCGAAGGAAGGGTGATCATCGCCATGTTCGCCTCCCATATCCACCGGATGCAGCAGATCATCCGGATTGCCGCCAAGTTCGGCCGCAAGGTGTTGTTCAACGGCAAGTCCATGATTATCAATACCCGCATCGCCAAGGAATTGGGCTATCTGGAAGTGGCTCCGGGACTGGAGATCAACGTGGGGGACCTGGAAAGGCTGCCCCCGGCCCAGACCATCATCATCACCACCGGGAGCCAGGGAGAGCCCTTGAGCGCCCTGGCCCGCATCGCCCTGGAGGCCCACAAGCAGATCCACATCCGCAAGGGGGACCTGGTAATCCTCTCCTCCAAGTTCATCCCCGGCAATGAGCGGGCCATCACCACCGTGATCAACAATCTTTACCGCCTGGGCGCGGAGGTGATTTACCAGGAGGTGGCCGACATCCACGCCTCGGGGCATGCCTCCCAAGAGGAGTTGAAGCTGCTTTTGAACCTGACCCGGCCCCGTTACTTCATCCCCATCCATGGCGAGATGCGCCACCTGGTCAAGCACGGCCACCTGGCCCGGGCTGTGGGGATTCCCCCAGACGGGGTCCTCTTGGCCCAGAACGGCGACCAGATCCGCTTCGATTCCCAGGGGGCCAGAATCTCCGGCCAGGCGGAAGTGGGCCGGGTCTTTGTGGACGGCAAGGGGGTGGGCGACGTCTCCCGCATCGTGCTCCGGGACCGGCACCATCTGGCTGCGGACGGCCTGGTGATCGCCATAGTGGCGGTGGACCCCGTGGCTAAAAAGATCGTTTCCGAACCGGACCTCATCACCCGGGGCTTCACCCTGGAGGAAGAACAGGAGCCCATGCTGACCCAGGCCCGGAAAATTTTCCATGACATCGTGTACCGGGCTCTCGCCGAACCCACCCAGGACTGGCTGGAGACCCAGACCCAGGCGAGCAAGGCCCTTCGCCGGCTGTTCTTCAAGACCCTGGAGCGCCGGCCCATGATCCTGCCCCTGATTATTACTCTGTAATATTTGACATATAAACAGGGAGAGCCCCTTTCCCTAATGCTTATCTATCTATCTATTCGCTATTGAACCAGAATTACCAATCAGGCCCTGGGCACGACACCTAATTGAGAAAATCATGAGTTTAACCGGCAAGATGAAGAGCCTGGAGCCTGAGCCAGCACCGGCCCCAGGGACTCCACGGAAAAGCTGGTTTGAAAAGAACCCCAAGAAGACGCTGTTCTTCTCCTTGCTGGTGATCCTTCTGGCCCTGACTTTTGTCACCGAAAAGATCCTGGCCTACAAATCCGGAGTGCACCGGTCCGGCATCAAGCGATTTATCCGATTGAGAGAGTACGAGCCGTTGTATTCGGCTTATATCAGCCCCAGCGAAGATGAAATAAAAAAGTCTGATTCCTTAATTGCCCAAAAATACCTGTTTAGAACCGACCGGGATGGTTTTATTGTTCCTTCGAAGATCCATGAAAATCCGGACCTGACCTTAATCTTCTTTGGCGGCTCAACCACTGCCTGCCACTATGTGGAAGAGGACCAAAGGTTTCCTTATCTGGTGGGCCGGCTCATCGAAGAACGGAGGAAATTGAAGGTTAACTCTTATAATTCAGGCGTAGGCGGTAACAACTCCCTGCATTCCATTAACATTTTATTGAACAAGGTGATGTCCCTCAAGCCCGATATTGTCATAATGATGCATAATATCAATGACATGACCATCCTGCTCTACGAAAAAACGTACTGGGATACCAATCCCTCCAGATCACCTCTAATCGAGATAAGGCCTTATACTTTTAGTTCAAAGGAGATTATAAATTTAGTCATCCCCAATTTGTATGATGAGCTCAAAAATATGGAAAAAAGAATAAGAAGAACTTTTTATCCCAAGACCAAGATTAAATCTCAAGTGGATGAGTTCGCACATGTCAGGGGGAAGAGAATAGCTATTGATACACCCTATCTTCTCAAGGAATTTAAAATGAACCTGCAATTATTTATAAACGTTTGCGAGGCGAGAACTATCACTCCGGTTTTGATGACCCAAGCCAACAGGCTGAAGAATAATCCCGATCCCAAAATCTTAGAGCAAATAAAGGGGTTGGAAACACAGCAGGGAATATCATACCAGGAGTACAAGAGAATCTATGATCTCTTTAATCAAGCGATCAAGGAAGTAGGGATACTAAATAATATCCTGGTAATAGATTTGGCCGCAGAGATACCACAGGAGAAAGAATATATGTACGATGTGGTGCATTTTACTAATAATGGATCAATAAGTGCAGCCAATATTATTCAAGAGAGACTGCAACCCATGGTAAATTCCTTAAGAAGGAGATCGAATCGAACCATAAGTAGAGTCCCGACGCATTAATCCCCCACCTTGCCCCCATCCCCGGATTTGGGGTGCGGCCAGATACCCGATCTGTTTCCATCCTGGTGCGCCTGGCGGACGATTTTTCGCATTCATACCGAAAAACCCTTTCCTTTTTAATTTATGAATTTTATAATGTTTATACAATGGGTGTGGCAGCCAAATATCGTTGCCTTCAATGGACCGTAATCTTCTGCGCCGTCCTTTTTCTGCCCTGGGGAAGTCTAGCCTGGGTCGGGAGCCCTCAGCCCGGTTGCAGCCATTGTTATGGGTCTGGCAGTGGCATCGTGTCCAGCCACTGTTGTCCGTCCGATATGCCCGGCCATTGCGGAGCTTCCGCCCAGGGTGGCATGTCTTTTTGTCGCTGCAGTTCAAGCAACCTGTCCTTTCTCTTCTCACCCCCTTCTGGTATGCCAACCTGGCAAGCCTCCCCGTACTGTCTTGCCTCTCTCATCATTGCCCCCAAACTATTCACACCCGACATCTTCCATCCCCCCGAGCTCAATCCTCTGCCAATCCCGATCTAATTTACACGGTTCGTTTTTATTACCTTAGCTTTAGACCCTTGGGAAACTCTGGAGTGCTTTACCTCTCAAAGGCCTCGCTTCAGTGACTACACCTGAGCTTATGGCTGGGAGTAACTGAGGGGTGAACTAATTTCCCTTGGGTAACAGCGAGGATTGACTCCGCGCCTGGATAGCTAATGCGCTCTGGGCCCGGTTGGGGATCTGGGCAGTTGCTTAAACCTGATCCCTTATTAAATACAAGGAGAAAAGCAATGAAAAAGTTAATGATTATATTGGTTTTAGGACTGGTCTTGGCGCTTTTCATGGCTGGGGCCGGGTTGGCCGTAGAGCCCTCCGCTCCTCTCATGGCCCTTCAGAAAGGCAATCCCCAGACCGCCTGCCCGGTCTTGGGTGGCAAGATCAACAAGGATATCTACGTCGATTATCAGGGCCAGCGAATTTACTTCTGTTGCCCAGCCTGCATTGATACTTTCAAGAAGGACCCTGAAAAGTACCTTCAAAAGCTGCGGGAACAACGGGTAATTCTGGAAAAGAGTCCTGCGGGCAATAAATGAATTACTGGTATTGACCCTAAAACCCGGGGCCACCGGGTTTAGTAGACCGGTGGCCCTCGCGGGTGTACCTTTAGCAGGACCTGGAAGAGGATCGCCCTGGGAGGCTATCTTCATGGTGAATGGTTATCGGGCGAATAAGCGAATAATAATAAAGGAAAGGAATCTTATAAAAGGAGAGAGTTTATGCGGGTAACAACAATTATCTTAAGCACGGTTTTAATCATGATACCGGGAATTTCCGCCGCCCAGATGCATGGCGGAGGCATGCACGGCGGAGCCTCGGGGCAGCAGATGATGATGGGCGGGCAACATATGATGGGCCAGGGCATGATGCATAACATGGGGATGATGTCCAACATGATGAATGATATGCAGCAGATGATGGGAGGTCAGATGACCCCCGAGCAACATCAGCAGATGCTGGACCTGATGAACCAGATGGGTCAGATGATGCAGCAAATGGGTAATCCCCAGAGTCCGCCAATGGCACAGCAGCAGCAACTTCAGCTGCGAGAGATGCAGCAGCGCCTTAACAATCTGAAAAGCCAGATGCCGCAGCAGATACCAGGGCAGGGACAGCCGGCCCCACCGCAACGACCGGAGGCGCACAGACATTAAGAAATAATGGCCAGGATGATAATGGAAGCCTCGCAACTTGTGTTACCTCTAAATCATGCTTATAATGCTGTTATTTCCATGAGGGAGAAGGATTGATGACTTACCAGCCGCGACTTTTGCGGGTAGCATTGCTCCTGATCCTTAGCCTGGCCGGGACTCTAACCCTGGCAACTTCCTTGAGGGGTCAAAGCCCCGCCAATTTGCCCCCCGATTTACAGGCCTTGATCGGCGAGGCCCTGAAGGCCAACCCGGAGCTAAAGCAGATGGGCTCCATCCATTCGGCCTCCAAAGAGACGATCAAGTCCTCCGGGGCCCTGGAAGACCCCGAAGTCTCCTTTGGCATGAGCAATGTCCCCGTGGATACCTGGCGCTTGAACCAGGACCCCATGACCCAAAAAATGGTGGAGCTGTCCCAGAAGTTTCCCTTCCCGGGCAAGCGCCGTTTGCGTTCCGAGGTGGCCGGCGAGCAGGCCAAATCCGACGGCCTGGCTTATCAGGATAAGGCCAACGAAATCCGGGCCAAGGTGGTGATGTCCTATTGGGGCCTGTCCCTGGCTTATGCCGGTTTTGATCTGACCCAGAAGAACAAACAGTTCTGGGAGGAAGTGGTGAAGGTGGCGGAAACCCGTTACGGGGTGGGCCAGGGGATGCAGGCGGACGTGCTCCAGGCCCAGGTGGAGTTGGGCAACTACCTGGACCGCCTGCTGCAGTGGACCCAGAAGCAGGAGTCGGCCCGGGCCGATGTGAACGCCTTGCGCAATCAGCCGCCCCAGACCCCCCTGGCCCGGCCCCAGGCCCTGAAGCCCCGGCCCTTCCCCCTCAAATTGGACGATTTGCTGGCTAGGGCGGAAACCCGCCCTCAGCTCCAGGCCCTGAAGGCTCTGATAGCCAAGCAGGAGAAGGCGGTGAACCTGGCCCGCAAGGAGTATTATCCCGACGCCAAGATCTCCCTGGGTTACGGCTTTTCGGGAGACCCTGGGTCCGCCCATGAACCAGAAACAAGCCGACATGTTCGCCTCCACGGTCATGTTTAATGTCCCTATCTGGTACGGTTCCAAAATCCAGCCCCGCATCAGGGAGGAATTGGCCAGGGAGAGCGCGGCCCGGGAAGGTCACCAGGCCGCGCTGACCCAGCTTACCGCGGCCATCAAGGACCGCCATGCCAAACTCCAGCGCCTGGCCCAGCAGATTGCCCTCATGGAGCAGGGCATCGTGCCCCAGGCCCGGCAGGCGGTGGCGGCCTCCCTGGCCTCTTATCAGGTGGGGGCCCTGGACTTCGGCCAGCTCTACCAGAGTCAGATCGCGGTCTATAATGCCGAACTGCAGCTGCAGGAATATCTCAAGGACTTCGAAGAAAACTGGGCCGAACTGGAGTGGCTGGTGGGCCAGGAGCTGCCCCGGCCACATGGAGGTAAAAAATGACCCCTTCACCCCGGCGCCATCTTTGGTGGGGGTTGGGAATTGGAGTCACCCTGGCCCTGATTATTTTGGCGGTTTTATATGGCACCGGGGTTATCTTCCCCCATCCGAAAATCAAAAAGGAGGCCATCTGCTGGGTCTCCCCCAAAAACCCCAATTACATCCAGTTCAAGCCGGGTAAGGACCCCGAGGGCCATGAACTGGTCCCGGTCTATCCGGTCCAGCCTCCGGCGGTGGCGCCGGCTGCGGCTACCAAGGAAGGCCTGAAGGTAAAATACTGGGTCTCCTCCATGGACCCCAAGTTTATCAGCGACAAGCCGGGCAAGGACCCCATGGGCATGGACCTGGTCCCGGTTTATGAAGAGGCAGCGCCCTCCCCACCGGCTGCCGCGACCCCCAAGAAAGAACGCAAGGTCAAGTATTGGGTAGATCCCATGGATCCCCGCAACGTCTCGGACCACCCGGGGAAGGCGCCCTGTGGCATGGACATGGTGCCGGTTTATGAAGAAGAGGGCGAGGCCGCAGCTGCTGGCGCCATTGCCGTGTCTCCCACCACCATCCAGTCCATGGGGGTTAGGACCGCCAAAGTGGAGGTGCGCCCCCTGTCCCGGGCCACCCTGACCGTGGGCCTGGTTAATTTTAATGAGCGCAACTTAGCGGTGATCAATACCAAGGTGAACGGCTGGGTGGAGCGCCTCTTGGTCAATGCCACCGGGGACCCGGTGCGCCGGGGTCAGACGCTGCTGAGCATTTACAGCCCGGAGTTGGTGTCGGCGCAGCAGGAATACCTCCTGGCCTTAAAGAATCTTAAGGGTCTGGAAAAAGGTCCTTTCCCCGAGCTTAAGGAAGGGGCCCAGCGCCTGGTGCACGCTTCCCGGCAGCGCCTGGCCTATTGGGACATTACCCCTTCTCAGATCAACGCCCTGGAAAGAACGGGAGAGGTAAAAAAGCACCTCACCCTGGCCTCGCCGGCCAACGGCATCGTTACCAAGCGCATGGTAACTCAAGGGATGTACGTCCAGGCCGGCATGGCCCTATTGGAGGTGGCCGATCTCTCCACTGTCTGGGTGGATGCCGAGATCTATCAATATGAGCTCCCCTGGATCAAGGTGGGGCAACCGGTGGAGATGACCCTGCAATATCTGCCCGGAGAGACCTTTGCCGGGACCATTGACTACATTTACCCTTACCTCAAAGAAGCCACCCGCACTGCCAAGGTGCGCCTGAGGTTTCCCAACCCCCAGCTAAAACTCAAGCCGGAAATGTTCGCCCAGGTGAAAATCCAGTCCCCCGTAAGCCACCAGGCCGTGGTGGTACCCGCGGAGGCGGTGCTGGATACCGGGGTCAAACAGCATGTATTTCTCGCCCTGGGGCAGGGGCGGTTCGAGCCCCGGGAAATTAAACTCGGGGTGGAAGGCGACGACGGCATGCGGGAGGTCCTCTCCGGCCTTAAAGGCGGCGAGGAAGTGGTGGTGTCCGCCCAATTCCTGCTGGACTCCGAATCCCGCTTCCGGGAGGCGGTGCAGATGATGATGCCCGGAATGAAAAGGGAAGGCGGCCAAGAAGCCGCGCCCGCGGCGCCCGCAGCCCCGGCTGCGCCCCCGACGCCCATGCCTCCCGGTCACAAACATTAAAAGGTGGCTTTAAAGCCGTGATCGCCCGAATCATCGATTTTGTGGCCCGCAACCGGTTCCTGGTGGTGCTGATCACGGTGATCATCACCGTCTGGGCCATCTACGCCACCTATAACCTGGCGGTGGACGCCATCCCCGACCTCTCAGACGTCCAGGTGATTATCTACACTGAATTCCCCGAGCAGGCCCCCCAAATTGTGGAAGACCAGGTGACCTATCCCCTGGCCACGGCCATGCTGGCCGTGCCCAGGGCCCAGGTGGTACGCGGATATTCCCAGTTCGGCGCCTCTTTTGTTTACATCATCTTCGAGGACGGCACCGACATCTATTGGGCCCGCTCCCGGGTCCTGGAGTACCTCAATTATGTCCGGGGCAAATTACCCCCCAGCGTGACCCCGGCCCTGGGCCCTGACGCCACCGGCGTGGGTTGGGTCTATGAGTACGTGGTGGAAGACCCCACCGGCCGGCTTGACCTGGCCCAACTGCGCAGTATCCAGGACTGGTACCTCAGATACCAAATCCAGAAAGTGCCGGGCGTATCCGAAGTAGCCAGCATCGGCGGCTTCGTCAAACAGTACCAGGTGGTGGTGGACCCCAATACCCTGGCGGCTTACGGCATCCCCCTCTCCAAGATCAAGCAGGCCATCCAGATGTCCAACCAGGACGTGGGGGGCCGAGTGGTGGAGAGGGCCGAAACCGAGTACATGGTGCGAGGCCTGGGCTACATCAAGGGCCTTAAGGATGTGGAAAACATCGTAGTGGGCGCGGATAAGCAAGGCACGCCCATCCTCATCAAGGACATCGCCCGGGTCCAGTTGGGGCCGGAGCTGCGGCGCGGCCTCGCCGAAGCCAATGGCGAGGGCGAGGTGGTGGGCGGCATCGTGGTGGCCCGCTTCGGAGCCAACGCCCGGGCCGTGATCGATGGAGTCAAGCAGAAACTGGAGGAACTCAAGCCGGGACTTCCTCCCGGAGTTCGCATCGTGCCCGCCTACGACCGCACCCATCTCATTGATCGCGCTGTCAATTATCTAAAGCAGAAACTGGTGGAAGAAATCCTCGTGGTGGCCCTGGTGTGCGTCATCTTCCTGTTGCACTTCCGCAGTTCCCTGGTGGCCATTGTCACCTTGCCCCTGGGGGTCCTGATAGCCCTGGCCATCATGTATGAGGCCGACATCAGCGCCAATATCATGAGCCTGGGCGGCATCGCCCTGGCCATCGGGGTCATGGTGGACGCCGCGGTCATCATGATTGAGAACGCCCACAAGCACGTGGAACACGCCCCCCCCGACGCGCCCCGGGGACCCTTGATCCTGGAGGCAGCCAAGGAGGTAGGGCCTTCACTCTTCTTCTCGCTGTTAGTGATCACCGTCTCCTTCCTGCCCATCTTCGCCCTGACGGGGGAGTCCGGCCGGCTCTTCAAGCCCCTGGCTTACACCAAGACCTTTGCCATGGCCGCGGCTTCGGTCCTGGCCGTGACCCTGGTGCCGGTGATGATGCAGGCCTTCTTGCGGGGTAAGCTTCCGGCTGAGGCGCGCAACCCCCTGAACCGCTGGACCATGAGGGTGTATCACCCGCTGCTGGAGGCGGTGCTGCGCTTTCCGCTGATGGCCATTCTGGTGGCCCTCATCCTGGTGGCGGCCACTATTTATCCGCTGTCGAAATTGGGCTCGGAATTCATGCCGCCGCTTAATGAAGGGGACCTCCTGTACATGCCCACCACCATGCCGGGTATCTCCATCACGGAGGCGAAAAATGTGCTGCAACAGACCGACCGCATCATCCGCACCTTTCCGGAGGTGGAGTATGTCTTCGGCAAGGCGGGCCGGGCCGAAACCGCCACGGACCCGGCCCCCTTGAGCATGATCGAGACCACCATCCGCCTCAAGGACCCCAAATACTGGCGCCCGGGCCTCACCATGGAAGGCCTCATCCGGGAGCTGGACCAGGCGGTGAGGTTCCCGGGCCTGGCCAATTCCTGGGGCTATCCCATCAAGATCCGCATCGACATGCTGTCCACGGGCATCAAAACCCCGGTGGGCTTCAAGATCTTGGGCCCGGACCTGGAGGTCTTGAACCGCCTGGCGGTGCAGGCCGAGGCCATTTTCAAGGCCATCCCCGAAACCGCCAGCGCCTTTGCCGAACGGGTCACCGGCGCCTATTACCTGGATTTTGTCATCAACCGGAGAGAGGCGGCCCGCTACGGCCTCACCGTAGGCGACATCCAGGATGTCATCGCCACCGCCCTGGGGGGCATGACCCTCACCCAAACGGTGGAAGGCCTGGAACGCTATCCCGTCAACCTGCGCTATTTCCAGGACTTCCGGGAGGGCCTGACCGAGTTGCGCCGAGTCCTGATCCCCACCATGAATGGGGCCAAGGTCCCCATGGAACAGGTAGCCACCATCCACATCCACCAGGGTCCGGACATGATCCGCAGCGAAAACGCCCGGCGCGCCGCCTGGATCTATGTGGACATCCGGGACCTCGACGTGGGCACCTACTTGAAGAAAGCCCAGGCCGCAATCAAGGAGAAGCTAAACCTACCCCCGGGCTACAACTACATCTGGAGCGGCCAGTTCGAATACATGGAGCGGGCCCGGCAGCGCTTCCAGGTGATCATCCCCATCACCCTGGCCATCATCTTTTTCATCCTCTACGTTAACACCCAATCCCTCACCAAAGTCATTATCGTGCTTCTGGCCGTGCCCTTCTCCCTGGTGGGGGCCATCTGGCTGCTTTACCTCCTGGGTTACCATCTCAGCGTGGCAGTGGTGGTGGGGATCATCGCCCTGGCGGGCTTGGACGCGGAGACCGGAGTGGTGATGCTCCTCTACCTGGACCTTGCCTATCACCGCGCCGAAAGGGAGGGCCGCCTGGTCACTTACCGGGATACGGAAGAGGCGGTCATGGAGGGCGCAGTGCAGCGCCTGCGGCCCAAGCTGATGACGGTGATGGCCATCCTCATGGGTTTGGCCCCTCTCATGTGGGGCACCGGCACCGGCTCTGAAGCCATGAAACGCATCGCCGCCCCCATGGTGGGGGGAGTGGTTACCTCCTTTCTGTTGGAGTTGTTTATCTACCCCTCCATCTATGTCTTGTGGAAGTGGCACTTTGAAGTGAAGCGGCAGCCAGCTCGACCCCCAGCCTGAGAAAAAATCCCCCTCGGGTCCTGACTCGGCGGAGCCCTTACTCCCTCGTAAGCCCTTTCTAAGTCTTTATGGCGTTGCAAACCAGAAAATAATGCTTATGTTTCTGATTAGCTTGCTAGGGGCTTACCGCATTTCCATGTCAGCCGGGCGCTTATCCCCCCGACAGCTCCATCTGGAACAATTTCCTGGCTAGTTTCCTGAACCGGGGGTTCTGGCTCCCTTGCCCGGAACTTTAAATCCTTAGCCAGAGAGGCGTTCAGGAATTTCCCTTTAAAGGAGATCAAATAATAATGAGAACAGTCATAGGGTTAGTTGCTGCCATTTTTATCGCCCTGGCCATGCCGGTGCTGGCGCAACCCCCTGGCCCCGGGATGGGCGGCGGGGGAGGAGGGCCTGGCATGGGCGGCCGAGGCGCCGGTCCTGGCATGGGCCCCCAGATGTATAATCCCCAGACCGTGACCACCGTCCAGGGGACGGTGGAGAGTCTGGGAAACTACCCCAGTCTCGGGCCAGGGAGTCGGCGGGGGATGAGGTATCGCGGCGTGGTCCTCAAGACGGATCAGGGGCCCATCACTGTTCACCTGGGACCGTCCTGGTATTTGAGCCAGGAAAAGTTTGCCCTGAAGGCGGGGGAAACCATGGAAGTCACCGGCTCCAAGATCACCCAGGACGGGACAGCCATAATTATGGCCAGCGAGGTGAAGGCGGAGGGCAAGACCCTGAAGCTCCGGGATGAGCAGGGCTTCCCGGTCTGGCGCGGGGCAGGGCGCGGCCGCTAGATGAAATAGAGACTGTTGCAATTAGTTTTTGGGAGAGGGGGCCAGGGGCCGACGGCCCCTGCCCCCTCTCCCAAACCCTCTCCCCCAACCCCTTAATATTATTTAAGGCAATCGAGGCCTTAAGGCCTCGATTGCCAAAGTTTGAAGGGGGGTTGGGAGGGGAGTTTGAGGGGAGGGATTGTAAGTGGCCTGCGGTCCCCCGGTCCTCCCCTCAAAAGACTTTCGCAACGGTCTCGAAATAATCTTAGCTGAAGGGGTCAGAGGCCGACTCCCGCCCCCCAGGGACGGGCCTTCATGACTTATTTGCTGGCGTTTCTTCGGCCTCCCCTCCAGCCCTAAGATCAGGAGCAACCCCATCACCCATAAGGGAGGGCCACTCCATGCTCTATGCGGTGGAAAGCCAAAAGAAAGTCCAGGAAATCACCGAGAAATTCCCCGAGGTATGCGGCAAATATAAGTTCGGGGTTTTGGGTTATTATAATCTCCGGCAAAAACTGCAGGAGAAGGGCATCCCTTTCGACCGGGAATGTCTGGTTTTTGAAGTGTGCAATCCCCAGCAGGCCAAAAAGGTCTTGGACGACAACATCGCCATTGCCACCGCCCTGCCCTGCCGCATCGCGGTTTACCAGGAAGATGGCAAGACCCACCTCGCCACCATTAAACCCACGGCCCTGCTGGCGCTGTTTCCCAATCCCGAACTCCAACCCGTAGCCGAGGAAGTAGAGGAGACCCTCATCCGGATCATGAACGAACTGGCGTGAGGCCGAATCGATACTGGGAGTAAATAGTGAAGAGACTGATGGGGATGGCTTTAGTGCTGGCGGTGTTAGGGTGGGGTTGCGCTCCCCCGGGATACTACCAGAAGCCGGAAGAATACTATCCCTATATTTCCGATGCCCCACCCTCATTCTATGATTATGATCCGGCCATGAGATATTGGTATACCATGCCTTATTGGAATCCCAACCGGAGTGACCGCTGAAAATTAACCGGGCACCTAGCGGGGAGGAGACTTATGGTCTTTGATTTTGGCAAAATAAAGTCGAAAAAGTTCCAGAAGGCGCTTTTTTGGGCGTTATGGGGGTTGTTGGCGGCCTTTTCCGGTTGTGCCCCGACTTATCCCGGCTACTATTCTCAGCCATACTACGAGGCTCAACCTGGAGTTACCACGGTGCCCCCATACTGGTATAATAATGACCCATCCATGGAGCGGTGGTATACCCCACCCTACTTTAACCCATACATGTAATTAAAATATGGAGTATCGCCTGGGGCTAGAATAAATCAAACCGGCTAAACGGAGGCGGGTCATGAAAGCGGCATTAGGGCTGGCTGTGGGGCTGTTATTGATCCTCACCGGTTGTACCCCGGGAGCCCGCACCAGCTCCCTACCCGTGATTTACGAAGCTGAACCGGGGATTACTACGGTTCCTCCATCCTGGTATGATTACGACCCAAACATGGCGAAATGGTATCAACCCCCTTACTTTAATCCCTTTATCCTAATTTTTAGGATTGCCCATATCGGATTCTCTCGGTTTTCCAAATAAATAGCTGGCATATCAGAACCTAATTAATATGAAGGTGAGGGTTAACATGAGGACTATCTTTCTGGTGATAGCCGTGGCTTTGCTGGCAGTTCCGGGGGTTTCCCAGGCGCAGATGCATGGCCAGGGCATGCATGGTCAAGGCGGCGGCCAGCACATGATGGGGCAGGGCATGATGGATAACATGGGCCTGATGTCCCACATGATGGGGCAGATGCACGAGATGATGGCCCGAGGGCAGATGACCCCTGAACAGCAGAAGCAGATGCTGGACCTGATGAATCAGATGGGGGGCACGATGCAGCAGATGGCCGGGCCCCAGGGCGGACAAATGGCAGGGCAACAGCGTCAGCAACTGCAAGAAATGCAGCAGCGCCTGGATACCCTGAACGGCCAGATGGAGAGCCATCAGGGCCATAAATAACCGCGGCTGCCTAATTCTAAGGATAACTTCCATACGCCCCCCATCTCCGGGCCGCACGGTATAAAGACATGAAGGTGTTTGCGGGCAAGGCCAGGATAGCTTGGTTCACGCTGACCGGGATGGTGGTCGGCTACCTCCTGATGCACCCTTTGGCCATGCTGGCCTATATCCTGGACCCCCAGCATCCCCATGTACTCCTGGATATCTCCCTTTGGGGGCTACAGGTGCACCGGGCCTTCAGCCCCGATATGCTGGCCATGGGCGGGGCCTTCGTACTAATGGGCGGAGTGGCCGGCTTCGGCCTGGGTGCCTGGTATCTGCAGAAAGAGCGCCTGGCCCAGGAAAAGCTGGAATTGTCCCGCCACCAGGCCGCCCTGGAGACCCTTAAGGAGTTGACCATAACCCTGGCCCACTACATCCGCAATGCCAATATGGTGATCGGGGGCTTCAGCGCCAGGATTTCAAGACGCGTCTCCGACTCCGAAATTCAAGAGCAGTTGCAACTGATCCAGCAAGCATCCCAGCAAATAGACGCGGTGGTGGCTTCCCTGGAGAACCTTAAAGAGATCAGGACCATTCCTTACCTTGCCGAAGGCCGGGCCCGGATGATCGATTTGAAAAAAGAACTGGAGGCCCGTCTGGCCTCCTCCCCGTTTGGCGAGAATGCGCATGAGCCCTGAGCCAGGGCCGCCCGTGCCCTTGAAGTTTCCCACTCCCCGGAGCAAGGCCCGGGCCTACCCCTGGGTCGGCCTCCTTCTGGGAATAGCCGGCGGGGTTCTGGTGGGCCACCCGCTGGCCATGCTGGTGCAGCACCTCCATGCCGCCATCTATGAGCATACCCAATTTGCTCCTCTCACGGTCCTCGCCCATACCTTTTCCTTCCACATGTGGCCCATGATGCTCTTGTATGGTCTTTCCGGAGGGATCTTCGGTGCTATCCTGGGCCTTATCTTTAAGCGCCTGCAAGAACACCGCCTGCTTTTGGAGTTGCTCCATCATGAATTCGAACTCCAGGTGGCCACCTTACGCCACCATTACAAGAACCTGGCCATTGGCATCCGGGGCTTCTCAGACCGGATCAGGCGCAAGCTTAAGGATCTGGATGAGCAGATTAGACAGTGTCAGGAAAAGCAATGCCTCCTGGGGGACCATTTCCAGGAGGACATCGCTGACCTGGAGCATAATGTGGGCATTCTGGATGACGCGGCCCAACGCCTCAGCGCCAGCCTGGGCCAGGAACTCTTATTCATCAAGGCCCTCACCAGCGAGTCCCTGAACCCGGAAGAAAAAGATCTTTATCCAATACTGGTCTCCGCCATCCGGGATCTTTTGGGTTTACGCTTTCGGGATAAAGATCTCCGGGTGGAGATCAATGGCCGGCCGTGGCAAGAATGTCAGGACTCCCTGATCTTCCCTTTCGAGCCCTACGCCATGGAGGTCATATTGCAGAACCTGCTAAGCAACGCCATGAAATACGGCGACCTCGTCCAGGTTAAGGTAGCCGAAGCAGACGACTGGGTGCGGGTGGAGGTCCGGGACAACGGGCCGGGCTCGGAGGTGGGGCAGCTTAAACGCCACCTCGTGGCCTCCGCGGCCAAGCGGGAAACGGATAGCACCCACCTGGGCCTGAAGGTAAGCCTGCACCTGCTGGAGAAATGCGGCGGCCGCCTCTGGGTCTGGAGTCAAGTAGGAGCCGGGGCCACTTTTATTGCGGAGTTCCCCAGGCACTTCCATGCCCCTTGAAAACATTAGGGGACCTCAGGTCCTTACCCCCTCTCCCAGCCCTCGCCCCCACTCCCTGATTTCCTGACCTTCAACCTTCTCCTGTAGAACATTCAGGCGTAAGGACTTGGAGATTTCTGCAATCAAGGTCCCATTATGAGCGGAATCTTGACTTAAATCTTAAGAAAGATTCGCTTGCGATAAAGAAGGCCGGTCAGTAAGGTCCAAAAAGTGAGATAAATCAGCGCCCAATAGAGCGAGGGCCAACGTGGATCTAGCCAACTGGTTTGGCCGGCGACATCCCAATTCGCTCCGAAGAGCGCGTCAGTTACTAGGGTGAAAAGGTGGGTGTGGTTAGTGGCGGTGCCGATATAGAGAGCGCCCAGGGCTACGGTGCCGATTTGTGCCCCGCAATAAGCGCAAAGCGGGTTAACCCCCAGCCAGACAAACGGCCTGGCCCACAGAGCCTGGGCCTGCTTAAGGTCTGTCAGCCAATACCAGAAACCGATAAACATGAGAGCGAAGCCGGCAGTGTAGACGGCGAAGGAACTGGTCCAGAGGTATTTGTTGAGGGGAAAAACATACCCCCAGAGCGCACCGGTAAGTATGCCGAAGAAACCGAACAGGAAAAGGCCGATGAGCGTATCGCGCCGGTCGCGCTCCCTGCTTAGCCAGTGGCCGGTGAGCGCGCCGAACAATCCAGTGGCGATGGCTGGCAGGGTGCTGAGCAGCCCCTCGGGATCCCAAGTTTGGCTGGAGAGCCACAAATGGTTGTCCCCGAAAACGGTGCGGTCGATGAGGGCGCCCAGGTCTTGCCCGGGTTCCAGCGCGAAGCCCGGGATGAGGGTCATGAGGGCCCAGTATAAGAGGAGCAAGGCGCCCGCAAGTATTGCCTGGACGCGCCAGCCCGTGTGAATCTGCAGAATCGACACCACCAGATAGACGAGCGCGATGCGCTGCAGCACGCCCATAATTCTCAGGTTGGCGAGAGAAAAGTAAAATACCTCGCTATTGGCTGGCGGGGAGAAGAATGTCGCCCAAATGCTCTGCTGGGCCACCGCGGGTGGACAGATGGATTGAAACAGCCAACCGACGAGGAAATAACTACCTGAGATCAGGCCCAGGAAGAAGATAGCCACGGTGCGGATGAGGATATGCTGGTATAACCCTGGCAGGCTCTCCCCCATTTTGGCCCGCTTGCGGATGGAAAAGACCGACGTGACGCCCACGATAAAAACGAAAAGGGGGAATATGAGGTCGGCCAGGGTGCAGCCATCCCATTCGGCATGGGTGAGCCGGGGGAAGCTGGGGGTATCAGTCCATGCTCGCAGATTATTGACGACAATCATCCCGGCGATGGTCACACCGCGAAAGATATCCAGGGATACCAACCGCTTAGGAAACTCGGGATTCAATATGGGACTCCAGGTAGAAATCGCTGGGGGAGCGGTTTAACTCTTATTATAACTCATTAACCGTTGTTGACAGAGGCAATCCATCTCAATTCTAATCCTACCCATCTACAATGCTCATAGCAACGAACAGATTCATCTGCCGTTACCTGAGTGTAAAAAAGGCTTTACCGGCTAAAAATGTATTATTCAGACATATTTGAATTTTAAAAGGGCCAAAGTGTGATATAATACTTAAATTAGTATTATTCATGGTCATGGTGTTAGCATGAAGAGAATTTTCAACCTGGGCGTCGCCTGGGGGCTGATAGTCCTGCTCGTTATGGTTGCCGGGCTGGCCTGTCCTGTAAAAGGGGGGCAACCGGTGACTATCTGGGCCGGGGCGCCCTCCAGGCATGCGGTGGCCCTCACTTTCGACGATGGCCCCTCCCCCCTTTATACCCCGAGAATTCTGGCTTTGCTCCAGCAGTTTCAGGCTCATGCGACCTTCTTTGTCATGGGATGCAAGGTAGAAAAATATCCCTGGCTGGTAAAGGCGATGCTGCGCGGCGGTCATGAAGTGGGCAACCACAGTTTCAACCATCCCTGCCTGACCAGGAGTGATCAGCTTGCCCGGGAACGGGAGATAGAAACCACCCGGGTAGACCTTGATCTCCTTGGCTGCCCCCGGGAGCATGGGCTGATTCGCCCGCCTTATAGCGCTTTTGATGACCGTCTCCTCTCTTACGTAGCTCACACAGGCCGGCAACTGGTCTTGTGGAGCATTGACTCTGGCGATTGGAAGGGTCTGGACTCCCAGGCCATCGTGAAGAACGTCCTCACCCGGGTACGGAATGGCTCCATCATCATTTTTCACGATAGCGATGAAAAGAGCCAGGCCGACCGCCGGGCCACGGTGGAGGCTTTAAAAGTCATCCTGCCGGCGCTTCAGGCGGCAGGCTACCGGATGCTGACTGTCTCAGAGCTGGTTACCAGCCGTAATTAATGAGTCGGGTACCCTTGCCAGTCATCCTTTAGCTCACTCCCTGGGTTATTCTCCTTACGTTTCAGTCTGCTCCTTCTCATTGACTCTGCCTTGGTGGCCTGGCAGCTTTAAAGCGGCGAAAGCCGGACGTTGTAGCCATATTAAGGTAGCCGACGCTAACCGAAGCCTTTAGACCCGTGAGCTTACCTTCTTATTTGGCCCGGCTAGCAGCAGTGAAACCCTTGATACCTTATCGATATCTAAAAGTCCTCTTTTGGGTTCTGCCGACTCTTAGCGGAAGTTTAAGACGAAGATGAATCCAAGGAAGTGTCAGATCATATTGAAGCGGGAGAGATATGCTGCTGTGGTCAAGCCTTGATTAAGACAATTTTATGACATCAGGGGGCAGATGTAAGTCTGTCCCCGCCGGATGGTGGCTATGGCCGAATGGAGCTCTAGATCCGCCTCTTCCTTAAGCAGGTATCCTTCCGCGCCCGCGGACAGGGCTTCCTCCAGGTAGGCCTTATTTTTGTGCATCGTCAGGATCAGGACCTTAATCCCCGGGTAGTTTTCCTTAATTATTCGGGTGGCGTCAATTCCCCCCAGGTGCGGCATGGATATGTCCAGGAGAATCATATCAGGCCTGGACTTCTTCAAAAATTCCAGGAGTTCCAGGCCGTCGCCCACCTCGCCTGCGACTTGCAATTCGGGATTATTTACGATAATTTTCCTGATCCAGTGGCGCACCAAGACGTGATCATCAGCCAGGACGATACGGTAATGGCGATCTTTTTCCATAGACGCATTCGTGGTCTGACCTGCTAAGACCAGAAATGTCGGGCGAAATTGGCCCGGAGGAACGAGCCCGAGGCTTCGACAAAGGTAGATAAAACTTATAAAATCAACCTTTGATACAAATCGACATCGAGGCCTCTTTATTTCATAGCTGCAAAATAGTCATTAAAATCTGAGTGTCAACTGCGGGAAATTCATGGACTCAATAATTCCCGGGAATTTACGCACCACCGCCATGGGCATCCTGCCACATGACCAGGTGGAGCCGGCCCTGGAGTTGACCCTCTCCCTGGACATCCCCTTTTGGCCCCAGTTGCCCCACCTGAGTTTCTATGAAGATATGTATGTCCAGGCGGGGGATCATTTCCCCGGCATTCGCTTCTTTCCCAAAGAAAAAAGCATCCGCTTCGATACCGCCAGATTCTATGACAAATTGCCCCAACTGCTGGAGCATTGGGATGACTTGCATTACTTTGACCTTTCCCCCCGCTGCTCCATCGCCTATGAGCGATTTCTGGAACTGGATTTGAGCAGCTATATCGCCATTCGAGGGCAACTGGAGGGGCCCATCAGCTTCGGCCTGAAGGTCCTGGATGAGAACGATCGCCCGGTAATATTTAATGACGAAGTACGCCCTCTCATGATGGATTTCCTGGCCCGCCGGACCCAGGCCCAGCTCACCCGCCTGAAAGAAAAGCACCCCCGGGCCTTTATTTTCATCGACGAGCCCGGGCTGCAATTCATCTTCAGCGCAATCTCCGGTTACCCCGACGCCCGGGCCAAGGAAGACCTGGATCACTTTTTGGCCCAGATCGACCGTCCCCGGGGCATCCACCTGTGCGGCAACCCGGATTGGGAATTCCTGCTTAACCGGGACCTGGACATCCTCTCCCTGGACATCTACACCAACGGGGAAATTTTCCAGTTATACGGCAAGGCCATCCGCAGATTCCTGGAGCGGGGCGGGGTCCTGGCCTGGGGGCTCATACCCACCACTCATGAGGATTTCGAACAGGAAACCTCCAAGCGGCTCATTGCTTATCTGGAAAACCTGTGGCCTACCCTGCTGGCCGCGGGGATCGACCGGGAACAACTCTTTGCTCAAAGCCTGCTCACCCCGGCCACCTGCTGCCTCATTAACCCGGACCGGGAAAAGACCGTCACCGAGGCCTTCGCCTGGCTGAGAGAAATCTCCCAGAACCTGCGGGAAAAGTACCGCCTCCCGTAAGAGCCCCTATCCATGGCCGCAAGGCAAACCCCGGCTATTGTCCTGTTGGTGAGAGATTACGGCGAGGCGGATCAGTTGGTGACCTTTCTCACGCCCCAACAGGGCCGCCTTACCGGCATGGCCAAGCATGCCAAAAAGAGCCGGCACCGGTTTGCCAATTGCCTGGAGCCCCTTAACCGGGTAACCTTTTTCCTTTCGCCCCAGCCCCGAGGAGACCTGGAATTTATCCAAAAAGGGGAGTTGGTCAAATCTTTCTCCAGCCTGCGCCGGGATCTGAAGCGCCTGGGGGCCGCCGCGGTGTTGGCGGAACTGGCGGGTTACCTGGCCGGTCCCCCGGAGGCTCGGGCCGAGATTTTCGCCACCCTGGAAGAAGCCCTGGAGCGGTTGGCGGAGGGCAGCTCTCCGGATTCCCTGCTGCCCCTGTTTCTGCTGCGGCTCTTGACCCTGGGGGGCTATGGCCCCCGCTTGCACCTTTGCCAGAGATGTGGGCGAGAGCCCGTGCCCCCCTTATATTTCAGCATCCCCCGGGGCGGGGTATGGTGCGGGACCTGCAGCCGGGAGGCGGCCGGCCCCGTGTTACCCTTGGACCCGGGGACCTGGAAGCTGTTGCGTCTGTCCCAGGACCTGCCCCTAAGAAAACTTACCCGTTTGCGTTTTCCCCCCCGGCAAAGAGACCAGAGCCTGGCCATCTTTAAAGCCTTCCTGCGCCACCACCTGGGCCGGGCCATGAAATCCTGGGCCTTCTGGGAAAAGGTTGCCGACCAATCGGTGGAACGATGACAACCTTTTTTGCCCCCGTGTCTGCATTAGCTTTTTGGATTCAGATACCGGGGCAAGCAAATTAAATGGTCAATCTAGTCCATATCTTCGGGTACGAGAAATTTGCCCCTGGGCTGCTCGTCGCCTCTTTTTTCCTCCTATTTGGGGCGGAAGCCCTCCGGCCGCTGCGCCGCCTTAAGCGCCGCCGGGGCCCGCGCCTGGGGGTCAATATTTCCCTCACCGCCCTGGCTTTCCTGGCCGGCTGGTTGGTAGTCAGGCCCGTGGCCCTGGGGATTGCGGTTTGGACCCAAAGCCGGGCTTTCGGGCTTTTGCATCTGGTAGACCTGCCTTTCGGGGCCCAATTTGTCCTGGGATTTCTCTGGATGGACCTCACCTTTTATTACTGGCACCGGCTCAATCACACCACTCCCCTGCTCTGGAGATTTCACAACGTTCATCATGTGGATCCGGATATGGACGTGTCCACTTCCTTCCGCTTCCATCTGGGGGAGGTGCTCTATTCCACGGGGTTTAGAATATTCCAGGTGGGCTTGGTGGGCGTCGCGCCCTTTACTTATCTAATTTACGAGCTGGCCTTCAACCTGGAGACCATCTTTCACCACAGTAACCTCCGCCTGCCCATAAAATTGGAACGGTTGCTTAACAAAATCATCGTCACCCCGCGCATGCACGGCATTCACCATTCCGTCATCGGTTACGAGACCAATGCCAATTATTCGATCATATTCAGCTGGTGGGACCGGCTGAACCGCAGCCTGCGCCTTAATGTGAAGCAGGCTGAGGTCATTATCGGGGTGCCGGGCTATTTGCTTCCGGAGGACAACCGCTTATGGCCCCTGCTGAAACAGCCCTTTAGGAAGCAACGGCCCTACTGGCGCTGGCCCAGCGGCAAGGTGTCGGTAAGAAGACCGGCGGCCGAGGCCGCCGAACCCAGGTTCATGTTAGCCTAAAGCCGCCCCGGGACAGGAGCCCCTGCCTCCGGGGCAGGTCCAGAAAGGCTAGTTTTCCTCCAGATTTTCCTATCCACCTGGATGGCTATTTCTTATCCTCCACCTTGCGGGAAGCGGGGCCGGCCCTTATCTTAAAGGCCGAAAGGCTTAATTCGATATTACCGGGAGGTTAGGTTGAGGGTGCCAGCGCCCTTTACCCTCCCCATCCAGGGCCTAAGCGGCCGTCAAAAAATCCAAGGGAGGCTTGGCTATGCCTATGCAGTTGGGTTTGCGCCTTAAAGGGAAGCGTATTGCCATCCTGGCAGAGAATCTCTACAACGAACTTGAACTGTGGTATCCCTACTTCAGGTTCCTGGAGGCCGGGGCCGAAGTGGTAGTGGTGGGCTCCGGCAGCGCCAAGGAGCACACCGGCAAGTATGGGATACCCGTGGTGGTGGATAAGTTCGCCTCCGAAGTGAAGGCGGACCAGTTCGATGCCGTGGTCATCCCGGGAGGTTATGCCCCGGACCACATGCGCCGCTATCCGGACATGGTGTCTCTGGTGCGGGACATGGCCCTGCAAGACAAGGTAGTGGCCTCCATCTGCCACGGGGGCTGGATGTTGGCTTCAGCCGAAGTAATCCAGGGCAAAACCGTTACCGCCTTTTTTGCCATCAAGGATGATCTGGTTCACGCGGGGGCCCAGTTCGTGGATGTGGAAGTGGCCGTGGATGGCAACATCATCACCTCCCGGAAACCGGAAGACCTGCCGGCCTTCTGCCGGGCCATCATCTCCGCTCTGGCGGGAGAAGGTATGGCTCTCACCTGCCCCGTTTGCCACGAAACCCTTTACCGCGACAAACCCTGGGACTGATGTGGCCGGCCTGGGACAGGTCCCGAGACGGGGCCAGGTGGCAATGCTAGGCTAAGGCAATTTTCTCCAGGAATATTAACCCCTTCCCTGGCCCCTCGCCCCTGGCCAGGATTTTGCAAGGCCAGTGTCTGACTTCAGTCGGATTGAAAGAGGACGAAGGGAAAGGAGGCCCCTCTCCTCTTCCGGACGAGTGCCATGGAATGGGCCGATAAGGCCTTGGCCGGACCCTTCGGTCAGATGCGGCCAGGGCCGCCAGAAGAGAAGTTGGACCGCGCCCTGGTGGCCGGCCTGATGGTGGAAGTGATCCTGGACACCCCAGGATTGCCGGAAGACCCCCAGGTGCGTCGGCGCCTGATCAAGACCCGCTTGCAAGAGAGCCTGGTATCCCAACTGGCCGGCCGGGTTACCTTGGACCGCTTCCGCCTACTGGCCCGCCGCCTGGACCATTGGTTCGCCTTCTATTATCCCGTGTTAATCTCCCCCACCAGGCCTGATCCCCTGGACCCGCAGAGCTTAAAGAAGGAAACGCTTGGGCCCCCTGGACCTAACCCCCCTGCTTCTCTGGCGCTGCGGGAAGATGTGCTGGATGCTTGGCTCCGGCACCATCAAGACCTGCTGCCCCGGCGGCGGCATGGTAAACTGGATGGGCCCGGGCTGCACAATTTCCTGAGACTGACCCAGGGAGGCTGGTTCCGCCTTAAAGATCTCCAGCAGTTCTTCCATATTGACCGCAAGACTGCTTGGGAATATCTGCAAAAACTGGCGGACGCGGGTCTGTTGGGCCATAACCAGGGGCGCTCGTCCGCGGCGCGCTACTGCCTGGCCCCGAGCTTTCTCCGGGTTCGGGCTGAGGTTTTGCGGTCCCAGGTGGAACTGGCCCTGGCCGATTTACCTGGCAATCTGGCCGCGCCGGTGGGCGACTGGCTCATCGCCACCGGCGGCGAGTCTTTTTGGGAAGAGGAATGGCAGGGCCGCCTTGATCAAGGCCACTGCCAGGAGGTCATCACCCGCCTGCAAGCCGCCTCCTTGCTGGAGGTCCTGTACCAATCGGGGCGGAGCAAAATGCTCCGGCTCCCCCGCCAGTGGCTGCAGTGATGGTTTTCTGTTTTCGTTTTCTGTTTTCTGTTTTCTGTTTGGAAAAGAAATAGGCATAACGGTTATAGAAGAGGCTCAGGGAACCAGGCATCGCCGATGCCAGGCAGCCGGGCCAATATCTGAATCCCCCACAGAAAACAAGAAACAGAAAACAGAAAACCCCCTTTCCCATTGACCCCGGACGTGAATTTGTGATAATTTTCTTCAATGTCCTTCAGGGAGGTACAATCTAGTTCATGATCCGCGATGTTGAGCATGAAACCATGCCCCGGGAGAACCTGGAGGCGCTGCAGCTCAAGCGGCTGCAAACGGTGGTGGAGCGGGTCTATCATCTGGTGCCCTTCTATCGCCGCCGCCTGGATGAACTGGGGCTGAAGCCGGAGCATATCCGCTCCCTGCAGGACCTGAACCTGTTGCCCTTTACCACCAAGCAGGACCTGCGGGATAATTACCCCTTTGACATGTTTGGCGTGCCCATGGATCAGGTGGTGCGGATTCACGCCTCCTCCGGGACCACGGGGAAGTCCACCCCGGTGGCCTATACCCAGCGGGACCTGGACACCTGGGCGGAGTTGATGGCCCGCACCCTGGCCGCGGCCGGCACCCAACGGGGCGATATCGTGCACAACGCCTACGGCTACGGTCTCTTTACCGGCGGCCTGGGCTTCCATTACGGGGCGGAGAGGTTAGGCGCGGCGGTAATCCCGGTCTCCGGGGGTCAGACCCGGCGCCAGATCATGCTCCTCCAGGACTTCGGCCCCACGGTCCTGGTCTGCACCCCCTCCTTTGCCTTATATCTGGCGGAGGTGGGCCAGGAGATGGGGGTGGAGTTTAAGAACCTCAAGCTGCGGGTGGGCATCTTCGGGGCCGAGCCCTGGACCGAGGCCATGCGGAACGAAATCGAAAACCGCCTTAACCTGGATGCCGTGGATATTTACGGACTCTCGGAGATCATCGGCCCCGGGGTGAGCGTGGAATGTATCGAAGCCAAGCAAGGCCTGCACCTGTTCGAAGATCACTTCCTGCCCGAGGCCATCGATCCGGTTACCCTGGAGCCGGTGCCTCCCGGAGAGATGGGTGAGCTGGTGCTCACCACCCTCACCAAGGAGGCCATACCTCTGTTGCGCTACCGCACCCGGGATATCACCTCCTTCAATTATGCCCCCTGCCGCTGTGGCCGCACCCTCCTCAGGATGCACCGCCTCATGGGCCGGTCCGACGATATGCTCATCATCCGCGGGGTGAATGTCTTTCCCTCCCAGATTGAGACCATCCTCATGGAGACCCCGGGAGTGGCCCCCCACTACCAGCTCATTGTGGACCGGGAGGGGCAACTGGATACCCTGGAGGTTCAGGTGGAGGTGGACGAAGAGACGTTTTCCGATGAAGTCAAGCAGTTGCAAACCCTGGCCCAGAATATCCAGAAGCAGATCAAGGATTATTTGACCGTCTCCGTCAAGGTGAAGCTGGTGGAGCCCCGGAGCATCCCCCGCAGTGAAGGTAAGGCCAAGCGGGTTATTGACAAGCGCCAGCTTTAAGGATTATCTGGAGACGGGAAGCCAAACATAGATGTGGAGCAGGCGCTCTCGCCTGCAGAAAAAGCCGAGGGCGCATAATGTTATGCGGGTAAGGAGAAGCGATGAGTGCTTCCGTCCCCATCAATAATTTTGACAGAAGTAAGCCTTTCTACCCTTTGATAATGAATTACTTGGTCCTACTCATTGGATTTAAAGACCTTGCAGGGCGGGGAGTCATTAAGGAGCTAAACAAATTTTCTGGCGCAAATGCAGGTCTCCATTTAACTGCACTCACTAGCGCTGTTTTGAAAAGACCATCTGCTTCAGAAAAGGATATGATGGAGGTTGAGCAACAGCTTACCGAGATCATTGACGTTTTATCTAAAATCTTAGGGCCGCTTGAGCTTAAGTCAGAGTTCAAGGGCAACCACATTAAGGTGGAAGTTGACGACATCGCGAACGACTTAATGAATAATGCGTCCTACCTAATCCGATTCACCTTGCTTTCCGGAGGAAGCTTGCTAATCTTGGCGCACGAGATCAGCAAATATAAACCATGGCATGATAAGGGACCGCTCTGGGAATTCCTTAGGCATTGTAGAAATTCGGCGGCTCATTGCGGTCTCTTCACTTTTAGAGATAATGAACCAAAGAGGCTTGCAGAATGGGGACATTTTCGAATCGAGCGCGCCTTGCAAAACTCCCCTTTATTCAAAGATGAAAAAGGTTTGGGCTTGCTGTCGCCTGGCGACCCGATACGCCTTCTTTGGGATATTGAACAAGCATACCCAGATATGAGAGCATGATAAAGCCTACAAATGATGAAAGAATTGATTGTCGCTTCATATCTTAGCTAACATACTGAATTTTAATCAGGCAATATTTCCCTCCCCCTGGATGGGGGAGGGTCAGGGTGGGGGTGGCAAAGTTCTCCGCTCAACAAGAATTTATTCCCCCTCCCCCCACCCCCTCCCGCCGTGGGGAGGGGGAGGTTTCTTAAACCTGAATCAACGTGCATTGCGGACTTTGATGGGGAGAGAAAGGGTTTATGAGTAACGAGATGAAAGTCGAACAGATTTCGGTATTTTTAGAAAATAAGGCGGGCCGTCTGGCGGAAGTTACCCGGGTCCTGGGGGAGGCGGGCATTAACATCCGGGCCCTGTCCCTGGCCGATACCACTGACTTTGGCATCCTGCGCCTCATCGTGGACCAATACGATCGGGCCCGGCAAGTCTTGAAAGAGAAGGGTTTTACCGTCGGCAAGACCGAAGTGGTGGCCGTGGAGGTGCCGGACGTTCCCGGCGGCCTGGCCCGGGTGCTCCGGGTCCTGGCCCAGGCCCAAATCAATGTGGAATACATGTACGCCTTTGTGCAGCACAGCGGTAAGAACGCAGTGATCATCTTCCGGTTCGACAACCTGGAAGAGGCCATCGCCCTCCTGCAAAAGGAAGGCATTCATATTTATCGGGGCGAAGAAGTTTACCGGCTGTAAGCCCGGGGAGGAGAAAGTCATGAAAGGAAAGACCATTGCCGTATTATTAATCCTGGCCCTAACAGGACTGGCTTGGGTTGGCTGCGGACCCTCTCGGGAGGCAGAGCCTTACGCCATCGGCGGCATCTTCTCCATCACCGGGCCGGCCTCTTACCTGGGGGAGCCGGAACGCAATACCATGGAGATGGTGGCGGAAGACATCAACAGTAAAGGGGGCCTCAAGGGCCATCCCGTAAAGCTGGTCATTTACGACGATGAGGGAGATGTCACCAAGGCCCGCCTCCATGCGGAAAAGCTCCTGCAGAAGGACAAGGTGCTGGCCATTATCGGCCCCAGCCTGACCCATACCTCCATGACCGTGTTGGACCTGACGCAAAAGTCCAAGGTGCCCTTGGTTTCTTGCGCCGCGGGCATTGGCATCACGGCCCCGGCCCAGGAGCGCCGTTGGGTCTTTAAAACGGCCCAGACCGATCAGATGGCGGTGAGCCGCATCTATCAATTCGCCAAAAAACACGGACTGCTCAAGGTGGCGATCCTCACCGTGTCTACCGGCTTCGGGGTCTCGGGCAAAGAGCAACTCCTGGCCCTGGCCCCGCAATACGGCATCGAGGTAGTGGCTCAGGAGGTCTTCGGAGAGAAGGACACGGACATGACTCCCCAGCTCACCAAGATCCGGGGGACCCCGGCCCTGGCGGTAATCTGTTGGGGCACCGGCCCGGCCCCGGCCCTGGTGGCCAAGAATATGAAACAATTGGGGCTCAAGCTGCCGCTTATCCAGAGCCACGGGGCGGCGTCCCAGAAATTTATCGAGCTGGCCGGAGAAGCGGGCGAAGGCATTATCATGCCCGCGGGCAAGCTGGTGGTCTATGGACTGTTGCCCGACTCTGATCCACAAAAGGCCGTATGTCGGGAGTATGCCGAAAAATATCGAGCCAAATTCAAAGCTCCCGAGTCCAGCTTCGGGGCTTATGCTTACGACGCCTTCAAGATGTTGGTCCTGGCCCTGGAGAAATCCGGCAAGGACCAGGAAAAGATCCGGAACGAACTGGAAAACACCAAAAATTTCGTGGGCATCAGCGGCATCTTCAATATGAGCCCTGAAGACCATAACGGCCTCACCCCGGCTGCCTTTGTCATGGTGAAGATCGAAAAAGGGACTTTCCAACTACTGGATTAATATAGGAGACAGTTGTCAGTAGTCAGAGATCAGTTTTTGACCTGCCCCCAGGACCAAGTAATTGATTACTGACTACTCCCTACTGACTACTGACCACGGATTACTGATTACTGACCACTGACCATTCGGAGGCTTCTCGCCCTCTTTGGAAATTTTTGCCCCCCTGCTGCAGTATCTCATCTCCGGCCTGACCAACGGCGCCATCTACGCCCTTATCGCCCTGGGTTTTGGAATCATCTACAACGCCACCACCATCATCAATTTTGCCCAGGGCGAAATGGTGATGCTGGGGGCTTTATGCGCCATCAGCATTTATCACTGGCAGGCCTCTTTGCCCCTGGCCTTCCTGGGCGGGGTGGGGCTGGTGACCCTGGTGGGCCTCGCCTTTGAACGGCTGGCCCTGCGCCCGGTCAAGGACCCCAATCCCATCACCTTGATTATCATCACCGTGGGCGGGGCCGTCTTTCTTAAAGGAGCCGCCTCCTTGCTGTGGGGCAAGGAGGCCTACCCCCTGCCGGCCTTTTCCGGCAGCGTCCCCCTACACCTGGGGCCGGCCACGATTTTACCCCAAAATCTTTGGGTCCTGGGCCTCACCGGGCTCCTGGTGTTGGCCCTGGAAGCCTTTTTCCGCCTCACCCTGGCGGGCAAGGCCATGCGGGCCTGCGCCTACAATACCCGGGCCGCCCGCCTGGCGGGGATCAGCGCGGGCCGCATGGTGCAGCTCTCCTTCGGTCTCAGCGCCGCTCTTGGGGCCGGGGCGGGCATTCTCATCGCTCCCCTCACCCTGGGAGTCTATGACATGGGCACCATGCTGGGGCTCAAGGGCTTCTCCGCCGCCATCATCGGCGGCCTGGGAAGTCTCGGGGGCGGCGTCCTGGGAGGTCTCCTGCTGGGGGTGGCGGAAGCCCTGGCCTCTGGCCTCATCTCCTCCGGTTACCGGGACGCGGTGGCCTTCTTCCTCCTCCTGTTAGTCCTGTTCTTGCGCCCCCAGGGATTGGTGGGGGGCCAGAAATGAGCCTCTTAAGATTCCTCAATCGCTGGACCCTGTTCGCCCTGGCCCTCCTGGTGGTGGCCTCCGGGCTAAATAATGCCTACTATTACACCCTGATTAACTTTGTGGGCATCCACACCCTGCTGGTGGTGGGCCTCAATCTGCTCATGGGCTATGCCGGACAGATCTCTTTAGGCCACGCCGCTTTTTTCGGCCTGGGGGCCTACTCCTCGGGCATCCTCACCGCCACCTACGGCGTCAACCCCTGGCTGGCCCTGCTGGCCGGGCTGGTGGTCTCCGGGGGCGCGGCCTTTCTCATCGGGGTGCCGGCCTTGAAGCTTCGGGGTTATTATCTGGCCATGGCCACCCTGGGCTTCGGCATCATCGTCTACATCATCCTGAATGAGGCCACCCCCTTAACCGGCGGCCCCTCCGGTCTGGTGGGCATTCCCTCTCTGGCCCTGGGCGCCTGGTCGCTAAACACCCCCAGGCGTCTTTACCTCTTGATCTGGCCGGTGGTGGGGGTGATCCTGGCCCTCAGCGCCAACCTGGTGGATTCCCGGACCGGCAGGGCCCTGCGGGCCTTGCACGATAGCGAAGCCGCGGCCCAATCCCTGGCGGTGGACACCGCCCGGTTGAAACTCCTGATCTTTGTCTGGAGCGCCCTCTACGCCTCCCTGGCCGGCAGTCTCTATGCCCATACCCTTAATTTCATCGCCCCTTCGTCCTTCGGCTTTATGTTTTCCATCAAACTGGTGACCATGGTAGTGTTGGGGGGCATGGCCAGCATCTGGGGCTCTCTGCTGGGGGCCGCAGTGCTGACGGTGCTGCCGGAGCTGTTAACCTTATTCCATGACTATGAGGTGGTCATCTTCGGGGCCATTCTCATGGTGGTGATGATCTTTCTCCCCCGGGGTCTGGTGCGGGGGATTATGGACCTGTGGGAGCACCGCCGCTACAAGCGGGAAGGGGGAATAATTTAACCGCCAAGACACAAAGATCACCAAGGAATAATAATTGTGCCTTTTGGCCACAATTATTATTCTCTCTGTTTCTTGGTGTCCTTGGTGTCTTGGTGGTAGGTCTTTAATTATTATATGGATTTGTTACCAGATAAAGCGCTCCTGGATTTACAAGAAATCAGCCTGGCCTTTGGCGGCCTTCAGGCCCTGGAGCGGGTTAGCTTTTCGGTGCCCCCGGGCGCCATCAAGGCGATCATCGGGCCCAACGGCGCGGGCAAGACCACCCTGTTTAATCTGGTGACGGGTTTCCTTACCCCCCAGGCGGGCCGGGTCATCTTTCGGGGCCAAGAGATTCAGGGAAAACCGGCCCATGCCCTGGCCGCCCTGGGCATTGCCCGCACCTTCCAGTTGGTGCAACTCTTTGACCATATGACCGTCCTGGAGAACGTCATGGTGGGACGCCACCGCCTGAGCCACGCCGGGCTCTTGTCCGGGGCCTTCCGCCTCCCCAGGAGTCGCCGGGAAGAGGGGCTGATCCGCCAGCGGGCCTGGGAGGCCTTGGAGTTCATGGGGCTGGCGGATCGGGCGCACCAGATAGCGGCCATCCTGCCCTTAGGCTTAAAACGCTTGCTGGAGATGGCCCGGGCCCTGGCCGCGGAACCCACCCTCCTGCTCCTGGACGAGCCCGCCTCGGGACTGGATGCCGGGGAAACCGACCGCCTGGCAGAAATGATCCTGGCCCTGCGGGCTCAGGGCATTACCGTCCTCTTGGTGGAGCACGACATGGCCCTCACCATGGAGGTGGCGGATGAGATTGCGGTGCTCAACTACGGCCGCCTCATCGCCGACGGCCCGCCCCGGGCCATCCAGAGGCACCCGGAGGTAATCGCCGCGTATTTGGGCACCGACTGGCAGGCGTGATTCAGAGCAGTTGTTAGTTGGCAGCTGTCAGTTGTCAGTTGAAGAATTTTGGTGAGAAATATGGGGCAATCTTATCGAAACTTAGTGGCCTGGAATAAAGCCATGGAGTTGGTGACCGAAATCTATCGGCTTAGCCAAAAGTTCCCCAAGGAAGAAACATTCGGCCTGATGAGTCAACTCCGCCGCGCGGCAGTATCGATCCCCAGCAATATTGCTGAAGGTCAGGAAAGATTATCTAAGAAAGAATTTCATCAATTTCTGGGGCATGCCAGAGGTTCATTATCAGAGTTGAAAACCCAAATTCTCATTGCCAAAAATCTTGATTACCTCGATGAGAAGGAAGTGACCGGTTTATTGAATCTTGCCTCGGAAGTGGGGCGTATTTTAAACGGGCTGTTGGCCTCCATCAGAAAACAATAATTAACCAAAGAAATGAAAATCTAAAAACACTGGCTACTGACTACTGGCTACTTTAAAAATGCTTAAAATTCGCAACCTTTACGCCTATTACGGCTCCGTCACCGCCCTCAGCGGGGTGACCTGCCACGTCAAGGAGGGCGAGAGCGTCGCCCTGATTGGCGCCAACGGCGCGGGCAAGACCACCCTGCTCAACGCCATCTGCGGGCTGGTGCGCCTTAAGGGGGAGGTCGCCTTTGATGGCCGCTCCTTAACCGGCCTGGCCCCGGAAGAGATTGTGGCCTTGCGGATTTCCCAGGTGCCTGAGGGGCGCCAGCTCTTTGCGCCCATGACGGTGCTGGAAAATCTGGAACTGGGCGCTTATTGCCGCTTTCGCCGGGAAACTCGCGCCGCCATTAACGAGGACCTGGAGCGGGTTTACCGGCTATTCCCCCGCCTTAAGGAGCGGGTGGGGCAGAGGGCCGATACCCTGAGCGGAGGGGAGCAGCAGATGCTGGCCATCGGCCGCGCCTTGATGGCCCGCCCCCGGCTCCTGCTCCTGGATGAGCCCTCCCTGGGCCTGGCCCCCCTGGTGCTGGAGGACATTTTGGCCACTCTGAACCGCCTGCGCGTCGAGGGCCTCACCATTCTCCTGGTGGAACAGAATGCCCGGGCCGCCCTGAAGGTAGCCGACCGGGCCTACGTTTTGGAAACCGGCCGCATCATCTTGAGCGGCACCGCCCAGGACCTGCTCCGGGACCGCCAGGTGACCCGGGCCTACCTGGGCCGTGATTACAAGGAATTCACCGAAGGGAGGTAGTGCCCGTGCGCCAGCCCGACGTTGAGGCCATGGACCGGGAAGAGCTGGAGTTGCTGCAGTTGGAGCGTCTCCAGAGCACCCTCACCCGGGCTTATCGCCAGGTCAAGTTCTACCGCCGCCAGTTCGAGCGCTTAGGGGTGCGCCTGGACGACATCCGGGACCTAAGAGACCTGGCCCGGCTCCCCTTTACCACCCGGGAGGACCTGTCGGAAAACTATCCTTACGGCCTCTTTGCGGTGCCTCTCCGGGACATCGTGCGCATCCAATCCTCTCCCGGCACCACGGAAAAACCCCTGGTGGTGGGCTACACCGCCCAGGATGTGAAACTCTGGCAGGAGCTGCTGGCCCGCCTCTACGCCGCCGCGGGCATCACCCGAGAAGACATTGTGCAACTCATTTTGCCCGGAGGCCTGGCCAACTGGCGCCGGGACCTGCAGGCCGGGGCCGAATACCTGGGGGCCTCGGTGATCCCCGCGGCTACGCTCAATTTCGCCAAAGAGTTAATGGTGATGCGGGACTACAAGAGCTCGGTCCTGGTCACCACCCCTTCCCTGGCCCGGCATTTACTCACAGTGATGGCGCGCATGGATCTGGCCCCCACGGAACTGAGTCTCAAAAAGGCCTTGCTGGTGGCCGCGCCGCTGCCGCCAGAGGTCCGGGGGGAAATCGAAGCAGGCTTCCAGGTCCAGGTGGCCGGGGCCTATGGCATCACCGAGGTAATGGGTCCCGGCCTGGCCTTCAGTTGCGGCGCAGACCATGGGTTTCACTTCTCGGAGGACCATTTTTACCCGGAGATCATTGACCCGGAGACCGGCATTCCGGTACCCCCCGGCGCGCCGGGAGAACTGGTGGTCACCACCCTGAGCACCGTGGCCTTCCCGCTGGTGCGCTTCCGAAGCGGCGACCGCACCCGCCTGGTGACGAAGCCCTGCCCCTGCGGGCGCACCCTTATGCGCCTGGGGGAGATCACCGGCCGGGTGGACGCCATCTTTGCGGTGGGCGGCATCAAGGTGCACCCGGACCAGATCGGCCTGTTGCTTAAGGATTGTTTGGGAGGCCACTTGCCCCGCTACCGCTGGCAGGTAGTAGAAGAAGAAGGCCTGGAGCTTCTGGACATCGAACTGACCCTGGATGAGACGTTATTCTCCGATGAGGTCAAGGCCCTGGAAGGCCTCTGCCGCCTGGCCCGGCGCCTTTTCCAGGAAAATTTGCGCATCGACGCCCGGATTACCTTGAAGGAAATTGAGGATTAACAAAGGGGCCCACAAGGGTATCCTAACTATTTCTGTGCTTTGCCAACTATAACTTGAGGTCAGAAAAAATTTCCCAGGAGGGATGAAATGAAGGCGAAACTTGGACGAATTTTACTTTTGGCATTGCTCATCGGTTTAATTGCCTCACCCCTAGCCTGGGGGGCCGACCCGCCCGTCAAGATGGGCACGGTGCTCCGGCTGTCCATCGGCGCGGAGCACGGCATCCCGTCCCGCCGGGGCGTGGAGATGGCCGTGGCCGAGGTCAATAAAGCCGGGGGCATCAATGGGCGCCAGGTGGAGTTGATCGTGGATGACGAAAAAGACTCCCCCACCGCCTCGGTGAACGCGGTGCAGAAACTCATCAGCGTGGACAAGGTGGTGGCCATTGTCGGTCCTATGACCTCCGGCGGCATCATGGCCGCGGGGAAGACCTCGGAGGAGGCTAAGGTGGTGGACATCAGCCCCACCGCCACCACCCCCAAGCTGAGCGGCTATGGGGCTTATCTCTACCGGGGTTGCTCCCGCATCGATGTCCAGGCCAAGGCCCTGACCGACTATGTGGCCAAGAACTGGAAGCCCAAAACCGTGGCGATACTTTTCTCCAATGAGCCCTATGGCAAGGGCTGCGCCGAGTTCTTTGGCAAGGACTTTGAGAAGCTGGGAATCAAGGTGGTGGCTCAGGAGTCTTTCATGCGGGGCTCCCGGGATTTCAAGGCCCAACTCACCACTATCAAGGGTGCCAATCCGGATATCCTGTTCATCCCCGGCTACACCCCAGAGACCGCGCCCGCCGCGGCCCAGGCCCGGCAGTTGGGGATGAACCAGAAGATCCTGGGGGTTTACGGCGACATGGACCCCATCTATGCTCAGCTGGCGGGCAAGGCCGCGGAAGGCCACCTCATTGCCGGGGAATATGACGAAGACTACGACACCCCGAAGAACAAGAAATTCAAGGAAGACTACTACGCCCTGGCCAAGAAGAACAACGACCCGGTGAACATCATGTTCGCGGCCCTCACCTACGACTCCACCGGCATGATCCTGGAAGGCATGAAAAAAGGAGGCCCCACCAGCGAGGGCATCAAGAAATTCCTGGATGAGATGAAGGACTACGACGGGGTCACCGGCAAGCTCTCCTTTAACAATGAGCACGACATAGTCCGGGCCGGCACCATCGGCGTCTATCTCCTGGAGATCAAAGACGGCCGTTATGTGAAAGCAAAATGAGAGAAGAAGAACTGGGGGAGGGGGCTAAGGGCCGCAGGCCCTTACCCCCTCCCCCACGCCCCCTCCCCCAATCCCTTATGTGCAAAAAAGCAGGGAGGCTGGGCTATAAGCCCAGCCTCCCTGCTTTTTTATTTTCCCTTGGATTTGGCTTATGGCAATGATGTGATATATTCTCTCAGTGCCTTTTCCAAACGAATCATACGATCAACAAGATCGTTTTGAATTTTCGGCCACTTGTCTTCATTGGATAAACCTCCAATACTACACCGAGAACGGATATACTGCTGTTTACGTGTATCCTTAAAATCCCAGTCTAAAGGCTCGCCAAACAGAGATTCTATTTCTTCTTTATTGGCCTTTAAGGCCTTAAATCTTTTTGAATTGACGTCTTGGTCGGGAAATTGAAAGAACAATTCCACTTTGGCGTCATTGCGCCTTACAGAATAGGTCCAACCTAATCCAGACTTTCCTGCTCCTGCGTTAAGCCAGTTTTGGTAACCGGTGGGCGAAATGTTCTTAAATAGGGAGGTTTTCGCGTTAGATCGTTCAAGCAGTTGAGTAAAGAACTCCAGCCGCTTTTGCTCACTTTCGGCGAGTTCTTTTTTTATTTTTCCTCTTTTCCTAACCTCAGGGCTTGGCCCGGCCACCACAGTAAATAAAGGTGCAGGCTCAGAATCTCTGATGCGAAAAGCCTCTACTCGAACGAGATAAAAATTGGTGTCATCGGGCACGACTTCATTAAGGTAATTTATAGCGGCAATATGTTCAGGCCTGGGATCACTTGCAATCCAGACAGCAGTCTTGGCGTTTAGGTTAGAAAGATACGTAAGAACCTTGCCTAAATGGTCGTGATCTGTTTTTTCAAGCTGATTCTCTATGATTATCGGATTACCGTTGCTGTCTGTTCCAACAAGATCAACGGCAAATGTGCCTACTGTCTTTTCTCTCTCTAAAGTAGAAATCTCTATGCCTAACTGCTCTGATAGAATATCACTATTGTTAAGAAGCCATGTTGTGAAATCCTTTGCCTCTTTTGACCAAACTTCACGCAGGGCTACTTTTTCCAGCTTTCCAACCATTCATATGCCTCCATGCCGAGATTTTCGTTAAAAGAGGCAAAAATAAGGCATTTGGTATTTAAAAATACCAGTTTATCTTCCAATTTTACGAAAACCGTATACCTGAAACGCCAAACCCTTTATTTCTCCACCAGGATGACCTTATGGTTCACCAGGTTGAGGCTGTGAATGGCGGCCTTGATGACCTTTTGTTCTCCGAAGATATTGACGATGCGCAGGTTCTCCCCTTCAGGTTCGATGGTGTCCACTTCCGTGAGGAGCAGTTCCTCCTGGCCGTCTTTGAGCATATAAGCTGAAGCTTCACACATGGCTAAGTAACTCCTTCAGTCGTTCACTGACGATCTTTTCCACCAGGTGGGGCAGGGGCTCGGGGCTCAAGCCCACGATCTCCACCCGCTCCTGGGTCAAAGGCAAAAGGATCTTGGGGGCCGGCGCCGAGGCAATGGCCTCCGCCATCCGGGGAGTGAGTTCCCCCATCATGGAGTTGGCCAACACGATGGACAGGGGCCCCAGGATGACATCCACCCTCATCACCGTACGGACGATGGCGTTTTCCCCGCTGGCCCCACGATTGGCCCGAGCCTTCATCATCTGCGCGGTGGCCACGGCATTGGTGCCCAGGGCGATGACCTCGTGCTCTTCCCGGTAGACCTCCTTCAGGCGCTTGATGAGAGCCGCGCCGATGCCGCCCCCCTGGCCGTCGATGACGCAGATACGCAACCTTAACTCCTCATTTCAGGCCGTATTTTTCCTGCAACTTGGCGTAAACCATCTCCGGCACCATGGTTTCGATGTCGCCCCCGTGGATGGCCGCTTCCTTCAGGATGCTGGAGCTCAAGAACACCCACCTGATCCCGGTCATAATGAAAACGGTCTCAATATCCGCAGCCAGGCGGCGGTTCATCATGGCCAGTTGAAATTCGTACTCAAAGTCGGTGATGGCCCGGAGGCCCCTTAAGATAGCCCGGGCATTTTGCCGCCGGCAATAATTCACCAGCAAGCCGGTGAAGGTGTCAATGGTAATATTGGGATTATCCCCCAGGGAAGCCCGGATCATCTCCAGGCGCTCTTCAGTGGTAAAGAGCGACTTCTTGGCCAGATTGATGGCTATCGCCACGATGATGTGGTCGAAGATCTTCAAGCCCCGCTGAATCAGGTCCAGGTGGCCGTTGGTGATGGGGTCAAATGAGCCGGGGTATACGGCAATGTCGGCCATCAGCCCTGCTGCTCCTGCTTCTCGAAATTAACCGCGGCCAGGTAGAAAGCCACCTGGGTATCGCCATAGCGCCTTAACTCCTGGAGAAAAAGAGTCCCGCTGGACTCCGGCAAAGTCTCCCGGCGGCTTACTTCCGCCACCACCCAGGCCTGGGGCGGAAGCAGGTCTCCCGCGGCCAGGGCGGCCAGGGTAGCCGTAGCCGCCGCCGCGCCATAAGGCGGGTCCATAAAGACCAGCTCGAAGTGCCGCCCCTGGGCGGCTAATTTCTTCAAGGCCGTAAGCACCGGCAGCGGCAGCACCGAGGCCCGGTCCCCCAAGTTTAGGGCTTCCAGATTGCGGCGCAGTACCTGGAGGGCAGCCGGATGCTCTTCCACCAAGACCGCGGCCTGGGCCCCCCGGCTCAAGGCTTCGATCCCCAGGGCGCCGGTGCCGGCGAACAGGTCCAGCACCCGGGCCTCCCGGACGGCCTCCCCCAAGATGTTGAAAATCGCTTCCCTGACCTTGGCCGCGGTGGGGCGGATCCGGCCCTTAACCGGAGCTAAACGGCGGCCCCGCAGGGAGCCGGCAATGATCCGCAATGTTTCTCCTTAGCAGCTTAGGCGAAAGCAATTCTCAAATCCCCCTAAATCCCCCTTTATTAAAGGGGGACTTTCCACTTCCCCCCTTTAATAAAGGGGGGCCAGGGGGGATTTTAAAAACCTAGCGAAACCCTCCCTCCTGACTGCTGGCATCCGCTAGCTATTCATTTCTTCAGATAATCCTGGATCAAAATCTCCGCGATCTGGACGGCATTGGTGGCCGCGCCCTTGCGCAGGTTGTCCGCCACGATCCAAAGGTTAAGGCCGTTGGCAATGGTGAAATCCTCCCGGATGCGGCCCACCAGGGTGAGGTCCTGGCCGGCCGCGTCCAGGGGCATGGGATACTCGAATCGGGTAGGGTTATCCACCACCTTCACCCCGGGAGCCTGGCTGAGAATCTTCCGGGCCTTCTGAGGGGTCAGTTTTCGTTCGGTCTCGATATTTAACGACTCGGAATGCCCGTAAAACACCGGCACCCGCACGGTGGTGGCGGTCACCTGGATGCCGTCGTCCCCCATGATCTTCTTGGTCTCATTGACCATCTTCATCTCTTCCTTGGTATAGCCGTTATCGAGAAAAACGTCGATATGGGGGAGCACGTTGAAGGCGATGCGGTGCGGGTAGACCTTGCACACCACGTCGCCCTGAGTGAACAGGGCTCGCGTCTGGTCGGCCAGTTCATCCACCGCCTTCTGGCCGGTCCCGGAAACCGCCTGGTAAGAAGAGACTACCACCCTTTGGATCCGGGCCGCATCATGCAGCGGCTTCAGAACCACCACCATCTGGATGGTGGAGCAGTTGGGATTGGCAATGATGCCCCGGTTCCGGTAAAGCGCGATGTCCTTGGGGTTTACCTCCGGAACCACCAGGGGGACCTCCGGGTCCATGCGCCAGGCGCTGGAATTGTCCACTACCACGGCGCCGGCCTGGGCCGCCAGGGGCGCAAAATTTTTGCTGATCTCCCCCCCGGCGGAGAATAAAGCTATCTCTATCCCGGCAAAAGATTCCTCGGTGAGCATGTCCACGGGGATTTCCCGGCCCTGAAAGGAGAGGGCGCGCCCCACGGACCTCTCCGAAGCCAGGAGCTTAAGCTCCGCCACCGGGAAATTGCGCTCCTCTAAACAGGCCACCATCTGCTGCCCCACCGCGCCCGTGGCCCCAACTACCGCTACCTTATAAGCACCGCCCATTTTTTCCCTCTCCAGGGATTGTTCCAGTTGCCAGTTGCCAGCTACCTGTTTTCTGTTTTCTGTTTTCTGTTTTTACTGGCTACTGGCTACTGACTACTGGCCACTGACTACTATCCATTATACCAGTTCCGCCGCGTACTTGGCTATTAGATCGCCCACTTCGCCGGTGGTGTAGCCCATCTGGCCCGCGGCCATGCTTTTTAGATGCTTGCCGGCCACCTCTTTGATGGCAGCTTCCACTGCCTGTGCGGCCCTAACTTCTCCCAGGTGTTCCAGCATCATCTGCGCCGCGGCAATGGCGGCGATGGGATTCGCCTTCTGGGTGCCGGTATATTTAGGGGCGGAGCCGCCGATGGGCTCGAACATGGACACCCCTTCGGGGTTGAAGTTGCCCCCCGCGGCCACGCCCATGCCCCCCTGGATCATGGCCCCCAGGTCGGTGATAATGTCCCCGAACAAGTTATCGGTGACCATGACGTCAAACCATTCCGGGTTCTTTACCATCCACATGCAGGTGGCGTCCACGTGAGCATAGTCGGTGCTAACATCCGGATATTGCGGGGCCATGGCCTCAAAGGCCCGCTGCCACAGGTTGGAGGCGTAGGTAAGCACGTTGGTCTTGGCCACCAAGGTGAGTTTTTTGGCCCGCTGGCGTTTGCGGGCCAACTCAAAGGCGAATTTCAGACAGCGGTCCACCCCCCGCCGGGTGTTGATGGACTCCTGGATGGCCACTTCCTCCGGGGTGTTATAGCGCAAAAACCCCCCGGCCCCGGCGTAGAGACCTTCGGTATTCTCCCGCACCACTACGAAATTGATATCTTCCGGGCCTTTGTCCTTCAGGGGGGTTTCCACCCCGGGATAAAGCACCACCGGGCGCAGATTAATATATTGATCCAGCTCAAAGCGCAGTTTGAGCAGGATGCCCTTTTCCAGAATGCCTGGGGCCACCTCGGGATGGCCGATAGCGCCCAGATAGATGGCATCGAACTGCCGGAGTTCCGCCACTACTGAATCAGGCAGGGTTTCGCCCGTGCGCTGATATCGCTCCCCGCCCAAATCATAATAGGTATAGTCAAATTTAATGCCTGCCGGGCCGGCCACGGCATTGAGCACCTTAATTCCTTCGGCCACCACCTCCGGGCCGATGCCGTCCCCGGGGATGACTGCGATGCGATAATTCATACCGTTTTCTTCTCCAAGCATTTCTTGATATGAGCCATCAGGCCGCCGTCGGCCAAAAGCTCTTGCATGAAAGGGGGAAGGGGCTGACTTGAGTATTTCTTGCCCGTGGCCAGAGCCTTAATCACCCCGGTGTCCAGATCCACGCTGATCTCCCCACCCTCCTTCAGTTCCGCGGCCGCCTGCGGGGATTCAAAGATGGGCAGGCCCATATTGAAGGCATTGCGGTAAAAGATGCGGGCAAAGCTGGCGGCGATCACCCCGGAGACCCCCGCCGCTTCCAGGGCTATGGGGGCATGTTCCCGGGAAGAGCCGCAGCCGAAATTTTTGCCCGCCACGATAAAATCCCCCGGCTGCAACTTTTTGACGAACTCCGGATCAGCATCCTCCATGGCGTGCCGGGCCAGCTCCGCCGGGTCGGAGGTGTTGAGATAGCGGGCCGGGAGGATTTCGTCAGTATTGATATCGTCCCCGAACTTGTGAACCTTGCCCCTGAGTTCCATAGTCGCCTTTCCCCCCTCAGCCGCAAGGGCCGTCTTCCCTTAACTTAACTTATTAATGTTATCCATAAATTTCCGAAAGTTCAAGCTTAAAACCTGAAGAACATCGCTACCTTCCCTTCAGTACCCACATTTATGCTATTATGTTTGCTACTGGAAGATTGGAAGATAATCCCTGGAGCCTCCATGCCCCCACCGGAAAAACTCTTTGTCTATGAAATCGAAGGGAGCGTCACCCCACCCCCGGCCCTGACCGGGGAGGATTTCCTCGGCTGCTGGCGGGAAGGGGAGCATTCCTACCTGTTTTTCAGCCGTAAAAGGGAAGACCAGGTGAGGGCCTGGCTGAAGGACGCGGCAGCAGGGCGCTACTCGTCGGAGACGGTTCTCAATTACGCCGATTGGGAGGCAGGGCAGCCATTTAAGGCCACCAGTTGGGCCGGTTTTTATCTCTGCCCGGTCTGGGAGGCGCCGACCCCAGCCTCGGGAGAACTGATCATCCGTCTGGAGCCGGGTCTGGCCTTCGGCTCCGGCTACCATCCCACCAGCCGCCTCTGCCTTAAGCTGCTGCGCCTCATTTTTGAGCGGGCTTCCCCCAGGGAGGTGCTGGACCTGGGAACCGGCACCGGTATCTTGGCCCTGGCCGCCCTGGCCCTGGGGGCCCGACGGGTGGTGGCGCTGGAGTACAACGAACTGGCAGCCCGCACCGCGGCCCGCAACTTCCGCCACAACCAGCGGGAGCGAGAAGTCCTTCTCATTCAGGGAGATGCCCGGCATTTCGCCCATCTCCCCGGAGACCTGGCCCTGGCTAATATTCATCTGGATATCCTCTTAGAGCTTTTGGACCTCCCGGATTTTTTGAACAAAAAGTGGTACATCTTCTCCGGCCTCATGGGCACCCAACTGGATCGGTTCCTGGAGCGCCTCCAAGTCTCGCCCCTTCAACCGGTGGAAATTTTGGATGAAAACATGTGGTTCGCAGTGCTGGCCCAGGGTACTTAAAAATGGCAAACCTGTTCTCCATTTATTTAGCCTGGCCAGTTTGAGTAATCTGCTCCCTGAATCATAAGAGGAAAAATGCGCACCAAGGCAAAAAAGCCCAGACGCTATGGATGGTTTTTCTATCCGCCGGGGACCCCTCAGGGCTTTGGTCCCCTCTTTCTTACCTTTACCGCTGCCGGCCTGGCTTCCCTGGATTTTCACCATGAGCCTGCCTCCCTGGCAGACGATCCTGATCCCGATCTTCTGCCGCAGCCCATTATGACTTATATTGAAGTCAGCAAGAAGGAGTTGTCTACCTACTTTGCCGCCATTCCCACGGATTTTCGTTCCCTTACCCTGGACCTCCAGGGTACCCCTTTCCAACTCCGGGTGTGGCAGGAACTCAAGAAAATCCCCTGGGGCGCCACCATCAGCTATCAGGAATTGGCCCGCCGCCTGGGCCACCCTAAGGCGGCCCGGGCCGTGGGCCAGGCCGTGGGGGCCAACCCGGTGGCCATCATCATCCCCTGCCACCGGGTGATAGCCGCGCACGGCTCCCTGGGCGGCTACGGCGGCGGCCTGCCCCGCAAACGCTGGCTGCTGGAACATGAAGGGGTGCAGTTGTGGGGGGAGGGCCAGGGACCTGAGGTCCCTGCCCTCCCCCCACACCCCCCTCCCACCCGCATAAGTTTGCTGGGGGAGGCGGGGCCAGAGGCCACGCCTCCCCCAGCCCAAACCTAAACTTAAGGGATTGGGGGAGGGGGTGTGGGGGAGGGGGTAAGGGCCTGTGGCCCTTAGCCCCCTCCCCCACCTTCACTACGGCTTACAACTGCGGCAGGGGCTGTAGCCCTTTAGGTAGGCTTCCTTCAGCGAGGTGAAGCGAACCTGGTTAGCCGGGGCGATTTTCTTCCCCAGAGGGCAGCCGGCGCGGTGGACCCTAAGCGTGTTCCGGTTGCCCAGGTAATAAGGTTCGTCCTGACTTATGGCTTTCTGCCACAGGCCCCGGTGGCCTTCCAGGGCCTCGGTTTGGGCTGCCAGTAAGACATCTCGGTAGCGGACATTGGGGGGATGGAAGTAAACCCGGGCCAGGCCCTGGCGCACCAGTTCGGCATTGACCATGGTGTTATCGGGAAGGAACAGGTAGGCCAGGAGGCGGCCGTAGTGGTCGTAGCGCAGTTGGTCGTACTCCAGGCGCAGCCGTTTCCCCTGGGTGAGCTCGGCCAGGGCCGCCTTGGCTTTGTGGGCCAGAAATTCCGCGGGGCGGCCTTCCCGCTCCATCTCCGGGGCATCGATGCCCAGGAGGCGCACCCGGGCGCCGCCATCCAAGATCAGGGTGTCCCCGTCAATCACGGCACTTACCAGGGCTTCCCGGGGCGGGCCCTTGGGCTCAACGCTACAGCCGCAAAGTACCAACGCCAGGAGAGTTAGGAAAAGAAGAAATTGCCGCAAGGGGGGTGCAGGAAAGTAGGGTGAGAGAAGGTTACCCCGCGTTTCAGCCTGGCCCTTCTGGTAACCCTTCTTAAGGGGTAGGGGGAGAGGGTTTGGGAGCAGGGGCAGGAGTCCCCGGCCCCTGGCCCCCTCTCCCAAGAAGCCTTGCCCTTCCTCTTCAAAGGGCAGGGCCAGCCACCACCGGGTATTTTTCGCGTTTAAGCTTTTCCACAAAATAGGGAATGGTCTCCTTCAGGCCTGATTCCAGGGGGATGAGGGGCTGCCAGCCCAGGAGCTCCCGGGCCCGGGTGATGTCCGGCCGGCGCCTCCCCGGATCGTCCGGCGGCAAAGGGCGAAAAGTCATGACCGAAGGACTGTGGGTCAGGGCCAGGACCTTCTGGGCCACCTCCAGGATGGTGCATTCCTCAGGGTTGCCCAGGTTGACCGGCTCAACCAAATCCTGGCGATTCATCAGGCGCACCAGACCCTCCACCATGTCGGAAATATAACAAAAGGAGCGGGTCTGACGGCCCTCGCCATAAATGGTAATTTCTTGACCGGTGAGGGCCTGGACCAGGAAATTGCTGATCACCCGGCCGTCGTTAAGAGCCATGCGGGGGCCAAAGGTATTGAAGATCCGGGCGATGCGGATGTCCACCCGGTTCTGGCGGTGGTAGTCCATCATCAGGGTTTCGGCCACCCTCTTGCCTTCATCGTAGCAGCTCCTGGGACCCAGGCAATTGACATTCCCCCAGTAATCTTCCTTCTGGGGGTGGACCTGGGGATCACCATAAATTTCGGAAGTGGAGGCCAACAGAATCCGGGCTTTCACCCGTTTGGCCAATCCCAGCATGTTGTGGGTCCCCAAGACGTTGGTCTTGATGGTCTTTACGGGATTGTATTGATAGTGCACCGGAGAGGCCGGACAGGCCAGGTGGTAGATCTGATCCACCTCCAGCATGATGGGATTCACCACGTCGTGGCGGATTACCTCCAGCCGGGGATGCTCCCGCAAGTGTTCCAGGTTCACCTTGGAGCCGGTGAAATAATTATCCAGGCAGAGGATTTCATGTCCCTGGTGAAGCAGGTATTCCACCAGGTGGGAGCCGATGAATCCCGCCCCGCCGGTGACCAGTACGCGGGACATAATCTTCTCCTTCCCAACGAGGTCGTTGCCAAAGGTTCATTTTAACCTCTCGGGCAGGATAAATAAATTGCTGATTGACAGGCCCTATTAATTAATTGATATTGGCTAGCAGGCGCCCGGAAGGCACCCGCCACCCTGCCCCTGGAAGGGGAAGAGCTTAAAATGTTGGGTGGGCCTTTCCCCGGAGTATGAAAAATCTCTGAATTGCCCTTATCTTGAGGAGGTCAACTCAATGGATTCGGCCCCTGGGTTTCTGAAGAAGCTGGGAACCGGCGGACTGGGACGCGCCCTGGTGTCCCTGGCGGTCCTGATGCTGTTGTCGGCGTGTTCTCCCGCGGCCAAATCGGATGAAGAGCTGCGCAAGGAGATCCAAGCCCTCAAGGCAGAGATCACTGTCGTCAAGGAGAAGGTGACCCATTTGGAAGCTGGCCAGCAGACCATCTTGGAACTTCTGAAAAAGCCCGCGACCGCGCCTGTATCCCCCGCCCTGGCGGAACCCCAGACGGGCCAGCCCCTGAGCGTCAGCCAGCTTATTAAGGAAAAAGACCAGCTTATCGGCACCCGGGTGACGGTCAAGGGCCTGGTGGGGCCGGTGCTGATGCACCACAAATCCCTATTCCTTAGAGCCCCGGAAGGCATGGTGGAAGTGTTTTTCGGCAATCTCGATAAAAAATTGGTGGACCGCCTCTCCTCCACGGTGCTGGAGCATCCCGTGACCGTAACCGGGGTATTGAACCTGGCACCCAAAGGAGGGGCGAAGCTGCAAATCACCGCTGAGGCAGTGGACTTCTGAATCCTCCCAAATCCCCAGGCTTTTCCTGGCGAACCCTCCGCCAGCGGCTGATAGCCACCAAGCCGGTGGCCCCTATCTCATCTCCCCAGACTGCTGCGGCCACCTTGAGCCGCAGCTTGAGCCGCCTGGACCTGATAGTCATCGGGGTGGCGCAAATCATCGGCGCCGGCATTTTCGTGATCGCCGGGGTGGGAGTAAAGATCGCCGGCCCGGGGATCATTCTCTCTTTCCTGGTGGCTGGGGCCGCCTGCGCCCTGGCGGCCCTTTGCTATGCCGAGCTGGCCTCCCTGATGCCCAGGCGGGCAGCGCTTACTCTTATGCCTATGCCATCTTCGGGGAACTGCTGGCCTGGATGATAGGCTGGGACCTGATCCTGGAATATGGCATGGGAGCTTCCACCGTGGCCGCGGGTTGGTCCTTTTACCTCCAGGATTTGCTGCGAGCCTACGGCCTCTATTTGGCCACCTGGGCCACCGGGCCCCCTTTCACCCAGGAAGGCAGAATCATCAATCTACCCGCCGCCCTGGTGGTTTTGTTCTTCGCCGGGCTCCTGGTCTTGCGCACCCAGTTTAATGCCCTGGTGGCCCGCTCCATCGTAGCGGTTAAACTTGCCGTGATCGCCTTCATTCTGGCCCTGGGGGTGGGATGGATATGGCCCCATAACTGGCTGCCCCTTATTCCCCATGGCAGCGCCAGTATCTTCCAGGCCGCCTCCCTGGTATTTTTCGCCTACCTGGGCTTTGACGTGGTGGCCATCACCGCCGAGGAATCCCGGCGGCCCACCCAGGATGTGCCCTTCGGCATTATCGGCTCTTTGGTCTTTTGCAGCCTGATCTACCTGGCGGCAGCCCTGGTCCTGGTGGGCATGGTGCCCTATGGGCAAGTCGACCCGGATTCTCCTTTTTCCACGGTGTTCCGTCAGGTGGGGCGGCCCTGGGCCGCGGACGTGGTGGCCCTGGGAGCCATGATTGGCATCACCAGTGTCCTTTACATGCTGCTTCTGGCCAACACCCCGGGTGCTCTTCGCCATGGCTCGGGACGGCCTCCTGCCCTCTTGGGTGGCAGGGCTCCATCCCCGCTACCATACCCCCCACCGCATGACCTTGCTGTGCGGGGTGGCGGTGGCCCTGGTGGCGTCGCTGACCCCCATTGAGAAGCTGGCTTACCTGTGCAACATCGGCACCCTCTTCGCCTTCTTTCTGGTCTGTCTGGGGGGCTTAGTGCTGCGCTTTACCCGCCCTACCCTACCCCGCCCCTTTCGCTGCCCTTGCGGCAAGCTGGTTTCGGCTGCCGGGGCCCTGGTCTCCCTGGCCTTGATGCTTTCCATGCCGGCCAGTTCCTGGTGGCGCCTATCTCTGTGGCTGCTGGTCGGCCTCATCATTTATTTCCTCTATGCCTGGCACTCCGGCCGTCTGGGCGCGGGTTGAAGAATGGCAGTTTGAGGGAGGGGCCTAACCCGGATTATTCTTGGGCACAGCACGCTGTGCCCCTACGAAAGAAATTCCCGCATTGTAGGGGCACGGCGTGCCGTGCCCTTCGGAAATTATCTGCAAAAATACACACTACTTTTCCAAGCAACTGATAATCCCTAATGAATTAAGGGAATTGGGCATGTTTCCGGAAATTTGGTGAATAATCCGGCCTAAGGGCTACTGGCCCCGGACGCCTTCCCCCTAACTCCATAAAAAAAGGGGATAGCCCAGGCCCCCGGCCCGGCTATCCCCCCATTTCCGCGCCCCAGCGGAGAGGCTAAGTCATCGGCTTGTTCACCAGCAGCCAGTAGAAGCCTAGTTCGGCGACGGTTTGGGCAAACTTGTCAAACTCCACCGGTTTTACCACATAGCTGTTGACTCCCAGCTTGTAGCACTCCTTGATATCCCGGTCTTCACGGGAAGAGGTCAAAACCACCACGGGAATCTGTCTGGTACGCTCATCAGGTTTAATTTTTTGCAGAACTTCCAGGCCGCTGACCTTGGGGAGCTTCAAATCGAGCAAAATTACTTTCAAACTATCCTTTGGGCGATCAGTAGAAGGACCGGTGGCGAAAATAAAATCCAAAGCTTCCGCGCCGTCCCTGGCCACGTGCACCTTATTGGCCAGATTGTGCTTCTTCAAGGCCCGGAGCGTAAGCTCGACGTCCGGGGGATTGTCTTCTACCAACAAGATAGCTATTTCCCTTAAATCCACCTCTTCTCTCCTTCCCGGAGGAGATTACGGATCCGGCATGAATCTGGCGATCCTTTAAGCTCACTATAATCATGGATTTAACCAGTTCAACCCTATTTCATCGTGGCAGGGCAAAATAAATGGTCGCGCCTTCGCTAATTCTCCCAACTTCTTACTCCAGAACCTCCCGGATGGTAACCGCTGGCGCCCCCGGACCACTTTCCTTAATCAAGATGACAATTTTCTTTTTGCCGTATATCAGATGGATGGCGTCCATAGTGATTTCGCCTTGCTTGATGGTCCTCGTCAAGATCCGGGCGGATTTTTCCCCTTCCTTATTCATATTGGCTAAGATGGCAAATAGGGCAGAAAAAGCACTGGTCAGGTGTTCGCCCCGGAAAGACCCCAGGTCTTTGGAGATAGAGCTGAGTTTCCCAGCTCTAAAAACCATTTGTCCGGCTTCCTGTCCAGACTTATCCAGGATCAGCCAGGCTTCAGGATCAATCTTTTTCAAGCTATAGTTTTTTTTCAGTTCGGCCATCACCTTTTCTTGGGGCAGGCCCAGTTTCAGGCGCACACTGTTAAAAAGTATGACCTCATCTTCCCAGATGCCGCTGTAAGGAGCAAAGGCCGCGGCCTGGCCAAAGCACTCCCGGTTCAGGGAGTGCAGGCCAAGGGTCCAGGCCAAGGCCAGGAAGACCATGAAGATTTTCCGCTTCTTCATCTTTCTGCCTGAGTCTTTGGTTTCAACTCGGAGAGGGTAAATACCGACTCAAATTGGGGGATAATTTTCTCCACGGCCTGCCGGCCCCCTTCTTCCCGGTCCACCAGAACTATCACTCTTACCACCTGAAGCCCGAATTCCCGGGCGGCGGTGATGGCCTGGATAGTGGAGCCGCCCGTGGTAATGACGTCCTCCACGATCACCACCCGGTCCCCTGGCTTCACATCCCCCACCACCAGCCCGCCGGTGCCGTGCTCTTTGGCCTGCTTGCGCACCGAAAAAGCGTTGATGGACTTGCCCTTTAAGTAGCTGGTCAGGGCCACGGCGTGGGCGATGGGGTCAGCCCCCATGGTGAGGCCGCCAATGGCCTCCACCTCCAGGCCCCGAATCAGGTCAAAGAAAATTTCGCCGATGAGGGCCAGGCCCTGGGCGTTGTGGGTGGTGGGCCGGCAATCTATGTAGTAGGGGCTTTCCCGGCCCGAGGCCAGCTTGAAAGGAGCGTCCGGGCGGTACTGAAAGGACTTTTCTTTAAGCAGCTGGAGGAGCTTCTCTCGCCCTTGGTCCATTTCACTCCCTCAGATGTTTATTAACAAGAAACCCGCCGGACCACCAAGTAACCCGAAAACTAATAAAGCCCTTCCTTCTGCCTCAGTCCCAGATATTCCTGAAGCGCCTCCCGGGTGGAGCTAAAGGCGATCCTCTCCCAGGGAATTTCCTTAAGCTTAAAGACGCGGGCCTCCAGGGTTTCATCCCCGGCAGCCAGGGTTCCCCCCAGATATTCGGTGAGAAAAGCCAGCACTACGGTGCGGTGGTTCAGGTAAGAGTAAACGTTTTGGAGCCGCTGGACCCTCACCTGGAGGTGAGTTTCCTCCAGAGTTTCCCTGACCACCGCCTCCTCCACCTTTTCTCCCACATCTACGAACCCCCCGGGCACCACCCAGAGCCCGTAGCCTGGCTCAATGGCCCGGCGCACCATTACCAGGCCTCCCTCCAGAGGCACCAGGGCGATGGCCGCCAGCTTGGGGTCGAGGTAGAATACGAAACCGCAGGCGGTGCAGACCAGGCGCTCCGGCTCCATGGGCTTAAGCAGCCGCTTCTCTAAGTTGCCGCCGCAATGGGGACAGAATTTATACAGGCTCAGATCAGACCAGTACATCTTATTAAGTTACTACCCCAACTAGCGGATTTATTCCTCTTCTTTTAGGTTGGCCCCTACCCTCACAGTCCATTAAACCGGCAGAAGGTCCAGAAGTTCCCGCAAATCGAAGCCCCAATAGGCCAGGTCAACCTTGAGGGCCAGCTCCGGGGGCTCCGGGTTAATGGCCACCGCATAGCCGGCCATTTCAAAAAGCTCCAGGTCGCTTAAGCTATCCCCAAAGGCCAGCACCTCTTCGGGGCTAAGGTCCCAGCGGCCTAAAAGTCTCTCAGCCCATACCTTCTTCAAGTGGTGCTGCACCCGGAGGCGCACGCCCCCGGTAAGGCGCCCCCCGGCTATTTCCAGGCCATTGGCCACCGCAAAGTGAAAGCCCAGACGCGCCTTGGCCCCCTGGGCTACCAGATCCACCCCGGAAGAGATCAGGGCCAGCTTGAGGCCCCGGGACTTGAGATACCGGATCAGGTCAGGGGCGCCGTCATAAAAGGGAACTTCCTGGGCCAGGCGGCTGAGGTCCGCCACGGCTAAACCCCGCCACAAGGACGCGTCCAGTTCACAAAAGGTGAGATAATCGATCTCCCCTTCTTGGTACCGTTTGACAAAGGACTCCGCCCTCCCCCGCCAGCAGCCCAGGCGTTCATGCAGGTATTGCCAGGAACTCTTGGGAAGGGTGAGGGTGCCGTCCAGATCAAAAAGGGCTAACCGAAATGGCCTGGAAGACATTACCCCACCTTAAAGGGGGTAGGCGAAAAGGTCAGCATGAAGACCAGGATGGTCAAGAACCCCACGAGGCGCCGACGCCCATCCAAAGGGATCCAATCGTGGTAAGGGGGAGGATGGCGAAAACCCAAAAGATAAAGGAGCACGGCCCACATCAGCCAGCCCTGCCAGAAGAACAGGCCGCAGACCACCAAAAGAATGAAACAGGCCAGGGAGATGCGGCGATGGAAAGTCGGGAAGAGGGCGTAAGCCACATGGCCACCATCCAACTGTCCCACCGGCATCAGGTTGAGAGCCGTGACCAACAGGCCGATCCAGCCGGCAAAGGCCACCGGATGCAGCAGGACCTGCTCCTCTGGCTGCAAGGGGCCGAAGGTAAGCCAGCTCAACATCTGGAACAACAGCGGTTCCCCCAGGATCAAGCCGCCGGCATCTTCCGGCATTATCTTGATGGTGGACATTTTCAGGCCGATAAGGATCACCGGCACCGCCACCAGCACCCCGGTCAGGGGCCCGGCACAGCCCACATCCAGCAGCGCCCGCTTGTCCTGGATGGGGGAGCGGATACGGATGAAGGCCCCAAAGGTGCCGATGATGAATGGAATAGGCGGCGCCGGGATAAAATAGGGCAGAGTCACATTAAGGTGATGCCGCCGGGACACCAGGTAATGGCCCATCTCATGGGTGCCCAGGATCAGGATCAGGGTAAAAGAAAAGGGAATGCCACGGTAAAGCGCCCAGGGCTCACTAAGCGGGTTCACCCCTTGCTGCAGGGCGCCGGCGATGATGGTGGTGACCACCGTGGCCAGGAACAGGACCAGGTGCAAGATCGGTCGGCTGGGGCCGGGAGCCCCCCCTTCCCCGGGTTGTCTCCAAGGGGGACCCCACCTCCGGGAAGACTCCGGCGGCAGCTCTTCTTTAAATTGTTTTTCCTCCAGGCTCACTTCAGGCCCACCTCGGTTTTTACTGCCTCCAGCTCTTCGGGGCTAAGCTCGCGGTAAGCCCCCCGGGCTAGTTTCCCCAACTTCAGGGGGCCGAAACCCACGCGCTTCAACTTCAACACGGGATGGCCCACCCGCTCCATGAGCCGCTTGACGAGATGATAACGCCCTTCCCGCACCGTGAGCTCCAGCACCGTCCTTTCCGCTTCCTGTTTCACCACCGCCACCTCGGCCGGGACCAACCGGCCGTGCACTTTAATCCCGGCAGCCAGGAGTTTTATGGTCTCCGGGGCCACCTCCCCGGCCACGGTCACCCGATAGATCCGGGGAACCTGGTAGCTGGGATGCATTAGCCGAAAAGCCATCTCCCCATCGTTGGTCAGAACCATCAGGCCGGTGGCGTCGTAATCCAGACGCCCTACAAGATAAAGCCTACTCTGATCTTCGGCCAATAACTCCGTAACCACCCGCCTCCCCTGGGGGTCAGCGGTGCTGGACACATACCCATAGGGTTTGTGGAGTATTACGGTAATCGGCGGCGGCGCCAGCTGCACCAGGCGGCCATTCACCCACACCGCATCCAGTTCTGCATCGATTTTGGTCCCCAGTTCCGTAACTACCTGCTCGTTGACCCTCACCCGGCCGGCCTTCATCCACTCCTCTGCCTGGCGTCGGGAACAGAGACCCATGCGGGATAAATATTTTTGCAACCGCTCCAGGGTCATGGGGTGGAGTAGATTCCTGGGGGAGGGCGCTAAGGGCTTCCACAGGCGGGATGCCTGTGCCACCAGCCCTTACTCCCTCTCCTATCCCTCAAGTTTATTTTTAGTTGGTGATGTCCGCGCCAAAGGCCCCGCCTTCCCGGCCCTCGTACCCGGGGGGCTTGAGGGAGGGCAGGTAGGGGTGTTTCGCGAACCGCCCCTACGATCCCTGGCCTCCCCCCACTATCAATTGTTCAATTGTCCTCTTAGCTCCGCTAAACGTATAATTGAAACTCTAAATCAAAGGAAATAGCCTCTCTAACTTCGGCCATGGTCTGCTGGGCCTGGTGCCGGGCCCGGGAATTCCCCTGGCGCAGGACTTCCAGCACGGCCTCGGGGTGCATCTCGTAATAACGCCGCCGCTCGTGAATGGGGGCAAAGTTGTTAACCAGCGCCTGGGCCAGCATCTTTTTACACTCCACACACCCCAGGGCCGCACTCCGGCAAGACTCGCTGATCTCCTGCAAGCGCTCCGTGGGCAGATTGAGGCGGTGAAAGGGAAAGGCCAGACAGCGATCCGGCTCCCCCGGGTCCCGGCGGTAAGGCCGCTGGATATCCGTTACCATCTGGCGCACCTTCTTAAGCATGACCTCCGGCGGATCGCTCAAGTATATGCAATTCCCGTAACTTTTGCTCATCTTGCGGCCATCGGTGCCGGTGATTTTGGGCATATCGGTGAGGAGCACTTCCGGTTCCGGAAAAATGGGCCGGTAAAGATGATTGAAGCGCCGGGCGATCTCCCGGGTCATCTCCACGTGGGGCACCTGGTCCACCCCCACCGGCACGCCATCCGCCTTATACATCAAGATGTCCGCGGCCTGGAGCACCGGGTAGCCCAAAAAGCCGTAGGTGGCCAGGTCCTTGTGGGACAGCTCCTGAAGCTGGTCCTTGTAAGTGGGGTTGCGCTCCAGCCAGGGCACCGGGGTGAACATGCCGAAGATGAGATGAAGTTCAGCATGTTCCGGGATGGCTGACTGCACGAAGAAGGTGCTCTTTTCCGGATCCAGGCCCACGCTCAGCCAATCCATCACCATCTCTTTAATATAGCCGCCGATTTCTTGGGGAGAGTCGTATTCCGTGGTCAGGGCGTGCCAGTCAGCCACAAAATAGAAGCAGTGATACTCATCCTGGAGGCGCAGCCAGTTGTACAGGGCGCCGTAATAGTTCCCGAGGTGCAGCTTGCCGGTGGGGCGCATGCCGCTGAGGATGCGCTTGCGTTGGGCCATCTTACTGGAGATCCTCCACATTCTTACTAAAGGACTGCTGAGCCTCCGCGGGCCAGGTCCTTGGACACTGCCATCTCTGCGGCCATGCCGGCCATCTCCCTTACCACATTGCGGCAAAACAGGCCGTGATCCCGACCGCGCCAGTTTTTCCGCTCGGGCGCGGTAATCAAGCGGCACTGGGTGCGGCCGAAGCCCTTCTTGAATCCGTTGGGCAAGCGGTTAAAGAGGCGATAGAGACCAGGATTGCCGTAGAGTTCCTCTTTGGCGTCTTTAAAGCTGGTGGTGAACCGGCCCCGGTTGCTTGAACACAAAATTACCATTAGGCAGGCCTCTTTTGCAAGTACCTGCGCCAATATTCTGTAGGGCTCAAGAAGCCCAGCCTTTCCAGGCGCCAGTTCGAGTTATAGGTGGCAGCAAAACCGGAGACTACCTCAGGGGCCGCCCCTCTGTACCATCCCTGCCCCCTGCGGCTAGGCCCCCGGAGGCAGGGATGGCTACCGACTGGGGCCAGGATACTAATCACTCCTGGAGCGATTCTAAATAAGAACTTAATGAGCTGACATCCTGGGAGGGCTCAAGTTCGTTCACCGGACCTGAGGTCATGGATGGTCACTCGAACGGGCTCCTCCAAGGTGTTAGGAAAGCTTTCCCCGCTTACGTCGCTGACGGCGATATAGGCGCGCTTTCCTTTGTATTTTATCCATTTCGTATACGATGCCTTCCCGGCGCAACTTGCCGCGAGATTGAATCCATGACTTTTCATTGCCTCTTCGACGCTCATTGCTTGTCACCTTGCTTTTCTTCGGACATCCCAGCCGTCTGTTCTCAGAAATCTCTGAGGCAGTTAGCGTTCACGCCACACCGGTTTTCTCTTCTCCAGAAATGCCTTTACCCCTTCCTCCGCATCTTCACAGCTGCAAAGAGCCGCAAACAGCTCGGTCAGCATAGTCTAATGCCCTGGTGGTAAGGGACATCTTGCATCCCATAGATTGCGGCTTTGCCAATCTGCATGGCCAGCGGGCTTTTGGCAGCCAGTTTGGTGGCCAATTCCAGGGTGGCTTCCTCCAGTTTATCATTGGGCACTACCTTGTTGACCAGTCCCAACCTTTCCGCCTCCGCCGCCGAGATGATATCTCCCGTAAGCACCATTTCCAGAGTCTTTTTGCGGCCCACGAGGCGGGCCAGGGGCGCCGCCGGTCCCGTACAAATGAGGCCCACATTGATGGCCGTGGTGCCGAATCTGGCATCCTCCGCGGCCACCGTCAGGTCACAGGCAAAGGACAGGCCGGAGCCATTTGCCAGGGCATAGCCTTTCACCGAGGCAATCACCGGCTTTTTCATCCTGGCAATGGTGTGATTGTGCTCATCCATCAACCGGATAAACTCCCGGTACTCCTTGTTGCTTTTACCCTTGAATTCGTCAAGGGAAATACCCGTGGAGAAATGTTTGCCATTCGCATCGATCACCACCACCCGTACCTCGGGGTCATTCTCCATTTCCCAGAGGGCATCATTGAGCTCCCGGGCAAAGGGTACGTTGAAGGTGTTCATCGCTTGCGGGCGATTCAAAGTAATGAAGCCGATTTGATCCCGTTTCTCCACCAAAACATTGGTGTAGTCCATAACGCACTCTCCTTTATCTTTTAGTTAAAGAAGAAATAATACCAGGGTTTAGCTTGCCAATTGGCTGTACCTGATCCAAATTTGAGGGAGGGGGCCAGGGACCTCAGGTCCCTGGCCCCCTCCCCACAGGCTTTTTCAGAGCTCTCATCATGTCTGTTTTCTCAAGTGCATGATATAAAAGTGTAGTTGTGACATGGTTTGCTGCCAGACGGCAGGATCTTTGCTGGAGGCATACAGGGGAGGAGCCCCGTTCAGCGAGATCACGATAAAATTGGCAATTTCGCCGAGATTCAGTCCATCCCTTAACATTCCTTTCTGCTCTGCTTCTTCCAGCCACCAACCTAACAATTCGGAGAAACCCTTGAAGCCTTTCAGGACGTGGTTGTTCATGGTTGAGGACTGTCCGGAGAGATTCGACGAGGGAATTGAGCAAAAAACAGCCGCCCTCAAAAACATCCGCCCCCAGGTAATTTTTCATGCTATTTTCTATGACCTTTTCAATCCGTTCCAGTGGGTCAGAGATATCTCTCACGCCACTGAAAACGATGCTCTTCCAAATTCTTACGCATTCCTCATAGACCGCATACCAGATATCTTTCTTGTTTCCAAAGTGGCCATAAAGACCACCCTTGGTTAGACTGGTGGCTTTAATGATATCAGCTATGGAGGTATTGAAGTACCCCTTGACAGAGAAGAGCTGCATTGATTTTTCTATGATATGTTGACGTGTTACCTCTCCTTTGGTTGTCATCCTGAAGCCTCTTGATTAAAATATACCGACCAGTCGGTATATTATTATCCCAGTACAATTTCTCTTGTCAAGGGTTTTTTTTGCTAAAGCCAGCGATGTCAAAATTCGGATTGCCGGTTCAATGTTCTCGAACCGGATGCGATTTCAGAGGTATGGATCCCTGGAAAAGGCTTCCCGGCCAATTATGGTTACTCCAAATCTACTGGTCTTTCCCCTCGGCCCCAGGGCGCTCTTGGAAGGGGGCTGAGCCCCAGCGGGCCAGGTCCTTGGGCACCGCCATCTCTGCGGCCATGCCGGCCATCTCGGTAATCAGATTACGGCAAAACTGGATGTGGTCCCGGCAGCACCAGTTCTTTCGCCACTGGGCGGTAAGCAAGCGGCACTGGGTGCTGCCGAAGCGCTTCTTGAATTCGTTGGGCAAACGGTTGAAGAGGCGGTAGAGACCGGGATTGCCGTAGAGTTCCTCTTTGGCTACCTTAAGGCTGGTGGGTATCTCCCGCCGGCCATAGACCGCGCCCAGGGCGGCCAGGGCCCCCACCAGGGCCCCGCAAGTGTCTCCAATGAGGCCCACGCCGCTCTCGAAGCCCGTCATAACGCACATGGTCTCGTGGGGCAAGCCGGTGTCCACCTGGGAGATGACGGCCTCGAAGACGCACTCCGCGCAATTGAGCCCGTTCCGGAGATTTTTCTTGGCCTTTTCTCTAATGCGGGCGATTACTTCTTCCGGTTGTATGGCGATCTCCTTCTTCCTTAATCTGCTGGGGCCACAAAATTTGTCAATTCCGCCAAAACCACTGGCCTTTCCCGCCCGGTTTCCAGCTTGAGCAAAGGACGGTCGGCCACCGATACCGGGTCGAAGTCCTGGGCCTGGGCCGTAAGCAACTCTTCCCGGCCGTCGGAGATGGCCTTGGGGTCATGGGCCCTGATCCCCAAGCGCTCCCGGGCCACCTCCAGGGAGCAGGTGCAAAGGATAAAGGCTATTCTCGCCCCGTGCTCCCGGGCCAGTTGCCCGATCAATTCCCGTTCCCGGGCCCGCTTAAAAGAGGCGTCCAGAATTACTCCCCGCCCGGAGTCGAGGTGTTGGCTGGCCAGGCGGCGCACCTCGGCGTAGGTGCGCTGAGAAAAATCCTCCGCATAGATCCCGGTCCCGAACTTAAGCGGCGTAGGGGTGATGGGGATAAGCCCCGCCAGAGTTTTGCGCACCACATCGCTGGAAATTACCGGGAGATCCAGGGCCTCACCCAGGGCCCGGGCCAGGGTGGTCTTGCCGGTGGCCATCAACCCGAAGATTACCACCACTATGGGAGCCACCGGGCTCCTTCCCGGGCATATTCCCCGGATAAGGAAAAATAAGCCCTGGCCGCGTCCCGGGCCTGCTCCCGGCCCTCAGGGGTCAGCTCCGGCTCCTGAGCCGCAAAGGCATTGATCTTGCCCCGCACGTAAGCCCGGTAACATTTATAAAAATCCAGCATCTGCAGCAATTCCGGGTCCCGGGCCGCCTGGGCAAAGCCCCCCACAAAATAGCGGCTGAGCTCCCTCAGACCCCGAAAATCCAGATCCATCGCCAAAAAGTCGATATCTGCGGCCACATCACCATAACGGAATCGCGGATTAAATTCAATGCAATCGAAGATATAGATACCGTCCTCCAGGCAGATGTTCCTCATGTGCAGGTCGCCGTGGCAGTCCCGGATGCGGCCCTCCCGAAGGCGGTGCAGGAACAGGCCCCGCTTCTTGGCCAAAAAGGTCCGGGCAAAGTGGCGAATCTCCTCAAAGAGCTCTCGGGTCAAAAGTTGGCCGACAAAGGGCTCCGTGCGGGAAAAATTCTCCTCATGGTTGTAAGCGATGATGGCCGGCTCCCCGAACTTGTTGATCCGGGGGCCGGTGACGGCCTGCTCATAGAACGGCACCAACCGGGCGATGATCCGGTCCAGGATTTCCCGGTTCAGCTCCCCTCGGGTCGTCACTTCGTCCATCATGCGCTCCTGGGGTAGGCGCCGCATCTGCAAGATATATTCAAGGGGGTGGCCCTTACCCCCTACCCGCACCCCAGCCTTACGGGCCACGATGGGCAGCACCGCCAGGTAGATCTCCGGACATAAGCGGCGATTGAGGATGAGTTCCTCATGGAGATAAAAATGGCGCCTTCTCAAGGTGGTGAAATTCAGAAACCCTAAATCCACCGGCTTCTTGACTTTGTAAGCGAAACGGTCGGTGAGGAAGACGAAGGAGATGTGGGTCTGAATCAGCTCCACCCTTTTGGTAGGCTCCGGATAGGCCGCCGGCTCCAATAGCGCCGCCACCAGATTCATTTATTTATTATAAAAGATATTGCCGCCCCGGGCAAAGGGACCCTGAATTTTCCCTGCCCCCCAACTCCCCACCCCAGAGTTTAGGCCGGAGGAAGCGAAACAACCCCCTTGCTCAGGCAACCTCCCGGGTCGCCTATAAAGCAGGCCGGGCCGGGGCGAGATCCATCACGCCAAAATTCCCGGCCGGCCATGCTAAAATTTTAGGGGCTGCGGCCTTTGAGTGCTCTCATAGGGGGGGCCTGGTATAATGAGACCGTTGCGAAAGTCTTTTGAGGGGAGGACCGGGGGATCGCAGGCCACTTACAATCCCTCCCCTCAAACTCCCCTCCCAACCCCCTTTAAGACTTTGGGAATCGAGGCCTTAGGGCCTCGATTCCCTTAAATAATAAGGGGTTGGGGGAGAGGGGGCAGGGGCCGTTGGCCCCTGGCCTCCTCTCCCAAAAACTAATTGCAACAATCTCATAATTAAAACTTTAACGAGAATTGGCGGGCACATGAAAGCCTGGTGGCGGCAAAAATTACTTACCCCATCCTATGGCACGCTGCTATTCATCTGTTGCGGCATTGCCTTTACCGCCTATCTCGGCTCGTATATGCGGATTCCCGTGGTGCCCCTGTTCGCTCGCTCTTTGGGGGCCAGCACCACTGAGGTGGGGATCATCAATGCCGCGTTTTTGCTCATGGCCGGCCTCTTATCCCTGCCCCTGGGGATGCTCTCGGACCGCCTGGGCCGGAAGCTCCTGATCATCTGGGGCCTGGTGATCTCCCTGGCCACTTCGCTACTGCTTTACGTCAGCCAGACTCCCCTGCAGCTGATGGGCATATATCTGTTGTTCGGCACCGGGCTGGCCGCGGTGGGCCCCACCCTGATGTCCTACGCCGCCGACATTTCCCCGCCCACCCATCTGGGACGCACTTATGGCTGGTACACCACGGCCCTTTACGGCGGCATGAGCCTGGGTCCCGCCGCGGGAGGCTTGGTGGCCCAGGGTTGGGGCTTCCGCCCCCTCTTTCTCGTTTCCGGGGCCTTCATCTTTTTAATCATCTGGCTGGTAGTCCTGGGCCTGCCCGACACCACCACCATCCTGGGCTCCGGGCGGGATCAGCGCCCACAGTCAAGGGCAGCCAAAGAACTCCTGAAAAATCGTCCCCTGCTGGGCTGTTGGCTGGCTACCCTGGGCGGCTGTTTCGGGCTGGGCATGTTTGTGACCTTTTCTCCCCTGCACGCCCATAATCACGGGCTCAGCCTGGGCCAGATCGGCCTGATCTTTACCACCCAGGCGGTTTGTAACGGCCTCTCCCGGATTCCCTTCGGACGCCTGAGCGATCGGGTGGCCAGCCGGGGAAAACTGGCGATGCTGGGCTTCCTGGCCCTGGGCGTCTCCATGGCCGGCTTCGGCATCTCCCAGAGCCTGGCCCATTTTATCTTGTCCGCCGTCGCCTTAGGCGTCACCATGGGCCTGGCTTTCACCCCCCTGGGGGCGCTCATTGCCGAAACTGTCCCCCGGGACTCCCGGGGGCTGGCCATGGGCGGCTACAACACCTGTATCTATCTGGGGATGATGCTGAGTTCGGCCCTCATGGGAGGCCTTATCGGCAGGATTGGCTTTAAGGAGGGCTTTATGCTCACCGCCCTGCTGATTTTCCTGGCAACCGGCGGCTTTTATCTGCTAATCAAAGATTTCTCTTCCTCCGCCCACCCGGAATAACACCTAATAATCGATAACCGGTTGGGGTTGGATACCTGGGCGGATGGTTGGATAAATCTTCCGGGTCAAAGAATCCGTGGGCGGAGGGGCCAGAATATTTATGCTTGACAAATTAATTAGATTATTTATATAAAGAAAAGATTTGTATGATTTTTCCAAGGAGGGCTACGGCCATGCACTGTGTAAGCATCAAGCCGGGGTTGGATTGCACCTTTATGGGCAAAAAGGGCTGTTCGTTCAACGGGGGGAAATGTCGACCCGTGGTGGAGGCCTGTAACGGCTGTGAGCGGACCTTAAACCTGTCGGTGGGCAGCTACTGCGGCTCTTTCCCGGATCCCGAGGCCAAATGGCGCCGGGGGCCTTGCAATCTGGCCACTCATGTGAAAAACGGGAAAAAGGAAAACCAGATCAAGATCAACCCCCTCAAGGCTTCCAAGCGAAGTGCGGCGGGGCGCTAAGGCGCCGTTGAACGGACAGCGCGGCTGCCACCTGAAATGGCCGGCCGCGCTTCCTCTTTCCTTCCCTAGTTTCCCAATTTTTCCAGGGCTTCCTTGACCCGACGCAACCCGGTGGCGATGCGCTCCCGGGAGGTGGCGAAGGAAAATCTGAGGCACCGGTCTTCCCCGAATTCCATTCCCGGCACCACTGCCACCCGGGCCTCCTCCAGCAGATAGTCCGCCAGGGCCTGGGAATAAGACTGGCCCGGCCCCGGGTGCAACCGGTCGTAGTAAAAAGAGAAGTTGGGAAAGATATAAAAGGACCCCGCCGGCTTGGTGGTGGTTATCCCCGGGAGGTCCCACAGCCGCCGGTAGATGTCGTCCCGCCGCCAGGCGAACTCCGCCACCATCAGGGCCACCTCATCCTGGGGTCCCTTCAGGGCTTCCACCCCGGCCTTCTGGGCAATGGAGGTGGGATTGGAGGTGCTCTGGCTCTGGAGAGTGACGGTGGCTTTAATCGCCTCCTCGGGCCCGGCCAAATAACCGATGCGCCACCCGGTCATGGCATAGGTCTTGGACAGGCCGTTCAACACAAAGGTGCGGGCCTTCAGTTCCGGGGACAGCATGGCCAGATTCACGAAGGGCGCCCCCTCAAAGCGAATCTTGTCGTAGATATCATCGGAAATCACGTACAGCCCGTGCTCCAGCACCACTTCCCCGATGGCCGCCAGCTCCTCCCGGCTGTAAAGGCTCCCGGTGGGATTAGCGGGGCTGTTCAGGATCAGGGCCTTGGTGCGGGGGCTGATCTTTTCCCGGAGTTGGGAGATGTTGAGCTTGAAGTCATTTTTCTCCTCAGTGGGGATGAGCACCGGCACCGCCTCGGCCAGCAGGGCCATGGGCACATAAGAGACCCAGTAAGGAGAGGGGATGGCCACTTCATCTCCCGGGTCGAAGAGCACCTGGAAGAGATTATATAAGGCGTGCTTGCCGCCGCAGGACACCACGATCTCCGAGGTTTTATAAGTAAGCCCGTAATCTTTGGAAAATGTTTCGACAATCGCTTCTTTTAGCTCCGGGATGCCGTCCACCGGGGTATAACGGGTGAAACCCTCCCGGATGGCTTTAATAGCCGCTTCACAAATATTTCCCTGGGTATCGAAATCCGGCTCTCCCACTCCGAAGTTGACTAGGTCTATTCCCTGGGCCTTAAGCTGATTGGCCTTGGTGTTCAGGGCCAGGGTGGCGGAGGGCGGAATCTTTTGAATGCGGCTGGCTAATCGCAATTTATCATTACTCCTTCTTTAATGGATTTACCGGGGCATGGCGGGGGCCAGAGCCAGGGCTCTCAACTACCCAAGTTCTTCCCACCAGGGACCGCACACGCCGGGCCCAACAATCTTTTGATAATTATCGGAGATTATGATAATTGTCAACTGCTGGAGAGCGCCTATGAAAAGTGTGGCCATCGTCACCAAAAAGAACCAGCCCCAAGCCTGGGAAACCGGCCGGAACTTACAGGCCTGGCTGAAAGACCGGGCCGTGGCGGCCTGCCATGTGGAGAATGAGCCCGACCCCCGCATCCCTCCCCCGTTGCCCCCAGAAGTGGAGTTTATCGTGGTGATCGGGGGCGACGGCACCCTCTTGAGCGTGGCCCGCCATTACAGTCAGAAAGACATCCCCATCCTGGGGGTCAATGTGGGGGGCCTGGGGTTCCTCACCGAGATTTCCCTGGACGAACTCTACCTGTGCATGGAGAATCACATCCTCACCGGCCAATACGAGGTGGAGGCGCGCATGATGCTCACCACCACCCTCTTCCGAGGGGAAGAGGCCATCTGGCAGGGGGACGCGCTCAACGACGCGGTGATTAAAAAAGGCGCACTGGCCACCCTGGCGGAATTGACTGCCTGGATCGATGGGGAATACCTCACCACCTACCGGGCCGATGGCCTCATCGTCTCCACCCCCACCGGCTCCACCGCCTACAATCTTTCCGCCGGCGGGCCCATAGTCTACCCTACCATGTCCCACATCATCCTCCTCCCCATCTCCCCCCACACCTTGAGCAACCGGCCCCTCATCCTGCCGGAGGGCTCTACGGTGGCCATCACCCTGGCGGAGCATAAGGGCCAGGATCTCTATCTCACCCTGGACGGCCAGGTGGGACAGGCCTTGCAACCCGGGGACTGGGTGGAAATCCGCCGCGCCTCCTCTCATATGAACCTGGTCATCTCGCCCCACCGTAGCTTCTTCGAAATCCTGTGTAACAAATTGGGCTGGGGCCGGGTCGGCGGCCAATGCCCTCCTCCCCAGCACTTTAAATCACTCAGGTAAGAATATGCTGGAATCTATTTTAGAATTCCCCACCTGGCGCTACAGCCGGGGGCAGGTGGAGATGGTGCCGGACCGCGTGGCAGTGGAGGAACCCCTGGAAATCCGCCTGGCCGGAGAGCCTTTTCAGGTGTTGATGCGCCTGCCGGGTGGGGAAAAGGAACTGGCCCTGGGTTTCCTTTACACCGAAGGGATCGTCCAGGACCTGGCCGAGGTCATCACCATCCATTTTTGCGGGACTGCCACCGACCCCCTGCTGCCGCCCAATGTGGTGGACCTCAATCTGACCCCTGCGGCCCTGGACCGCCGGGGCCGCCGCCACCTGGAAGTGGCTTACTCCAGTTGCGGCCTCTGCGCCAAAGAGGCGGTCTCGGAAATCTGCCAGAAGGTCCCTAAGGTGGGCAGCACCCTGACCATTACCCCACCCGCCCTGTTGGCTTTGATGTCACGCCTGACGGAGTCCCAGTCGGTTTTCCACGAAACGGGAGGGACCCATGCCGTAGCCCTGGCCACTCCCGGCGCCGAGGTCTTCATTCCTGCCGAGGACATAGGGCGCCACAATGCCATGGACAAGGTCATCGGCCGGGCCCTGATGGAACGGCGGGACCTGACTCGCATGGTGGCCCTGCTGAGCGGCCGCATCAGCCTCGAGATGGCCTTAAAGGCGGCGCGGGCCGGCATCCCCATCCTGGCCGCGGTCTCGGCCCCCACCACCATGGCCCTGGAATTGGCCCAGGAACTCAACCTCACCCTGGTGGGCTTCGCCCGCAAAGAGCGCCTGAATGTCTACACCCATCCCCGCCGCATTGAAGGCCTGAGTAAATGAATTTGGGAGAGGGGGCTAAGGGTCGCAGACCCTTACCCCCTCCCCCAAACCCCCTTCCCCAATCCCTTAAGTTTTGGCTGGGGTGAGGCTGGGCCGGCCGGCCCAGCCTCACTCAGCCACTTACGCGGGTTGGGTGGGGGGGTTGGGGGGAGGGCAGGGACGTCACGTCCCTGGCCCTCCCCCCCAAAATAATATAGGGTGCCGGGGCCTTCGCCCCGGCACCCTATATATTTTTGCAGATTTACCCTAAGGCGCCTGGTTGATGGCGGACAGTTGCCAGGGGTTATGACCCACGGGGCGGGTAAGGGTCCAGTACTCCTCGAACTTCACCGGGTCGGTTTTGCTGCCTTCCAGCACCCTACCGGAAGACTCGTCCACGGTGTAATCCAACAGGTTGGCGTAGATTCTCACGGTGATAAAGTCAGTGCCGGACTCCTGCCAGGCCTCGGTGAGATCCACGGAGCGCACCGCGATATTTTCCAGCCGGTTGATCCTGCCTTCGGATTTCAGCTTGTCCACCTCACCCTGGAGCAGGTGGTACATTTCCTCCGTCAAGAAATTGCGGACCGAAGACATATCCCGGTTGGCCCAGGCGCCCTGGATTTTGAAGAAAACATCCATGCACAGGTCTTGAAACTTGGCTTCATCGAAATCCGGGTCCATCTGGCGGATGTAATTCAGCCCCTGCTCCAGCTCCTGGTCGGTCTCTGGAGCCCGGGGCTGGTCATACACCGGCGGATATGGGGTCTGATATGGCATTTCCACCGTTCCCATGCTACTTTGGTAAGGGCCTGCGGCCACCGCCGCCTCCTGCCGCTTCTTCTTGATGTACCAGTAGATCAGGTAGGCGATTCCGGCCAGCAGGAGGATGTCAATCAGGCTGATGCCGCTGCCGCCCAGACCGCCCCCGCCCGCAAAAGCTCCGGAGCCGCCAAACAGGCTCCCAAACAGCAGTCCGCCGGCCAGGCCCCCCAACAAGCCGCCGCCAAAGCTCCGCCAAAAACTATAGGGTTGTGAAGCAGCTGGCGGTGAAGTGACTCCTGGGGATGGCCGGGAAGGCTGTGAGGGCTGCGTCGGCGCAGTGTAGGACTTGGGAGGCGCAGCCGACCGGGAGCCCCGGCTGCCCATGGATCCGCCGCCCCCGGCCCGGGCCCAGGCATCTACCTGAAAAGCCCAGGCGCCTAAAAAAAATACGGTGAAAAGAATCAAAAAACCTTTGAGCCATCTGGTGGCAAGCATCTTTCTTCCTCCGGTTTAAACCTGCTCTTTATTCTTTCTCGGTTTACTTAATAATTATACAGGCGATCTCAAGCAGGCTCACTAGAAAAACCGCGGCCAGCTTTCAGCTGTCAGTTTTCTGTTTTCTGTTTTCTGTTTTCTGTTTTGAGATACCCAAGTTAAATGTCCAAAAAGACGTGGTTGACCGCTGATCGCTGACCGCCAACCGCTATTTCCCCCCCATCTTCTCCAATTCCCGGCAGGCCAGGGGTATTCCCAACTTGCAGGCCTGCTGGTAGTCAGCCACTGCCTTTTTCTCCTGGCCCAGATGAAAGCGGTAGATATTGGCCCGGGCGAAGTAGGCATGGGGCAGATCCGGGCGCAGGCGGATGGCTCTACTTAAATCAGCCACCGCCGCCTGGTAGTGGCCCTGGCAAAACCGTATTATCCCCCTTCGGTTGTAAACCCAGGGGTCCTTGGGAGCCAGGGCCGCGGCCCGGTTAAAATCTTTCATGGCCTCGGCAAAGCGGCCTTCCTGACCTAGATTGTCCCCCCGGTCCATGTAGGCCTCGACGTTTTTGGGATCCTGGGCGATGACCCGGGAAAAAACCGCGTCGGCCTCAGCCCGGCGGTCCAGGGAGGCCAGGGCTTTGCCCTGAGCCAGAAGCAAACCAGTATCCTTAGGATGGGAGGCCAGGCCTTTTTCCACATCTTCCAGGGCCTCAGTCTGGCGGTTTAAGGCGAGCAAGGCCAGGGCCCGGTAGCGCCTCGCTTCCACGGAATCCGGATGCTCCTTGAGGTATTCCCCCAAAAGTTGCACCGCCTGCTCATTCTTCATGGCCTTTTGCGCCGCCACTCCCTGGGCCAGCAAGTCCTCTTGGGCCCACACTCCTGAGGCCAGGCATACCAACCCCAGGAAAACCAGAATAGTTTTTCCCCAACCGCTCATAGCCAATCTCCTCAATCCCCATTATCCATCCATAGGTGTCTGTGGCAAGTCGCTGCTCAGAATCTCTTTTCATTTTCGAAGGGTATTAATTGAAGGGATATTACCAAAAATTAAGGAATCGGTTACATGATCGGATTTTTTTACTTTGACAAGATTATTTTTCTCCAGATAATTGAAAATGATATCAGCAGCCAGTTTGTTTCCTTCTGCATTCCAATGAGTATCTCTGGGGATATATAATTGTTTGGATTTAGCATTTTCTTGAAATTGTTCTAACATATCCAGGCAATATAAATCATGATGATTACAGAAATTCAATAGCAAGGTATTTGGAAAATGTAGATCTATAGATTCTTCAGATATGGCATATTTTTTGAGAATCTCTTGGAATAGATCAGAATTAACCTGAAATTCATCTGGGAAAATAACGAATACTACTTTAATATTTCTTTTACGCCCCCATTCCTTGAAATTCAACATAAGATTAGATTTTGCATCCCATAATTTTACTAAATCAGACCTTTTATTTCTATCACATATCCATATCCGATCCCTTTCCAACCTTAAGAAATTTTCTTTGGAAACTCCTTCATCTCTTTTTATGACTCCTTCACTTAACTCTTTTTCTTTTTGTCGTTTCTCCAACATCCAAACGCGTCTTCTATAAAAATATTTATAGAGCCAAAAATATTTAAATCTAAAATAACCTAAAAATCTTTCAATGGGGTCTCGTCGTTCCCAAATCAGTTCTCCGAGGTCAATTGTGTCAAAATCCATTTTATTGAAACTGTTTCCAACAAAAAAACCGACTAGAATTAAATCAGGCTTTAGTAAATCACCATATTTATTTAGAATGTGCCAATTATATCCAGGACCAGTAGCTTCCATCCCGGCATTAATAATTTCAATTTTATTTTTCCCACAGCTGAGATCAAAATTAGTTTGTAAGAAATTATGATAGTTTTTGTTTATCCACCTCAAATATATTGCAAAAGAATCTCCTAAGCCCAGTATTCTAAAGACATTCTTATCTTTATTAAAAACACTATTATCCAGATACCCTCTTGAAGTAAAATCTATAAGCTCTCCAGTGCGACTATTCTTAGGTTGTATTTCCAGAAAGTTTGGCCTAACAATGTGCAAATATGCTTCTATTAAAACAACTGTAATGAAAATGGCTGTAATAGTAATAGTTACATTGACCATACAGGTGTGCAATTTATCAAGATAAGAATACTTATATGAAATAATGATTAATATAATAAATAAAAAGAAAATTATTAATAATAAATTAATCCCCAAGAAGAACAATAATATTAAAGAAGAGATGATATATGGCCAAAATTTCTTAATATAAAAGGATTTATTTAACCAGAACTTATCCATTTCGCTTCCAATGGGGGATATTAAGATAAATTGTAGTAACTGATAGAAGGGTTATTCTTTAAAGAACTATCCGGCTTAAGGTTCTCCCCCCAATCATCTGCTTGGCTGCTGAAGTAAAAAAGGAGATAAAAGCCGTTCTCGCTAAATTGGCCGGGGTAAGTTCCTCCCTTTTCCGGCATCCATCATAATTCGCCGCCTAATCCAGGCTAAAATATCGCCGCAATTAGAGCCGCTCCAAAAGTACCTCTAAAAATTGCAAAGGGTCCCCTGCTCCCTGGCAGGCGACCCTTTATTAATAACACGATTTCGGCTTTTTAGGAGCCAGTTTTAATAGCTCCGCATGGCCCGAAGGCGCGCGATCCGCTCCTCGATGGGGGGATGGGTGCTGAACAGGTTCATCAGGGTAGTGCCGCTCAGGGGGTTGACAATGAACATGTGCGCGGTGGCCGGGCTGGCATCCATGGGCGCCACCTGCGTGCCCCGCTCCAATTTTTCCAGCGCCCGGGCCAGAGACTCGGGGTTGTGGGCCAGGTGCGCCCCGGTCTCATCCGCCAGATACTCCCGGGAGCGGGAGATGGCCATCTGGACGAGCATGGCGGCAATGGGGGCCACGATGGACATGACGATCAAGCCCAGGACTCCGGGGCCCTCCTCGTCGTCCTGGCCGCCCCCGAAGAACGCGGCGAACCGGGCCATATTGGCCAAAATCATGATGGTCCCGGCCAGCGTCGCGGCTATGGTGGAAATCAGAATATCCCGGTTCAGGACGTGCCCCATCTCATGGGCCAGCACCCCTTTCAGTTCCGCGGGGGTCAAGAGGCGCAGGATGCCCTGGGTGGCCGCCACCGCCGCGTGCTCCGGGTTGCGACCGGTGGCAAAGGCGTTGGGGGAGTCCTCAGGGATGATATACACTTTGGGCTTGGGGATGTTGGCCTCCCGGGCCAGCTGTTCCACCATGGCGTGCAACTGCGGGGCCTCCTCCGGGGTCACCTCTTGGGCCCTGTACATCCGCAGCACGATTTTGTCTGAGAACCAGTAACTGAAGAAGTTCATGGCCAGGGCCAGCAGGAAGGCGATTTCCATGCCGGTGCGGCCGCCGATGATCCTCCCCATCAGGATCAGAAACACCGTGAGGCCGGTCAATAACAGAATGGTTTTAACCCTGTTTTCCATAATCTCACTCCGGGCTAAAGGGCTAGGTTGGCTTTTTGTTTAAATAAATATTAAAGAGAGCCCGCAGCTTTGTCAATAGCTACCGGCAGAAGCAGTAAGATCCTGGGGCGCGATAAGATGCAGAAAATATTCCTGATTCCCCTTGGGACCCTTTAAGGGGGAGGGAAAGGGCGGACTCACTTTAAAGCCCAGCGCGGCCGCGGCCTGCGCCACCCGGGCCACTGCCTCCATTTGGATTTCAGGCTCCCGCACCACCCCCCCCTTCCCTACCCTGCCCTTACCCACCTCGAATTGAGGCTTCACCAGGGCCAGGATTTCCCCCGCGGGGCTCAGGAACTTAAGGAGCTCCGGAATCACCAGGGTAAGGGAGATGAAGGACAGGTCCAGGGTGACGAGGTCAACCGCCTCGGGGATGGCCTCCCGGGGCAGATGGCGGATATTGGTGCGCTCCAATACCACCACCCGGGGGTCCTGACGCAGTTCCGGGGCCAACTGGCCGTAGCCCACATCCACGGCATAGACCTTGCTCACCCCCAGGGTCAGAAGCACATGGGTAAAGCCACCGGTGGAGGCCCCCACATCCAGGGCCACCTTGCCCGCGGGGGACAGGAGGAAATGCTTGAGGGCCGCGGCCAGCTTCTCCCCGCCCCGGCTGACATAACGCCTGGGAGGGGGTTTCAGGGCCACCTGGGCATCTTCCGGTACCTGGGTGCCGGCCTTGGTTTCCGCCACTCCCGAGACCAGCACCCGTCCCGCCAGGATCAGGGCCTGGGCCTGGGAGCGGCTCACCGCCAACCCCCGGGCCACCAGCAGTTGGTCGAGGCGCGTTTTCATGTGATTTTAATTTTGAGCTTTTAGGTTTTCAATGACAAGGGATTAATATGATATTTGTCCAGGGATTAAAATAGTGGCGATAATTATGGTTTCTAATTTACGGATATATATCAGTGATCGTCTCCTCCAAAAAGCCTTGCTCTCCGTAGCATCGGCGGGTCCCAGATAAGGCCAGGGTCTTGGCAAAGAAATCTTGTCGGGGGTCTGTTTAAGGGACAAAATTAAGCCTTAAATGGTTCAGCGCCAACAATTTAATCAGCATGCTAAGACCCCATCAGTTTGGGAATAGCTACAATCTTCCTATATCTGGGTGTCACTGCCTTTGGTGGGCTTGCCATGGTGGAGCCCATCCGACGCTGGGTGGTCCAAGAAGACGTATTCTAAGGGCCGGCTTTTAGGGTGGCGCCGGGAGCATGGCACTCTGAGAAAGGGTGCGCGTTTCCCTCAACCGCCCTGAATGGCAGTTCACTCCGTTATTTCCGCTAGCAGGTTCTGGTCAAGGATGTCAATTTTTTGCCCGGTAAACCGCACCAGACCATCATTTGCCAGCTCCTTGGCGGTGCGGTAGAAGGTCTCGTGGGTCATGCCCAAGAAGGTCGCCAGCTCTTTGCGCGGGACGGGGAGGACGATGGACCGGGAATTTTGCATTTCGGCCAGGAGCAAAATGTAGTTGGCGATTCTCACCTTGGGGGGTTTGAGAGTGAGGTCGACCAGGCGCCTGCGGAGGTGAATGACCAATAGGGACAGCACTCTGATCCATTCGGCGGCGAATCTTATATCGCCGGTTACCAGGTCCAAAAATTCCTTCTTTTTTATGAGGTAGAGCCGACTGTCTTTCAGGGCCTCCGCAAAGCAGTGATAGGAATCGGAAAATGGACTGGCTAAAGCGAAGGCGCTCCCCTGATCGGCGATCTCCTGGGTTATCTCTTTGCCCTGGGGAGACATCCCGTAAACCCGCACCGCGCCCTCGTGGACCACATAAAACCCTTGGGATGGATCCCCGGGGGCAAAAAGCATCGCCCCCTTTTCCAGAAAAATTTCCTGGGTGATCTCTTTCAGCGCCTTCAGATGCTCCGGCGAAAGATTGGCGAAGATCGATATCCCTGCCAGCATCGCTGCAACCCCAGGATAATTTCTCTCCCTTGAAAAAATCTGCTCTCGTATGATTAAAATCATATCCCTTTTTCAGTCGGCATCCTATCATTTAAATAATGAAAGGCCACGCCGGCTTGGACCCAGAAGAAAATCCCCTAAGACACGCCCCTGGCCCGAGATAAGGTTATGGCTTACCCTCAAGGAGAAGTTGATGCAATTCACCTCAAAGAACCTGTCAATTATTATCTTGGTTGCTGCGGCTATTTTTATTTTCCAGGCTGGAATAACGGCGGCGCAGGAAAAGGATTATCAGGCCCTTTCCCTGGAAGACTGCCTGTTCCTGGCCCGGCAGTATAATCCGGTCCTCGGCGCCAGCCAGGAGAAGGTCCAGGAGTTGGTGGCGGATTACCAGGCGGCCCGGTCCAAGTTTTTTCCCCGGCTCGTACTAACCTCTTTCTATGACCGGCAGCCGCCTAACCGCTTTTCTCCTGGAGGCGGCCTCACCAATATAGAACTGTTCAAGAGAGAGGGGTATACCAGCGTTACCGGCAAGCAGATCATTTTCGACGGCTTGAAGACCTATTACAACACCCAGGCCGCCAAGACCGGCACCCAGTCGCAGAAGCAGGAAGTGCAACGCACCGCCGAGGAAGTGGCTTATACGGTGACCGAGGCCTTCTACCGCCTGATTGAAGCCAAGGAGAACCTGAAGGTGGCCCAGGAAGCCTTGCAGCAGCGCCAGGAGTTTGCCAGGCTTACTGAGGCCTTTTATAAGGCCGGCAAAGTTACCCACCTCGATAGTTTCCGCGCTCAGTCTCAAGTTTCAGATGCGGAGCAGGCCGTGGTCGAAGCCCAAAACGCGGTGCGCCTGGCCCGGGAAATCCTGGCCCGCACCCTGGGGCTGAAAGAGCAGGTCCAGGTGGACATCAGGGGGAAACTGCCCCAGGAATTTGCGGCCGCGGGGGATATAAACTCCATGTGGCAAGAAGTGCTGAAGAGCAATCCGGAAATTAAAAAGTTGGATTTAGATATTAAGCAGAGCCAGACCCTGATCAAAGCCGCACAAGGTTCTTATTTCCCGGAAGTCAGCCTCCAGGCCGGCAGCGACGTGCGCCACCGGGACCTGGGCGGTACCAAGCCGGAATGGATCGCGGGCTTTTTTATGGAGTATCCCTTCTTCGAGGGCGGCTTGACCAGGGCCCAGGTGGCCAAGGCCTCTTCCCAGGGCCTGCAACTGCTGGAGAAAAAACGGGACCGCCTCAACGGCCTCAAAGTGGACTTAACCACCGCCTGGAAAGACCAGGAAAACGCTCGCCAAGGGGTGGCCACCACCCGGCAGACCGTGGCCACCAACGAAGAAGCCTACGCCAGCGCCCAGGCCCTTTACCGCCACGGCAAGGCCATCGGGTTGGACGTGCTCCAGGCCCAGGTGGACCTCACCGGCTCCCGCTTTAATATGATAAAATACTTAGTAGCTTATGAAATAGCCCGCGCCCGGATCAAACAAATCACCGGTTCCGGTCCAAATGGGTTTACTCAGCCAAGCGATGTTGGGGGACAAAAGAGGTGAAATTAGTTAAAGGAAAGAGGGCCATCGGGGCGGCCCTAGGGCTGGTCGTCCTCATTTTATTGGGCTACCGCCTTATCTGGTATTCCCCGCGGGTGCCGGTAATTGTGGTCCAGAAGGCGGAGATCGAGGGCAAGGTGCACGGGCCGGGCACGGTGCAGTCCAAGGTGCCGGTGGCGGTGAGCCCCAAGATTACCGGGATTTTGGAGAAACTCTATGCCGACCAGGGTGACCGGGTGCAGAAAGGGCAGCTCCTGGCGGAACTGGACTCCGTAGAACTGCGGGCCCGGGAGGCGGCGGCCCATGCAGCTAAAAACCGCGCCCAGCGGGACCTGGCTCGGGCCCAAGCCGATTTGGGAAAGGCCCAGGCCAACCTGGGCCTGGCTCGCAGCAATTACCAGCGGGACCTGGAGGTCTTCAAACCCGGTTACATCTCCCAGGCTTCCTTCGATACTACCAAGGCCCAACTTCGAGTGGCCGAAAGCGAAGTCGCAGCCACCCAGGCCACGGTTACGGCCCTGCAAGCGGCAGTAAAGCAGGCGGAGTCGGAAACCCACGCGGCCGAAGCTTTGCATGGCTACACCCGCATCCTGGCGCCCATGGACGGCCTCATCACCGTGCGCAAGGCGGAGGTGGGCAGTACCCTGGTCCCCGGCAACCCCATTTTCCAGATGGTGGACCTGGACCAGGTGTGGATGGCCACCTGGATTGATGAAACCAAGATCGCCCAGCTGCGTCCCGGACAGCCGGCCCATATTATCTTGCGGTCTGGTCGCGCCGCGCGGGGAGAAGTGTTCCGCCTCAATAAGGAGGCGGACACCGTCACCCGGGAATTGGAAGTAGACGTAAAATTTGAGAAATTGCCGGAGCCCCTGGTCATCGGCGAGGAAGGCATGGTGGACATCAACACCGGCCGCCAGACTGCCCTGGTGGTGCCCCTGTCGGTCGTTATTGCCAAAAACGGCGCCAGAGGCGTTCTGGTGGCAGATAGCGGCATCCTGCGCTTCCGCAAAGTCTCCCTGGGTTTGCAGGACGACGCCAGGACTGCGGTAACGGAGGGCCTGAAAGAGGGCGACCTGGTGGTGGCCAATCCCGCGGGCCTGGTCCCCGGCAAGAAAATCCACCCGGAAATCAAGCAAGCCGCCCAGAGGGACTGATGGATTTAGCCGTTTATGACCTGAAGCTCCACATGGGGCGGTTCATCGCCACCATCATCGGGGTGGGGCTGCTCTTCACCATCGTGCTGGCCATGAACGGCCTCTACCGGGGTAATATCTACGAAGGCCTGGCGATCATCCAGGCCACCAACCCCGACCTCTGGGTGGTGGAGCGCTTCCGGGGCGGTCCCTTCAACGAGCAGTCCTCCATGTCCGAGTACTACCATTACAGCGTCAAGGCGGTTCCCGGGGTGCAGAAGGCCTGTCCCTTTATTTATTATACGGTGGAGCGTCAGATCGGCGATCAAAGCCGGCATTTCAGCATCATCGGCTACGACGTCTTTACCGGGCTGGGCGGACCTCAGCGGCTTATGGCGGGCCGGGGCCTGCGGCAGGCCCATTATGAAATGGTGGCTGACAAGAAATTGGGCGTGCGGCTGGGAGACCAGGTGACCCTGGGCCTCCATACTTACACGGTGGTGGGCCTGACTCAGGGAGCCATCGATACCAACGGCGACCCTCTGGTGTACCTGTCTCTGCCGGACGCCCAGGAAGTGGCGTACCAGAAGGATAACGAAGAGGTGCGCACCCAGCGGGAACGGCTGGCCCGCACCCTGAGCGGTCAGAAAACCCTCTCCCCCGTAACTGCTGCCAATCTCGCCGCGTCTCTGGCGCCGGACACGCACATCATCAATGCCGTCTTGGTGGACCTGAAGCCGGGGGCGGACCCGGCCGCCGTGGCCAGGCATATTGAACAGTGGCTCTATTTTTCGGTTTATACCACCCAGGGGGAGGTGCAACTGATGCTCAAAGGGCGGCTGGCCAGTATGACCAAGCAATTGCTCCTCTTCCGGACCCTGCTGATGCTCGTGTCCGTGGTCATCATCTCCCTGGTGATTTATACCTTCACCATGGAAAAGATTCGCTCCATTGCGGTCATGAAGCTCATCGGAGCCCCCAATAAGGTGATCGTCCGCCTGGTGCTGGAGCAATCCCTACTCTTGACCGTCAGCGCCTTTGTGTTCGCTTTCATCCTCATCCACCAGACTTATCAATACTTTCCCCGGACCATCCTGCTTCTCCTGGAAGACGAGGTCATCACCTTTATCGTGGTCTTGTTCGGAGGCATCCTGGCCAGCATCTTGGGGCTCTGGCAGGCCTTAAAGACTCAACCTGCCATGGCTCTGGGAGGACAGTGATGGAAGTTTTGAGGATCGAGGGCCTAACGAAGATTTTCGGGTCCGGCCGCCTGGAGGTGCGGGCCTTAGAGGGTATCAATCTCTCAGCCTCCGCCGGGGATTTGGTGGCCCTGCTGGGTCCCAGCGGCTCCGGCAAGACCACCATGTTGCTCTGCACCAGCCTGATCCTGGAACCCACTCAGGGTAAGATTGTCTTTGACGGCCAGACCATCTTTCAGAAAAATGGCTGGGCCGGGGTGGACATCCGACGCATCCGCCGGGAGAAGATGGGTTTCATCTTCCAGTCCCATAATCTCATTCCCTTTCTCACGGCCCGTCAGAACGTCCTGTTTCCTCTGAGCCTGGTGGGTATCAAAGGGGAAGCCGCCCAGAGTCGGGTCATGGAACTCCTGGAGTATATGGAAATAGCTGACCGAGCCGACTACCTGCCCGCTCTCCTTTCTGGCGGCGAACAGCAGCGGGTGGCCATCGCCCGGGCCCTGGCCAACAACCCACGCCTGATCCTGGCCGATGAACCTACCGCGTCGCTGGACACTGTGCGCGGCAAGAAGGTCATGGAGATGTTAAAGAAAATCGCCAAGGAAAACCAATCGGCGGTAATCGTGGTGACGCACGACATAAGGATGATCGAAGGGTTCGACTACGTCTACCATCTCAAGGACGGCCATTTGAACCATCAGGTTAGCTGAGAACCCTCCCGGGGTTTCATGCCTTCCGATCACCTCAATAAAGACCCATCACCTTTCCCCTTTAATTCCTCGGGTCGATCCATTCCAGTAATCGAGTAGCGTGGGAATCTCGCCCCCCACACTTACAGAACTGGTTTCGACCCATGGCCCGATCGCGGCTAACTTGTCAAAGCCGAAGCTTCCCAAAAATTTCAATTAATTACAAAAATTAATTACAAATATGATCTGCATAACGAAATATTCTGAGTTCGAGCCTGGGCACTTTAGCCCTGACTCTAAGAGATGGGAGAAGTTTTAACTCCCACGCAAAATAAAAAGCAATAAAATGAAAATTCCTTGACGGATAAAACAGGGTTTAATATAAAGCTACGAGAAGAAGTTAATATCCCCCTTTTATTTAATAGAGTAAAAAGAAAGGAAGGTGCATATGGCCAGTGAAGTCTTGAAATTAACGGCACAGATCGTAATTTCCCACGCCTCCATGACGGAACTCAGTCCCCAAGAATTAGTGGATGAAATTAAAGAGATTTATAATGCCTTGGCCTCGTTGGAAGGCGGGGAAGCGCTGGAGGAGCCCGAGCCGGTAAAGAGCAAGGAAGCAGAAGGGGTGAAGAAACCACCGATCCCCCTAAGGGACATCGTCAAGGAAAAATACGTCGTCTGCCTGGAGTGCGGCAAGAAGATGCGCACCTTAAAGACCCATTTGCGCAAGGCCCACACTCTGCTACCCAAGGAATATTTCCAGCGCTACGGCCTGGATCGCAAGAAGTATCCCTTGGTATGTAAGGAATACTCTGAGCAGCGCCGGAAACTGGCCATAGAAAAAGGCCTGGGAGCATTCAGGCGTAAGGCTGCCAAGACGACTTAAGGCCACCGAGTAAGATTGTCTTTGTTCTGTCCCGGGGGGTGGACTTTGCATAGGTCCGGGCTCCCCTTTCTTATCTTAGCTAAGGGACCGGTCGCGGTCCCTTTTTTCTTTATCGGTTTCAGCCAAAAGTGAGGATATGATCCGGATAGGAGAAGTTTTTGGCGTCGTGATAAGCTTCTAGTCTAGCAGAACTCCCTAGGGTTAGATGTTAAAGCCCTGCAGGGTAGCCGCTTCGGTATTACCTGTATACCCCGAATGAGCTCAGCCTACTAAGCTGGATTTTGTTCTTGACAAAAAAATAGCAAGGCCACTAGTGACCCTGCCTTTGATTTCTATGGGTTTTTCGTTCTTACTTATCCTCCTCCATAAGGTTGGGGGTCTGGCTCCAGTAGGCAGTCCAGACTGCCTGGCTGCCGAACGCACTGCTGCCCACGGTGGCGGGAGCCGCGGCTTCGATATAAGGGGTGAGGGCATCGTCGCGGGGGTCGGAGTATGCCGTAGCATAAGGATCGCCGCCTTCCGGGCTGGCAGGGGCTGAAGCCGAATAAGTCACCAGGCTCAGACTGTCTTTCCCGCTTTTGGTCTTTAACCAGCTCAAAAAGTTATTATAGTAACGTTGTTGTACCGGCCCTAAGTCAGCCATGAGGGCATTAGTGGTAGTGAAATGGGTAGCCGGGTCAGTAGCACCTCCGGAGTATTCGTCATAAAGGCCGAGCATATGCCCAAACTCGTGAGCCATCACTGTTCCGGCATAACTGTTGGGCCAACCACCCGGTTGATCGGTATACCAGTTGGTCATGTTGGTTTGGTAAGGGGATGTGTCGGTAGCATTATGAACAGTCACGATTTGATCAGCACTGGCGGTGACCCAATCGACATTAAATTCGATGGAATACTTTTCGCTGCCGTATTGTATTTGATACTTGTTATTCCATGTACCTTCAATACCAGTTTCCCAGGTATTTTTAATGGTTGTTCCAGGATCATCGCCTGTGAGTTGAATGTCAATATCAACCTCTAACTTGGGACGATCGGCACTTTTATATGGAGTGAAGTCAGCAAAAAATCCGATATCATATGAATAATCCCAAGCAAAGTTGTTGTCAGACGTGACATGCCCAGTCTTTGTCTCATAAGGTGTACTGGTGTTTATCTGGGATTGAGTGACCACATACCCGGACTCATCCGTCCCGCTGCGATCGGCCACGTAAACCACGCCAGCGGTAGTAGAGGCGTCGGTATTTACCCCCTCACTGGCCTTGTAGATGTTGCCGTCATAATAAGAAGTGATATATTCTTTTTTGTCGTAGGAAGAGTCAAAACCGTCAGTGATGGCGGTTATCTCATAATAGCCACTCAAAGCCTTAGATCCCAGCCCTTCCGGCTCATATTCTAATTTGGTCCCTACCACAATTGCCCCGTATGTTTCAAAAGCTGTAGGCGCATAGACATAGCCGGTGTAATAGTCGCCGCTGCCATCGTTATAGCGATAGGTAAAGTCGAACTTTGAATAATCCCCCGCAATGGTGGCAATTGGTGTCAACAATACCGCCGCCACAATGAGACCGAGAAAAGTCTTCATCATTGCCTCCATCCCGGCGCTGTGCAAGCCGCCCTTAGATCAGAGATGGTAATGTTAGTAGTTTTTGTCTCTTTTTTTTAAAAATAAACTTACCCGATGCTGGAAGTGCGAGGCGCAGCCTTACAGCGTTGCCCCACTCTCTTCCCCGGCTCTTAATCCACTTTTGGGGGGAGCAGCATTCTTACTGGCCCACCACCTCAAAACTCACCAGATTTGATTCAAGTTGTCCCGTCCACGCGTGTATACCCAATTCTTCACCTGAAGTGTTTTGATAGGTAGCGGCGATCATATAGATTCCTGGGACTAGCTTATCATAAAGCTTTTGGTTTACATTACTTATTTCCCACGAAAGTTGCTGCTGGGGTACAAGGGGAGAAAAATCATTGCTAGTAAGAGGAGCGGGGGGAGGGGGAGGCAACCACCTCAGGCTTTGCCCTTTTCTATCTTTTATATGTAAACGAATCTCGTGCCACAAAGAGAGTCTGTGGTTAATGAGCAGCGGGGTGTCACACATATTTTTGAGAGCAAGTGTGACTCTGATTGGCTCGCCGGACCGGTAGACCTCCTTATCCAGCCCAATTTCCAGGCTTAAACACTCTTCAGATTTGCCTGGCAGGGCTTGATGGATGTGAGGACCGTTGGGGGCGGATGGATCTCTGTTCCCTTCCTTGGCAATAACGGGTGGAGCCCATGCCAAAATTACTAACATTAGAAAAGTAAAAGGTTTTGCCAAAAAATATCCTCCCTGGCCAAGGCCACGCAGACTGGCAGCAGGGATGATCCGAGATTACGTGGCAGCTTTAGCTGCGCCTGCCCCAAATTGGCGTTTGGGACCTCTTTTAGCAAGTTTTAATCCTAAAACACCCCTTCCCCCCCTCAAGGTTGGGGGGCACCTGAGTGTGAGCCAAAAATATTTAAGGGGCAGCCCCCCGGGTCTGCCCCTTAAATTTAAAACCGAAAACTTTTCGTTACCCCTCGGCCATGGTGAGGTTATAGGCTAAATTGTCCAGTTTGACGGTAAAATCCACGTTCTCGATGACCATGCCTTCCGGCACCTGCAGTTGGATGGGGGCAAAATTTAAAATGGCCTTGACTCCGGTGCCAATGAGGCGCAGGGCCGCCATTTGCGCCTTGGCCGCGGGCGTGGCCACCACCCCGATCTCCACCCCTTTTTCCCGGACCAGCACCTCCAGCTCATCCATGTGGTGGATGATCTGGCCGCTGGGCAGGCGGCGCCCCACCTTGGCGGGATCAACGTCAAAGACCGCCACGAATTCATATCCCTGGCGAATAAAATTTTGATGCGCCAGCAGGGCTGAGCCCAGGTTGCCGATGCCCACCAGGGCCATATTCCAGGTCTTGTTAAGGCCCAGGATGCGTTTGATTTCGAAGAGAAGCTCTTTGACAAAATAGCCCACGCCCCGGATGCCAAATTCACCAAAGTAAGCCAGATCCTTGCGAATCTGGGCCGGGTTGATGCCGCATCTCTGGGCCAGCTTGTCGGAGGCGATGATCTTCACCCCTTCCTGAGACAGGGACTCCAGGTACCTGGAATATATGGACAAGCGAGTAATGGTGGCAGTGGGAATTTTGGAAAATTTCATTGCACCACGCATAACTTAGCCTCGGGGAAGGTCAATTAATTCGTGACAATGTACCAAAAAATAAGTGCTAAAGGGGGGATATTGCTACCCCCCCGAAAAGATAGTTAGATCTTAAATCCCAGGAATGCCGCGATGGGTTTGGTCATGGGATAGGCGTAGAGGATGATCAACGCCACGACCAGGGCGTAAATACAAAGGGACTCGATCATGGCCAAGCCGATCAGCATGGTTACGGTGATCTTACCGGAGGCCTCGGGATTACGAGCAATGCCTTCCACCGAACTCTTGACGGCCAGGCCCTGGCCAATGCCGGTGCCAAAGGCGGCGATGCCGATGCCGAAACCCGCGGCGATCACCGCATAGCTGAAAAAGCTGCCTAGACCGTTGGCGGCCGGCGCCTGCTCCGCGGCCAGCGCCAGGGAAGCCCAGAGCAGGGCGACCAACATGCTCAAACCCAAGACCAGCGATTTTCTCAATGCCATATTAAAAAACCTCCTTCCAGATGATATGTGAAGTGGCCTTCTTCCAAAAGTTAGTGGGCGTGCTCCATGGAGCCGGCAAAGTACATCATGGAGAGCAGGGTGAAGATAAAGGCTTGCACCGCGGAGGTAAAGACCGCCAGGAACATCATGGGTAAGGGGGCCAGGAACCTCCCGGCCAGGAACAAGAGGATGATCAAGACCAGGTCTTCCCCCATGATATTGCCGAAGAGACGCAGGGTGAGGGACAGCACCCGGGCGGTGTGGCCGATGATCTCAATGGGGAGAAACAGAGGGGCCAAGGCCGGAATGGGCCCTAAAAAATGCTTGATATACTTGAAGCCATGATACTTGATCCCCAGGTAATGGGTAAATATAAAGGTGCACAGGGCCAAGGACAACGTTGTATTGATATTGGCGGTGGGGGAGTAGAACCCGGGAATCAGGCCAATCAGGTTGCAGGTGATAATGAAGAGGAAACAGGTGCCGATATAAGGGAAAAAGCTGCGGCCTTCTTCCCCAGTGACCTCCACCATGAACTCCTCCAGGCCGTCAACGATCGTCTCCATGACGTTCTGGGCGCCGGCGGGCACCAGGGAAATCCGCCGGCTGGCCAGCACCCCCAACCCCAGCAACAAGAGCATGATCAGCCAGGCATAGGTCACATGTGGGGGAATATGGAGGTGAAATTTCTCCATAATGAGATCAAGAAAGAGAATGGGATGTTCCATGAGCCCGGTTTGCCTCCTTATGTCTTTGCTTGAACAGTTCGTTGATCCCGGCCAGGACCAGGGTCAGGACCACGGTGGACAGCCCCACCACCAGCCCGAAGATATTGACCCAGCCGTGGCCCACCAGGAGATAGACGATGGCCACCAAGGCCAAGAAGCGTAACATTTGCCTGGCGGCGAAAAAGGCCTGGGCTTTACCTCTAGCCTCTTCGGGATGTTTCTGCACCTCATCGAAGATGCCTTTCAGAGTGCGATGCAGCAAATGGAAATTAACATTTACCACCACGCCCCCGAGCAGCACCCCGAGAGCGAACTTTGGGCCCTGCCAGAGAAGACCCACCAGCACCAGTACCGTCAACACTACCCAATTGGCGATCTTCAGGTGGCGGGGGGACATTAAATCCATGCGCCCCTCACTTCAGCTTCTGGCCCATGACGTAGACGTTCCAAAAGCCAGCGATAATCCCCAGGAGCAAGCCGACGATCTTGAAAAAATAGCTGGTGCCCAAATAGTTGTCCAGCAAGTAGCCGAGAAAGGCGCCGATGAAGATGGCCAGAACCAAGGAAAGGCCGATGGCACTGGCCCGGTAGCCCCCGGAAAACAACTCCTTCAAAAACTTCTTGGTATCTTCTTTCAATGACTTCCTTCCTGGCCTGGGTCCAGGAGAAAATGATTCTTTTCACATGTGCCTTCCTATCATACCCCCAGACCATAGTCAATTATTTTTGGTAAAGGCAGAGGAGAAAAAATCTTGCCAAGTTTTGTTAAGGTTTTCAATGGTTATTCCCAAAACCGATAAATCTTGGTTCGATTTCAAATGACCCTGAAACTAAAAATTTGTGATTTTTTTCCTTAAGTTTTTTCCGGGATTCTCCTTCCCTGGATTTCCTTGTAGAACGGGAGTTCGATCACAAAGGTGGTGCCTTCCGCCCCGGTCTGCTCTACATAAATCCGTCCCAGATGTTTCTGGATGATCCCGTAACTGATGGATAACCCTAACCCTACGCCCTGGCCCACCTCCTTGGTGGTGAAAAAGGGATCGAAAAGGCGGCTGAGATAGTTCTTGGGGATACCCGGGCCCGAATCTTGGAAGCGGATATGCACCTGGTCTTCCTTTTCCACGGAGGTGGTCACGGTAAGCTGCCCCTCTCCCTTCATGGCTTCTCCGCTATTCATCAACAGGTTGATAAAAACCTGCTCCAGTTTGTTTTTATCCCCCGGGACCGCGGGAAGCCGGGGTTGTAAGTTCCGCACCAGATTGATGTTTTGAAAGAGGAGATGGTCCTCCACCAGGGAGAACACCTCCTCCAGGAGGGCATTAATATTCAGGGGCACCATTTTGGAGGGCATATGCCGGGAGAAGTCCAGCAAGCCTTGCACTATCTCTTTGCAGCGGGTGGCTTCCCGCACGATCTTCTCCACCTGGGCCCGCTCCGGCCGCCCTCCCTCCAGGTCTTCCAGCAGCAGATAGCTGTAAACCAGGATCCCTCCCAGAGGATTATTAATTTCGTGGGCCACCCCGGCCGCCAGCTGCCCCAGGGCCGCCAGCTTCTCCGTGCGCGCCAAATGTTCCTCCAGGTGTTTCTTTAGGGTGATATCCCGGACATGGGTCTGGATGGCGGGCTTGCCTTCATAGGTGGTGGGGAAGGAGACCACCTCCAGGTCGAATTTGCTCCCGTCCTTCTTGAGGCCTTTCATTTGGAAGATCCGGGGCCGGGAAGCTCCCTGCATGATTTGCGACAGGCGCCGGGAGGCGGCGTGATGGTAAGGCGGATCGATGAAATTAAGTAAGTGCCGCCCCAACATCTCCGAGGGCTCCTGGTAACCCAGCATCTCCAGGCAGGCGCGGTTTACATAAAGCAACCTCATGTCACTATGCAGGACTATGCCGTCTAAAGAGGTCTCCACCAGGCGGCGGAACTTTTCTTCGGAGTCTTTGAGTTCCCGGGCCAGTTGCTCCCGCTCGGTCATATCCAAAATGGCCTGCACCGCCCCCTGAATCTGGCCTTTCTCGTCGAAGATGGGGGAAGCAGTATGGTACAGGTAGCGCTCCCGGCCCGGGAAGTCAGGCAAGTACTCGTAAGCTTCGTAAGCCCCGGGGAGGTTAGGGGAGCGTTTGAGATTCTTGTCCCCGAAGAATCTCTCCAGGGCTTTGATATTCTGCTCCACCACCAGGGAGGCCATGCTGGGCCGCTCATGGGCATAAAACGGCAGCCAGTAGCGGTAGGTCCCCACCATTTCGTGCCGGGAATACCCGGTCAACTCTTCGCAGGCCCGGTTCCAGTAGCTGATGCGGTGATCGCGATTGATGACGAAGGTGGGCACCGGCATGCCCTCGAGAATTCCCTCGGTGGTCTTTTTCTCCCGCAGGATTTCCTCTTCGCTGCGTTTGTGTTCGGTAATGTCCTTGACGATACCCTCATAGCCGGTGATGAGGCCCTCTTTGTCCCGGCGCACAATGCCGGTGAGCAGGACCGGCACCTGCTTTCCTCCTCTGGGGTTGAGGATCAATTCCAAGTCTCTCACAAAGCCCTCCACTTCCACCAGGATCTGGAAGCGCTCCCAACTGGAAGGGTTCAAGAAGATTTCCCGAAGATGGGGTAAACCCAGGGCTTCGGCCTTGGAAGAAAACCCCAAAAGTTCCACTCCCGCCGGGTTCAGGTCCAGCAGCTTTCCTTCCCGGTCGGTGACGAAGATCATGTCCTTGGAACCTTCAAAGATGCGCCGGTAACGCCGCTCCGAGCGGGTAAGCTCGTTATAGAGGCGGGCGTTTTCGATGGCCAGGCCGATCTGGTTTCCCAAAATGGCGAAGAAATATTGTCGGGAAGACGGAAAAGGCTCGGGGGTGGCGGAGGCCAGATTGAGAAAGCCGGTGACCTCTTCCCGGTATTTGAGAGGAATGCTAACCACTGACCGGAACCTTGGATCTTGCCGGATCAGTTCCGTGAAAGTGGAAGTAAAGACGCGGGGGTCCTGGTGGATGTCACGAATGATCAGGGGTTGGGTGGCGCCAGCCAGGCTGGGCCCGATGACGCTCTCCAGTTTACCGCTGGAGATTTCCTGCAGATATTCCGGGGGAAAGCCCCGGGAGGCGGCATAAGTCAGGCGCTGCCGCAGCCGATCCCAGAGGAGCAATAACCCGGCTTCGATCTGGAGAAACTCCAGGACGGTGGCCAGGGCCTCGTTGATGATTTCCTGCAAATCCAGGGTGTGGGAGGTAATAGTGGCTATCTTGTTGAACAGATAGAGCTCCTGGCGATGCTCCTGGTCCCCGGAATCTTGCTGCTCCAAATCCTTTGCCACTTGGGCCGCGGTCTTGTCTGACATCTCTGGGTTCCACCTTGGGCCTGGGGAGATTAAAGAGGTCCAGCCTGCTAAACCATGCCTGCCTGGGCCTGCCTCCCTTCTCGGATCTCTGCCTGCTAGTGCGTGGGGCGAAGGCCAGGGGCCTGGGGGCTCCCCTGACCTAATGAAAGCCATGAGAGGTGGGGGCTGGCTGCCAGGGATGCATCCCCCTGGCATCATTCACCAATTTCCTCTTCCCCTGGCTGATTCAATAATATCAAAATTACCGGTAGGGTGCTGGAAAAAACCGCGAGAAAGGTCATGAACCCGCGCCTAGACGTGCTTTGGAGGCGGATTGGCTCTCTTATACTAATTTGCAGTCAACTGGCATTTAATAATCCAATCCTCTTTGCCTTTCATTCGGTGGGGCAGGCCTCCGTGCCTGCCCAAAGTCAGCATAATTATGGCAAACAAGATGGCGGGCACGGAGGCCCGCCCCACCAGTAAAAATAATCCTTTGAATGCCGCTGGGTATTAGTAGCTGAGGCTTTAAGACCGGGAAGCGGAAACCGAAAGCTGAGAACTTACTCGGGGGGGCGGGTGAGGAAACGGGGGGCAAGTTGGGGCCAGACGCGGTAGGTGCGGCAGCGGGCCGCGTGGACAATAGCCCGGAGTTCCTCCAGGGCCCGGGGCAGTTCGTCATTGATGACGATAAAGTCATACCGATGAACTTCTTTGAACTCGGCCTGCCCTTGCTTAAGGCGCCGGGCTAATTCCCCGGGTTTAAGGTCTCCCCGGGCTCGCAGGCGCTCCTCCAGGGCCTTGAGGCTGGGAGGAAGAATAAAGATAAAAGTCCCCCGGGGAAACTCGCGCTTAAGGGCCCGGGCTCCCCGGGAATCCAGGTCGAAAATCAGATCAACGCCGGCGGCCAGGGTCTCCTTGATCCATTCCCGGGAAGTGCCGTACCAATACCCGAACTGCTTCACCCATTCCACCATGGCCCCCTGTTTCCTAAGGCGTTGAAACTCTTCCGGGGAGACAAAGAAGTAGTCCTGTCCGGGAATCTCTCCCAGGCGGGGCGGGCGGGTGGTATAGGAGATGGAGAACCACAGCCGGGGGTCAGCGGCCAGCAATTCTTTCAGCAGGGTGGTTTTTCCCGCCCCCGAGGGGGCGGTGATCACGAAGATCTCCCCTGACACTTAACTGACCTTCTCCATCAGTTCCGGCCGGGGCGAGGCATTGTAGCCGCTGAGGCGCAGCGCCAAGGTGTCGGCATGCACGGCCGAAAGAATCACATGGTTGCTGTCGGTAATAATGATGGAGCGGGTCTTGCGACCGTGGGTGGCATCAATGAGGCGCTGCCGTATTTTTGGCCTCCTCCCTGAGACGCTTACTGGGAGCTGAACTGGGCATCACCACCGCGACCACCCGACTGGAGATCACCGTGTTGCCAAAGCCAATGTTGATGAGGCGCCCTTCCATGATGGTTCCCCCTGTGGATGTTACTCGATATTCTGAACTTGCTCCCGAAGGCGCTCCAGCACCCCTTTGATCTCCAGCACGGCCTGGGAGATGAGCAAATCTCCCGCCTTGGCTCCGATGGTGTTTATCTCCCGGAGCATTTCCTGGAGGAGGAATTCCTGCTTGCGCCCCACCGGCCCTTGGGCCTCCAGGGTTTGTTGGAATTGCGACACATGGCTCTCCAGGCGGGCCAGCTCCTCAGAGACATCCCGGCGTTCGGCCATGAGGGCCACTTCCTGGGCCAGGCGGCTTTCGTCCACAGGAAGCGCCTCCTTGAAAAGCTCAGCCAGCCGGGCCGTGACCTTTTCCCGCCAGAGTTGGGGGAGAGCCGGGGCCTGCGCGGCGATGCGCTCCATCTCCTGGCGGATCACGGCCAGGTGGCCGGCCAGGTCCGCAGCCAGGGCCGCGCCTTCGGTAAGGCGCATTCCCTCCAGGAGGTCCAGGGCCTGGCCCACTGCCTGGGAGACGATTCCCCAGGTTTCTTCCAAATCCAGGGTGTCCCGCTCCTTGGAAATGATCAGGTCGGAAAGATGCAGAAAATGGTCCAGCCGCAAAGGTTCTTCCAAGTCGCTGGCGGTTTGCAGTTCCTGCAAGATAGCCCGGGCCTCCCCCACCAGGGCCTTATCCAGGCGCAAAGTCAGGGAGCTATCCCCCTGGGATTCCCAGGTGAGCTGCATCTCCACCCGCCCCCGGGAGATTCTGCTTCTAATGAGTTTCCGCACCCGGTCTTCCAAGGCCCAGAGGCGTTTGGGCAGGTTCAGGGACAGTTCCAGAAAGCGGTGGTTGAGACTGCGGAGCTCCACCACCCATTTCTGCTCCGGGGTTTCCACCTCTCCCCGGCCATAAGCGGTCATGCTCTTGATCATAAGGCGGCCAGTTCCTTGAGCTGCCACAGATATTTTTGGCGGATCAGCCCCAGGAGCGCCGGCAACTCCCCCCGGGCATAATCTGGATAACTCCAGGGCAAAGGCTGAAATTCTTTCCGGGCATAGATCAAGGACAAATCACCCCAAATGCCCTGATCCAGATAGATGCGGTGAGTGTAATTCTTGCCGGTGGCCAAAACCAGCCTCTCTTTGGCCACATAACCCGGGTCCAGGTTGACCACCCGGCGGCCTCCCAAGGAAAATTTCTCTTCGACTCCGATGGTAAAGACCTTCCAGGCTGCCAGCTGGCCTGGATCGGCCAGATGCAGGAAGGACACCAGGCGGCGGCCCAGGTCCGCCCCCATTTCCGGGGTGTAATAAGTGCTGGCGGTAAACGGCCACCACGGGCCCACCAGGTCCGGGGGGCCGAAATATTCGGCGAGGCGTACCAATACTGCCGGAGCCAGGTCCTCCCGGGCCAGGATGAGGCTCATCACCGGTTTCACTGGCAACGGCGGTTGGGGCTGGCTCATGGTGCTCCCTGGAGGACGCATCATAGTCTAAGGCAGGGGAGAAAAGAACGCAATGGAAAAATAATGTGAAATTTTGCGCAATTACCGGCCTTTAAAGAGCTAGAAGAAATTTAGGGATAAATAAGAGAAAGGACCTGCATCTCCCTGGGGTTGATTTAAACTCTCCGGCAAAGGATAATGAAAACATCCGGGGGTGGCCCCGGGGAAAATATCACCTTTTCTAGCCGGGCAGCCCATGTCCCTTAAAGTCTGCGAAAATTTTCTGAGTCTCATGGGTGAATCCACCTTTGTGGGCCTGCCGGCCTTTTTTATCCGGCTAACGGGCTGCAACCTCCGCTGCCGCTACTGCGATACCATCTACGCTTACGAAGGGGGGAGCCAGATGGCAGTGGCGGCCCTGGTGGAAGCGGCCCGGGCCAGCACCGCGCAGTTGGTGCTGGTGACCGGGGGCGAACCCTTATTGCAGGCCGACACCTTGCCTCTGCTTAACCGGTTAGCTGATGCCGGACTAACCGTGGTCCTGGAGACCAACGGCTCCCTGCCCATGGGCGGCGTGGACGTTCGGGTGCACCGCATCCTGGACCTGAAGTGTCCGGGGAGCGGCATGGCCGAGCACAACGACTGGTCCAATCTCGAATTGCTGACTACCCGGGATGAAGTCAAGTTCGTGCTCTCAGATTACCGGGACTTCGCCTGGGCTTTGGGGGTAATTCGGGAACATCACCTGACGGCCCGCCTGCCGGTGCTGATCTCTCCGGTATTTGGCGAGGTCCCGGCCCAGGAGGCGGCGGCCTGGATACTTAAGAGCCGCTTGCCCCTCAGGCTCAATGTGCAACTGCATAAATACCTCTGGGGACCGAAGGCCCGGGGCGTATGAAGCCTAAAAGAGTAGTGAAAGAGATAGTTGGGAGAGGGGGTCAGGGGTCGCAGACCACTTACAATCCCTCTCCCAAGCCCTCTCCCCCAACCCCTTGTGTTTTCATGAGGTCGAGGAAGGCGGGGCCAAAAGCCCCGCCTTCCTCGACCACCAGTCGCGGGTTGGGAGGGGGGCGTGGGGGGAGGGCAGGGAGCGGGCTCCCTGGCCCTCCCCCCACAACACCTTTCTCCAAGCCCCTGGCGGTGGTGCTCCTGAGCGGCGGCCTGGACAGTTGCGTGGCCGCGGCCGTGGCCCGGCAGAGTTTCGAGCTGGCCCTGTTTCATGGCAACTACGGCCAGCGCGCCCTGGCCCGGGAGTTGGCCGCGTTCCGGGCCCTGGCCGCCTTTTTTCAGGCCAGGCACCTGCTGGAGGCGGATCTTAATTTCCTGGGGAAAATCGGCGGCTCCACCCTTACTGATCTTAGCCGTCCCATCCCTGCGGCGGAGGCCGAGGCAGAGGGCATTCCCTCCACTTACGTGCCTTTCCGCAACTCCATCCTGCTGTCTGCGGCGGTGGCCTGGGCCGAAGTCCTGGGGGCGGTGGCCATCTTTATAGGCGCCAATTTTCTGGACAATCCCGGCTATCCGGACTGCCGCCCCGAGTATTTCCAGGCCTTTAACCGCCTCATCGAGCTGGGCACCCGGCCGGAGACCGTCATTCGCATTCATACTCCCTTGATCAGCCTGGACAAGGCAGGCATCATCCGCCTGGGCCTTAAGTTGGGCGCGCCCCTGGAACTCACCTGGTCTTGCTACCAGCAAGAGGACCAGGCCTGTGGGCGCTGTTCTTCCTGCCGCCTGCGCCTGCAAGGGTTCGCGACCGCCGGCGTCCCCGACCCCATTCCCTATCAGGATCTCGATTTTTAAAGCCCAGAACCTGCCATTAAAGGCCCAGGGGAGCTAGGTACTGGCTTTCGATTTCCGCCAGGGTTCTGGGGGCAAATGAAATGTCTCTGGAGTCCAGCAGGGCGTTCAAGCCTAAGGCTAGCTTACGGAGACGGGTGAGGGCTTGGGTGCGGGCCCGCTCCAGGGCTGACCAATCCCGGGTATTCACCGATTCCCAGAAGGCAGGCTCCAGCTCCGGCAGGAGCAAATGATAAAGCCCCGGGCGAAAGGCCAGCATCAAAGCCAGGGGAGGAAGCAGCCGCCTGTTAATGAGGTAGGAGAGCCGGCCCCAGTCATTGACGTCCGCCAGGGCATCCTTTAGAGCCCGGACCCAGAGTTCCACCCGAGTCTGGGGAAAGAGCTCCAGGATTGTGGGTAACGCGGTCTTGAGGCTGGTTTCTCTGGCTTCCCCAATTTCATGATGGATGGCGGCCTCCAATTCCCCGTCCAGTAAAGCGCGGAATTGTTCCTGGTAGGCCTCGGGGTTCTGGAGGAGGTCCTTAACCGGCATGTGGTAGGCGCCCAGGGCCATCTCCAGGAAGCGGCTGTTCTGCTGGACGGGATCGGACATGCGGTCCCACAGGTAATAAGCCAGGGTCTGCCTCCGGGCATAGATCAGCCGCCCCTGGCAGAGAGCCGGGGTCCCGTCCAGGTCCCGGGCCAGCTCCGGCCCCAGCACCAGGATGGTCAGCTCTTCGGCCGGCCGCACTTCGGCCAACTCCCCCAAGAAGAAGGTGGGGGCCAGGCCCTGGCTGAAGCCCGCGCCATAGGCGAAACCCAGGGGGATTAAGCGTTCGTTTACCGCCTCCACGGCAAAGGGGTCCAGGGAGACCTCCCCCCAGGCCAGGTGGCGCCACGGCACTCCCTCCAGGCTGTCCCAGGTCTGCTCTTTGTCCTCGATCCAGGCGAGCACCGCCTGGGGTTCCGGCTCCTGCCAAGGGTTGAGGTGATGTTCCCACTTATAGAGCTGGCGCAAACGCAGCAGGGTCCCGCAGAGGGAATAAAGGCCGGACTGCCCGGCGCTGGCGATCTGGCAGTTCCAGCGCACCTGGCTGATTAAAGGTTGGAGGTCCATGGCGAGATACGGCGGAGCTTCTTTAGGTTTCCCGGGCATCTGGTGATCCAGGTTATTTTAAAATGACATCAGAGAGCTTCTGGGCCAGCTTCTGGTCCAGCTTCTTAAGCTCTTGATATTCCTTGGCGGCTGCCTCCTTATCACCCATCCTGATATAAAAGACGCACAGCCCGTAGTGGGCTTCGGCATCCTGGGGCTTAAGGCGAACCGCTTCTTTGAAAGACTCCCCGGCTTCTTTCCAGCGATTCAAGTTGGCATAAGTGATCCCCAGGTTTTTGTGGGCCTTGGCCAGATCGGGCTTAAGGCGCAGGGCCTGGGTGAAGGCCTCTCTGGCGTTCTGGTCTTGCCCCAGCTTGCCGTAGGCCAAACCCAGATTGTAATGCGCCTCAGCATCCTCCGGGTGCCTGCGCACCGCCTCCTTGAACTCATCCCTGGCTTCGGGCCAGCGCCCCAGTTTGACATAAGCCACTCCCAGATTTTCATGGGCCTGGCTCCACTGGGGCTTAAGGCGAATGGCATTCTTTAAGGCCTTCACGGCCTCGGGGTATTGATTGAGGCGGGCATAGGTCAGCCCCAGGTTGTGGTGGGCTTCGGCAAAGTCGGGCTTGATCTTTATGGCCTCCTGGTAAGCCTTTAGGGCTTCCTCATAGCTGCCGCTTCTCTCCAGGCGTTCCCCCTTGTTGAAGTGCAAGAGCGCCTGCTGGGTGGTTTCGTCCGGAGTGATAAGCTCTTCTTCCTGGGCCCTGGCGGGCCAAGTGAGCAGGACCAGGGACAGAAGAATTAAGGTGGCCCCCATAGACCGATGCCGATGCATAATCTCAGTAGGTAGAAGGTCTGGGAGTGGGGAGGATACGGGAAGAAAGCTCTTTGGCTAACTCCGGATCCAGGTTGATGAGATAGTTGCGCTGTTCCACCGCGGCAATTTTGTTGCCCGTAGCCAGATAGGCCAAACCCAGATTATAACGGGCCCGAGACGAAGAGGGATCGATAGCCACCGTGTCCCGAAAGGCGGCGATGGCGTCCGACCAGCGACCGGTCTGGCTATAGGCCACTCCCAGGTTGTAGCGGCTCTCGGCGGAGCCGGGATTCAGCCGCACTGCTTCCTGGAAAGCCCCCAGGGCTTCTTGCCAGCGGCCCCCCTCGCCATAGGCCAGCCCCAGACGGAAATGGGCCTCCGCATCCTCGGGCTTGATGCGAATGGCCTCTTTGTAGGCGGCGATGGCATTCTGCCGGTCCCCCAGCCGGCCGTAGGCCAGGCCCAGGGCGGATTGCGCCTCGGGGTAGTCAGGCTTGAGGCGGACCGCCTCCTTAAAGGCTCGCAGCGCTTCTTTCTGCTTCCCCAGTTGATTGTAGGCTAAACCCAGTTGGTATTGCGCTTCGGGGAAATCGGGCTTAAGGCGAAGGGCTCCCTTAAAGTCATTCACCGCGGTTAGATAGCGGCCGAGCTTGGCGTTTCCCAACCCTCTCTTATAATACGCCTCGTCATTATTCGGATAGCCCGGGCTGATCGGCCTTAACTTCTGCACTTCCGGGATCATTTCTTGCCCAGGCGCAGGCCCCGCGAATACCACTAACGCGATCAAGGCTAAAACTAACGGGAATGCCGGATTTCTTGCCATTACCCTAGCTCCTGGAACCTCTGCGGATTAGCCCCCCATAAATCTGGATTATATTTTATCACTTCTTTTTAAGGTAAGGGTCGTGTTTCAGAAATACCTGGCATTAAGAAATTGGCTAATTTTCCTCCCCCTTGATGGGGGAGGGCCAGGGCGTTGGTGAATATCTTTAATTATTCCAATAAGTTTCCCCTAAAGCCACCTCACACTAGGGGAGAAGAAGATTTAACGCCATAACTTAGTATAAGGTGCTGGCGAAACAAGACACTAGCTGCTCTTCTTCCAGTGGGGGAAGGAGATCCTCACCTGGCCTGGGGCAAACAGGTTTAGCAGTAAGATTCCCACCACGAATCCACCTACGTGGGCCCAAAAGGCTACTCCGCCAGCCGGGCCGGGTTGCATGGTGGAATAGGTTCCCAGGAAAAACTGCAGGAGGAACCAGAGACCCAGGAAGAGGTAGGCCGGGAGTTCCATAAGGGTGAAGATGATAAAAATGGGGACCAGGGCGAGAATCCTGGCTCCGGGAAACAGGAAGAAGTAAGCCCCCATCACTCCCGCAATGGCGCCGCTGGCGCCAATCAATGGTACTGCAGATTTAGGCGAAAATGCCATGAAGATCAGGTTGGCCCCCACCCCGCAGATCAGGTAGAAGACCAGATATCGCCAGTGCCCCAGGGTGTCTTCCACATTGTCCCCGAAAATATATAGAAACCACATGTTGCCAATGATATGGAGCCAGCCGCCATGCAGGAACAGAGAGGTAAACAGCGGGATGAGCAAAACCGGCAAAGACTCGGGTAAATAGCCCAGGAGGGCGACAAAGCGCCCCGGTACGAACCCCAGGGCCTCCACTAACTCTGGCAGGGAAGGACCCGAGCCCAACTCCAGCAAGAAGACCAGGGAATTAACCACAATAATGGCATAGTTGATATAGGGGGTCCGAGTATGCGGGATATTGTCTCTCAAAGGAATCATGCCGGGGCCTGAGAGGCAAGGGATTTCTAAAAATTAAGGTTACCTAATGATAACCCCTTCACCGGCAGAGGGCAAGGTGGACCTGAAAGGGCCGCGGCCTGGGGGAACCATCCCGGTGGGGCCTAGCTTATCGGGTCTTCAAGCAACACGGGCAGACATTTGTCGGGGGAAAGATTTTACCTGTTTGCAGGTTGACAGCTCATTCAGAAACAGGGATTCGAAGACCGTCTTTAAGGACGGTTAACCAGCAGGCGTTTCCCGGGGATGGCCAGGGCCACCCGGGCCCCCTCCAGGTAAGGCTCGGGCTGAAGGGCATCATCTATCAGCAAAAAGACCCGTCCGGGTCCATGCCACAGTTCCTGAAGTTGGCTCGGGGAGATGAGATAGTCATCCTCAGGTAGCACCGGATAGGGAAACTGGGGCAGTCCATCCCGGGTTACCATGAGGATGTGCCGGTCCGCATAAAAACCCAGGGACGCGCCATATTCAAACTCTTCGATGTACTCCATCACCACCAGATCCCCGGGCCCGGACTGGCGCCGGATATATTCTCCCGGGAGTTTGTCGCTCATCAAAGGGGAAATGGTCATGAGCGATTGAAAGGTGAAAAAAATCAACAGCAGGGCCAGAGCGCCCAAGGCGCTGAGCGCGACCCAGGGGCGCCGCCTTCCGGCTAATGCTCCGATCAGGGCCAGGGCCGGCACCAAGAGAGTTACCTGCCAGGCAATGGGTTCAAGCTGGCAAAACAGCCCGATGAATTCCCGGCGATTGTCGGCACAGAGGCGCTCCAGGGGGGGCAGCAAAAGAAGGGTTCCCAACCCCGTCAGGCCGATGAGCAGCAAGGCCCAGAAAAGCTTTCGGTCCCCGGGGGTATCCAGACATCGGCTCACGCGCCAACCTAAGATCAGGGCCAGGGGGGGCAGGGCGGGAAGCGAGTAATATTCGATGCGGCTGGAGGACAAGGTGAAGAAGCCCAGGATCACTGCGGCCCAGATGAGGAGCAGGATGCCTCCGGGTCCGATCTCTCGGCCGGGGCGGGTTTCCTGCCAGAACTGATAAATGGCTTCAGGGAGAAGCACCGTCCACGGCATCAGCCAGATCCCCAAAAATACCCAGAACCCGGGAATGGAGAAGGGGGTGACATCCTGAGGCTGGCGCTGCCCCAGGAATCGCAGGACCTGCTCGTTAAGGATCTGGAACTTTATGAAGCCTGGGTTGGCGGCCTCTACCCCGGCAATCCAGGGGACGAGGAGGATGAGCAGTAAAGAGAAACCGTGGGGGGATAAAAACAGGACCGAGACGCGAGGCTGGCGCAGGCGCCAGGCATAGAGCGAGCCGATGAGCACCGGAAACGCCAGGCCAATAAAGCCTTTGCCCAGGAAGCCCGCCACCAGAGACAGATAAAACAGGGTGGCCCAGCGGAAGGCGGGCTGCTCCAGCCAGCGCAGGAGAAAATAGAGAGACGCGGCCAAGGCCAGGGTAATAAGGTGGTCGGTAAGAATCTCCAGGTGCAGGGCGAAGAAGCCGACGCTGCTCAGCAAGATAAAGCCCCCCAGCCAGGCGGCTCGCGGACCCAACAGGCGCCGACCTATCAGGTAAGTGACCCAGACTTCTCCCAGGGTCAGGCCCAGGGTGGGGACGCGGGCGGCCCAATCCGATACTCCCAGGACCTTGTAGGCCAGGAGATTGAGCCAGTAAAGCAAATGGGGCTTGTCCAGGTATTGGACCCCGTTCAGGATGGGGGTGAGCCAGGAGCCCGCAGCCAGCATCTCCTTGGGGATGAGGGCATACATGCTCTCCGCCCGGGTGAGGGGGAGCTGCCAGAAAAAGGGCAGGTAAACCGCCAGGCAGATCAGCAGCAGGGTAGGCCCATCCAGCAGGCTGGCAAAGAAACGGCGCCTCATCCGGGGCATTTCCTGATCCGGCCCAGGGCCGCGTACCTGAAGGTTAAAACCAGGTTCAAGTAAGATTCCAGCGCAGCATGGCCCACAGGTCGGTGACCTTGTGGCCCAACTGACGGATCACGCTGGGTTCGAAGCCTGAGTGCATCATGCACTGAGCGCAGCGGGGGTCCCGTCCCACCCCATACCTTTCCCAAGGAGTGCGGCTCATCAGTTCGTGAAAGGTGGGGAAATGGGTATCCACCATCTGGTAGCAAGGGGAGCGCCAGCCCCGGGGATTACGGGTGGGGTTAGCCCAGGGAGTGCAGGCGTACTGGCGCTCTCCCCGGAGGAAACTCAGGTATAAGGGGGTGCTGAAAAACCTGAAATCAGTCCCGTTTTTCGTGAGATAAGTAAACTTCTCCTTAATCTCTGCCCGGCTCAAAAAGAGCTCCGGGATTGACTCCGTCAAAGGAGTAAGCCGGGGATACCAGCAAACCGTCCACCCCGATCTGGGTCAGGTAAGCAAAGAGAATCTCGATCTCCTGGGGATCGGTCTCCTTATAAATAGAGGTATTGGTGCACACCCGGAAGCCCTGGGCCTTGGCCTTTTTGATAGCCCTGATGGCCACCTCAAACAGGCCCGGCCGTCCCAGGATATAGTCGTGGGTGTTCGCCAGGCCATCCAGATGGATGCTCAGGGTTAGACGCTGGGAGCGCGGCAGCCGGGGCAGGGCTTTCTCCAACAGGATGGCGTTGGTGCAGAGGTAGATATGTTTCTTTAAATGCACCAGTTCCTGCACCAGTTCAAAGACCGGCGGATAAATCAGGGGTTCCCCGCCGGTGACGGTGACCACCGGCGCGCCGCATTCGGCCACCGCGCCCAGGCACTCCTCCAAGGTAAGGGACTGGCCCAGGGTGTCCCGATATTCCTGGATGCGGCCGCAACCCAGGCAGGAGAGGTTGCATTGATGGGTAGGCTCCAGCATCAGGACCAGGGGAAACTGGTCTTCCCCCTGGAGGCGCTTCTTCAGGAGATAGCGGGTCAGGTCAAAACTGAGACTTAAAGGAAACCGCAATCTCAACCTCGTTGATAGCTTTCTTCTTTGGGTTTCGGTTTTCGTTAGTAAAAAGATTAATCTTGTCGGCCGCTTGCTAAAACCGGCTTCGCCCTTGCGGTCATGGCTCCTGTTTGGCCGCCTTTCAGGAAAGAGAGGTCAGGCGTAGCCCTGCTCCCGGAACCAGGTCACCGCGTCGGCCAGGGCCTGGCGCACCGGGGTCAGGGTAAATCCTAAATATTTTACCGCTTTTTGGTTGTCAAAATACATATATTTTTTTGCCATGCGGATGGCGGTCACCGGCATGCGAGGCGGCCGATGACTGAGGCGCGTGGCCCAGAACTCGTTGAGGTAAGCCAAAGCCAACACCGGCCAGTAAGGGAGCCTCACTTTGGGGGCCGGGACCCCGCTGATTTCCGAGAGCATTTGAAAGATTTGCGACAGGCTCAAATTCTCATGCCCCAGGATATATTTTTCCCCCATCTGGCCCCGGGCCTCGGCCAAAAGATGCCCCCGGGCCACATCCCGGACATGGATCAGGTTGAGGCCCGTCTCCAGGTAGGCCGGCATGCCCCCCTTAAGAAAATCGACGATCATCTGGCCGGTGGGAGTGGGACGGGAGTCCCAGGGGCCCACCGGGGTGCTGGGGTTGACCACGACCACCGGCAGGCCTTCCTGGGCAAACTTTAGGGCCACCTGCTCCGCCAGGAACTTGGAGCGCTTGTAATGGCCCACCATCTCCTTCAGGCTCACCGGGGTCTCTTCGGTGCCGGGAGTGCCGGTCCCCGGGTTCCCCAAGGCCCCCACGGTGCTGGTATAGACCACCCGGGCCAGCCCTGCCTTTTGGGCCGCGGCCAAAAGATCCCGGGTCCCCTGGACATTGGTGGCGTACATCACCTCCGGGTCGGGCACCCAGAGGCGGTAGTCCGCGGCTACGTGGAAGAGATGGGTGCAGCCCTTAAGGGCCCGCTGAAGGGAAGAGGGATCCCGGAGGTCGCCGGCAACTGGTTCCACCTCCAGGCCCTTTAGGGCCGGGTGCTGGGGGTTGCGCACCAGGACCCGGGTTTCCCGCCCCGCGGCCAGGAGTTCCTCCACCACCGCCCGGCCTACGAAGCCGGTGCCCCCGGTAACCAGGGTCTTAAAACTCTTAACGGACATGGAGGGCGCGCAAATACTGTCCCAGGGCCATCAGGGGGAAGCAGTCGCGGTAGAGATGATAGCGAATCATGAAATGGGAGGGAAAGCCGGTGCCGGTGAAGTAAGGTTCCTCCCACCGGCCCTGGGAGGTCTGAGTATTGAGCAGATATTCTACCCCGGCCCGGGTCTCCGGAGCCAGCGCTTCACCCGCAGCGATCAAGGCCATCAGGGCCCAGGCGGTCTGGGAGGCGGTGCTGTCCCCTATCCCTTTGAGCTCCGGACGTCGGTACGATTCGCAGGTTTCGCCCCAGCCCCCATCCGGGTTCTGGTGGGCCTTGAGCCAGTCCAGGGCGCGGCGGAGGTAAGGTTGGCGCAGGTCTTCGCCAATGGCCCGCAATCCCAACAGCACGGACCAGGTGCCATAGATGTAATTCACCCCCCACCTGCCCCACCAGGGGCCGTCGGGATGCTGGGTGTAGCGCAGAAAGGCCAGGGCCCGGACTGCCGCGGGATGGTCCAGGGCATAGTGGAAGGCCCCCATCATCTCCAGCATCCGGCCGGTGATATCCTCGGTGGGCGGGTCTACCAGGGCCTTGAGGTCCCCGAAGGGAATGGCATTGAGCCACTCTTTGGTATTGTCCACATCAAAGGCCGCAAATCCGCCGTTGATGGATTGCATCCCCAGACACCAATCAATGCCCCGCTGTAAGGCGTCTTGAGGCTTTTCCAGGTCAGGGAGCCCTTCTTTTAAGGCCAGCAAGACCACGGCGGAGTCATCGATGTCCGGATACCAGTTATTGACAAACTCAAAGGCCCAGCCTCCGGGAGGCAGCTTAGGATTTTTGATGCACCAGTCTCCGGGCTTAAAGATTTGCATGGATAGGAGCCAGGAGGTAGCCTTCTCCAGGGCGGGATGCTCTGAGGGCACGCCGGCCGCGGCCAGGGCCCGCACCGCCAGGGCGGTATCCCATACCGGGGAGATGCAGGACTGCAACCAGAGGCGCTGGCCCTCTTCCAGGGTAAAAAACTCCAGGGCCTCAAGCCCCCGGCGGATTACCTGGTGGTCCTTCTCATATCCCAGGGAGCAAAGGGCCAGGAGGGAGTTGAGCATGGGCGGCTGGATGCCGCCCCAATCCCCGGTTTCTTCCTGATGGGCCAGGACCCAGGCTTCGGCCCGTTTCAGGGCCACCCTTCGGAGCCAGGGTAAAGGCAGCCAATAATAGAGCTTGAGAATCCGGTCCACTAGGACAAAAAGGTTTTCCAGGAGAGGTCCCCGGCGTTTCCAGGATACCCGGTGCTGCTGAAAGGGCTCACTGGGGTGGAGGAACAGTTCCCCCACCCCTTGATGGGAGGGCAAGGGGCAGACGGGGCGGTGGGCCATGATGATCATCAGGGGAACGACGGTGGCCCTGGTCCAACTGGAGAATTCATAAATGCTGAGGCCGGACCAGGGAGGGAGCAGGATGAATTCCACCGGCAGGAGCGGGATGCCCTCCCAGCTTATCTGGCCAAACAGGGCGAGGAAGATGCGGGTAAAAACCCTGCTTTTCAGGGCTCCGCCCCGGGCCCGAATAAACTGGCGGGCCTGGGCCAGGCGCTCATCCTGGGCTGGCAGCCCCGCCATTTTCAGGGCCAGGTAGGCCTCCACCGTGGTGCTGAGATCGCCCCCATCCCCGTAATAAATCGACCAGGCGCCATTTTTCAGTTGCTTGGACAGGATGTCCGCGGCCAGCCGCGGGACCTTGCTCTCGTCCAGTCCCAGGAACCGGTGGAGCATGATGTACTCGGCGGTGATGGTGACGTTGGATTCGAGTTCGGCCCACCAGAACCCTTCGGGCTTCTGGAGTTTAAGCATGGCGTCGATGGCTTGCTGGACGGCGCTCTGCACCCGATCAACATAAGCTTGCGCGGGCGCCAGCGCCACAGGCCTACGGTGGGCCGGAATGGGTTTCCCCCCCAAAACTTTCATCCCCCGAGTTTTATTCCAAACCGGCATATTATACCATTAGAGGCCGCGTGGCCAAGGAATATTCGGTTAAAGTTAAATTTACCCCCTAATTAGCGAGCAATCAAGACTGAGGCTGGTCAGAAATTTGCAGTAGCCTGTTCTTACTAGGAGCTGTGACAATTCTGAAAAAATTATCAATTCAAAGAATTTTTAAGGAGGCGCCCAGGGACAGCCGCCCTACCGTCTTGATTTTTTTGGTGGGGCGGGCCTCCGTGCCCGCCGATTTTGCCCTTGCCAATCTCCTCCGCTGGATTGTAGGGGCCTAACTGCTCCCGGACAGTTGTCAGGGAAGAGAAATGATATTATAATTATTATAAAAATTCCTAACTGTGACCTGTTAGCGGCAGGCACCCCGGCTAGTTGACCCGGCGGGCAATTTCTGCTATGGAGAAATCCATCTTGAACTTACCCCGGCATCCAGGTCTGAGAGTCACTCCCCGGTGGGCACTCCGCCGACCCTTATTGACTATTCCCTCAAGATCTCCCAGGAGAAAGAATGGCTAGTCCCAAAGAAGAAGAACAACCTGAAATTGCCATCCCTTCGTTTTTGCCGTTATTAGCGGTCCGGGACGTGGTGGTCTTCCCCAACATGGTGCTTCCCCTGTTCGTGGGGCGGGAGACCTCGGTCCTGGCCATTGAAGCGGCCCTGGCCCAGGACCGGCTTCTTTTTCTGGCCACCCAAAAAGACCAGACCATCGAGAATCCCGAACCGGACGACATCTACGCCGTGGGCACGGTGAGCCTCATTCTGAGGATGCTGAAGCTGCCCGACGGGCGCTTGAAGATCCTGGTTCAGGGCAAGGCCAAGGCCCTGATCCAGGATTTTATCCAGGACCGGCCGTACTTTCAGGTGGCCCTGGAAGTCATTCCTGAGCCTCATGTGGAGGATATCTCTCCCGAGGCCGAAGCCCTGATGCGCAATGCCCGGGAGATGTCCGAAAAAATCCTCACCTTCAAGGGCATCATGTCGCCGGACCTCCTGGCCATTCTGGAATCCATCGAAGATCCCGGGCACCTGGCCGACCTGGTGGCCGCCAATCTGCGCCTGAAGATTGACGAGGCCCAGTCGGTGCTGGAAGAGACGGACCCCATCCGGAGCCTCATTATAGTCAATGACTTCCTGCGCAAGGAGCTGGAGGTCTCCACCATTCAGGCCAAAATCCAGTCTGAAGCCCGGGAGGAGATGGACCGCACCCAACGGGAATATTTTCTTAGAGAGCAGCTGCGGGCCATCAAAAAAGAGCTGGGCGACCTGGATGAGCAGGGCAAGGAGATGGAGGAGTACCGGCACAAAATCTCCCGGGCCCGCATGCCCAAGGCGGCTGAGGAAGAGGCCTTAAAACAATTGTCTCGCCTGGAGCAGATGCACCCGGAGGCCGCCGAGGCCTCGGTGGTGCGGACCTACCTGGACTGGCTGGTGGAGGTCCCCTGGAGCAAAAGCACCCGGGACAAGCTGGACCTTAAGGAAGCAAAACTGATCCTGGATGCGGACCATTACAACCTGGAGAAGGTGAAAGACCGCATCCTGGAATATTTAAGCGTGCGCAAGCTCAACAAGAAGATGAAAGGCCCCATCATCTGTTTCATAGGCCCTCCGGGAGTGGGCAAGACCTCCCTGGGGCAATCCATCGCCCGGGCCTTGGGGCGCAAATTCACCCGTATTTCCCTGGGCGGCATCCGGGACGAGGCGGAAATCCGCGGGCATCGCCGCACTTATATCGGCGCCTTGCCGGGGCGCATCATCCAGGGGATCAAGAACGCGGGCTCCAACAATCCCGTCTTTATTCTGGATGAAGTGGACAAAATCGGCATGGATTTCCGGGGCGACCCGGCGGCGGCCCTGCTGGAAGTGCTGGACCCCGAGCAGAACCACTCCTTCAGTGACCATTACCTCAATGTGCCCTTTGATCTCTCCCGGGTGATGTTCATCACCACCGGCAACCTGGAGGAACCCATTCCCTCCGCCCTCAGGGACCGGATGGAGGTCATCCGCCTGCCGGGTTACACCGAGGAGGAGAAACTGGAAATTGTCCGGCGTCACCTCCTGCCCCGGCAGTTGCAGGAAAACGGCCTGAAACCCGGGGATATGCACCTGTCCCCCGAGGTTCTGCGGCAGGTCATCATTTACTACACCCGCGAGGCGGGGCTCAGGAATTTGGAGCGGGAGATCGGCTCCCTGGGCCGCAAGGTGGCCCGGCGCATCGCCGAAGGGGAGAAAGGCCCCTTCGCCATCACCCGGGCGAACCTGCATCGGTATCTGGGGCCACCCCGCTATCTGCCTGAAGGGGAAGTGGAGAAAGACGAAATCGGCGTGGCCACCGGCCTGGCCTGGACCCAGGTGGGCGGCGAAATCCTGGCGGTGGAGGCTTCCTTGATGCGGGGTAAAGGCCAGCTTACCTTGACCGGTCAGCTGGGCGAGGTCATGCGGGAGTCGGGCCAGGCGGCCTTGAGCTATGCCCGGTCCCGGGCCGAAAGTCTCAATCTGCCCCCGGACTTTTATGAAAAACTGGACATCCATATCCATGTGCCGGCCGGGGCCACCCCCAAGGAAGGCCCTTCGGCCGGGGTCACCATGGCCACCGCCCTGATCTCCGCCCTCACCCAGATTCCGGTGCGGCGGGATGTGGCCATGACCGGCGAGATTACCCTGCGGGGCAAGGTGTTGCCCATCGGCGGCCTGAAGGAAAAGGCCATCGCCGCGCTTCGGGCCCATATCAAGAAGGTCGTGATCCCGGAGGCCAACCGCAAGGACCTGGTGGAGATTCCCAGGCATATCAAGCGCCGGCTCAAGTTCATGGCGGTAACCAACATGGACGAAGTACTGACCGAAGCCCTGGTGCGGTCACCCTTTGAGGTAGCCAGAAAAGCCAAAACCCCCCGGAGAAGGCTGGCTCCCTCTGCCTCCCTGCCCTTGGTTTGACCAGGTAAGCCAGCTCCCGGCACTCAGTGGGTAGCTGCGGCTAGTCGCCTTAGCCCTGGCCAGCCACTGCTGATTGCTGAGGGCTGATCCCGATTCCTGATATGGAAATTGAGCACTTAAGCCAATGGCTGGTCTTGGGCGCACTGGTGGTGCTGTGCGCCCTCTTTGCCACCGCGGAAACCTCCCTCTTTGCCCTGACTCCCCTGGAACGTCTGCGTCTCAGAGAGAATCAGCAGGGCAGACGGCTGGAGGCGCTGCTGAGCAAACCCCGGAGCCTGCTGATCACGGTGCTCATGGGAGTCGAGACCGTCAACATCCTGGCCTCCGTGGTGGCCACCTCCCTGGCTCTGAGCCTCTGGGGCGCCAAGGGCAAATGGCTGGCCCTGTGGGTCATCGCCCCCATCTTCCTGCTTTTGGGAGAAATCATCCCCAAGTCCCTGGCCCTGTCCTATCCTTCCCGGTTGGCTCGCTGGCTGGCCCCGCTGATGCGACCGGCCATTTTCTTGTTTACCCCCTTTCGCTTGATATTCCTGCAGATCAGCCGGGGGATTCTGGCTACCCTGGGCTTTCGCACGGACCTGCCGGTGCCCGCGGTGTATCAGGAAGATTTTGTGCGGATGGTGGAGGAGAGCCACCGCGGCGGCATGATTGTCGCCCTGGAGCGGGATTTCATCCAAAACGTCCTGAGCTTCGGGGAATTGCGGGTGGGGCAGATCATGGTGCCCCGGCCGGACATCTTCGCCCTGCCCCTGGAGATGCCCTGGGAGCAACGCCTCCATGCCATTAAACACTCCCGCTTTTCCCGCATCCCCATCTATGAAGACACTCCGGACAATATCTTAGGAATCCTCCACACCAAGGACTTGCTTTATTACTGTCCAGGGAAGTCCTGCGATTCCAGCACCCTGCGCGAGCTGCTGCGGGCGCCCCTTTATATGCCGGAAAATAAGAGGGCTTTTGACCTGCTCACCGAATTGCAGACTGGCCACCTGCGCCTGGCCCTGGTGGTGGATGAATATGGGACGCTGGTGGGCCTGGTCACGGTGGAGGACCTGCTGGAGGAACTCTGCGGCGAAATTCCCCAGGAATTCAAAGAAGAGGAAAAAATCTGGGAGGAGGTGGCCCCTGGGGTCTTCCGGGTCCAGGCGCATATGTCCCTGACGGACTTCAATGAGGCCTTGGGGCTCAATTTCCCGGCAGAGGAATTCGACACCATCGGCGGCCTGGTCTTGAACCTTTTCGGGGAACTGCCCCGGGAGGGGGACACCATCTCTCACGAAGGCCTCAGCTTCCAGGTGACCCGCATGAAAGGGACGCGTATATTGGAATTGGTGATAAAGCGGCAGGAATGATGGTAGCCAGTAGCCAGTAGTCAGTAGCCAGTAGCCAGTAGTCAGTAGTCAGTAGACAACTGGCAACAGGCAACAGGCAACTGGCAACTCACAGCTTAAGAGCTGATAACCGAAAACTTGAAGGACTGATATCATAATTGCCTTAATTTTCATCCCCCTGTTGCTGCTGGAAGGCTTTTTTGCTGCCTCCGAGATCGCCCTGGTGTCGGCCAACCGCCGCCGGATTAGGCATCTGGCCTCGGAGGGGCACCGGGGCGCCAGGATGGCCTTGAAGCTATTGGCCCGGCCGGAACACTTTCTGGCCACCACCCTGGTGGGCGCATACATGGCCGCGGCGGCCAACACGGTTCTGGTCACCGCCTTATTGCTGGAACTGTGGGGGCCTCCCGGCGGGATCGCCGCCATGTTGCTGCTTCCGCCCCTGCTCCTGATTCTGGCGGAAATCACCCCCAAGTCCATGGGCCGCCAACAGGCTACCAATCTTGTCCTGCGCCTGGCGCCGGTACTCTGGGCCATCTCCTGGATTGCCTACCCCATTACTCTGATCTTTGCCGGGGTAAGCCGGGCCGTCCTCTTCGTGACCGGGGCGCGCCGCACCAGCCACTTCCCTTTTATCAGCCGGGAAGATTTGCACCTGGTGGTCAAAGAGAGTGGCCCGGAGGTGGACCTGGGAGGCCAGGAAAGATTGATTATCCATCGCATCCTGAGATTTAGCCTGAGCACCGTCAAGGAGGTGATGATGCCCCTGGTCAGGGTGGCGGCGATCCCGGATACCATGACCGTGGCCCAGGCCCTGGAAGAACTGCACACCACCCGGTTCGCGCGCCTGCCCGTTTATCACCGCCGCATCGATAACCTGATGGGCGTGCTACACGGCTTCGACCTGTTGGGGGTAGAGCCCTCCCTCCAGCCCATTAAACCTTACGTCCGGCCGGTTCACTATGTCCCGGAGATGAAAAAAGTGGACCGCTTGCTGGCCGAAATGCAGCGCCGCGGGGTCCATCTGGCCGTGGTGGTGGATGAATACGGCGGCGCGGTGGGCATCGTCACCATCGAAGACTTGCTGGAAGAGATCGTGGGGGAGATCGCCGATGAGTTTGACCACGAGGTCACCCCCTTTAAAAAACTGGGCGAGGGGCACTATTTGATCAACGCCCGCACGGAGATCGGCACCCTGAACGAGGCCCTCCACCTGGACCTGCCCCCGGGGGATTACGAGACCCTGGCCGGCTTTCTCATCTCGCAATTGGGAGACCTGCCCCGGGCGGGGGACCGGGTGGAGTATCGCAACTTGCGGTTCACGGTGCGCCAGGCCGAGGCCCGGGCGCTTAAGGAGGTGGAACTCTTTGTCAGCCCTGATTCCGACTGAGTGCTGGGCCTTTTTTGACTGCTTCGCCGGCCTGAGCGGCGACATGACCCTGGGGGCCTTGGTAGACCTGGGGTTGGAGGTGGGGGAGCTGAAGGATCTCCTGAACTCCCTGGGCCTCACGGGGATTCACCTCTCGGCCCGGCGGGTGACTAAGGAGCATCTCACCGGGGTAAAGGTGGAGGTAGGTTTATCTGGCCCCCAGCCTTCTCGGAGCTACCAGGAGATCTGCATCATGATCTCCCGGGCTCCCTTGAGCGCCGGGGTAAGGGACCGCAGCCTCAAGATGTTTTGGCTTCTGGGGGAAGCGGAGGCCCGGATCCACGGGCAAAGCCTGGAGGAGGTCCACTTTCATGAACTGGGCGCCCTGGACACCATCCTGGATGTGGTGGGGGTGGCTTATGGGGTGGAAAAACTGGGGATTACCCGGGTTTTTTGCAGTTCTCTGCCCATGGGCTGGGGGATGATTGCCGCGGCCCACGGGCGCCTGCCCAACCCCGCGCCCGCCACCCTGGAGCTGCTGAAAGGCCTGCCCATTTACGGCACCGATTTGCCCGGAGAACTGGTAACCCCCACCGGCGCCGTCATCCTCAAGGCCCTGGAGGCGGAGTGCGAGCCCTGTCCGCCCCTCAAGCTGGAGCGGGTGGGCTACGGCGCGGGCAGCCGGGACCTGCCCGGCCACCCCAATTTGCTGCGCCTCTATCTGGGACAGCCCCTGGCCGCCACCCCAGGCAGGCGGGAGAAGGTGCTGGTGCTGGAAACCCATATCGACGACATGAACCCGGAACTCTATGAGCCCTTGATGGCCGGCCTCTTTGCCGCGGGGGCCCTGGATGTGGCCCTGGCCCCCATTCAGATGAAAAAGAATCGGCCCGGGGTGCGACTCACCCTCATCGCGCCCCTGGTGGCCAAAGAGGCCATGCTTGAGCGGCTGTTCACCGATTCCACCACCCTGGGGGTTCGCCTCATGGAGGTAGAGCGGGTAGTGGCCCGCCGCTGGGAGGAGACTATCAACACTCCTTACGGGCCCCTGCCGGTAAAGGTGACGGAATACGGCGACCGGCGCCGAGTCCTGCCGGAATACGAAGCCTGCCGAAAACTGGCGGAAGAACATGGCCTGCCCTTAATCGAAGTTTACCGCTTGGTCCAGGCTGAGTGAGGTCGGGGAGAAATGAGATTGGGGGAGGGGGCTAAGGGCCGCAGGCCCACTTACAATCCTCCCCCACACCCCCTCCCCCAAAAACAAAAGAGGCCAGGGCCGATGGCCCTGGCCTCTTTAGCGTTTTCTTGATTTTTACAGCAGCTTTTCCTTTTGTAGGAACTCCATGGCCCGCTGGGCGTAAGTGGCCATGGTGCTGATGATCCAGGTAAAGTGGGACTGGAGGTCCTGGAGCATCTCCGCATCCACCATGCCGATGAGGCCGGTCATGACGGTGCGCACCCGGACCATTTCCGGGTCGCCGATCTGAATCTGCCCCAAATTTATTTCTTGTTCCACCCCCCGGAGGAAATCCAGGAAGACGCGGCGCCCGCCTTCCCGCTCCAACCCCTTAAGCTGACTAAGGGTAACCAGGAGCCGGGAAGCGATGAGAAGTTCAGCCTTAATGCGGTCGGCATAATGGAATACCAGGATGGCTTCTTGCCGGGTTGCGGGGAAGGACGACGCCATACAGTCCCCTCCTCGGTTTTTATCAGGACCTTAACACATTTATCTTTTTGCCTCAACTCCTTTGGGGCCGAGGCCGCTTCAGGCAGAGCCGTCAAAATCCGAGACTGTGGTCACGAAGTCGACGCTCAGGAGGCCTTTTCCGGGAGGCTGGCGCGGTTGAGGGCAGGGGCGGAGGGGATATGCTGTTTTTTCATCTTCTCGAGCAGGGTGGTGCGATTGAGGTGGAGAAGCTGGGCGGCCCGGCTTTTCACCCAATTACTCCGCTCCAGGGCCTTGAGGATCAGGCCCCGCTCGAACTCCTGAACCGCGTCGGTAAGATGGATCCCTGTCTCCGGGAGGTCCCGGGGCTCTTCGGGAGAAGTTAAAGAGGTGCGGCGCAACTTGGGGGGCAGGTCGGTCACCTCCACCACCGCGCCTTCGCTCAGGATGACCAGGCGTTCCATGAGATTCTCCAACTCTCGGACATTGCCAGGCCAGTGATAGCTAAGGAGTAGATCTAGGGCCGCAGGACTGAGGCGCTTGAGGGGGATTTTCCTTCTCCGGCTAAATTCCTGGAGGAAGTGGTGCACCAGCAAGGGGATATCGCTGGCCCGGTCTCTCAGGGGCGGGACCCAGATGGGGATGACATTGAGGCGATAATAGAGGTCTTCCCGGAACCGGCCCCGGCTTACCAGCTCTTCCAGGTCCTGGTTGGTGGCGGCGATTACCCGGATATTGACCCGGATGGTTTTAGTCCCGCCGATGCGCTCGAAGGACCGTTCTTGCAGCACCCTGAGGATCTTTACCTGGAGGCTGGGGCTCATCTCGGCGATTTCATCCAGGAAGATGGTGCCGCCATTGGCCAGCTCGAAGCGGCCGATGCGAGTGCGCACGGCACTGGTGAAGGCCCCCCGTTCATGTCCGAAGAGTTCGCTTTCCAAGAGCTCTTCGGGAATGGCGGCGCAATTTACCGGGATCAGGGGGCTCTCCCGCCGGGAGCTGTTGTAATGGATGGCCCGGGCGATGAGCTCCTTGCCGGTGCCTGATTCTCCCCGGATGAGCACGGTGCTGTCGGTGTCCGCCACCTTTTTGATAACTTCGAACACCTGGTTAAGGGCGGCGCTATGGCCCACGATATTGGCAAACCCATAGCGCTGGCGCAGTTGCTTTTTGAGTTGCAGGTTTTCCCATTTCAGGCGGCGGTGTTCCAGGGCCCGGCTGACCACCAGGCAGAGTTCCTGAGGGTCCACCGGCTTACACAAATAATCAAAGGCCCCCAAACGCATATTGGCCACGGCATTTCTTACGGTCCCAAAGCCAGTAATAATTATGCAGAAGCACTCGGGCTGATGGCGCACCAGATATTTCAAGATATCCGTCCCACCCAGACCGGGTAAGGACAGGTCGGTGAGCACCAGGTCAAAGGGTTGCTCTTTCACGCGGCCCAGGCCGGTTTCCCCATCAGCGGCGGACTCCACTTCGTAGCCTTCAGCCTCAAGGATCTCCTGGAGATTTTGGCGCACGCCCGGATCATCATCGATGACCAGGATGTTGGCTTGATTCCGTTTCATAAAGGATTCTCCGAAGTTGACTACACCATACCTAAAATCCCCTAATGTGTCAATAAAATGACGCGTATAAGTTCCCACTGCATGAGGTCAAGAGAAAAGGGTTGACTTCCCCAACTAACTGCGGTTAATTTTGGGAAACCCCAACCAAGGAGAGGTTGGTGCTTCCTACCCTTATTTTCATCCTGGGGGCTTATCTGCTATATGCCCTCTTTACTGCTTGGCCCCGACGCCATAACGGGCATTTGCGGGCCCGCAGGCGGTGGCGGCGCTTTGGCCGGCTGACCCTGGCCGGGGGCCTGGGGCTAGGATTGGGGCTCATCCTCTGGTTCTTCTTATCCCCGGACCCACAGCAGCGAGACCTGAAACTGGCGGGTTTCCTGGGGACAGGCTGGGCGGAGGGCTGGCTGGGCCAGGCTGATCGTCGCCTGGAATATCCGCAGGTCAAGAGCCAGGGACCGGGGGACCAGCCGGTTTATGCCTTACTCCATCCGGAGACACCCCCGACTCAGCTAAGCCAGGAAAAGAAACCGGCCGCGCCCCGGCCACTGCGGAAGCCCGGATTACAAAAGTCCAGTTCCCAGGGCAAAGGGGGTAAGAGCCTCGCCCAACCTCCGAAAAAAGAGCGGGTTGCGACCAAACCCCGGTTAAAGAAAAAAAAGCCAGAGTCCTCGCCGGCAGGCCAGAAAGGCACCTCTGGCTAGCATCTTGAGACCGCGGGATCCTGCCCTGTTCAGGTCTGCCTGTTGATCCAACCTTCTGCCAGCCAAACCGAAAAAATCGCCCGGGCCGCGGGGACTGTGAGCATTGCGGTTTTTGCCAGCCGGATTCTGGGACTGGTACGGGAGCAGGTGTTTGCCGGATTTTTTGGCGCGGGCTACGCCATTGACGCCTTTGTGGTGGCCTACCGCATTCCCAACCTCCTCAGGGACCTGCTGGCCGAAGGGGCCCTGAGCTCGGCCTTCGTCACGGTCTTCACCGATTACGACCAGCGCCTGGGACCGGAGCGCACCTGGCGCTTGGCCAACAATGTACTCCTTTGCCTCAGCCTGCTAATTGGGGGCTTGATCCTGGTGGGCATCCTCTTTTCCCCCCAGATAGTGGGCCTCATGGCCCCGGATTTCGGTTTGGTCGAAGGCAAGCTGGACCTCACTGCCTCCATGACCCAGATCATGTTTCCCTTTCTGCCTGTTATCTCGTTGGCCGCGGTGGCCATGGGCATCCTCAACACCAAGGGTAAATTCTTTATTCCGGCTCTGGCCTCCAGTTTCTTCAACCTGGGGTCCATCATTTTTGGCCTGAGCCTGAGTCTGGTAATGCCTAAATTCGGGTACCGACCTATTGTCGGCATGGCCTGGGGCACCCTCATCGGTGGGTTTTTGCAACTGGCGGTGCAGATGCCGCTCCTCAAACGAATGGGCTTCCGGCCCCAATGGGTCTTGGATCTGAAGGACCCGGGGCTGCATCGCATCCTGAAGCTGATGCTGCCTGCGGTGGTGGGTCTGTCCGCCACCCAGATCAATATCTTTATCAACACCTTCTACGCCTCCAGTTGCGCCCAGGGGAGCGTTTCCTGGCTGAATTATGCTTACCGCCTGGTGCATTTACCCATGGGGCTTTTCGGAGTGGCCCTGATGGTGGCCACCCTGCCGGTGGTCTCCCGGCACGCCTCGGCCCGGGATTTTGGGGCCCTGAAAGGGGCCTTCCAATCCTCCCTCTCCCTGGCCCTGTTGGTTACCCTGCCTGCGGCCTGCGGTCTCATATTTCTGGCTCAGCCGATCATCGCCCTCATTTACCAGCACGGCCACTTCACCGCCCTGGATACCCAACAGACCGCGGCGGCCCTGGCCTTATATGCCGTGGGCCTGCTGGCCTTTGCCGGGGTAAAGATCATGGTGCCCGTATTCTATGCCTTAAACGACACCCGCATACCGGTGGTGGGCTCCTTTTTAACCGTGGCCGCCAACCTGGCCATAATCAATCTAACCCTGCAGCCGCTGCAGCACCGGGCCATCGCCCTATCCACCTCCCTTAGCATGATCGTCAATTTCATCTTTCTGGGGGCGATGCTGTATCGGAAATTGGCCGGCTTTCAGGTAAGTTATCTGCTTACCACCCTGGCCAAGGTAACGGCAGCCTCCCTGGTCATGGGTCTGGTGGTGGTGGAAGCCCACCCGGTCCTGGCAGGCTGGCTGGGAGGGGGCCTGGGCGGCCAGATTTTTAGCCTCTTAGCAGTAATTCTCCTGGGTATGAGCCTCTATGGCTTGATGGTCTCCCGGCTGCAAATCCCGGAGTTCGGAGAATTAACCAGACACCTGAGAGCCCGTTGGCATAGGTAGCGGGTGGTGGGGAAGGCGGGGCCAAAGGCCCGTCTTCCCCAGCTACATACACGGGTTGGGAGAAGGGAGTGGGGGTGGGAGGTAGGGGCGGTTCGCGAACCGCCCCTACCTCCCTGGCCCTTCCCCCGCAAAGACAATTCATGGGAGGAATCATGGACGCGGCGGAAAAGGTGGGGCCGATTTTAAAGCTTCTGGAGCAGCACTACCCGGAGGCCCACGTTACTCTGGACTTTGCCAATCCCCTGGAATTGTTGGTGGCCACGGTGCTCTCCGCCCAATGCACCGATGTCCGGGTCAACCAGGTCACCTCGGCTCTCTTCAAGAAGTATCCCAGTGCAGCCCATTACGCCCAGGCCCCCCTGGAGGAACTGGAGCAGGCCATTTACACCACTGGCTTTTACCATCAAAAGGCCAAGAGCCTCAAGGCCATTTGCCAGGCCCTGGTGGGAAAAAACGGGGGCAAAGTGCCCAAATCCATGGAAGAGTTAGTGAAGCTATCGGGGATCGGGCGTAAGACGGCCAACGTGATCTTGGGCAATGCCTTTGGGATTCCGGGGATTGTAGTGGATACGCACCTGGGAAGGGTGGCCCAGCGCCTCGGGCTTACCAAAGAGAAAGACCCGGTGAAGATTGAGTTCGACCTGATGCCGCTAATACCTAAGGAGCGCTGGGTGAAATTTTCCCACCAGATGATCTGGCATGGCCGGCAGGTCTGCACCGCCCAGAAACCCAAATGCCCCCTCTGCCCCATTCTTCCTTACTGCGACTTCGGGCAGGCGGCTACCCGAAAAGGCGGTTGACAGGAGTCGGGAATGATGGCATAAGTTGAACAATATGGCTAGAAAAAGGGGGGCCTGAGGATGCGGAAAAAATGGCGGCTTAGATTGGCGGGGGTATTGGTGGTGCTACTTTTTAGTGCGGCCTGTGTGGAGACCGTGCTCCTCGGTCTGGGAGCCACAGCCGCCCTGGGGACCTATAAGTGGATCGAAGGGACCATGGAGAAAGACTATCCCCGACCCATGCAGGAGACCTGGAACGCCACCCTGGCCGCCTGCAGGGACCTTAATATGAAAATCGCCGGCCAACAATTTAATCCTATGGATTCCAAAATCGAGGCGGTATTGCCTCCTGACACCAACGTCAAAATTCAGCTGATCGCCCGGCCCAACCAGATCACCACCGTCAAGGTGCGCTTCGGGATGCTGGGCAACGTTGACGCCTCGGCTTATTTCCATCGCCGCATCATGCAACATCTGGGCTTAGCCGCAGCAGACTGAGAACCTCAGGAAAAAGATAAGACGGGGAAAGGGATCAGGGCCCACCGCCCTTCCCTGTTCCCTATCCGGTGGAGGTCCACCATAATTGAGTGTAGACGGAAGACCGTACTTCCGGCCTACACTCTTTTTCTTATCGGCACCGTTGAACGGCTGTACCATGAGGCCGAATTTGAAGGAACGGGTATTGGCTTGGCTATTGTCCGGCGCATCGTTGAGCGGCACGGCGGCCCGGTCTGGGCGGAAGGCAAGCTCAAGGAAGGCGCCACTTTTTATTTCACCTTACCGAAATAAGACGAGCGGAGCAAGGGAATGGCCATTTCGAACAGAGCAGCTAAAGAAGACGAACTCGATACCTTTGCCCGGATCATCCACCTGGGGCTTATGGTTTTTGGCATCCTGGCCTGGATTACCAGCACCTGGGCCGGAGACTACAAGCGCGCCCATCACCTGGGGTTTACGGTACATAGCTGGCTGGGCCTGGGGCTCGCTTTCTTTATGGCCCTGCGCCTGATCTACGGCGTGATGGGGCCTGATAACGTCAGATTCAAGCAATGGGTGCCTTATACCCGGGACAGATTGCGGCTGGTAGGGGAGGATATCCTGACCTTGTTGAAATTTCAGCTACCGGACCGCCCCACCCACCAGGGCCTCTCCGGGTTGGTGCACGCCTTTGGTTTGGCGGTCTTCTCCTGGATGGCGATAACCGGGAGCTTGATGTTTCTTTACCTCCAGCCCGGACACAAGGCGCGGGGCATACTGCATTTGCTCAAGGAGATCCATGAACTGGGGAATTGGCTCATCGCTATCTTCCTGGGTCTCCATGTGGTCGCGGTCTTGCTCCATGCGCTCATGGGGGATCACCGCTGGCGGAAGATGCTTTTTTGTAAGGAATAGGTCGCCTCACCAAGACCTCAAGCCACCAATAATTCCGGTAGGAAAGGGTGATGGAGCGCCAGGCAGGGCCGCCAGGCCGGGCGCCGGTTCCCCCTCTCTTCCTGCTCCTTTAGAATTTAGAATTGTCTGAGGAAGCGCAGGTCGTTTTCGAAGAAGAGGCGGATGTCGTCAATGCCGTATTTCAGCATGGCGATGCGCTCTATGCCAAGTCCGAAGGCAAAGCCGGTGAACTCTTCCGGATCGTAGCCCACGGCCTCAAAGACTGTCGGGTGAACCATGCCCGCGCCCAGGACTTCCAGCCAGCCGGTGATTTTGCACACCCGGCAACCCTCGCCCCGGCAGATGACGCATTCAATGTCCACTTCGGCGCTGGGCTCGGTGAAAGGGAAGTAGCTGGGCCGAAAGCGCAGGCTCACCTCGGGCCCGAACATCTCGTGCACGAAGGCGGTGAGGACCCCCTTCAGGTCGGCGAAGGTGACTCCCTTATCCACCAGCAGGCCCTCCACCTGGTGGAACATGGGGGTGTGGGTCAAATCCGAGTCCCGGCGGTAGGCCTTGCCTGGAGCGATGATCCGCACCGGGGGCCTTCTCTTCTCCATGATGCGCACCTGCATGGGTGAGGTGTGGGTCCGCAGCAACACCTTCTCGTTGAAGTAAAAGGTATCTTGCATGTCCCGGGCCGGGTGGTCCGGGGGGATGTTCAGGGCCTCGAAGTTATACCAGTCCAGTTCCACCTCCGGGCCTTCCACGGCTTCGAACCCCAGGTGGAGAAAGATGTCGCAAATCTCCTGGGCGATGCGAGTCAAGGGATGGAGCCGTCCCCGGGGATAGCGGCGCCCCGGCAGGGTGACGTCCAGCTCCGGCGCCGCGGCTCGCCGGGCCGCCTCTTTGAGTGCGGCCAGGGCCGCGGCCAGGGCCGCCTCCAGAGACTCTTTGGCCCGATTGGCCTCCTGGCCCACCAGGCGCCGGGCCTCGGGGTCGAGCCGTTTTAGCCCCCGCAAGATAAGGGTAAGGGACCCTTTGCGGCCCAGATACTTCACCCGCAAGCGTTCCAGTTCCTCGGCGCTCTTCGCCTGGCGGATCTCTCCTAAGGCTGCTTCTTCCAGCGCCTTGACTTCCTCAACGGTCATCCAGGTCAGTTCCTCGTGAAGCCAGGGGTCAGGATACCTGACGGGAGAGCTCGGCGATGCGGGCGAAGCCTTGGGGATCGGAGATCGCCAGGTCGGCCAGGATCTTGCGGTCCAAATTGATCTGGGCCTTCTTCAGGCCTCCCATAAATTTGCTGTATGACAGTCCCAGGGGGCGCAGCGCCGCGTTGATCCGGATGATCCACAGGCTGCGAAATTCCCGCTTCCGCACCTTGCGGTCCCGGTAGGCAAAGGTCAGGGCCCGCTCCACCGCCTCCCGGGCGGACCGGTACAGACGGCGCCGGCCGCTGCGGAAGCCCTTGGCCATCCCCAGAAATTTATTGCGCCGGGCCCGGGAGGCGACGCTTTTCTTGACGCGTGGCATAACTCACTCCTGTCTCAGAGATAAGGCAACAATCGCCTCAGGCTTTTGACCTCGGACCCGGCTGCGAAATCCGGCTGACGTTGCTGCCGTTTACGCTTGCGGGGCTTTCCGGTCAGAAGGTGGCTGTGGCAGGGCTGCTTCCGCTTCAGGCGGCCGCTGGCCGTAGCCCGGAAGCGTTTGGCTGCCCCCCTGTGGGTCTTAATTTTAGGCATGGTTAAACCTCACTTGGTGATAGTGCCGCCGGCCTTGGGAGTGACGATCATACTCAGGTTACGGCCTTCCAGTTTGGGTTCCTGTTCTATTCCCCCGACATCCGCCAGGGCTTCGGCCATCTGGGCTAAGATGCGGTAGCCCCGGTCCGTGTGGGCGATCTCCCGGCCCCGGAAAATGACGGAAATCTTGACCTTGTCGCCATCGGCCAAAAAGCGCCGGGTGTTTCGGAGCTTGAAGCCCATGTCATGCTCTTCGATCTTGGGCCGCACCTTGACCTCTTTTATCTGGATAATGGTCTGCCGGCGACGCGCCTCTTGCTGTTTCTTGCTCTGCTGATACTTGAATTTACCATAATCCATGATGCGGCACACCGGCGGAGCGGCCTGGGGGGCCACTTCCACCAGGTCCAGGTGCGCCTCGGCCGCCCGGGCCAGGGCCTCCTTGATGGGCATAATACCGACCTGTTGCCCGTCAGGGCCGATGAGTCGTACCTCGGGAACCCTGATCTGCTCGTTGATCCTCACGCGCTTCTGGATGGCCGTCACCTCCTGTTTTTATGGGGACCTGGAGGGGAAAGGGATCTGGCTCTCCTCCCGCAACCGGGCAATAAAAGTCTCCAGAGGCATATCCTTCCACTCCGTGCCGTCTCGTAGTCTCGGGGCCAGGGTGCCCTGCTCGGCTTCCCGATCCCCGATAACCACCATGTACGGGATTTTCTGCAGTTGGGCCTCCCGTATCTTATACCGCAAGGTTTCCGGGCGGGCATCTAGCTCCACTCTAAGGTTGGCCTCTAGCAGCGCTTTCTCTACCTCCCGGGCGTAAGCATGGACCCGATCGGTGATGGGCAGCAGGATGACCTGCACCGGGGCCAGCCACAAGGGGAAGGCGCCGGCATAGTGCTCCACCAACACCCCCAGAAAACGCTCCAGGGACCCCAGGATCACCCGATGCAGCATGGCCGGGCGATGCCGCGCCCCGTCAGGCCCCACGTAGGTCAGATCGAAGCGCTCCGGCAGGGTAAAATCGCACTGTATGGTGGCGCACTGCCAGCGGCGCTGCAGGGCGTCTTTGAGCTTGATATCTATCTTAGGGCCATAGAACGCCCCTTCGCCTTCATTGACCTGATAAGAGAGCTCCCGGGACTTCAGGGCGCCCCTCAGCGCCTGGGTAGCCAGTTCCCACTCCGCGTCGCTGCCGATGGATTTTTCCGGCCGGGTGGAAAGCTCTACTTCGTAGTCAAATCCAAAGATAGCCATGACCTCGAAGACGAAGTCCAGGACCCCCACGATCTCGCTTTCCACCTGCTCCGGGGTGCAGAGAATGTGCGCGTCATCCTGGGTGAACTGGCGCACCCGGGTCAGGCCGTGCAATACTCCGGAGCGCTCGTGGCGCAACACCGTGCCCAGCTCGAAGTAGCGCAAGGGGAGCTCCCGATAGGAGCGCCCCCGGGATTTGTAAATCAACATGTGGGCCACGCAGTTCATGGGCTTAATGCCGTAAACCTGGCCTTCCACCTCGGAGAAATACATATGTTCCCGGTAATTTTCCAGATGGCCGGAGCGCTCCCACAGGTCAACCTTGAGCATCTGAGGCCCCATCACCAACTGGTAACCCCGCCTAAGGTGCTCCCGGCGTTCGAAATCCTCAATGATGCTCCGGAGCAAGGCGCCTTTGGGGTGGTATATCACCATCCCCGGCCCGGCTTCCTCTTCAATGCTGAACAGACCCAGCTCCCGGCCCAGGCGGCGGTGGTCCCGGCGTTTGGCTTCTTCCAGGAGCTCCAGGTGACGGGCCAGTTCCTCGGGGGTGGGGAAGGCCGTGCCGTAGATGCGCTGCAACATGGGCTGGCGTTCATCTCCCCGCCAGTAGGCCCCGGAGATGCCGGTGAGCTTGAAGGCGCGAATATAACCGGTGGTAGGCACATGCGGGCCCCGGCAGAGATCTACGAAATCGCCCTGGCTATAAAGGCTTACCTGCTCATCCGGGATTTCCCTGATGAGTTCCACCTTATAGGTCTCGCCCTGGTTCCCGAAGAGAGTGGCGGCCTGCTCTTTGGAGACCTCCTCCCGGCTGAAGGGGAGATCCTGGGCCACCAACTGGGCCATCCGGGCCTCGATCTTGGCCAGATCCTCGGGGGTGAAGGGCTCGAGAACGTCGAAATCATAATAAAAACCCGACTCAATGGCCGGGCCGATGGCTACCTTGACCCCGGGGAAAAGGCCCCGCACCGCCTCGGCCATTACATGGGAGGCGCTATGGCGCATGATCTCCAGCCCCTCGGGAGTATCTACCCGGATGGGGGTGAGGGTGCAGTCCGCCGCCAGGCAGTGGGACAGGTCCACCACTGCCCCATCCAACCTGGCGGCCACCACCTCCCGGTCAGAGCTGGCGTTTAGTACCCTGAGGGCATCGGCCACGGTAACCCCTTCTGCCAGGTCCAGGGCGGGTCCGCGGTCCAATCTTACTTTGATCATGCACTGCCTCAATAAAAAAGGCATCTCGGGCGCCCCAAGGAAGCTCTGCCAGAGATGCCGCGTAATTTTACATAAGATCGGGGTTCACGGCCAGCGCCGCGTTGCTCCTGAATCTCCTAATTAAGTGATTCTCCAGATCTAGGTAAATCAATGATTAATTCTCATAAATAGCCGCGGCTGTCAAGAATTTTTCCTGGCGGCCTAGTGACAGCTTTAGGGGCCAGGCCCGCGACCCAATGATGGATCGCCTTATAAGCGCCCGCACCAGCAGTGGAGTTTCGATAAAACCCCAGGGGTTAGCCCGGGATTATTCTTTTAGGGCCCTGAGAAATTTCTTGACCTGGGCGATAAATCCTGCCATAGGAAACAGGCAGTCCGGCCCCTCTACCGCTGAAGGGGTTTCCTGCGCCCCCCACTTTGACCCGAAAGGGTGGCAATCAAAGGAGGCATCAGGGTGTCTCCCCCCAAAATAATTAGGCAATACCAAAAATCCGGTTTCTACGGCGGGCGTCGTCCTCTCCTCTGGCTGCTAGGGCTGGCGCTGTTGCCAGCCATCTGTGGCGCCTGTGGAAGTGAGCCGTCGCCCTCCCGCCTGGAGAAGGTGCTGCGCGCTTCCTGGAAGAGCTACGTGCAGCACTATGTGTCTCCCCAAGGCCGGGTGATCCTTCCTGAGGGCGGCGATGAGGCCATTTCCGAGGCCCAGGCCTATGCCCTGCTCCGGGCCGTGTGGGCGGGAGATGAGGCCACCTTTGCCAGGGTTTACGCCTGGACCTATGGGCACCTATCCCGGGCCCCAACCAGGGGAGACAGCCTCCTGTCCTGGCGCTGGGGACTTAAGCCAGACGGCTCCATGGGGGTGCTGGATGTGAATACCGCCAGCGACGCGGACCTGGACTATGCCCTGGCCCTGAGCCTGGCGGCCCGCCGGGGCTGGAAGCCGCCCCCGGGGTTTCCCGATTATCTGGCCGAGTCTCAGCGGGTTAAAAGCGCCATCCTGGATCTGGAGGTGGTGACCCTGCCCACCGGGGAGGTCCTTCTCACCCCGGGCAACTGGCACGATAGGCAACCCCCCTATCTGGTCAATCCTTCTTACTTCTCACCCGGGGCGTATCGCCTCTGGCAACCAGATAAGAAGGAAGACCGTTGGGGGCAGCTCCACCATGCCACGTATCAATTACTGGAGCGCCTGGGCCGAGGGCTGGGAGAACAAACCGGCGTGGGGCTGTTCCCCGACTGGTGCCAGGTGGACGGCCAGGGTCGGCTGGCTGCCGCCCCCGGACGGGGAACCGACTTCGGCTGGGAAGCGGTGCGCCTGCCCTGGCGACTCGCCCTGGATGGTCTGTGGTTTAAGGAAGACCGGGCAGCCCGGGTGTTGAGTAAGCATTTCCTCCCCTTTTCTAAAAAGGAGTGGCAGGAGCACGGCAAACTGGCGGCAATTTATGGTTATGACGGGACTTCCCAGGTCTCTTACGAGAGCCCGGTGCTCTATGCCGGGGTGCTGGCTGCGGCCCTGGCCGCAGGGGATGCGGACTTCGCCCGCCAGATGGCCCAAAAGATCTTAGCTTTCTACCACGAAAAGGGGGACCTGGCTTACTTTGTCTCCCCGGACCACTACTATGCCAATAATTGGGCCTGGCTGGGGCTGGCGCTCTATGCCGGGTGGGTGAAGCCTTCTCCGGGAGATTGATGCCAGGAAGACAAGTCCAATCCTACTCGGGATCTCTAAGAAGCCCTGTTAGTTTCTGATTACTAAACGAGACCTCTGAAAAAATACTCAATTCCAGGAATTTTTATGGAGGCGGCCAGAGACGGCCGCCCTACCGTCTTGATTTTTGCGGTGGGGCGGGCCTCCGTGCCCGCCGCTTTTGCCCTTAGCTGCAATTTTGCAGAGGTCTCTAAACTTGTTTAATTCGTTTGCCGGCCACTAGATAGGCGCAATCCGCCAGGGCCAGCATCTCCTTGTCGCCAGGGCCATTGCCATAGGCGTATATCTGGCTGAATTCCTCCAGGTTATATTTTTCTTTGATTCTTCGGACCTTTTCCGGCCCATAGCAATTTTTTGTGGCCAGCCGGCCGGTCAGTTTACCGTTTCTTACTTCCAGTTGGGTGGCGATCAAATCGAGACCGTGGGCGTCGCACCAACCTTTAAGCCAGAGGTCGATGGCCGCGGTAACCACGACCACCTGATCTCCCCTGGATTTATGCCAAGATATCTGTTTAAGCGAGGTCTCTCGGATAATTCGGGGCAATCTTTCTCGGGCATATCGGGAGGACCTATCGGTAAATGCGGCGAGGTCCCAGTCCTTAAAAAAGTGGCTGAGAACGATCTCTTTGGTCTGCCAATTGGAGATGAGCTTAAGTTTGTAGCCCAGTAATATGGGGCTTAAGATCATAAGGCCCACCAGAAAATTCATATACCCGGTGGCATAAATTATAAAATCCGGAAAGCTGTCCCTGGAAGTTATGGTCCCGTCAAAATCGAAGAAAGCAATGTTCATACAATTTTAATTTGCAGGGTTAGGTCCAGGGAAGTTATGAGGCCTGCGCCAGGGTGCCCTCAGAGAGATAATCTCTTAAAGATCTTTTCCGGGATCAGTTTGATCACCAGCATGATCCATTTCCAGAACCATTTGGTGTAGAGCACCTCCTTGCCTTTTTTATAGGCGGCATATATGTCCGCCGCGGCCTCTTCGGGCGTGGCCACCAGTTTGCCCGGTAAATCCAGGGAATCGGTCATCTTGGTCTGCACGAACCCTGGAAGCACGGTCAAGACCTGGACGCGCTGCTTAAACAGGCGGTTACGCAAACCGCTCAGGTAAACGGTGAGGGCGCCTTTGGCGGCCCCATAAAGGTAATTGGTCTTGCGCCCCCGGTCGCCGGCGGGGGAACTCAAGGCAATAATAAACCCCTGGCCCCGCTGCTCCAGGTCCGCGGCCACGATCTCCAGGATACTTACCGCCCCCAAAAAATTGACCTCAATGATTTTTTTGGCCTCCTGAAAGTCTTCCTGACCTTTTTCTTGATCCCCCAGGTAGCCAAAGGCCAGCACCACCCCGTCCGGCTTGGGGTCTAGGTGGTGGTAAAACTCCCGGTGGGAGGCGTAATCCGTGGCCTCAAAATAAAGGGGCACGGCCTTTACCTGGTAGCGGATGGCCAAATCCCGGGCCTTTTTATCAAGGAGCTCCAGGTCCCGGGAAGCCAGGTAGAGGTCGGTCTTTTCAGCCTGGGCAAATTTGGCCGCCAGGGCCCGGGCAATGTCAGAATTAGCCCCCAACACCAGCAGGTTCATGTCAGATCTCCAAGCGCCTGGATTGCAGCGAATTAAATTTTTTCTTTAACCCCAGCTTTGCTCTTAGCTCCAGAAATTTTTCCCACTGGGGGTATCCTTGACGGAATACCTGGGCAGACATGCGCACATCCTTGGTGAGATATAGGCGTCCACCGTGAGCCAACACCAGCTCGTCCAGCTCATTAAGCAAAGGAAACAAATTCCGCTGGATTTTGAAATCCATGGCCAGGGTGTACCCTTCCAGGGGAAAAGAGAGGTAATTCTCGTTTTCCGGCCCGAATAACTTTAAGGTCCCCAGAAAAGCCCCGCAATCGGAGGCGGCCACCCGCCTCAGGATGGCTCGCAGGCCCTGGTAACTTGCCTCCTTGGGCAACACCAGCTGGTACTGGGTAAAGCCCCGGCGGCCGTACAGGCGATTCCAATGGTGAATGGCATCCAAGGGGTAAAAAAAGCTGAGCAGATTTACCTCTCGCTCTCTCACCCGGTTAGGGATTCTGCCATAATAGAGATGATTAAAGAGGCTCATGGAAAAATGATTGAGCAAGAACCCGGGCAGGTCCAGGGGGATGGAAGCGGCTTTTGAGGGTGGGAGGTCCAGGCGTCCGCTTTCGGCAAACTCCCCCACCATGAGCAGGGAGCGCCCCAGATTATCTCCCTTGGCCAAACAGTCAATCCAGGCCACGGAATAGGGAACCGCCTGCTGTTCTTCGAACAGGGAGAAAACCTCTGCCAGGTTTCTGGCCCGAAAGGTAGTTTCTTGGATATAGGCGCTGGGAATCCGCTGCATCTTGAGGGTGGCGGTCAAGATGACCCCGGTTAAGCCCATGCCGCCGCAGGTAGCCAGGAACAACTTTTTATTCTTCTGGCGGCTGCAGCGGACCACCTCTCCGTTAGGGAGCATCAATTCCAAGGAGAGCACACATTGGCTGAAACAGCCCTCCTGGTGGTGATTTTTGCCATGCACATCGCTGGCAATGGCTCCCCCCAGGGTGATGAACCGGGTGCCGGGGGTAACGGCCAGAAACCATCCTCGGGGCAAGAAGGCTTCGATCAGTTCCGTCAGGCTAACCCCGCTTTCGCAGGTCACCAGCCCCTTCAGGGGATCAAATTCCCGGATATGGTTAAAGCGGCGGGAGAATATAACCTGTGGATTAAGGGCGCTATCCCCATAACTCCGGCCCAAGGCATAGACAATGGTCTCCCCCTCTTTCTCCAGGCAGCGATGCAGACTCTTCAAATCCTCAAAATAACAGCCCTGGGCTTGAATCCGGGGGTATCTCCCCCATCCGGTCAGATCCATGGAGTAAGCCTTGAGGATCCAGGTGAGGAGTTATGGTTAACGACCGAATACATAAAATAACAGGTAAAAGCTTAACAACCATAACAGAATAATTACCCGCAGGAAAGAATCTTTAAGCAAGATAAGAGTAGGAGAGCCGCTTCTTTGCTCTACAAAAGTTATTTGCATATATCGTAATAACCCCATTACCACCCAAATGGAGGTCAGGTATAAGTTATTGGTCTTATGCTTGCTGACTACTTCAGGAGAAACAGTATAAAGAATATAGCTGACGATGATAACCGCAGCCATGAGCACCATGCTTAGAGAGACAAATTCCAGGTTGTAATTATCCAAATTACGCCGCACATTGATGCCATTGGCCGCCAGTAGCAGGTCGTCCCGTCGTTTCGCCAGCGCCAGAAACAGGGCCAGGAGAAAGGTCATCAGGACCAGCCAGTGACTGACCCAGACGTCTGCCGCCAGCCCGCCGGCGAAGATGCGCAAGACAAATCCCAGGGCAATACAAAATACGTCAATGATAGCCAGATGTTTCAGTCCATAGGAATAGACCAGGTTCAGCAACAGGTAGGCGGCAAGCGGCAGGAGAAAGACGGGGCCCAGGAAGGTGAGGGAAACAGCCAGAGACAAGGCCATTAGCACCAGCGCAAACAGGCCGGCCTCTGACTTGCTCAAGATCCCTGCAGCCAGGGGCCGGAATTTTTTGGCCGGATGCTGGCGGTCTTCTTGGATATCATGAATGTCGTTCACCGCATAAACACTGCTGGCCGCCAGGCAAAAGGCCACAAAGGCCCACCAGGCCGCCCACACTGCGTTAAGGTCATGCAAGCGGTGGCCAAAGAAGAGGGGCAGGAAGATAAAGCCGTTCTTCAGGTATTGGGGGGGCCGGGCCAGTTGTACCAGGGCTCTTATTTTATCCATCTCTATCTGCGCATCTTCGGTCGAAGTCGGCCTGAATTATGGGCTGCCGCTTGTAAAATGTGGGCTGTTTGCCGCTCCGGGAGCCAGCGTCCGGGATTATCTTAGGCTGACTTATTCTTAATTAATCAACCTTATCAAAAATGACCGAAATTCTCGAATCTAAAAGTTAAATTCCTTCAAGGGCAACCCCATGGCCAGGAAATTTTCCCTTCCCGGGTGAAGTGTGTTATAGTTTTTAGAAATGTTTATGCCGTCAGACCAGGAACTGCCACATATCTACACCGTGAGCGGCCTCACCCGGGAGATCCGGGATCGCCTGGAGACGCATTTCTCCCTGGTTTGGGTGAGCGGCGAGGTCTCCAACTTCCGGCAGCCCCTCTCGGGGCATTATTATTTCACCCTCAAGGATGCCGGGGCCCAACTCCGGGCCGTGCTTTTTAGGAGTGACCACCTGCACCTGCGCTATAAGCCCCAGGAGGGGAGCCAGATCCTGTGCCGGGGGCGCATCACCGTCTATGAACCCCGGGGGGAGTACCAGTTAATAGTGGATTACCTGGAGCCCCTGGGGCTGGGGGCCCTGGCCCAGGCCTTCGAAGCCTTGAAGACCCGCCTCCAGGCCGAAGGGCTCTTTGAGGCGGCCTTAAAAAAGCCCTTGCCTTTTTTGCCCCGGCGCCTGGCCCTGGTGACCTCCCCCACCGGCGCGGTGGTCCGGGACTTTCTCCGCCTGATGGGGCAGCGCTACCCCAACCTGGAGGTGCTGATCTATCCGGTTAAGGTGCAGGGGCCGGAGGCGGCCGGAGAGATTGTCGCGGCCCTGGAGGAGTTGAGCGCCTACGGGGGGGTGGAGGTGATTGTCCTGGCCCGGGGCGGAGGTTCGCTGGAGGACCTGTGGCCCTTTAACGAAGAAGTGGTGGCCCGGGCCATCCATCGCTGCCCCATTCCGGTGGTCTCCGCGGTGGGCCATGAAGTGGATTTTACCATAGCGGATTTTGTCGCCGATGTCCGGGCTCCTACTCCTTCGGCGGCGGTGGAGTTGGTGGTGCCGGATAAGGCCGAACTGGTCCGGCGTCTGGAGCGCCTGGGGGCCACCCTGGCCCGCACCTGGACTAGGCACTTGGGAACGATGCGGCAGCATCTTTCCCTGACGGCCCGGCGGCTGCCGGATTTAAAGCGGCATCTGGTGGATCTACGCCTGCGCCTGGATGAGAAGGCCGAGGTTTTGGTGCGGCGGGCCCGCCGCCTCCTGCACGGCCAGCGGCAACACTTGCGCCTGGACAGTTCCCGTCTCTTCTTGTTGAGTCCCGGGCGCTCCATCCTGCTGGCCCGGCAGCGCCTGGAGCAGTCGGGGCAAATGCTTCTCCATTGCTGGCAGCGCCAGTACCGGGAGCGCCGCCGGCACCTGGACTACTGCCAGAGCCACCTGGATCAGCTGAATCCCCTGTCCATCTTGGCCCGGGGCTATGCGGTGGCCACTCTGCTCCCGGAAGAAACCGTCATCCGGGAGGCCCAAAAGGTCCCCCTGGGGGCAGCCATAAGGGTTAAGGTAGCCAGGGGCCGGCTGGATGGCACGGTGACGGAGGTGGCGGAAACTTAGAGTCTGGTTTTCAGTTTCCGGTTTTCGGTTTTCGGTAAAAGCGATTTAAGATATCTTAGATAAAAAATCATAATGTACTTTAACCACCATCTTAGCCTAAAACCTTAACCCTGTTTGTATCAATTAAACTCAAACCAAAGAACGGGTGTTATGAAAAGAATACTGACTATTATATTAATTGTGCTTTTTGGATTAGTCGGCTTGGCTCATGGACAAACGCCAAAGGATATATATTTGATTGTCAAAAAATTAGAACTAAAGGCAACTGGGCCAAGGGCAGAATTTGAAAAGTCAATGTCTGAAGCACGAGCCGAATTCGACTTGTTTAAAGATAGTAAAGCGGCAAAGAAAAACCCTGAATTTACCACTCACATAAGTAATGCCCTTGAAGCTCTCAGGACGGCTAAGTTTTATAGTGAACGACAAATACAAGCCTACAATCCGAAGGCCCCAAAGCTTTGGAAAGAACACATGGATTACGCTACAAAATAATTGGGACTGGCCAAGCAATACCTTAAATAAGTATGCCTTACCAATATTCTGCCATGTCCTAAAACCAAGGGTAGTGGAAGATAATCATTGCACCGAAAATCACCGAAAAGCGAAAACCGAAAACTGGAAACTAACCTATGGCCAAGGGGAAGCAGGGCAATCAGAGTTTTGAGGCGGCCCTGAAGCGCCTGGAGGAGGTTTTGGAAGCCCTGGAGCACGGCGACCTGCCTTTGGAGGAGGCCACGGCCATCTTCGAAGAGGGCGTGAGCCTGGTGCGCTTCTGCCATCAAAAGTTGGATGAGGTGGAAAAACGGGTAGAGCTTCTGCTCAAGGACGAGCGCGGCCGCTTTTTTACCCGGCCGTTCCCTGAGGAAGAAGGAGAAAGTGGATCTTAAGGCCTATCTCAAAGAGCGGCAAGATTTGGTCAACCGAGCCCTGGAGGTCTATTTGCCCAAAGTCAGGGGCCCGGCCTTTCGGGTGGTGGAGGCGATGCACTATAGTCTTTTTGCCGGGGGCAAAAGGCTGAGACCTATTTTATGTCTGGCGGCGGCGGAGGCGGTGGGGGGTGAGGCCCGGGAGGCCCTGCCCGTGGCTTGCGCCCTGGAGATGATCCACACCTATTCCCTGATCCACGACGATTTGCCGGCCATGGACGACGATGACCTGCGCCGGGGCGTTCCCACCTGCCACAAGCAGTTCGATGAAGCCACCGCCATCCTGGCCGGGGATGGTTTGCTCACCGAAGCTTTCCACGTCCTGGCCGAGGCCGCGCCCCGGTTTGAAGGACGGGAGTCAGTGTTACTGGAGATTACCCAACTTCTCACCGTGGCCGCGGGTTACCAGGGGATGGTGGGCGGCCAGATGTTGGACCTTCTGGCCGAGGGCCGCAAGGTCACCCTGAAGGAACTGGAGACCATCCACCGACTCAAGACCGGGGCCCTGATTACCGCCGCCCTCAGGTCTGGAGCCCTGGTGGGCGGGGGTAACCGGGCCGAGGTGGCCCTAATTACCGGCTATGGCGAAAAATTCGGGCTGGCCTTCCAGATCACCGACGATCTCCTGGATGTGGAGGGGGAGGCCGCGGAAATGGGCAAGGCCACGGGCATGGATGAAAAACGCCAGAAGGCCACTTACCCTGCGGTTTTGGGGCTGGAGCAGACCCGGGAGTGGGCCCAGAATCTGGTGGCCGCGGCCATCGCCGACCTGGAGCCTTTAGGAGATCGAGCCGCGCCCTTGCAGGAGATGGCGGGGTATCTTCTCGGGCGGCGCTCTTGAAGAGAATACTACGGGGGATGGAAAGACATGGATAATCGACCGAATCCGCGGCCGGAGCTGATCCCGCGCCGCTTATTGGAGACTGTCAACAATCCCCAGGAGCTGAAAAAGCTCCCTCCGGAGCTCCTGCCGCAATTGGCTCGGGAAATCCGGGAAAAGATTATCTCCACCGTGTCCCGCACCGGCGGACACCTGGCCTCCAGCTTGGGCACGGTGGAGCTGACCATCGCCCTGCACTATGTCTTTGATGCCCCCCGGGACAAGATCATCTGGGACGTGGGTCATCAGGCTTATGCCCACAAGCTCCTCACCGGGCGTCTGGAGCGGTTCCATACTTTGCGCCAGTACGGCGGCCTGAGCGGTTTCCCCAAGCGCAGTGAGAGCCCCTATGACGCCTTTGACACCGGCCACAGCTCCACCTCCGTGTCCGCGGCCCTGGGGATCGCCAGCGGTCTTTGCCTGAAGAAAGAGCGCAGCCGGGTGATTGCGGTGATCGGGGATGGGGCCATGACCGCGGGGCTGGCCTTCGAAGGCCTTAACAACGCCGGCGACCTCAACAAGGACTTGATCGTGGTCTTGAACGACAACGGCATGTCCATTGCTCCCAATGTGGGGGCCCTGTCTTCCTTCTTCAGCCGCAAACTCACCGGCCGCACCATAGTCTACTTTAAAAAGCAAGTGGAACACTTCCTGCGGTCCTTCCCGGGGATCGGCGAGGAGCTGTACACCTGGGCCAAGAAAAGCGAGGAATCTTTAAAGGCCTTTTTTACTCCCGGGATGCTCTTCGAGGCCATGAAATTCAACTACCTGGGTCCGGTTAAGGGCCACCGTTTGGACCATCTGATCGAAACATTTAATAATGTCAAAAACTTAAGGGGGCCGATTCTGGTCCATGTGCTCACCACCAAGGGGAAAGGCTACCAACCCGCCGAATCCGACCCCACCGGCTTTCATGGTTTAGGCAGATTCGACCCCGATACCGGGGAGCCCAAGAAAAGCGTCAGCGAAGTGCCTTCCTATACCGAGATCTTCGGCGAAACTCTGGTGCGCCTGGGCCGGGAGAACGAAAAAATTGTGGCCATCAGCGCCGCCATGCCGGATGGCACCGGGCTGGCGGACTTTCGGGACCAGTTTCCCAAGCGCTTCTTTGATGTGGGCATCTGTGAGCAGCACGGCGTTACCTTTGCCGCCGGCCTGGCCCTGGAGGGTATCCGGCCCGTGGTGGCCATCTATTCCACCTTCTTGCAGCGGGCCTACGACCAGGTGCTCCACGATGTCTGCCTGCAGAATCTGCCGGTGGTCCTGGCCCTGGACCGGGCGGGAATCGTGGGGGAGGATGGGGAAACCCACCAGGGGCTCTTCGACCTCTCCTACCTGCGCCACCTGCCAAATTTGGTGCTGATGGCCCCCAAAGACGAAGACGAGTTGCGCCACATGCTGTACACCGCCGTGGCCCATCCGGGTCCCGTGGCGCTGCGGTATCCCCGGGGCCGGGGGGTGGGAGTGCCTTTTTCCTCCACCCTCCAGAAGATTCCCATCGGCAAGGCCGAAGTCTTGCGGGAAGGGGAAGACCTGCTCATTATGGCCCTGGGCCCTTCGGTGCATCCCGCCCTGGAGGCCGCCGACCGGCTTAGGGAACGAGGTTTTAGCGCCACCGTGGTGAACGCCCGCTTCGTTAAACCCCTGGATGAGAACCTGATCCTGACCCTGGCGGCCCGGTGCGGCCGCATCCTTACCGTGGAAGAGAACGTGGTGGCCGGCGGCTTTGGCAGCGCGGTGCTGGAGCTCTTGGCCGACCGGGGCCTCCAGGGCCTGACGGTAAAGCGCCTGGGCATCCCGGATGTCTTTGTGGAACATGGGGCCACGGATATTCTGCAGGCAAAAGTACGGCCTGGACGCCCCGGGCATCCTCCAGGCCGCCCTGGCCTTACTGGACCTCCCGGCCCAGCCGAGAAAGGTGGTCTGGGGCAGTTTTAATTAAAGACAGTTTTCGGTTTTCGGTGATTGTTAAGGGAGGGCAGGGATTCTGGTTCCTGCCCTTTCTTTTTTTAATGGCTCCAAACAATTTTGCAGCAGTGAAG
>CAVTZS010000007.1:0-60366 GCA_963739295.1 uncultured delta proteobacterium | reverse complement strand
ACCTTAGAAAGGAGGTGATCCAGCCGCAGGTTCCCCTACGGCTACCTTGTTACGACTTCACCCCAATCACCGACCATACCTTAGGCGCCTCCCTCCCCGAAGGGTTGGGCCAGCGACTTCTGGTACCACCGGCTTTCGTGGTGTGACGGGCGGTGTGTACAAGGCCCGGGAACGTATTCACCGCGGCATGCTGATCCGCGATTACTAGCGATTCCAACTTCATGGAGTCGAGTTGCAGACTCCAATCCGAACTGAGGACCGGTTTCTGGGATTGGCTCCCCCTCGCGGGTTCGCGACCCTTTGTACGACCCATTGTAGCACGTGTGTAGCCCTGGGCATAAAGGCCATGAGGACTTGACGTCGTCCCCACCTTCCTCCGGTTTATCACCGGCAGTCTCTCTAGAGTAGCCCAACTGAATGCTGGCAACTAGAGACAAGGGTTGCGCTCGTTGCGGGACTTAACCCAACATCTCACGACACGAGCTGACGACAGCCATGCAGCACCTGTCTTGGGGCTCGGATTGCTCCGCACCCCGGCGTTTCCACCGGGTTCCCCAGATGTCAAGCCCAGGTAAGGTTCTTCGCGTTGCGTCGAATTAAACCACATGCTCCACCGCTTGTGCGGGCCCCCGTCAATTCCTTTGAGTTTTAACCTTGCGGCCGTACTCCCCAGGCGGGGCACTTAATGCGTTAGCTGCGGCACGGAAGGATTAAAAACCTCCCACACCTAGTGCCCATCGTTTACAGCGTGGACTACCAGGGTATCTAATCCTGTTTGCTCCCCACGCTTTCGCGTCTCAGCGTCAGTCTCGGTCCAGGAAGCCGCCTACGCCACCGGTGTTCCTCCGGATATCTACGAATTTCACCTCTACACCCGGAATTCCGCTTCCCTCTCCCGGACTCAAGCCAGCCAGTTTCAAATGCCCTTCCGGGGTTAAGCCCCGGGCTTTCACATCTGACTTGGTCGGCCGCCTGCACGCCCTTTACGCCCAATAATTCCGAATAACGCTCGCACCCTCCGTCTTACCGCGGCTGCTGGCACGGAGTTAGCCGGTGCTTCCTTTGGCGGTACCGTCACACCTGGGGATTATTCGTCCCCAGGCTGTTCTTCCCGCCCGACAGGGCTTTACGACCCGAAGGCCTTCTTCACCCACGCGGCATCGCTGCGTCAGGGTTTCCCCCATTGCGCAATATTCCTCACTGCTGCCTCCCGTAGGAGTCTGGACCGTGTTCCAGTTCCAGTGTGGCTGGCCGTCCTCTCAGACCAGCTACCCATCGTCGCCTTGGTAGGCCTTTACCCTACCAACTAGCTAATGGGACGCGGGCTCATCTCTATCCGGTAGCTTACGTGTAGAGGCCACCTTTGCCGACAGGTCCGCAGGCCTGCCGGATTATGCGGTATTAGCCCACCTTTCGATGGGTTATCCCCCGGACCGAGGTAGATTACCCACGCGTTACTCACCCGTGCGCCGCTTTACTCCCCCGGCGAACCGGGGTTTCTCGCACGACTTGCATGTGTTACGCATGCCGCCAGCGTTAATTCTGAGCCAGGATCAAACTCTCCAGTTTTAATGGAGTTTTTTCCGCACTCGGGCTCACTATTTAGTTTTCAAAGAGCAAGGTTTTCTAAGTTGATATATTATACAATTTTTTGCCGCTGTCAAGAGGTTTTTTCCGACCCCCCTGGCAGCGGCGAGTTTCTTTTTAACCCATCCCCCGATTCCTGTCAACCCCCCCCTTCAAAAATTTTTCGGTTTTCCGCTTTCCAGTTTTCGGCAAAAAACTCTGAGGTGAAAAACCTCTGCCCAGCACCTTTCCCTATCGGCCCCCTGCCGCTGTTCTTTAAAAATATAGGGTAGGCGCGGCTCACCCTACCACGGAAATCTCTGAAGGGTATCGGGGAGGTAGCCTATTCCTTGACTTAATTGAGCGCCTTGCTCAAATAAAATAGGGGTTAACTAGATATATTATAATTATACAGAGGATTTGAAACTAACAAAAACAGTATTTCCAGATACTCTAGCCTATCTTCAAACCACTTCGCTATTTCATCAATATTCATTAGATTATTCGTTATAGAGATAGCAAGTTCAACTATTTCATCATCTGTTGTATCAATCTGATATCCATTAAGATTGAGGAATAATATAGCGCAACTTATTCCAGTTCGCTTGTTTCCATCATAAAAAACATGGTCATGAATAATGTAATATGCATATGCTGCAGCTTTTTTAGATAAGGAAGGGTATGGCTGGTATCCGATAAGTTCACCTCGCATTATCTCTATCAGATATTCGAGGCTATTAGAATTTATAACTTTCCCGGCAGCTTTTTTAAACCCTCCAGTCTTTAAAATTATCTCTCTATTTCTTTCAACAATCTCATCGGCCGATAAGTATATTACATTTCGCTTAAGCGTCTCCATGCCCCTGAATGCTTTTTGAGGAGGTTATTAAAAAGCTCATCAGCACTGAGCTTCGCTGGATAAATTAAGGGCTCTCCTAATTCATCAAGGGGCTCTTCAGAACCTGGCTTTGTGAGATACATTCTGATATCCCACCCGGAAGTCATTCTATTAAATTGTGATGCGGTGTAGCTCCCCGTTGTTTCTTCTGAAGAAAGAATAGAAAGCTCGTACTCCGAAAAGTGCATTTTGTAACCCTCCATCACGGCGTTACGATATCGGCTACCTCACCTTTTTCTCCAATAATTTGTTTCCTTTGGATAAAGTGAAGCTTTTTCCCCCTGGTGATAACTGCAATATCTATAGGCCCCCCGCAGCCTCTCACTCCAACACTTAGTCTTTGGCCATCTATGGTAGTCCGCATGAAAAATATAGCGAGATCCACACAGTCCTGAAGGGGCATGGCTGGCAATGGTATTTGCATTTGCAGAGACTTTAAACCATTGTTCATTGCTTGAATTTGTTTTTGGTTCAAATTAAGGCTTTGGGTCAGTATACCTGGCAACCTCTCATCAAATCCTAAAATTAGTCTTTTTAGAAATTCCCCTTGCCCACCCCACGTTATTCCAAATTCACCCGGATTAGGGTTTTGCTCGATTGGAGAGGGATTCCTAGGTATTTCTGATATATAAACCCTTCCATATGGCTCATCTTTATTAAACCCGGCAGTAACAAATACCATATTCGGCCCTTTGAAATCGGGTTTCATCGTGGTTTTCCACTGAGAGAGGAAAAATTCGCTGAGGCGCCTTGAAAAATCGGATACGGAAAGCTGTTCACCCTTTAAAGAACCTTCAAACTCCGTTATGAAGCTGTGAGCCGTTCTTAATCCTATTGCCGCTTGACCATAGGTCACAACCCCTATGGATGTATAGGGTTTACTAAAAGATAAAAGTTTGGTGGCGTTATCAAAGTTTACAAGTATTTCCTGCTCATCCGGCCGTTTTGCAGCGAGTATTACCCGACTTTCGGCTGCAAGAACTATACCCTCTGGGGCTTTTATGACGATCCCAAGAGACATTCAGCCTCCTATCCTCTTTTCCCCTAAACCTATTTTAACCATCGAAAGAAATGAGAATTATACCATGATGGTCTATTTATTATCAAGGGATTTTTTTATAACTGAAAGCCAAAGAATTTCCCAGAACAAATGGAAAGATTGCCCAAATTTCCTTATTAATCTAGCCATCATAGGGCGGGCAGCGCCCGCCGCCTTCTCTATCTTGCCGATACACCTTCCCGCCGGTGACCCACGGCGCTCACCTCTATTTTCTCGATGGCATCGTCAATGGTGTACAGCCCCCGGTAATCCCCCACCCTCAGGCGGTATCTCTCACCTCTTTAAAGCCTTGAGAATATGTTACTTCCCCCGCTTGTTATATTTCGGCTGGTTCCCCTTGATAACGTTAGCCTCTTTCTTCTGGGCGTCGCCGATACTGCTAAACTGCTCGATTCGGACCATCGCTCCGGGAATTTCAACCAAATTTCCACTTTCTCCAAAACCTGATCCGCTTGAAGTCGATTCCATCGAATCAGATAACAGCTCTTTGTTTTCTGCATGGTAGCCTTTAATATAGCTTTTCAAGGCGTCGTTGATCATGGTTTGATAATTACCACCCCCAGCCTCATGAACCCGCTGCCGAAACCAATTTAAGATTTTAGTATCTAGGCGGATGGTAATCCGCGTCTTTTTGCGGTCTGGGGGCACGATGGCACCGCGCTTCGCCTTGCTGAAATCATATTCTTTTCGCATATTGTTTTGCCTCCCTGCCGGTAGCTTTCCGGGCGGATATCAATCGTATTTCGTCTTCTCCTCGATAGGTAAAAACGACAACTAAAAGCCTTCCTAAAGAATCCATGCCCAGAGTAACGAATCTTTGTTCGCCTTCGGCATCTGGGTCTTCCTTTGTCAAAGCCATTTCGTCTTCGAAGACCCCGACCACCGCATCTGAAAAATCGACTCTATGCTTCTTTTTATTGAGCCGCGCCTTTTCAGGGTCCCATTGATATCTCACAAGGAAAGTGTATGTACATTATAAATTTTTGTCAAGGAAAATGTATGCACAAAATCGGCATTGCCAATAAACCCTTAAATTTCTTTTGCCATTCGTCACCTCCCCTCCTTTCCCCGCCAACTGTCCCGCCCGTGCTGGCCCCCTGTCGCCTCCTTCCCCTGATAATCTTTCCCCTAATTCTTTTACCAAAAACCGAAAAACACCAAACCGACCCTGGCCTGCCGCTTAAAATCCCCCCTGACCCCCCTTTAGAAATGGGGGGGTTATTTCTGCCGGCACCGAAGACTGTCCATTGACCACTGCCTACTGACTACTGACCACTAGCTACTGACTACTAGCTACTGGCTACTAACTACTGACTACTGCCTATTGACCACTGCCTACTGACTACTGACCACTAGCTACTTACTAGCTACTGGCTACTAACTACTGACTACTGCCTATTGACTACTGGCTACTAACTACTGACTACTGACTACTGCCTACTGACTACTGCCTACTGCCTACTGACTACTGTCCACTGACTACTGTCCACGGACTACTGGCTACTGACTACTGACCACTGACTACTGACCACTGACCACTGACTCCGCCTCTCTCCCCCATAAAAAAGGCGGGCCGCAGCCCGCCTGGTGGCCGGAAGAGGGCACCCTGGCCCCCTTCCCCCATGCCCGCCTGCCAAGCTCTATTTTTCGTGCTCCTCCACCTTCCCCTTGGTCTTGGTGCCGCACAGGGGGCAGAGGATGTCGATTTCCTTCTCGTCGCCGATAAATTTTTCCCGGAGCTTCTCCGGCCCCAGAAAGGTGATGTCCCCGCAGGCGCACGCGGGGCACTCGGCCCGCACCGTGTATTTTCTCTTGGACATGGTCCCTCCCTTGTCCCTTCTCGGATTCCCGAGGATAGGATTTGCGGCCTTTCCCGGGCCATGCTCTGGGCCCGGCCGCTTTATTAATGTTAATGACAAAAGCGCCTAAGGCAAGGGGGGCGCGGCGGGCGGGCAATATTTTCTTTCTTCCTCTTTCTCTAAAGACAGACCGTTAGGCCCGCAGGGGATGGCTTCCAGGGCAAGTGGCGAGGGAGGCTCCCGGCCTCCGTTTCCGTTTAATCTTTCATTTTTTGCCTTTTTTCGCAGAGGCAGCTTTACTACTCCGATTGGCTGTGTCGCCTTTGGCTTTCGCCTTCGCACTCTTAGACGCCCTCTTAAACTGGCCGGGAATTCCGGTGTACCCGGATGATGCAGCCCCGGCCAGTCCGGGCAATCCGCACAGGAAAAGGGCCAGAACCAGTGCGGCGATTTTCCAATTATGTTCTAAGCCCCTCCTAGGGGCTCGGTGGAGGGGGGAACTTGTTGGCATAATTAAACTTCACCCCCACCCTGACCCTCCCCCATCCAGGGGGAGGGGAATTAGCCAAGCTCTAATGTAAGGTATTTCTGAAACCTTACTGGAAGTGGGGCCAGGGCCCTGGGAGAATTGCCGCCTTAGCCTGCTGGTGAAAGTAGACGGGCGCGAATTTATTAACATCATCTATTCCGTTTCTCGGTAATCGGGGGAAACCTGATAGGCGCTGCTAAAATGCCGGATTTTATCTCGGATAATCCATGAGCTCCCAAGACCGGGCCACGGGACCTCCCTTTCCCTGCAATCGGGCCATCTCAGGCGTCCCTTAAATTTTTTGTGTCCTTTACGCTTTTTTGCTAATAGACTACCCTTAGGTCAGCGCCGGTTACCGGGCCAATTCACCAGATGGGGGAGAGGCGACATGGAATCCTTTGGCACCCTGGAAGCCATCTTCAAGCCCCAAAGCGTGGCCGTCATCGGCGCGTCCACGGCCCCGGGCAAGTTGGGCCATGATATTTTGGCCAACCTGAAGGGCGGCGGCTTTGCCGGGCCCATCTATCCCATCAACCCCAAGGCCGAGGAGATCCTGGGCCTCAAGGTGTATAAAAATGTGGCCGAAACCCCCACCCCGCCGGAGCTGGCGGTGGTGGTGATCCCGGCCCGGCTGGTGGCCGAAACCCTGAAGCAGGCCGCGGGCGCCGGAGTCAAGGCCGCGGTGGTGATCACCGGCGGTTTTGCCGAGGCCGGGGAGGAGGGGGAGCGCCTCCAGGAAGAGCTGGCCCAGGTAGTGCGGCAGACCGGCCTGCGGGTGGTGGGTCCCAACTGCCAGGGGGTTAACATGCCCCATCACCACATGTGCGCCTCCTGGCCCCTCATCACCACCAAGGGCCGCATCGCCTTTGCGTCGCAATCCGGCACCGTGGGTGCGGCGTTTCTGGATATGGCCGCGGTGGAACAACTGGGGGTGAGCGCCTTTGTGGCCTTGGGCAACCGGGTGGACGTGGATGAGGCCGAGGTGCTCAGCTACTTCAACGCCGACCCTCACACCCAGGTGATGGCCCTGTACCTGGAAGGGGTGAAGCGACCCACTTATTTTTTGGATGCCCTGGCCGAGGCCCAAAAACCGGTGGTCATCCTCAAGGCGGGCCGCACCCGCCAGGGAGGCAAGGCCGCCGAGTCCCATACCAAGTCGCTGGCCGGAGTGGACGCGGTCTATGACGCCCTGTTCCGCAAATACCGGGTCTATCGGGCCGACAATCTGGAGGAACTCTTCGACTTTGCCAAGGCCCTGGCTTATCTGCCTCGGCCCCGGGGCCGGAAGCTGATGATCACCACCTCCTCCGGCGGGGCCGCCATCCTGGCCATTGACGAAGCGGAGAAGTGCGGCCTGGAAATCCCCGGGCCCAGCCCCAGCCTCAGGGAAAATCTGCGGGCCATGCTCCCGGCCCACTGCGCCGTGGGCAACCCGGTGGACCTGACCGGAGACGTCATTGCCGATCCCTCCCTTTATAGCAAGGTAATGGATGAAGCCCGCCGGGAGTACGATACCCAGGTGGTGATCTTCGGGGACCCCATCCCCGGGGCCTCCCAGGTGGTGACCCCCAGCGCCGCAGAACTGGTCATCTTCCTGGGCGGCGCCGAAGTAGAACGGGAGGAAAGGCAGAGGCTGTATGAGAAAGGCATCCCGGTTTTCCCCACCCCGGAGCGGGGCATCAGGGCCCTGTCCCAGTTCTTCCGGTTCGCCGAGGCGCCTGCCGCGGCCAGGCCGCCTGCCGCCATTCAAGCTGAGGTCCGGCCCGGGGCCCCCTTGAGGCTGCTGTCCGCGGGCGAGGCCGCCGAAATGGTGGCCAAGGCCGGCATCCCCGCGGCCGCGGCCCCCCTGGCCGGGGACTCTGAAGAGGCCGTGGCCCTGGCCCAGGGATTCGGCTATCCGGTGGCCCTGAAGATCTCCTCCCCTGACATCTCCCACAAGAGCGACCTGGGCGGGGTGCGTCTCAACCTCCAGAATGATAAGGAAGTGCGCCAGGCTTATCAGGAGATCCTGGCCTCCGCCAGGCTCTACGAGCGGACGGCCCGGATAGAAGGGGTGAGCGTCTCCCCCATGGCCAAAGGAGGCGGCCTGGAGGTCATCCTGGGGACCATCACCGACCCCCAATACGGCCCCACCCTGATGTTTGGCGTGGGCGGCATCTATACCGAACTTTACCAGGATGTGGTCTTCTGCCTGCTGCCGGCCTCGGAGGAGGAGTTTAAGGCTTTACTGAAAAGCATCAAGGGCTACCCCTTGCTCACGGGCTTTCGGGGCCAACCCCGCCGGGATACGGCGGCCCTGGTGACGGCCATGCAGGCCTTGAGCCGCTTTGCCCTGAACCACCCGGAACTGGACCAGATCGAACTGAACCCCTTGCTGCTTTACGAAAAAGGCCTGTTCGCCGTAGACGTGCGTATCCTTTCGCGGATTTAGGAGATAGAGATGTGGGGGGAGGGCCAGGGACCTGAGGTCCCTGCCCCTCCCCCGCGATTCTCACTTCTCCTCCCTGGCCCTCCCCCGCAATCTCACCTCTCCCTGCGCACCGCAACCACCTCCCGGGCCAGGGCTGCGGCCTGCTCCAGGACGGCGAGGTCCTGGTCGATGTCGCCGGGGTCCCGGACGCCGGTGGCCCGGAGCAGGTAGATGGGGTCAAAGCCGAACAGCTTCAGCCAGCGCTGGTAGCGGGGAAAGATGTCGCTGAATTGGGCCTCGTCGGGCTGGGCCTGGACCAGGACCATCACCGCGGTTTTGCCCCCAGGCACCCGGCTGGAGAAATCGGGGTTGGCGTAGGAGTAGGTCCGGTCAAAGAAAGTTTTCAACTGCCCGCTGATGTCCCCGAAGTAAACCGGCGAGGCCAGCACCAGGATATTCGCGGCCTTGATGGCCTCCAGCACTTCTGAGGCATCATCCTCCAGGATACAGGCCTCGGCCGTACTCTTGCAGGTCCGGCAGCCCTGGCAGCCCTGGAATTCCATCTGATTTAAGAGATATTCCCTGGTCTCGGCCCCCAGTGCTCGGGCCGTATCCAGGAATTGGCGGGCCAGGGTGGCGCTGTTGCCCTGGGGCCTGGGGCTGCCAAGTACGGCGACGATCTTGGTGGTTTTCATGGGCGGCCTCCGGATAACATAAAGGTCGGGTAAAAGATACCACAAACCTGGGGGGAGAAGGCGGAGATTTTCAGGTTGGCCATCAAGGGGGCAGGCCACGGCCGGCAAAGATTTGCCCTATCCCTCAAAATAGGGGTATAAATTAGGGTAAAACCCCATTCCTGATCCTGAGAGATGAAGCCCAGAAAAAAATTCTCCTGCTGCTGCTCCTGGCCGTCTTCCTCCTGCCCGGCCCATTGCGGGGGGAAGATTATTCCGCATATGGCAATCCGGTCACCACCGTCACCCTGGGCGGAGTGAAAATTAAGGCCGAGGTGGTTAGTACCCCAGAAAAATTGTACCTGGGACTGGGTAACCGTAAGGAACTGCCCCAAGGTAAAGGCATGCTCTTCGTCATGCCTCATCTGGAAGTCCAGGTTTTTTGCATGCGGGGGATGCAATTTCCCCTGGATCTCATCTGGCTCCGGTCTGGCCAGGTAGTGGGCCTGGCCCTAAATATTTCCCCAAATTTTCCGGGAGATATTATTTCCCCCGTGCCGGTGAAATATGTGCTGGAAGTGCCGGCTGGCTTTTGCGAGAGGCAGGGCATCAAGGTGGGCACCCCAGTGAGCTGGTAAGGAAACTCCCCCTCCCCCCAACCCCTTCCCACCAGAGGAGGGGGAAATTTTAGGCAAAATTCATACTAAAGATATTCATGGGACAGAACCCCAGACTTTGAAAAAACCCATGCTTTGGATCTCCTGGCCTATCTCCCTTCCCGGCGCACCTTGCCAACCCGGGTCGATTAAATTATATTGCGCCTACAGACTGGAGTCTCTACCCCATGTTGTCCGACCTGGAGAAAAAAGTAATCCTGGCCTTACAGCGGGATCTGGAAATCATCCCCCAGCCCTTTAACGAATTGGCGGCCCGGGTGGGGGTGCCGGAAGAAGAGCTCCTGGCCGCCATCCGCCAGTTGTTGGGGAAGGGCTACATCCGGCGCTTCGGAGCCACCCTGCGCCATCAAAAATCGGGCTTTGCGGCCAACGCCCTGGTGGCCTGGGCCGTGCCCGAGTCGGAGCTTAAGTCGGTGGGGCAAAAGCTGGCCCTTAATAAGGCCGTGACCCACTGCTACGCCCGCCAGCCCGGGCCCTCCTGGCCTTATAACCTCTATACCATGATCCACGGCAAGACCCGGGAAGAATGCGTGCGCACCGCGGCCCGCATGGCCGCAGAAATCGGCCTCAGCGATTACGAGATGCTGTTCAGCGAAACCGAACTGAAAAAGACCACCATGCGCTATTTCCGGGAGGGGGAGGCCGCTTCGGGGGATTAAGTTTTTTGGGGGGAGGGCCAGGGGCTTGAAGCCCCTGCCCTCCCCCCAGGCCCCCCTCCCAAACCCGCGTAAGAGGCTGTGGAAGGCGAGGCTTGCGGCCTCGACTTCCACAGCTTGAAAAAATGCAGGTAAGGTGCAGCTCAACACCTGGTAGGTTTAGAGGATCATGCGCTCCTTAGAGTTTTTCCGGTTGCAGACCCGGGAAGAGGTCCTGGCCCTCTATCCGCGTTTTCCGGCGGTGGGGGTGGAGGAGGTGGACTTGTCTGAGGCCGCCGGGCGGGTTCTGTCCTCGCCCGTGGCCGCGCCGGAGGCGGTGCCGGGATTCCACCGGGCCGCCATGGATGGCTATGCGGTGCGGGCCCGGGACACCTTTGGGGCCAGCGTCGGGGCTCCCGCCTACCTGCAGATTGTGGGCGAAGTGCCCATGGGCGCGGCACCGGAGAGGCGCGTGGAGTCAGGCGAAGCCCTGCGGGTGCCCACCGGCGCCATGCTGCCCCTGGGGGCAGACGCGGTGGTCATGGTGGAGTACACCGCGGAGCACCCGGACCTGACCCTGGAAGTGCGAAGGCCGGTGGCCCCCGGGGAAAACACGCTGCACCCCGGCGAGGACGTGCGCCTGGGGGAGGTGCTCTTTAACCCGGGGACGCGCCTGCGCCCCCAGGAAATCGGGCTGCTGGCCGCCCTGGGGATAACCCACCTGACGGTTTTTCGCCGGCCCCGGGTGGCCATCATGTCCTCCGGCGACGAGATTAGGGCCGTCCATGAGGAGCCGGGCCCGGGCCAGGTGCGAGATTCCAATGCTTATCTGGTGGCTGCCCAAGTGCAGGAGTGGGGTGGCCTGCCGTTCCTTCAAGGCATTATCCCTGATAACTTTGACGCCCTGAAAACGGCCCTGGCCGCAGCCTTGCTCGAGGCAGACCTGATCCTCATCTCCGGAGGGAGTTCCGTGGGCGTGCGGGATTTGACCCTGAGCGCCATCCAGGACCTGCCGGCCGCGGCAATCCTGGTGCATGGGGTGGCCCTGCGCCCGGGTAAACCCACCATCCTGGCCTCTTTGGGGGAAAGTAGCGTTATCCCCCTCCTGGGCTTGCCGGGACATCCGGCCTCCGCGGCGGTGGTCATGGAGGTGCTGGGCCGTCCCCTTCTGGAACGCCTGGCCGGGCTGGCTGCTCCAGCATCCTGGGGGCGCACCGTCAACGCCAATCTCTCCCGCAATCTGGCCGGAGCCACCGGCCGGGAAGACTATGTGCGGGTGCGCCTGCGCTACGAGGGCGAAACCCTCTGGGCCGACCCCCTCCTGGGCCCCTCCGCGCTTGCTTTCCCCCCTGGTCAAAAGCGATGGCCTGGTCATGATTCCCCTGGGAGTGGAAGGCCTCAACCGGGGCGACCCCGTCACCGTGCGGTTGTTCGGCTGAGGAAAATATTTGGGGAAGAGGGACCAGGGGTCGCTGACCCCTGCCCCCTTCCCCAAACCCCATCCCCCAACCCCTTATGTTTAGAATTGCCCCGTAGAAGTCGGGGCCAGAGGCCCCGACTTCTACGGCCAACTTAAGCGGGTTGGGAGGGGGGAGGTCATTTGCGATAGCAAATGACCCGTATCATAAAAATGGGCCAAAGGCCCATTCGAGCTCAGCTCCCTGGCCCTCCCCCCAGTTCCTCACTTCTCCCTCCCCACCACCGCCAGTCCCAGGGACAGCCAGAAAGCTTCCCGGAGGCGTCTTAAGATGCTAAAGGCTGCGCCCAGGGGGAGTCCCAGTTGAAAGCCCAGGGCCAGGAGGAGGTTCCCCCCTTCCTGGACCCCTACCGCGCCGGGGATGAAAAACCCCATCGCGGTGAAGAGCATGGCCAGGGCGTCCAGGCAGATGGCCAGGCCCCAGCCGATGGGGTGGCCCATGAGCCAGAACATCACGTAGACTTCCGCGGCATGGAGCACCCAACTCAAGAAGAAGAGGATAAAGGCCAGCGCCGCGAGTCCCGGATATTGCTGATAGAAGCCCACCAGTTGCCGGTCCAGGTCCTGGAAAAAGGCTTCTTTCTCCCGGAGGAGGCGGGGGTACCATCCCAGTTTGGCCAGGAGGCGGAGGCCCAGACCGCAGGGCCCCTGGCGCTGGAGGACGACGAAGGCTATTCCCGCCACCGCCAGACCCAAGGCGGCCACGCCCATGATCCCCAAAAGCCAGCCGGCCACGGGGAGGAAAAAGGGGGATAAAGCCAGCCCCAAAAAGATATAAAGGGTGAGGCTCAGGACCAAAATGCCCTTATGGATTACCACGGAGGCGGTGGCTACTTCCAGAGAGACTCCATCGGCATTCAAGCGCGAGGCCTTGAAAGGCTCGCCGCCCAGAGAGGCCGTGGGGGTAAGCTGGTTCAGGGCTTCCCCTCCCAGGCGCAGCCAAAAGAGGCGCCCCAGGGAAGGTCCATTGGGTGGGTTTAAGAGTAGATACCTCCAGGAGACGGCTTCCAGCAAGTTGACCAGGCCGTAGGGCAGTAGGAGCAGGGGCCAGTACCAGCCCACCATCCGCAGGTGCTGCCATAAGGTACCCCATCCCACCTTATTTAGCACCCAGATGAGAAAAACAGAGGCGATGGCCAGGAGAATCAGGTTAATTCGGCGCAAAATTTTATCCTTAGAAGGCGGGGCCTTTGGCCCCGCCTTCCACAACCACCTTACGCGTGCCGGGGGGGGCGGCGCATCAGGATCACTACGGGTATGAGAGCCACAAAAATCAGGGTGAAGAACCAGTAATCGTCGCAAAAGGCCAGCATCTGCGCCTGGCGCTGCACCTCTTGGTAGAGTCCGGCCAGGACTTGAGGGGCCTCCCATAAATTCCAATTGGGGCCCAGGCCGGGCAAAACGTCCCCCAGCCGGTTCTGCCAGTCATTAAAGGGTAAAGAGTAGGGGGTCAGATGCTCCACCAGACGGGTTTGGTGCAGCTGGGCCCGGCGGGACAAGAGGGTGGTGGCCGTAGCAATCCCGAAACTACCCCCCAGGTTGCGCATCAGATTAAAGATGCCCGTGGCGTTACCCATCTTTTCCTGGGAAATGCGGGACATGGTCAGGGTAGTGAGAGACACGAAGGTCGTCCCCAGGCCAAAGCCCTGGATAAACCGGGGCCACCAGGCGGTGACGAAGTCGATTTGGGTATTGTAAGAGCTCATCAGATAGACCGCCACCGCGTTGATCATCAAGCCCACCGCCACCAGGATGCGGCTATCCAGAACCATGGTCAGGCGGCCCACGACGGGCATGATCATTAAAGAGCCCACGCCGCCCACGGCCAGGGCCATGCCGGCCAGGGTGGCATCATAGCCCATCAGGGTCTGCAGAAACAGGGGCAAGAGCACGATGCTGCCGTAAAGCACGAATCCGAAGAAGAACATAATGGTTATCCCGGACGCGTAATTCCGTTCTTTAAAGAGGCGCAGGTCGACTACGGGATGTTCGGTTTTAAGTTCCTGGTAAATCAGCAGGACCAAAGCCACCGCGGAGATGATGGCCAGGCGAGTTATGAAGTCGGAGGAGAACCAGTCTTCCCGTTCCCCTTTGTCCAGCACTACCTGGAGCGCCCCCAGGCAGACGCACAAGAGGCCCAGCCCCCAGTAATCGATGCGGCCGGCCCGCTGGCCCCTGATGTATTCCGGATCGAAGATGAACAAGGCCGTCATCACCAGGGACATCAGGCCGATGGGCAGGTTGATGTAAAAGGCCCAGCGCCAGGTCAAATTATCGGTGATCCAGCCTCCCAGGACGGGCCCGATGATAGGGGCGATGACCACGCCCGATGCCCCAGATGGCCATGGCCATGCCCCGCTCCCGGACCGGGAAAGGTCTCCAGCAAAATGGCCTGGGAGATGGGCTGGAGCGCCCCGCCGCCTACCCCCTGAAAGATGCGGAAGACGATGAGGGCCCCCAGGCTGGGGGCAGAGCCGCACAGCATGGAGCTAAAGGTGAACAGGACCAGGCAGATCATCAGAAAACGCTTGCGGCCGAACAAGGCCGAGAGCCACCCGGTGATGGGCAAGACAATGGCGTTGGAGATCAAATAAGAGGTGAGAACCCAGGTGGCCTCATCCACCCCGGCCGACAGGCTGCCGGCGATATGGGGCAAGGCCACGTTGACTACCGTGGTGTCTATGATCTCCATGAAGGTGCCGGCCATCACCGCAATGGTGATGAGCCATTTGTTGACCTGGGGAGGAGGCGAGGGAGGGGGCTGGAGGCTCATGATTTACCACTAATTACCTACGGGAGGCCAGAAAGGGAGGGACGGGGAGGATTAACCGGCGGGGGCCATTAACCCGGGGTCCCACCTATTTCTCCTTCAGCGACAGCAAACGCGGGCCGGTGCGATTGCGGGTATCGATGGTGACATAAACCGACATTCCCAGGCGCAAGGGCTGATTTTTCGGGAAGGGCGGGAACAGCACCACCTTCACCGGGATGCGCTGCACTATTTTCACCCAGTTGCCGGTGGCGTTTTCCGGCGGCAGCAGGGAGAAAGCCGCGCCCGTGCCGGCCATGATGGAGTCCACCCGTCCGTTAAAGACCGTGCCGGGGTAGGTATCCACTGCCACGCTGGCGTGCTGGCCGAGATAGACGTCGGTCAGCTGGGTCTCCTTGTAGTTGGCTTCGATCCACAGCTCGCGGTAGTCCAGGGGCACCAAGGTCATCAGGGGCTGGCCCGGTCTGACCCAGTTCCCCGGCTGCACCTGCCTCCTGGTGATATAACCGGAAACCTCGGCCCGGACTTTGGTGTACTCCAGGTTAAGGCGGGCCTGCTCCACCTGGGCCCGGGCTTCTTTAATGGCCGGCTGTTCTTCCAGAGGAATGCTGGTGGAGCCGCCGATGTGGGCCAGGGCCTCCTGGAGTTTCCGTTGGCTTTGAGTTAATTCCGCCTGAGTTACTCGGTAGCGGGTATCCACCCGATCCAGGGTTTGTTTGGGCAATGGTCCGACGCTCAAAGAGATTGGTATAGCGCCCCTTATCAATGGTGGCTTCTCGGAAATTGGCCTCGGCCTGGGCCACCTTGGCCTGGGTCGTGGAGACCTTGACGTAGCGCTGGGCCAGGTCCTGGCGCAAGCGCCCCAGGTTTCCTTCGGCCTGGGCCACCGCCACCTCAAAGTCCTTGGGGTCCAGGGTAAGCAGGACCTGCCTGGGCTGGACAAAATAATTATTGTCCACCAATACTTCTATGACTCGTCCCGGCACCCGGGGGGAAATCACCCCCACATGCCCGCTCACATAGGCATCGTCGGTGCTGACATAGACATGAAGATAACGCCAATAAGCCAGGCCCGCGGCCACCAGCAAGAGCAGCAGCAGGACGACGCCGATCCGGAACGAAGGCTTACGGAGCATGGGAGGATTTCTCTAAGGGAAGAAGGTCGTTGATGGCGCCCACCGCCCAGAGCAATTGGGCCTTGGCCATCTGATGGTCGTAAAGGGCGGTGTAATAATTGACCCGGGTCCGGGTGAGCAGGGTCTCGGCATCAATGACATCGGTGGCGGTGCCCACCTGTTCTTTGTAACGCTCTTCATTGAGACGCAGGTTTTCTTCTCCCTGGGTTACCGCCTTTTCCGTGGCCTTGATGCGATCTGCGGTCTCCTTCACTTTCAGGTAGGCGTTCTGGACATCCAGGCGCACCTGCTCATTGAGATCCTTATGATGCTCTTGCAGCTGGCTCACTTTAAGCTTGGCCTGGGCTACCTGGGCCCGGGTATCCAGTCCGGAAAAGAGGGTCCACTGCATGCCAAAGATGGCGAACCACTGGGTATTATGTACCAAAAGGTCATACTGCTGAAACAAATGCCCGCCCTCGGCATATATCCGGGGGAAATGTCCGGCCCGGGTCTGGGTTACCACCTTTTCCTGCTGGGTGATGCGATCCTGGGAGGCCTTGAGGTCGCTCCGTTTCTTCAAGGCCAGATCGGTGGCCTCCTCCAGTTCCCAGGGCTGGGTCAGGAGCTTCTCGTCTCTCAGCACCGTGGGCGCGGCAATGGGCAGGGTCAGCACCTTGTTCAAGGCCGAGCGGATATCGATGAAATCGGTCCTGGCGACGATCAGCCGCTGTTCGGCATCCGCCAGGGACACCTCCGCCTGGAGCACGTCATTGAAGGTCACCACGCCGAATTCGTATTGGTCCCGGGCCACCTTGAGGTGATCCTTAAGATCAATGACCTCCTGCTCGGCCACGGTGACCAACTTCTGGGCCCGGAGGGTTTGAAAATATCCCTGGCACACGTTAAGGAAGATGTTGTCCCGGGTCTGGGCGGTGTCCAGCAGGCTGGCGCTCTTTCCCAGCACGGCGGCCTGGTAGCGGGACGGAGTGGCCCAAAAGTCAAAGATGGTCTGGTCCACGGTGATCTTACTGCCCCAAAAATTGCGGTTGCTTTGAGGAAAGTTAAGGCCACTGGGGAAACCGGGGATGCCGCCGAACTTAATTTTTAGCGGGTCGTCATAAATGGTTTGGCTCACCTCGGATTTGATGGTGGGCAGGAACCCGGATCTGGCCCGCACCACCTCTTCCCCGGCGATGAGTGCTTGCAAGCGGCTCACTTGTAAAGTTGGGTTGGCCTTCCAGGCCAGGCGCAGGGCTTCTTTCAGGTCCAGGGTGGTAGGGGTTTGCGCCGCCCTGCCCGGGACGAGGGTCAGGCTCCAAATAACAAGCCCTAAAAGAATTTGGCGCCAGGGTCTGGAAATCATGTGGGGCCTTCCTCTGCAGGAGAATTGGCTGGTCGGCATAGTCCGGAATAAAGCAAGGTGAGGAGTATGGGCAAGGATTTCTTGATGGGATCTTTCGGTCCTTCCGCCATCTGATAATAGCCCACGGCCCGGATCAAGCCCCGGAGGAAGAAGGTGAGAAGCCTGGGGTTGGCCGGGATAAACTCGCCCGCGGCAATGCCCTGGGCAAACAGGCGAGTGATCAACTCCATAAATTTTTCCTCCATCTCCCGGAGGGGGGGCCAGCGACCCTTTTCCGGCGGGCGCTGACCCTGCCGTAAATCCCTGACATATACCGGGAACAGGACCCGTTCCCGCTCCAGATAATCCAGCAGCAAGGACACTACTTGAGGTAATATTTCCCTGGGAGAACCGGACTTTTCCAGAATGCCTTCCAGATCTTGCAGCAGGTTTTCCCCGACCTGGGAAATCAGGGCCTGGATAAGTTCCTCCTTGCCCTGGAAATAGAGGTAGATGGTCCCCTTGGCCACCCCCGCGGTGGCGGCGATCTCTTCCATGGTGGCCGCCTCCAAGCCGTGCTGCTCCATGATGCGCCGGGCCGCGGCCAGAATCTCCCGGGTGCGGAAGGCGGTTACCACTTCTTTCTTGGTTTGTCGTTGGGCCAGGGGCATAATGACTCTGGAGTCATTAAAATGACTTTTAAGTCAATAGATGGGTTTGGCAGCCTTGTCAAGAAAAACTTGCAAACCAACCAGGCCGTGTTTAGACTAAATAATATCCAAAAGATATGGGAGGCCAAGATGCACCGGCGCGAATTTCTCAAGCGCTTGGCGGCCTTGGGCCTGGTGGCCGGGGCCGGAGGAAGGCTGGTGATGCCGGAGGAGCTTTGGGCCATGGCTCCTAAGGAAACGCCTCAACCCCTGATCGCCAAGGCCCAGGGCACCAATTATGCCCATCTGGTGGCAGAGGCCATCCAGGCCCTGGGGGGCATGAAAAAGTTCGTTAACTCCGGGGAAGTGGTGGTGGTCAAGCCCAATATGGCCTGGGATCGCACTCCGGAGCAGGGGGCTAATGCGCATCCCCTGGTGGTGCGCCAGGTGGTGGAACTCTGCCTGGAAGCCGGGGCCAAACAGGTCAAGGTGCTGGACCACACCTGCGACGACGCGCGCAAGGCTTATGTCACCTCCGGGATTAAAGCCGCGGTGGAAGATATTAAAGACCCCCGGGCGGTGGTGGAGTTCGTGGACGAACGGCGTTTCGTGGAACTGCCCGTGGAGAAGGCCAAGGCCCTGAAGAAATGGTACTTTTATAAAGACATCCTGGAAGCCGACCGCTTCATCAACATCCCGGTGGCCAAGAGTCACACCGAGTCCCGCCTCACCATGTGCCTGAAGAACATGATGGGGGCCATCGGCGGCTGGCGGGGCCGCATTCACGTGGGATTGGCCCAGAACATCGCGGATATGAACCTGATTCTGCGCCCTGATCTTAATATCCTGGACGCCACCCGCATCATGGTGAGGAACGGCCCCAAGGGCGGCCGCCTGGAGGATGTGGAGGCTAGGAACCTGGTCTTTGCCGGTACTGATCCGGTGGCCCTGGATGCCTACGGCACCACCCTTTTCGGGCTGAAACCCGCGGACATCGGCCATATCGTCAGAGCCCATGAGGCCGGCCGGGGCGAAATGGACTTGAATAAAATTAAAGTGATTTGAGCAGGGTTTTCGGGGGAGGGGGCTAAAGGCCGCAGGCCCTTACCCCCTCCCCCAAACCCCCTCCCCCAATCCCTTAAGGTTGTTCAACAGCCGGGGCAGGCGGGGACCAGCGACCTCGCCTGCCCCGGCTCTTACGCGGGTGGGGAGAGGGGCTTGGGGCAGGGCAGGTAGGGGCGGTTCGCGAACCGCCCCTACATCCCTGGCCCTCCCTCCAATAAGGTGCTAAAAAGTTTAATCAGCAAAGTCATGGAAAACAATAAGCAAATCGCCCAATACCGCACCTGGGTTTACCTGAGGCGCGGCAGCCAGATCTTCTTTTTTCTCCTGTTTGTGCTCCTCTTTCTGAAGGCCGAATATGCGGGCCAGGACATCCTGGCCTGGCCGGTGGACCTCTTCTTTCGCTTTGACCCCCTGATTCTGGCGGCCCATCTCTTGACCCGGAGCCCCCTGGTGCCCGCCCTGTGGTGGTCTTTGGTCTTTGTGGCCCTCACCCTGGTCCTGGGCCGGTTCTTCTGCGGCTGGGTCTGTCCCCTGGGAACCACTCTAGATGGAATGCGCCGGCTCTTATTTTCTCCCAGTCCGGATCGGGGAGTGGCGGCCAGAATGCGCCGGGTGAAATACTTTCTGCTCCTCACCCTGTTGGCCGCGGCGCCTTTCTCCCTTAATCTGGTGGGCTTCTTCGACCCCCTGTCGTGGCTGTACCGGTCCCTGGCCATCGTCTTTTACCCCGCTTTCGGCTATGGGGTGGAAAAGGCGGCGCTGTCGCTGTATCGCCTGGGGGCGCCGATCACCTATGTGAGTGAGCCGGTTTACCAATTCTTCAAGGCCACCCTGCTGCCTTTTCGCCCCCTGGTTTATCTGTTGCCTTTCCTCACCTTGACCTTGTTTGTCCTGGTGGTGGCTGCAGAAAGGGTGGACCGGCGTTTCTGGTGCCGGGCCTTGTGTCCCCTGGGGGCCTTGTACGGCCTGCTCGCCCGCTTCTCCTGGCTGCGGCGGCGGCCCGCGGGCTTGTGTCCTGATTGCGGCGATTGCGCCGAACTATGCAAAATGGCGGCCTTTACTGCGGGAGAACCTTCCCGGCATCAGACCCATGAGTGCCAGCTCTGTCTCCGGTGTCTTAACGAGTGCCACGAAGGGCGGATAAGTTTTACCTGGCGCTCCAAGGCCCCCCGGGCGCCCCTGGATCTGGGCCGCCGCCAGGTGGTCACCGCCCTGGCCGCCGGGGTCGCAACCGTGCCCCTGATCCGTCTCGGGTCCCTGGCTAAGCGGCCTGACGAGTTCCTGATCCGGCCTCCCGGCGCCCAGGAAGAGGCAGACATCTTGTCCCGGTGCATGCGCTGCGGCCAGTGCCTGAAGGTCTGCCTTACCAATGGCCTGCAGCCGGTTCTCTGGGAAGCGGGCCTGGAGGGCCTCTACACTCCCCGGCTGGTGCCCCGGTTGGGTTATTGCTCTTACTCCTGCAATCTTTGCGGCCAGGTGTGCCCTACCGGCGCTATCCCCAACCTGCCCTTGGAGGTGAAACAGGCGACCTCCCTGGGCGTAGCCTTTATCAACCGCAGCCGTTGCATCCCTTACACCGAGGGCACCGATTGCCTGGTGTGCGAGGAGCACTGCCCCGTCTCTCCCAAGGCCATCGTCTTTCACGACCAGGATGTGATGGATCCCAAGGGCAGAAAGATTATGGTAAAACTGCCGGTGGCGGCGGTGGACCGCTGCATCGGCTGTGGCCACTGCGAGCATGTCTGCCCGGTGGGCGGCGCCGCCGCCATCCGGGTGAAACGGTCCTTGCGGGTGGAGATTTAAGTGATGGGGGGAGGGGGCTAAGGGCCACCGGCCCTTAGCCCCCTCCCCCCATCCCCCACCCCCAATCCCTTAAGGTTTCCTAAGGATTAGGGGCACCTACGTCCCGCCTGGGCTTTTTATTGCATTTGGCCAAAAACTCGGGTATTAATGATAAGGCCTCTGTGCCTGCCAGAATTAACATCCTGCCTGAAACTCTGTCGGCCATTTCCCAGTTTCTAATCGTGAGGTGAATGATAGCCATGAAGCGCCGTTATCCGGATCACCCGCTCGTAGGAGTAGGAGCGGTAATCTTTAAAGGGGAAGAAGTTCTGCTGGTGCGCCGGGGCCGGGAACCGGCCATTGATACCTGGACCCTGCCCGGAGGCCTGGTGGAATTGGGAGAGACCCTGGAGGATGCCTTAAAGCGGGAGCTGAAGGAAGAGACCGGGGTGGCTGTTACGATTATCGGGCTCACCGCGATGCTGCAGCGCATCTTCTACGACCGCCACGGCCACATTCCTTATCACTATGTCCTGGTGGATTATCTCTGCGACTATGAGAGCGGGGAGGTGAGCCCGGCGTCAGACATTACCGCCGCCCAATTTGTGCCTCTCGCGGAGGTGTCGAGCTTTGACCTGACCCAGCACACCGGCGAAGTAATTAAGCGCGCCTGGCAACAGAAGCAGCAGGGCACCTTTCTGCCCCTCATTCCACAGGGGCAGGTGGAAGGCGTCAGCGTCAATCCCTCCGAGCTCATCGAGTCTTAGCCGGACGGCAGCCGGCCGGGTCCGGGAGAGGCCGCCGCGCAGACCAGAGTAGGGGGCCGGCGGACGCTTGCGGGGGCCGGGGGAGTGGGGCAGGGTCCCTGATTCCGGCCCCCGCCCCCGCCCCGGCGAGGTTAAGCATGTATGTAAATTTTTTTTAAATTTCTTAATTTTTTTCCTGACATTTTTAATTTTTTCGGAGTACAAGGTAAAATACCAGAAAAAGCCAAACCCATCCCAAGGTGGGGGCGGAAAGCCACGGGTCTCAGTGATCTGAGAGATAGCCGGGTTGCCTGGATTCAAGGCAGCGCGGCTTTTTTTTCGGGGTCGGCAACCTTGCGTCGGTTTTGGGACTTGTTTTAGAGACAAGGGAAACATGATTGTCTCTTGACAGCATCATTAACGGGAGATGAACGAGATGAAAAAGATAGCTTTCATAATTCTGGCTATAGGATTCTGCCTGGGTCCGCTGAACGCCGGCGCAACGACCGTGGATCTTTATAATTCCTTCCCGGACCACCAGGGAGACAACGGCTTTTATGCCTATAAAAACGACGATACAAACTACACTTTGCTAGTAGAACACAGTACCATTCAATACTACTTCTCTGATCCCGGCGGTAGTCTTCCTTTGGTATTTAAGACAACTACTTCTCCGTGGATAGCCATGCAACCTGACTATACCTACAATCCTAATCCTCCACCCACTTATGGTTATGGCGAGGATGCCGTTTTGGCCTGGGTCGTTCCGGAAACCAATACTTATCACCTCAGCGGTTCTTTTTGGGACCAATATTTCACTGCTGACAGTGATATATATGTCTATATTAAGCAAAACTCCATTGTTTTGTTTGCCAATACAATCGCTGGGTCGACACCCGGGGGCATCCCTGATTGGCCTTATGGGACCATCCTTAATTTTGATTTCACCGTGAGCTTGAACGCCAGCGACATCCTCTATTTCGGCGTAAACCCCGATGGTACTAATTCCAACGACTGGGGTGCGCTCTCTGGCACCATTGAATATACCCCCTGTGTCATACCTCTGCCTGGAACTCAGTGCTCCTGGGCTCCGGCCTCCTGGGCCTGGGCGTGCTGCGCTGGCGGCGGCGGGATTCGTGACCTGAAAGGAGAAGGCGGGCTAAATCAAGGAGCAGGAAAAAGTTTGCTTGCCCCACTGGGGTAAAAAGCCTGGGGTTTAGGCCTCAAGCCCAGGCGGCGCCGCTCGGCGCCGCCTTTTTTATGGCCTGATGAACTGATACCAAGTTGCGATCAATCAAAGATTTTTCTGTAGCATATTTCCTGAGGGCACAGGCGTCTCGCCTGTGATTCGCAGGCTAAAGCCTGCGGCTACAAAAACATCCGATTTGAACGCAACTTGGTATGAAAACCCAGGCGCAGTCTGACGAGCCCTGACCCCCTTGGGGGTCCGCACGCGCCCTCGAGTCTTTATTGGCCGGGAACCTGGGGCAGCTCCGCCAGGGACTTTTGCAGCACCTCTTCCGGATAATCCAGGTCCTCCAGTTTCCCTTCCAAAAAGGCGTCGTAGGCACTCAGGTCGAAGAAGCCGTGGCCGGAGAAATTGAAGACAATGCACTTGGCCTGGCCGGTCTCCCGGCAGATTACGGCCTCGTCCACCGCCGCCAACAGGGCGTGGGCCGTCTCCGGCGCGGGAATGATGCCCTCGGTTTGGGCAAAGAGGCGGGCTGCCTCAAAGACCGGGTTTTGGTGATAGGCCCGGGCCTCGATGACTTTTTCGTGCACCAGGAGGCACAAGAGCGGCGCGTCCCCATGGTACCTCAAGCCCCCGGCATGGATTCCCGGCGGCACAAAGGAATGACCCAGGGTGTACATCATGATGAGGGGGGTGAGGCCCGCGGTGTCCCCAAAGTCATAGGCATAGGTGCCCTTGGTAAGGGTGGGGCAGGCCGTGGGCTCCACCGCGATGAGGCGCAGATCCTGGCCCTTGAGCTTATCCGGGACAAAGGGGAAGCAGAAGCCCGAAAAATTGCTGCCACCGCCCACGCAGCCGATGATCAGATCCGGCTTTTCTCCGGCCAGGGCCAGTTGCTTTTTGGTCTCCAGGCCGACGATGGTCTGGTGCAGGATCACGTGGTTGAGCACGCTGCCCAGGGAGTAATTGGTGTCCTCATGGGTGGCCGCGTCTTCCACGGCTTCGGAGATGGAAATCCCCAGGCTGCCGGGGGTGTCGGGGGTCAGGGCCAGGATGTGGCGGCCGGCCTGGGTGCGGTCCGTGGGCGAGGGATGGACCTCGGCGCCCCAGACGTGCATCAAGGAGCGGCGGTAGGGCTTCTGGTGGTAACTCACCTTGACCATGTACACGGTGCAATCCATGGAGAAGAAATTGCAGGCCAGGGCCAGGGCGCTGCCCCATTGCCCGGCGCCGGTCTCGGTGGCCAGCCTTTTGATCCCCTCCATCTTGTTGTAGTAAGCCTGGGCCACCGCGGTATTGGGCTTGTGGCTGCCCGCAGGGCTTACGGATTCATTCTTATAATAAATCCGGGCCGGGGTCTTGAGAGCTTGCTCCAGGCGCCGGGCCCGATGCAAGGGGGAAGGCCGCCACAGTTTAAAGATGCGCTGCACTTCATCGGGGATGGGGATAAAGCGTTCCTGGCTCACCTCCTGCTTGATGAGCTCCATGGGGAAGATGGGAGCCAGGTCCTGGGGGCCCACGGGTTGGCCGGTGCCCGGATGGAGATAAGGCGGCAAGGGCCGGGGCAGGTCCGGCTGGACGTTGTACCATTCCTGGGGCATCTCGGATTCGCTTAAAAGAATCTTATATGAGTCCATCAGCTCTCACTCCTTGGTTTGGTTGGAAGTCATTTATAGGCCCCATAACCCAGGCTGTCAAGGTGAAACCCGGGGGTTGAGGAGTAGCCTTGGGGATGAGGGCAGGTAGGGGCGGTTCGCGAACCGCCCCTACGTCCCTGGCCCTTCCCCCATACTCCAGACTTTATTTCAGGCTAAGCAAAAACTCGATCAAGGCTTGCTGTTCTTGCGGGCGCAGGTAGGCGTAACTGGGCATTTTCACCTTAGGGCGGAGTTGCCGGGGATGGGTGAGCATTATGCTAAGTTCGCCCGGGGAAAGGCGAGCGCCGACTCCGTCCAGAGGGGAGGCAATGGCGCCCCCCTGGCCGCCAAGGGAGTGGCAGGCAAAGCAACCCAGGCGATGGGCCAGGTCTCTTCCAGAGAATTTCGGGGGCGGGGCTGAGGTCCAGGAGCAAGCCAGCATTAACCCCAGGCCGGCCAAGAGCCCCGCCCAGATTTTCACGGCTTGCCTTCCCCTTCGGCGATCATTTTTTTCGATCTGGGCCTTTTCCGGATGATCGGGTTTTAAGGCCAGGGCCTTTTTAAACAGCGGCGCCGCCTTTGCCTTCTCGCCTTGATAATAGTAGGTTGCCCCCAGGTTGATCAGGGCCACCCAGTAGTTGGGGTCGAGCTCGATAGCCTTTTGAAACGCGGCGATCTCTTTAGCCTTCAGCTCTCTGACTTGCTGCGGAACTTCTTGGCGGTAGGCCATGCCCAGGAGGTTATAGGCTGCGGCGGAGTTTGGGGCCAGCTCAATGGCCTTTTTGGTAACAGTCGATGGCCTGGTCATACTCCTGTTTTTCAAAATGGGCGACCCCTTCCTTAAGGTATTGGTCTGGGCTGCCCCGCCGCCGCACCCCATCAGGGTCGTCACGACCATCAAGGCCAGGATAGCTCTAAACATAAGATCTCCTTAATCGTCAGGCGGTCAGGAAATCGCCCAGGGGTTTGGGGAGAATCAATGGGGTTCCTCCCAGTGGCCTTAAAAAGCTGCCGCCTTCAATCATTGTCAAGGTGCCAGCGGGGAATCTTTCCCCCTGCTTGTCGCTTCTTTAATCGGTCAAAGGGATTACCAGGGCCAGTAACTCTTGCTTTAAGGACGGTGGCGGGGCAGGCGCGCCCGAGGCGGTGGCCGCGGTGGGGAGCACCCCCTGGGCCAGCAACGCGGTTTTTAGCAGCGCGGTGGGGCGGAGCTGGCAAAGCTTGGCGATTTCCAGCAGGCGCTGGCTGAGCTCCCAGAGCTCCCGGCGGCGTTCCTGATCCTCCGCCACCTCCTCCGGGTGGAGGCAGGCCCGGGTCACCCGCTGCCAGGCCCCGGGCAGCAGCTGGGCGCTGGCGGACCAAACCCCCCAGGCGCCGGGGCGGGTCAGAAAATTGACGTCGTCGGCCTCATAAAAGGCAAAACCCGGGCGGTTAACCGCGGCATAATGGTAATTGAGGAAGCGGCGCATCTCGCCCTGGTAGCTGAGACCTACGATGCTCGAGATTGCGGTCAATTTTTTAAATACCTGGGTCCGGATATTGCGGTGTTTAAACAGGGGGGCCCGGCGGCGGATCACCTCCGGCTGGTTGAGGATAATTAAGGGCAAGGGGAGGTCATTCAGCAGGCGTTTATAGGCCTGGGGTAAACCCCGGTTGCTGTGGTACCAGAGGGGCAGATCCGCCAGATAAACGGGGCCGGAGTAATTCTGGCGGCGACATTCCTCTTTAACGGCCTCGGCCAACTCCTGGGTCTCTTCCGGGGAATGGCCGGTAATGCCGAAAAACAGGGGCACCCGGCCGGCCACCGCGGGCAGCAACTGGGAGAGAAGTTCCCGCCGGGTCTGAAGGGGCAAATCCAGGGCCTCGCCCACCCCCGGGCTGCCGGCCAGGATGCCGTTGGCCACGGGGGTGACCTTCGCCACCAATCGGTTCAGGCCCGTCCCATCCAAGCGGCCGGCCTCAGTCAAGGGCGTGACCAGATCGACGATGAGCCCTTCCGGGGGGGCTGGGGGCGGGGGCTGGCTAGACATGGCTGATTCTAGAGCTATTGAAGGCCCTAATGTCAAGGGGAAATCAACCAATGGGGCGGCGCGCCCGAGGGTAAAGATGCCCTAACCCTGGTCGCCTTTGAGAAACAGGTCCCGGGCAATGGCGTTTTTGCTCCGGCCCGCGGTGGGAATGCCCCGGGCCTGGGCCTCGGCCAGCAGCATCTCCCAGGGCATTTCCTGCAACAGGGGATAGCTGGTAAGCGGGCGAGCGAAAATACTGCCGCAGGCTGTCTTGGCGCCGGGCTTCGAGGGAGCGGGGTTCCAAGGCCACGTTTTCCAGGAGTTTCTTAAAGACTGCCCCGGAAAGAAACTGCCGGCGGCTGATCTTTTCCGACATATAAGTCCTCAGATAAAAATAGCTATCAGCTATGACCACGGATTTTAAGGCGACCCAGGGACTTTTTCGAAAGTGGCCCCTGCCTCCTCACCCAAACCCTCTCTCTCATTCTCACATAAAGGGGGTTGGGAAGGGAGTTTGCGGGGAGGGCGGGGGAACCGCGTTCCCCCGGCCTTCCCCTCAAAATATTCCTCAAGCCTTCGCAATGGCCCTGGCCGGCCAGCCGTCCATGAACCAGTTGTGGTACAGCATGACGTTAATAAAGAGGATGACCGGCGCCATGGGGAACTGCTGGGGATGGGAGTAGCCAGCTTGCGTCCCCAGCAAGGCGGGGCTCCAGGCGTAATAGCCGTAATGCAAAATCGCCGCGCCCACCAGGGTGATGGTCACCCGGATGAGGAGATTGACCTCGGTGCGTACTTCCGGGGCCAGTTGTTAAAGTAGAAATAGAGGACCATGGCTACCGTGAGGACGATGACGGCCAGCTCCCCGGTGTGGAGGTACCGCCAGTCGGGGGCCATGATCCGCTTGGCACCTTCCACGGAGACGCCCCAGACCACGTCCTGGAAGAACGTAAAGGTGAAGAACAGGGTAAAGGCCAGGAGCAGGATGAAGGCAAAGCCGGCAAGACCCCGCCAGGGCTGGGTTTTAATCAAGCGAAAGGGGTATCGATCCAGGATGGTTTCCGTGAGCCACACGGACACGGTGGCGCACATGATCCAGCCCACGTTGAAATTGCCGCTCAGGGTCCGGAACTGCTCATACCACCAGGGAAAGGCCGCGGTATACTCCTGCCAGGGATAGAACAGCACCCGGTAATGGGGATGCATAAAGATGAAATACGCGTAAGTGGTGAGCAAAAAGGTGACGGCAAATACCGTGAGACCTTTGGCCGGCTGCGTAAGTTTGTGCCAGGGGTAATTCTCGAAGGCCGCGGGCCAGATGGGGCTCAGCCAGGAGGCGATGGCCGCCATCATCAGAATGGCCAGGGAGGAATACTCCCGAGAGAAGAAATCCGACAGCCCCGTCTTGTGCAATTCGGGCCAGCTGAAGTAGGGGATGGCGAGTCTGCCAAAGATATTGTAGTAGAACACCCAGATGAGGAGGCCGGTGAGGGCAAAGTTGATACTCACCAGAACCAGGCCCTTTATTAGGGGGTGAGTCTTTTCCATCCACGTCAGTTTAAAGGGCCAGAAATTGAAGATGTAGGCCTGCCAGATGGCGATGATCAGCAGCCAGCGGATATACATGTATCCATACTGGGGGGTGTACCAGCGCAAGACCGCCCGGGGGTCCATAAAGACCCACCACAAGGCCATGAAGGCGGCAAAGGCCAGGATCAGGTCCACTATTCCTCCCAGAGGTTGCTTGATCCGGTCGGTTCGCCGACGCTCCTCCAGCCACAGAGTATCCAACGCCTGTTCCGTCATTTTTCTCACCTCCCCTTGGCCTCAGGCAATGTTCAGTTCATCCCCGTTACCCAGGTAAATGTCCCTTTTACTCATGTGCCGGGCCGTACCTTTGACTACGGGGAGGCCGGCTTTGATCATCTTTTCCGCGGTAATATAACCGGTACAATGGTTGGCAGCCGATTTTCTGGACCCCATACTTGTTAAAGGCCAGGATGAGGTCGTCATACTGGGGGTCCCAGTCCTCGAAGGGGGAAATGTGCAAGCCGCCCTGGACCGCGTAGACCTTTTCACCCCCGAGGATCTTTTTCCGCACGGCCTCCAGATAGCTGATAATGCCCATGTGGCAGCAGCCGGTTACCAGGACCAGTCCCTTATCCTTGACATTGAAGATAAAGGCCTGCTCGCCAAAGACCCGGAGGATGATGGGCACATCAAAGGTCATGAGCGCGACGCCGGGGTAGAGCACATTCACCTTCTTGGAATCCAAAACCGTGACCTTGCCTTTGTGGGGGTAATCGTTTTTCAAGTTAGCCCTGGGAAAGCTCTTGCCCTTTAAGAGGTCGAACCCTTCCGGGTAAAAACCCTTGGGCACATAAATATGGATATCGGGATAGTACTTGAGGGTGGCCTCGATGCCGAAAAAGTGATCGATGTGCTCATGGGACGACACCATGAAGTCGATTTCCTTTTTGGCCAGCTTTTCGGCTATGCCTTCATCTTTAAAGCGCTTTTCCATCCAGGCGGGATTCCAGCCGGTATCCAGCAAGATTTTTATTACATGGCCGTCCAGCAATTCCGCCTCGATATAGGTGGCAAAGCCTCCCAGATTGCTGCCCATATAGCCTGCGCCCACCCCTACGCAGCTCCAGGGTATCTCATACTGATTGACCAAAAGTCCGCCAGCACCTTTGACGTCGTTTAAAAACACGTTGTTGTCATACCAACTTGTCTCGGAAATGACCTTGAGCTTCAGGCCCTTGATCTGGCCGATGTCGGTGAGGTCGAGTTTTTCTTTGGGCAAAAGCTGATTTTTAAAGACCGTGGAGGACAGGGCAGCGGTGGCAAAGTACCCGGTCAGGGTCCCCAGCGCCATGCCTTTGATAAACGACCGCCGTGAAAATTCTTTTTCCATGGTTAGGACCTCCTTGGCTATTTGGCCAGCAGCAGCACTTGGAAGGTCAACAGGAACAAGACGATGCCCACCAGTACTCCGACAATAATCCCGATGCCATACCCCGATTCTTTAACCTCTCTCTCTTCTGCCATGGGTCAAACCTCCTTTTTAAGGACTGCCAGATGCAAGTCGGCGAGGTCCTCCACCGCCACTGGGGGCAGCTGATCCTCGGGCCAGTGTTTTAACTCCGTTTGGGCCACGATTACCTGAATTTCCCGGGAGGTCTCGGCCTCCAGGTGATGCCCGTCGCTGACAAATTTCACCCCGTCTCCCTGCCACACGAGTTCGTGGCAGGCCGGATACTTATGAAAGAGAGCCCAGCTCTCCAGAAACTTCTGGTAAAGGAAGTGGCTGAGGGCAAAGCCCGGATAATCCCGGGCCAGTTCCCCGGCGCCCAGGACCCCCAGGGTCTTACCCTGGTCGTCATAGATGAGGCAATCCGCGGTAATCAGGGTTTGCCAGCGCCTCTGGCTTTTGACCCGCACCAGAGTGCCCCGCTGAGGGTGGAAGGCCACCAGCAGGTGGCCGGCATAAAAGTAATCTGGGGGAATTTGGTCGTGGTACTCAAAGGAGGGAGCCCCCGTGCCCTGCGCGAGGTCGGCGAATTTGCCGCCCTCAGCCGGAGGGGACAGGCCATGGCAGGGACAACCCCCCTGACCGTCGGCGGGATAAGTGTGAAAGGCTTGGCTTTGCCGGCAAGCCTGCTCCGGCGGGGACAAGCCGTTAAAGCAGGCTTCCTGTTCACTGGGATAATACTTGATGACAAATTCCGCCAGCCAGTCATAGCCTGCCAGAGGCTGCGCCTGGTGCAGCTCCAATTTGTACACCCCGGCGCATTGGCGCCACCAGAGATACCAGTAGGGATGGTGGTCCCACATATGGCTGAGGTATCTCAGGCCCACCTGATCTTTGAGGCGGTCTTCCGAGAGAATGACGAGCCAGCAGTGGTTGATCAGGCCAATGACTCGGTCCATGGTAGCTATGGTTAAGCCTCTCGGAGAAATAAAATATTTATGAAATAAAGTGCATTATTCTAGGGGCAGACATCGTCTAAAGTCAAGGAAATTCAGGGAGCAGGCGGACAGAAGATAAATACCCCAACTTGACCTCGGGTTAGACGGTCCTCCATATAGTTTTCCGCGCCCGGGGGGATGGGGGCGATGGGGGCGGTGGGGACAAATTAAAAAGGTCATCGGCTGAAGCCGATGACCTTAAGGGAGAGCCCCTCGGGCCATCTTCGCCTGCGAGTCATGGACCCGCTTTTTGTCCCGAGACCCTCATAAAACTGGTGGAGGCGGCGGGAGTCGAACCCGCGTCCGCAAATAGTCCCTGAAAGCTTCTACATGCTTAGCTGGTGTTTTAATTTCACCCCAAGAGACTTCCGCCAGCAGAATTCTCAGAAGCTAGCCTACATTTATTTTTCGTCCGCCCACCCGCAGGCCAGGTGGGCAGCTTTGCCAGGATCCGGTCACTTGGGGCCCCATCCCGGCCACAGACCCCAAGCGCTAGCCTTATGCGGCTAGAGCGTAGCCGTAGTTGTCGGCAGTTGTGTGTTTCCTACCCGTTTTACGAGCGGACAGGACCTCGGCATGCGACTTACAGTTCCCTATCCACGTCGAAGCCGTTTCACCCCCTGGATTAATTATAAGCATTTTCATGATTTTTGCAATATTTTTCCGGTCTTGGCGGCACAAAAACTTCATGGCGGCCATGGAGTAAATGACTAAATCTCTGTCTATGATCCAATCACAGGCGAGACGCCGGTGCCACCCAACTTTGGCCTTCCCAGGCCACCTTGTCTCCAGGGGCACGGCACGCCGTGCCCCTACCAGTATAAGGGATTGGGGGTGGGGGTTTGGGGGAGGGGGTAAGGGCCCACTGGCCCTTAGCCCCCTCCCCCAACAAGCCCTTAGCCCTTCACATTCCCGCTCAATGGCTGCGGCGCAGCTGCCGGGCCGGGCCCATCAGGCGGTAGACCGAGGCGCCGGCCAGGGCCGCGATATCCTCGGTGGGCAGGTGCCGGGGTATGGTTTCATCAAAGAGGATACTGGCATCCGGGGCAAATTCCTCATCCCCCCGCCAGAGCACATGGGTTATGGGCACCAAAGGGAAGGCCTGGAACTGGGCCGCGGCGTCCCCCAGGTCCAGGGGCACCCCCGCCAATTGGGCGGCGACCTTAAGGTACAGGTCCAGGTCGCTGCCAAAAGTCTCCAGCAGGGGCTTTTTGGCCCTGGAGACAAAGGCGGTCCAGTAAAACCCTCCTCCCGGGACCTGGCGGAAGTCGATGCTCTCACCCTTGAGGGGCTCCCCCGAGGTGTTGACCAGGTAGTGGAGGATCAGAACCTGTTCCGGCAAGGGAGATTTCTCCTGGGCCATCCATCCCCACCACGCTGATCTCCGGCCAAGTGATGCGCCGGTCCTGGCCGAAATAAGGCACCACCAGGCCCTCCTGCCTGGTCTCGGCAAAATATTGCGACCGGCTGCGAGTGGCCACCTCCAGGGGATCGCATTTTTTCAGTTCAGCCACGGCCAGGGCCCGGGCTGCCTTATAGTCATCGATGCGGGGCATGCCGCCTCCTTGAGATCCGTGGGTGTGTTGGGTGGGGGAGGGGGCTAAGGGCCAGTGGGCCCTTACCCCCTCCCCCACACCCCCTCCCCCAATCCCTTAAGTTTTTCTTTGGTCTGGGAGGGCGCTGCTTAGGCAGTGCCCTCCCAGACCAAAACTTACGCGGGTTGGGAGGGGGGCTTGGGGGGAGGGCAGGGGCCTCAGGCCCCTGGCCCTCCCCCCAAAATTATATAGAAAAATATTTTTATTGACACGGGTCAGTGGATATTTTAAAAAGAAGGCAGTCGAGGATATGAGAGAAATGCAGCCCTGCTGGCGCCGGTACTATTATTTTAGCTATTATTACTTTCCGGGCCTGGGCCGCGCCTCGACTTTTAAAAGAATTTAGGCCAGAGACAGCAAATCTTTTAAAAGCCGTGGCGCAGGCGAGGCGACCACGGCTTTTTTTATGGCCCGCCGTGGAGCGCCTTCCTGACCCCAGGAAAAGGGAGGTCACGGAGAGGAGGAAAAGATGATCGGCAAGCTTATCCGTTTAGAGCGCATCATGAACCGGGATACCGGCCGCACCCTGATTGTCCCGTTGGACCATGGGGTTACGGTGGGTCCCATAGAAGGTCTCATCGACATGAAGACTACGGTGAACCAGATAGCCACGGGCGGGGCCAACGCCATTGTCATCCATAAAGGCCTGGTGGAAGGAGGGCACCGCCGCCGGGGCAAGGATGTGGGGCTCATCATCCACCTGTCGGGTTCCACGAGTCTCTCGCCCTTCCCCAATGCCAAGACCCTGGTGTGCACGGTGCAGGAGGCTATTAAACTGGGGGCGGACGCGGTTTCCATCCATGTCAATGTGGGAGACGACTTGGAAAGGCAGATGCTGGGCGACCTGGGCGCGGTGGCCCGGGAGGCCCGGGAATGGGGCATGCCCCTGCTGGCCATGATGTATCCCCGGGGCCAGAAGATCAAGGATGAATACGATCCCAAGGTGATCATGCATGTGGCCCGTTTGGGCGCGGAGCTGGGCGCGGATATCATCAAGGTCTCTTATACCGGCTCGGTGGAGTCCTTCCGGAAGGTGGTGGCCGGCTGTCCGGTGCCGGTGGTCATCGCCGGGGGTCCCAAGATGAGCTCGGATAAGGAAATCCTGGAGATGGTGAAGGGCGCCATTGAAGCCGGAGGCGCCGGGGTCTCCATCGGCCGCAATGTCTTTCAGCACCGAGACCCCACCCGCATGGTGGGGGCCATCAGCCTGCTGGTGCACGAAAACGCCGGCGTCAAGGAGGCCCTGTCCTTCCTCCAGGCGGGGTAAGAACAAAAGGTAAACGGGGTAAACATGAAACAGGTGTGGGTCAAAATAGACCCCTGGGACAAGAAGTTGGTGACCGCCGCCCTGGAGAGCGGTGCGGACGCGGTTTGGGTCCCCGAGGGCCGGGCCGCGGAGGTCAAAAGCCTGGGACTGATTAAGGTGATCGCCCCCGACGGCGACCTGGTGCTGGGCCAGGATGTCCATGAGATCAGCATCACGGGGGTGGACCAGGAGGAAGAGGTACTGCGGCTGGCGCGCCTGGGGCCGGTGGTGGTGCGCACCCCGGACTGGACCATCATACCCCTGGAGAATCTGGTGGCCCGGGGCCAGAACCTCTGGGTGGAAGTCGGCGACCCCGCCCAGGCCCGCACTTTCCTGGGGGTGCTGGAGCGGGGCGTGGACGGCCTGGTAGTCACCGCCAGCAAGCCAGGGGTAATCAAAGAGATTGCCCGTCTGGTCAAGGAATCTTCGCCTGCCGCGGACCTGGCCACCGCCCGGATTACCCTGGTTCTGCCGTTGGGCCTGGGCGACCGGGTCTGCGTGGATACCTGTTCCAATATGGGGCTGGGGGAAGGGATGCTGGTGGGAAATTCCTCCGGCGGGCTGTTCCTGGTGCATGCCGAGTCCCTGGAAAATCCCTACGTGGCCCCCCGGCCTTTCCGGGTCAACGCCGGGCCGGTGCATGCCTATATCCGGGTATCGGGCCACAAGACCAAGTATTTGGGGGAGTTGAAGGCTGGGGACGAGGTGCTTATCGTCAACCATGAGGGCCGCACCCTCCCGGCGGTGGTGGGCCGGGTAAAGGTGGAGCGCCGCCCTCTGATGCTGGTGGCCGCCGAAGCCGGCGGCCAGGAGATCACCGCCATCCTGCAAAACGCTGAGACCATCCGGCTGACTCGCCCCAACGGGGACGCGGTTTCCATCGTCAACCTCAAGCCTGGAGATGAAGTGCTGGTAGCCCTGGAAGAGGCTGGACGCCACTTTGGCCATAAAATCCAGGAAACCATCCTGGAGAAATAGACCATGACGGAAAAAGAAGCCTTAAGACAGCAGATTGACGCCCTGGATCAGGAGTTGCTGGTCTTGCTCAATCGCCGCCAGAGCCTGGCCCAGGCCATCGGCCGGATCAAGAACCGGGAAGGGCAGGGAACCCTGGATTTCCAGCGGGAGGAAGAGGTCCTGGCCCAGATCCTCCACCTCAACCCCGGCCCGCTGACCCACACGGCCTTGAGGAATATCTTCCGGGAGATCATCTCCGCGGCCCGGGAGATCCAGGCTTCCCTGGCCGTGGCCTTCCTGGGGCCGGAAGCCACCTTCTCTCATCTGGCGGCCCTGAAAAAGTTCGGCCGGGCCACCCGTTACGGGCCTCTGGCCACCATCCAGGAAGTCTTTAGCGAGGTGGAGAAAGGCAAATACCAATACGGCGTGGTTCCCATCGAGAACTCCACCGAAGGGGTGGTGAATGTCACCCTGGATCTGTTTGCCGAGACCTCTTTGAAGATCTGTGGCGAGACCTTTCTGGAGATTTCCCACGACTTGGTGTCTCGCTCCGGGCAGCGGGCCGATATCGAAGTGGTCTACACCCATCCCCAGGCATATGCCCAGTGCCGCGGCTGGCTGGGCACCCATCTGGGGGACACTCCCATCCTGGAAGTGGCCTCCACCGGGGTGGCGGCCCAGAAAGCCGCCCGGAACCCCAATGCCGCGGCCATTGCCAGCGCCCTGGCCGCGTCGCTTTACGACCTCCGGGTGGTGGAGGCGCGCATCGAAGATTATCCCGGCAATACCACCCACTTCTTTGTCATCGGCTCGGATCACCCCGGCCCCACCGGCGCCGACAAGACTTCCATCATTTTTGCGGTGGACAATATCCCGGGGGCGCTTTATAAGACCCTGCGGCCCATGGCGCAGCGGGGCATCAACATGACCCGTATCGTGTCCCGGCCGGCGAAGACCGAGGCCTGGCGCTACCTCTTTTATGTGGACCTGGACGGGCACCAGGAAGACCCTCAAGTAAAGGAAGCCCTGGAGGAGATCGAGAACTTAAGCGCCCATTTTAAACTTCTGGGCTCCTTCCCCCGGGCCGCGGGCGTGGAGAGTTTGAGTTGAGGCGAGAGGAAGAAAAGGCGATTGGGAGAGGGGGCCAGGGAGCATTGCCCCCTGCCCCCTCTCCCAAACCCTCTCCTCCAACCCCTTATAGTTCTTTTTACGCCCTGGGAGGTCGGGGCCAAAGGCCCCGACCTCCCAGGGCGTCAGACGCGGGTGGGGAGGGGGGCTTGGGGGGAGGGCAGGGACCTCAGGTCCCTGGCCCTCCCCTCAACAACCCCAACCCCCTCCGCATCTGCGTGCCGGTGGTGGCGGAGACGGTAACCGGGGCCAGGCGGCAGTATCTCCGGGCGGCCCGCAAGGGTTGCTTCACCGAGATGCGCCTGGACTACCTGGAGCGACCGGACCTGAAGAAGCTCTTCCGCAGCCGCCCCGGGCCGGTTATCGCCACCAACCGCCCGCAGTCCCAAGGAGGGAAATGGACGGGCTCCGAAGGGGACCGCCGACGCCTCCTGGAAGAGGCCCTAAGCCTGGGAGTGAACTTCCTGGATGTGGAGCTGGAGGCGGATCAGGCCTGGCGCCGGGAACTTTGGCACCGCCGGGGAGAAAGTAGGATCATCCTTTCCTGGCATGATTTCTCCGGCACTCCGGAACCTTCCGGCCTGGAGGCCACGCTTTCTGAGATGCTGGCTGGGGAAGCCGACATCGTCAAGCTGGTCACCTGGGCCCATCAGCCGGAGGACAACTTGCGGCTCCTGAGCCTCATCCCCAAGGTCAGGGCCCTGGGCCGGGAGGTCATCGCCTTTTGTATGGGGCCGGCGGGCCAGTGGTCCAGGATTGCCGCGCCATTTTTGGGAAGTTACCTTACCTACGCCCCCTTTAACCGCAAGGGGGCTTCGGCGCCGGGCCAACTTACGGTGAATGAGGTCAAGCGTCTCTGGCGATTGTTGAAATGATGGCAGTCAGCAATCAGCAGTTAGCCTTCAGCTTCCAGCTCAAGAAAAAAATCTGGTAGCTGATTGCTGAAAGCTGACCGCTGATAGCTATGAACGAGAGCGTAAAGCCAATGAATGAGCGCGCCGTAATCATCGACGGAAAAACCAAGATTTTTGGCATCCTGGGCCGGCCGGTGGCCCATGTCTTAAGCCCGGCCCTGCACAATGCCGCCTTTCGGGCCCTGGGACTCAATGCGGTCTATGTGGCCTTTCCGGTGGTGGATTTATCCCAGGCGGTGGCCGGCCTCCGGGGGCTGGGGATCGCCGGGGTAAGCGTCACCATTCCCTTCAAGGTGGAGATCATTCCCCTCTTAGACGCCATCGACCGCCAAGCGTCCCGCATCGGGGCGGTGAACACGGTGATCAACCAGAAAGGGAGCCTGGTGGGCCACAATACCGACTGGCAGGGGGCGCTTAAGGCCTTAAAAGCCAAGACTGCCATTGCCGGAGAACATTTCCTCGTTCTGGGAGCGGGTGGCGCCTCCCGGGCGATAACCTTCGGGATCCTGGAAGAAGGAGGGCGGGTGACGGTGACCGACCTGGAACCGGCCCGGGCCCGGGCCCTGGCCCTGGAATGGGGGGTGGAAGCCATCCCCCTGAAAGACCTGGAGCGCTGTCCGGCCCCCATCCTAATTAACGCCACCCCCGTGGGCATGGCCCCCGACGTAGAGGGCATTGCCCTTGACCCCGGTTTGCTGGACCGCTTCCAACTGGTGATGGACGCGGTATACCGGCCTTTGACCACCCGGCTGCTCCGGGAAGCCCGGGCCCGGGGTTGCGCCACCATCGACGGGCTGCAGATGCTCATCCACCAGGCCGCGGCCCAGTTCCAGCTCTTCACCGGGGAGCCCGCCCCCATGGACATAATTTCCCAGGCCGCCCACGCGGCCTTGGGGGAGAAGGAGTGAGGGGTGAAGAAATGATTTGGGGGAGGGGGCTAAGGGCTTCGGAGAGAAATTTTGTGCTATCATAGCCCCAAAAGTAAGGATTGACTCTGTGAAGATAAAGTTTTCGGGTTAAGCCCGGAAAGAGAGACCCCAAACACTTTATTGGGCCAGAGGTGGCTAAGACTGCTACATAATCTCGGGTGGAGACAGTCATGAAAAAGTCTTCTTTTTCTAGTCCCTATCCTGATCATTTGCGTCACTTCAATAATTTTGGCAGGCTGTTCAACAGTAACAGCCAGATTGTACAGGATGGATGATGGCATGGTGACGACCATTCAATTTGTCCGCACAGGCACTGGCCATAATAGTGGCACGGTCACAACTCCGGATGGGGAAGTGTTCCAATGGGAATTTAGTACCATTAGCGGAGCATCCATGGGTTGGGGCAGCATATTTGGAACTGCCAGATCTTCCACCGGGAATGTTTCGGCCTACGGGTGGGCCAATGCAATGGGCTTCTCATTCAATCAACCTGGGGTTCAGTATGGCTCTTTTGTATCTGTGGGAAACAAAGGGACGGTAATCGAAGGGGTGTATGCCGTAGATTCATTCACCAACCATGGGCATGGTGTTGGAAGAGATAATAAGGACCGCCGCTATCGACTTCAATTTTGAACTTTATATCTTGGAACGGATTCGGGAGGGCAGCAATTGCAAAGCTAGGCACCCCTCCCCCAAACCCCCTCCCAGCAGTAGTGTAGGGCGGGCACCGCCCGCCTCTAGTTAGGTATTCTCAAGAAAGGATTACCTTGATGCGCAAGCCACTTGGATATAGACCGATTAATCCAAGAATAAAAAATATCTTTCTCGATTCCTGCGCATTTGATCCGAAGTATACGCCTGAGGATCAGGCATCGCGAGAGATTTTTCAGCGTTATGAAAGTGGCGAGTTAAAAAGTTTGATTATCGCTCATTCAAATCAGAAGGAAATTGACCACCCAAACACTCCTGACTGGGTAAAAAGAGAGGCTAACAGGCTACTTTATTCTATTCAAACCGGGCTGACGGATAACGAAAGAAAAGAATTTGCAGAAATATTGAGAATACTCGCTGGGAACGGGAACCCCGAAAAAGTAGCCGATGATGCTAATCACGTTTTCGAAGCATCGAAATATTGCGGATATTTCATCACTACGGATAAAAGAATACTAAGTAAAAAGAATGAACTAGATAAAGCATGTTCGGCGACAATAGTAAAGCCGAGCGAATTCTTAGAAATATTGGCAATGTATGAAAATACCTACCCATGAGTCAACCTTTGAAAAAAGAAATTCACCCCCGTGACCGGGTAGCAGCCACCCTCACCCTGCCCGGCTCCAAGAGTCTCACTCACCGGGCCCTGATAGCCGCGGCTCTGGCTGAGGGGGAGAGCGTCTTGCGAAACGCCCTCCAGGCTGAGGACACGGAGTTCACCGCCCAGGCCCTGGCCCGCCTGGGGGCCGGGATAGAATGGCAGGGACCCAAGGTGCGGGTTAAGGGGACGGGGGGGCGTTTGGCCCCGGTCTTTGGACCCCTTTATCTGGGAAATTCCGGCACCTCCATGCGCCTCCTTACCGCCCTGGTGGCCCTGGGCCGGGGGGAATACCGCCTCACCGGCGACGCCCGCCTGCTGGAAAGGCCCATGGGAGAACTGATAGAAGCCCTGGCTCAGTTTGGGGTGACGGCCAGAGCGGAAAATTGGGATAACTACCCTCCGGTGATCGTGCGGGGAGGACTTAGTGGCGGCCGGGCCAGGCTTTCCGGGGCGGTGAGCAGCCAGTATCTCTCCGCCTTGCTGTTCATCGCCCCTCTGGCCGAGAAGGGGGGCGAAATCGAAATTACAGGCGAGCTGGTCTCCCGGCCTTACGTGGACCTAACCCTGGAGGTGATAGGGGATTTTGGCATCTCCTACTACCGCCAGGGCTACCGGTATTTCCGACTTTTTGGAGGCCAGGCCTATCTGGCCCAGGACTATGAGATCGAAGGCGACGCCTCCAGCGCCGCCTATTTTTGGGCCGCGGCCGCACTCACCCGCGGGCGGGTGACCATCACCAACCTCTCCCCGGAATCCTCCCAGGGAGACCTGCGTTTCCTTGAGGTTCTGGCCCTCATGGGTTGCCGGATCGGCACTGATCCGGAGGGCCTTACGGTCCAGGGCGGCCCTTTGACGGGCATTGAGGTGAACCTGGCGGACCTGCCTGACCAGGTCCCCACCCTGGCGGTCTTGGCCGCGTTCGCCCAGGGGGACACGGTCATCACCGGCGTGCCTCACCTTAAGCACAAGGAGTCGGACCGGCTGGGGGCCGTGGCCGGGGAACTCCGTAAGCTGGGGATTGAGGCCCAAGAGACCGGGGACGGCCTGGTCATTCACGGCGGTTCTCCCCGGGGCGCGGCCATCGACCCACATAATGACCACCGTCTCGCCATGAGCTTTGCCGTGGCCGGCCTCAAGACCCCGGGCCTGGTCATCCAGGACCCGGACTGTGTGGCCAAGTCCTTCCCGGATTTCTGGCAGTTTTTTGAGAAGCTGGGGGGAGAAGGCTAAGGGCTTCCACCGGCGAGACGCCTGTGCCACCAGCCCTTGCCCCTCACTGAAGTAAATTATCTATGGAAGATATCCTCCATTTTATCTCGGTCCATGGCTATGTGGGCATATTTTGGTTGTTGATGTTGGGGATTGTCGGCCTGCCGCTGCCCGATGAATTGGTCCTGACCTTTGCCGGCTATATGGTTTTCAAGGGGCACTTGCAGCCTTTTCCCACCGTAATGGCAGCGTTCCTGGGGTCCATGTGCGGCATTACGGTGAGTTACCTCTTGGGGCGGACGGTGGGTTTTCGTCTGCTGGAGAAATATGGCTACCTCATTCACCTGAACATGGACCGAATCCAGCAAGTGCAAGACTGGTTTCGGCGACTGGGGAAATGGCTCCTGCTGTTCGGTTATTTTATCGCCGGGGTTCGGCATGTCACCGCCTTGGTGGCGGGAACTTCCAGGTTGCCGCTCCCGGTTTTTGCCCTCTTCGCCTACACCGGGGCCTTGTTGTGGTCCATCACTTTTATTACCGCGGGCTATTTCATCGGGCAAGAATTGCCCAAGGTCTATGAAAGACTGCACCATCTCAGGGTTATCGGCAGTGGCATCATCATTGTCTTAATTATCAGTTACTGGTTGATAAGGCGGATCAAAGGCCGTCAACTCCACCTAAAAGAGTAAAAGTGATGTTAGGTTGGGGTTGGATCCTTTTTTGACTCCTGGTGCTCGTCTGGACTTCTGGGCAGGGGAAGCGGATGTAGCTAAATTGGGCAGACATACCTTAGGCAGTTGAAGTATAGTTTCGGACATCTTCCCGGAAGAGGCCTGGCCGGGAGGGATGCCCGGCGGGTTTTCCGTGATACTGAGAAAGGCCCCCGACCATGCCCTTTCCCCTGGAAGCTCGAACCCTTCTTATTCTCGCCTCCCTTAATCTGCTGGATTATCTGGACCGGAACCTCATCGCCGCCCTGGGCAGCCTGGTAAAGGGAGAAATGGGCCTGTCCGACCGGGCCTTCGGTTTTTTGGGCACCGCCTTTTTCCTGGTTTATTTCCTCTCTTCGCCTATTTTTGGGTATCTGGGCGACCGCTGGGGGCGCCTCAAGCTCATGGCCGGGGGCGCGGTCCTGTGGAGCCTGGCTACCGGCCTCACCTTTTGGGTCACCTCTTACCCGGTCCTGTTGCTGACCCGGGGACTGGTGGGGGTGGGGGAGGCCTCCTTCGGCACCCTGGCCCCGGCCTATCTGGCGGATATTCTCCCCTGGGAGCGCCGGTCCCGGGCCCTGGGCCTGTTCTATCTGGCGCTGCCCGTGGGGTCCGCCCTGGCTTATCTGGTGGGCGGGCTGGTGGGAGGGCATTGGGGCTGGCGGCCGGCTTTTCTGGTGGCGGGCTTTCCGGGCCTATTAATGTCCGCCCTAATTTACCGCTTGCCGGTCGTCACCCCTCAGGCAGGTCACCTGGGGGTGCCCCGGGATAAAGGGGCCGACTCCCTCTGGGCGGGGATGTGGGAACTCTGGCGCCTGCCCACTCTCCGGCGGGTAACCCTGGGTTATGGCATGGTTACCTTCACCCTGGGCGGTCTGGCGTTCTGGATGCCCCGTTACCTGGAGGTGGCCAAAGGCCTGAGTCTCCCCCAGGCCAATTACCTCCTCTTTGGGGCGGTGACGGTGGCCGGAGGCCTGGGAACTCTGACGGGTGGCCTCCTGGGGGATCGTCTACTGGCTTATACTCCCCGGGCACCTCTCTGGGTCAGTGGCCTGGGGGTAGTTCTGGCCTTGCCCCTGGCGGCCCTGGTGATTTTTTCAGGGAACCCCGCGTTCTACGTACCCTCCCTGGTGGGCGCAATTTTCCTGTTGTTCTTGAATCCCGGGGTGCTCACCGCAGTGGTGGTGAGCGTGGCGGGACCCTGGCGCCGGGCCCGGGCGGTGGCCCTCAACATTGTGGTCATCCACCTGGTGGGGGATGTGCCCTCTCCCTTTCTCATCGGCTGGATTTCCGACCTCTGGGGCTTGAAGTGGGGCGTGTCTCTCACCCTGATGGCCCTGATGGCCGGGGCCTTCTTAATCCTGGCGGCCCTACCCCACCTGGCTCAGGATCTAGAAGCAGCCGGAGAGCTTCGGTAAAATCAGGTTGACCCGACCCTGTGGAAGGAGAGAAAGCCTCTTAGTGCGAAGGGGTAGGAGCCAGCTGGGGGGAAGATCTGAGCACCCCTAAGACCTTCCGGGGTATTTGGCAAAATATCTTTCAAAATTAAGGGGTTTAAAGTTAATCCAACTGCGCCGCTCTCGGAGGGGCGACTTTTGCCATTGACGAACCCAAATTGAATTGTTATAAAATATTGAGTCAGCCAATGACGCGGGGTGGAGCAGCCTGGAAGCTCGTCGGGCTCATAACCCGAAGGTCGTAGGTTCAAATCCTACCCCCGCTACCAAATTCAATCAGGGGCTTAGATGAAATTCTAAGCCCTTGATTTTTCATTCCCCAACAGTATCCCCAACACTCTTTTCCGTTTTCATTGTCCTCCGGAACCAATATCCGTGCGTTCGAGTCGCCCATGGCCTGCCATGATTTATAACGGGTTGGGGCAAACTCTAACCCTTTAATTTTTTTTGCCCAACATTATCCCCCACAAATATGACGGCTTGGATGGGGTTCAGGGGGGCAGAGGTTCAAATCCCTCGTCCCCACCAGGATAAGCTAGTAATTAAGGCAAGTTACCGATGGGCAGTCGGGATTGCCTTTCTCATTTTTTTTAGTCCCTTTGCAAATAATGTGCACAAATTCAAAAAGAACTTAGCACTTTTCCGTCGCCCCATTTCAGTCGGGATATGAAATAGCTGAGGCCTTTTGATGTTTCCATATCTGGTCCCGTTGCGTCACCGGCGCCTATAATTGTGGTCTCACTTAAAACCTGGTACAATTGCTGGGGGCAGGGCACACCCGCCTACAAACTCAACTGGGTCTAAGCAAGCAGGAATCCCGCGAATTAGTGATCAATGTCTCTGATAATAATTTAAGGTTAATTAAGAGCAATGCCCCGATATACGGTGTGAGCCAAAGTGGGGGCCAAACGTATATCCCAAGAAGTCAAAGTTCTCCCGGCGTGCCGCTTTGAGCCGGGTCTTGGCTTCTTTCATCCGCTGGCATCTCGCGCCTTCGTGGCGCACCGCATAATCTCGGTTAAAATACCGTAGGGATTATCCTTATGACCTTGCTAGAAAAAATCAAGACCAAACAGGCCCTGGTGGGGATCATCGGCCTGGGCTATGTGGGCCTGCCTTTGTTCCTGCGCTTCGATGAGGTGGGCTTCCGGGTAATGGGTTTCGATACGGATGCGAAAAAAATAGATCCGCTCAACCGGGGCGAATCTTATATAAAACACATTCCTTCCAGCCAGTTGGCCCACTTGCGGAAACCGCAGGATGGCCCGGGATTTGAAGCCACCCACGACCTGGACCGCTTGGGAGAACCGGATGTCTTAATCATCTGCGTGCCCACGCCCCTCACTCCCAAGCGGGAGCCAGACCTTACAGTATGTGGAAAATACCACCCACCTTATCGCGGCAGCCTGCGCCCCGGCCAGCTGATCTCCCTGGAGTCCACCACCTATCCCGGCACCACCCAGGAGTTGATGTTGCCCATTCTGAGTGCCAGGCTCGGAGGTAGGCCAGGACTTTTTTCTGGTCTTCTCTCCCGGAACGGGAAGACCCGGGCAACACCCAGTTTCAGATGCAGACCATCCCCAAGGTGGTGGGCGGCATCACCCCGGCCTGCCTGGAACATGGCGTGGCTCTTTATGGCCAGGTGGTGGAGCGGGTCGTCCCGGTTTCCTCCACCCAGGTGGCCGAGATGACCAAGCTTCTGGAAAACATCTACCGGGCCGTGAATATCGCCCTGGTAAACGAACTCAAGATGCTCTGCCTGCGCATGGGCATGGACATCTTCGAGGTCATCGAGGCCTCCAAAACCAAGCCCTTCGGCTTCCAGGCCTTTTATCCCGGGCCGGGCCTGGGCGGCCACTGCATCCCCATCGACCCCTTTTACCTGACCTGGAAGGCCAGGGAGTACGACTTTGCCACCCGGTTCATTGAGCTGGCCGGAGAAATCAACACCAACATGCCCTACTTCGTGGTCCAGCGGGTGGCCGAGGCCCTGAACCAGCATGGCAAGGCGCTCCACGGCGCTAAAATCCTGGTGTTGGGGGTCGCTTATAAAAAAGACGTGGATGACCGGCGGGAATCGCCCGGGCTGAAGATCATTCATCTCCTGAAGCAGCAAGGCGCAGAGGTTAACTACAACGACCCGCATATCCCACGGTGCACGGCGATGCGGCGCTACCCCGACCTGGACATGACGTCAGTGCCCCTCACCGCTGAAGTCTTGGAGCAGGCGGATTGCGTCTTGCTGGTGACGGACCACAGCGCCTATGACTACCCCTGCATCGCTTCCCGGGCCCGTTTGATAGTCGATACCCGTAATGCCTTCAAAGGGGTGAAAGGGACAAATATCTTGCAGGCTTAAACGCGATAAAGTAGAATTTATATTCAATCGCTTCGGATCGGATTCTCTCCGGGCTAGTTGGAGGGCTAACTGGATTTCTTGGCCTCAAAATAAGCGTTAGCTTCTTGCAAGTCATTGGTTTTTGGTGCCTAATTTAGTTAAGCCCCCATATTTTGGAGAACTGAAAAGTTTAACTCCCCCAAATAGGTCTCCCGAATATGTATAACGATCACTTTGGCTTTTTAGAGTCTCCTTTTGAGAATAACCTTGATCAAAGATTTTTATTTATTAGCGATGATCACGGAGAAATATTGGCGGCATTACTTTATTTTATCAAGGAACAAAAAGGGTTTGCCATTGTTTGTGGGGATGTTGGAACCGGAAAGACAATGTTGATCAATAGCTTCTTGGACAGGTTGCCTAAATCCATCCAACCAATTATTATATCAAATCCATATGTTAATTCTCTGGAACTGCTTCAATATATTGCCAAGACACTACAAATCACTATTAATAATGATAATATCCTTGAATTAACCGACAAAGTGAAGGAAGCTTTAGTAGAGGGCAAACATCATCAGAAACATATTGCTTTGGTAATCGATGAAGCTCATCTCCTTTCCAATCAAGCCTTAGAAGAAATCCGGCTGCTTTCTAACATTGAAACATCCGATCAAAAGCTCCTGCAAATTTTGCTAGTGGGACAGTACGAACTTAGCTATAAATTGGATCGGCCTGAAATGCGTCATCTTCGTCAGCGCATCAATATTAACCGTTTCCTATCTCCTTTGAATCATATCGAAACAATCCAATACATTGACCATCGTTTAAAACAGGTGGGTTCGAGTTTTACGTCTGTTTTTGAAGACAGATGCAGAAGCTCGATTTTTAAGATGACTGACGGTGTTCCACGTCGTATTAACCAGCTTTGCGATAATGCCCTCCTAATTTGCTTTACCGAAGGGTTGAGAAAGGTTAACGGGAAAATCCTAAAGCGGGCTCAGGAAGCCTTGCAGACTGATTTAATCTATACCCCAAGATCTTTTAAGAGACAGACTTTTCGTCTTGGGAAGCCTTCCCAAGCCTTAATTGCTCTGGTGGGCAGTGTGGTTATTTTAATACTGGGGATCATATCAATTAAGACCGGCCTTTGGGGGGAGCATTTCCAGAAGATTTCCCATAAAATTCATCCAGCAACCCAAACTGCACCTGAGGCAAAGACTGGTGCTGGAATCCCAGAATCTAAAGCAGAAATCTCCTCTGGGCTTGGAGAGAAATCCATGAGTCCCACTGGAACAGGGGAAGTCCATTCTGAGGCTCTTAAAGAGCAAACCCCATCAATCGAGAATAAAAGTGAAGACCTTGGCAAACCTGAAGAACTATATTCTCAGGCAACCCGTCCTCATGAAACGGGGGGATCACCTGCATCCTCCCCTGGGTCTTCACCCCTAGCGCAGGAACCATCTCCCGTCTTGACCCAACTGATAGCCAAGGCGGGTGAGAACTTAACCCGCATTGCTGCGCGGCATTACCCAGATGATAAAAGATTAGGCCTGGTAGCAATTATCTTAGCAAATCCTAGCATCACCAATGAAGATATGATTTATCCTGGTCAGGCTTTGTCTTTGCCAGAGGTAAATTTCACCAAGCGGACGATTCGATTAGGGGATAATCTGTTTTATGCCTTATATGGCCGCTGCACCTCATCAGAAAGCTTAAAAAAAGATACATCCTGGCTAACGAAGAAGAAAGTACGATTTATCGTAACCGACATCAAAGACTCAAAAGAGAGTGTGCTTCACCGAATTTTTTTAGGAGGATATGATAAAGAAGGGGAATTGGAAGAAGCCCTTCAGAGCGTCAAAACAAAATCGGAATAATTCTCAACAAGGGGATTTGTTTTAAATGAAGCGCAGACAAAAACCCATTTTCTCCTTATTGCATGACATAAAGGTCGAACCACCTGAGGGAAGGATCAGCCCTGATCCTCAGGTTCCTAAGCCAATAAATGGGGATATTTCTCTGACAGGAAACAGACCTCAACCTGCACCAGCCCCAGACATTGGCTATCCGAAGGAAACTTCCCTATCCCTCGCTGAACGGGGTGAGGCCATTGGTAGTAAAGAAAGGGAAGTTTTTCTCTCACAGTGCTACTCTGTAAGGTTGTCGGATGAGTCTCATGATTATGGCTGGGTTTTCATTGGAGAAGCTGAAGAGTGGAAGCTAGTTGTGCAAAACGAAGGAGATCGGGAGTGCATGATTTTAGAATTAAGCGGGTTACCTGCCAATGGCTTTAGTTTGCTTGATCCGCCCTTGCTGCCCCAGACAATTCCTCCACATGGGGCCCAAACTCTTTTAGTACGGTTCACTCCAGACTCGAGTGGGAAGAAGACGGCCACTTTGACCATAACTCTCTATGAACAAGACAGGAATATATTGGATGTGTTCCTCCATGGCACCGGCATTAAGACTATCCATACCCCGGATGGGGTTTATCATTGTCCAATTTTCAACTCGTTGGGAATGTCTTTTATCTATATTCCCCCGGGTAGTTTCATGATGGGCAGTCCGGAGCACGAGCCTGGTCGGAATAGTGATGAAACCCAACACGAAGTGACCTTGACCAAGGCCTTTTATATCCAGACTACGCCGGTGACCCAGGGGCAATGGAAAGCGTTGATGGGGAATAACCCATCATCGTTTATAAACCGCGGTGATGACTGTCCCGTTGAGCAGGTATCTTGGCGCGACTGTCAGGAGTTCATTAAGAGGCTCAGTGCCTTGGGAGAAGGCACATATCGGCTACCTACCGAAGCAGAATGGGAATATGCCTGCAGGGCAGGGAGTCCTGAAGCCTTTGTAAATGGGGAAATTGTCTCTCTATTCTGTGATTTTGATCCCAACTTAGACCTTATGGGATGGTACTGTGGCAATTCGGACCGACATACTCATCCCGTAGCTCAAAAGCATCCCAATGCGTGGGGCCTATACGACATGCATGGCAATGTCCTTGAGTGGTGCCAGGACTGGTATGGAGACTACCCATTGAGTACAGAGCCAGATCCCTTGGGCCCAAAGTCAGGCTCCGGGCGAGTTATCCGGGGAGGCTCCTGGTTCAGTAGCGCCAAAAATTGCCGCGCAGCATTCCGCTTTATTTCGCCACCCAATTCCCGAAGCCCTCTTTTGGGCTTTCGTCTCGTAAGGGAGCCCAAATTGGCAGTCGATAAAAAGGGGTGAGGAGGCGAGAGAGAGAAACTTAGAGGTGCCGACAATCAATAAAAATTTTTCTATTTTTGTAATAATCTAAGTAAATTGAGAAAAGCGGGAATGGAAACTTCCTACTTTGCTCAAAAAAAACTTGACATTTCTAGAAAGATTGGAAGAAAATATTATCTAAGAGAAAGCCGAACTCATCGCGAGGTGGGGGCGGAAAGCTACGGGTCTCCAGAGATGGAAATACCCAGGTGGAGACAGCCGGGTTCCCTGAAATGTGAAGGTAACCTGGCTTTTTAAATCAAAAGCAGTAGAGAAACGAAAAAATTTATATTCCTCCTATGTCTTAAGCCTTATGGATAAGGGCCTTATAAGACATCGTTAATATTTTATAACTCCTTTCGCATAATTTCAAGGGAGGATAGGAATGAAGCCTCTTATCAAACCGAAGATCGGATCATTAATGGGCGTGATGCTGGGGGTGGTTCTTCTTCTTGAAGCACTTGGCTGTGCAGGGAGACCTGCGGCGACGCCAATGCAAATGGCGGCAGAGCCTCCAGCTAAAGATGTTTTGGCTCCAGGCGACGTTATAGAAATCAAATTTACTTACACCCCCGAACTCAATGACAGCCAGACCATAAGCCCCGATGGCACTATCACTCTTCCGCTTATCAGGGAGGTCAAGGCTCAGGGAAAGACCCGGTCTGAATTGCGAGATGAGTTGTACAAACTTTACTCACCGCTTCTTAAGAGGCCTGACTATACGATTATAGCCAAGAAGCAGATTCAACGCCGGGTCTATGTGGCGGGAGAGGTAATCAGACCGGGGGCTATCGAGATGCCATGGCGAATGACGGCATTACAGGCCCTCATGGAAGCCGGCGGGCCTGATATGAAGACCGGAACTACTAAGCATGTCTTAGTCATTCGGCAAAGTCACGGTGAAGAGTATGGCTGCGCCCTGGACCTCAGTGATGCCCTGGCTGGGAAAGCCAGTAAACCCCTTTATTTAGAGCCACTGGACATCGTGTATGTGCCCCGCAGCGGCATCAGCAAGGTCAACCAGTGGATCGACCAGTACATTAATAAAATGGTGCCCCAGACGGGCGCAACAGTATTTTACCCGATCGGGCCCGGAGGCCTTGGAAGACTGGGGATTGATACATCCCAATCTCGTCAAACACCTCGCTAATTTTTTTAAGGAAGAAAATATGATGGCAACAGGAATCCAAAAAAATTTCCCTGATAGAACCTTACGGGACTTTTTTTCCGTCCTTTTTCGCCAGAAGCGGAAGGTGATCCTCTTTTTCTGCTTCGTCATAATCACTACGGCACTGGGTACTTTTCTCGCCCCGAAGATCTACCAGTCCCAGGCCAAGTTGCTGGTGCGCCTGGGCCGGGAAAGTGTGACCTTGGACCCCACGGCGGCAATGGGCCAGGTGGTCAACATAAGCCAGACCAGGGAAAACGAAATCAAATCGGAACTGGAGATTCTCAATAGCCGAGACCTGGCAGAGGAGGTGGTGGACACCATCGGATATCAGGCATTTTTAACAACTTTCGGGAACCCCGATGCGTTTATCAAAAGTGACTCTTCAAGAAGCCCAGGCAAGACTAAACCTAAGGGTAGCGCCTTCGGGGCACAATATAATGGTCAAGCAGACCAAGGGAATCTCCCCAAGCAGATGAAGGATCGCGATGAGGCCATACGGAATCTAATAAAAACCCTGACCATTGAGTTCCAGAAAAACAGCAACATCATCACCATCGCGTACGATGCCCCAAGCCAGAAACTCTCTCAACTGGTGGTGGCCAAACTCATCGATTTCTATCTCGACAAACACATCAGCGTCCACCGCACCGCCGGCTCGGAGGACTTTTTCTCCAAGCAGGCAGAGGAGTTGCGCGCCAAGTTAGCCCAGACCGAGGAAGCTCTGCGCGATCTCAAGAACAAGACCGGCGTCGCCTCGGTAACCGAACAGCGGAGTATACTTTTAAACCGCATCGGGTCCTTGCAAAGGGCAATAGAGGAGACAGATGCGGCCCTGGCCGCCTCCAGGTCAAAGGTCCAGGCAATGCAAAGCACCTTGGCCGGCCTGCCCAAGACCCTGTTGAGGACGAAAATCGCAGGCTATTCCGGCAACCCCATAGATTACCTGCAACAGCGTTTGCACGATCTGCAGCTGAAGGAACAGGATCTCCTCTCCAAGTATACCGAGAAAAACCCATTGGTCATGGAAGTCCGCCGCCAAATTGCTGGGGCTCAGGCGCTCCTTAAAAACGAGGATGCGACCCACGGCCAGGTTACTCAGTTGGCCCTGCTTGTTGAAAAAGCCACCCTCTCAGAACTCCAAGGCAAAACCGCAGCATTAAAGGGGGGACTGGCTGAAGCTCAGGGTGAACTCCGGAACCTCAACGAGAGCGAAATCAAGCTTGCCCAACTGCACCGGGAGGTAGAAATCCAAACGGCCAACTACCGCAGTTACGCGGATAAGCTGGAACAAGCCCGCATCGACCGCGCCTTGGAAATGGGAAGGATTTCTAACATCAGCGTGGTGCAACCGGCCACTTACCCGGTGAAGCCGATACGGCCGCGCAAAGCCCTGAACCTGGCTTTGGGTCTTTTCCTGGGGGTTTTTGGGGGACTTGGGATCGCCTTCCTGGCCGAACATATGGATCACTCCTTCCAAACGCCCGACGATGTGGAAAAGATGTTGCAGCTACCTGTCCTTGCCGTGATTCCACGCCATGACAACCGGGGTGGTGCTGCGGCAACTATGAGAGAGAAGGGTCCCATCCTTTTCCCGAGAACTGCGGTTGGACGGGATGTCTCGCTGGAGGCACAGGGATACCAGGCTATCATTAACCATATCCGGTTAGCCACAGCTGGCTCGAAGCAGACAGCGTCCCTTTTTGCCATAACCAGTTGGCATAAAGGTGAAGGAGTCAGCAGCATAGCTGCTAACATCGCCATTTCTTTGGCAAACCTCACCGACGGGCGCATCCTACTCGTAGATGCCAACCTCAACCAGCCATCAGTCCACATGATCTTTGGAGTAAGCCGATCGCCCGGGCTGACCGAGATCTTTGGGAAAGCTCAGCTCGATACGGTAGTTATTAAGCCTTCATCTATAAAAAATCTTGACATATTACCTTCTGGTCAGGGGGAGGTAAACCTTTCGCTGCTATTTGACTCGAAACCATTTGCCGAGCTGCTGAGCCTCTGGAGACGTGAGTACAGCTACGTGATATTTGACATGCCGGCCATGGGGGAGGTCTCTGCCGGGATACGCCTGGCCACTTTAGCGGATGGGGTTTTTTTGGTAGTGGAAGCGGACCGGACCCGTTGGGAGGTGGCGCAGCAGGCCAAGGAGATGTTGGCGCAGGCCAAGGTGAATGTCCTGGGAGTGGTTTTAAATAAGCGGCAATTTCCTATCCCAGAATGGTTGTACAGGATCCTGTAATAATTTTTATTTAACGAATTTGTTCCTCACCCTTCCATGGAAGGATGAGATTTACAATGCGAGACCTTCGTCGTCAGATCCATCTAAATGCATTTCAATTGTTTGATCTATTCCTCATGGGCATCTCCTTTCTCTTGGGTGCCTTAGCGGTATCTCAAGAGGTTGAGCAGATCTCCTTCGACTCTTTTCTCTCCATGCGGATTAAGGTGCAGAATTTTGCCATTTTCCTCGGCATACTTTTCATCTGGAATAAGGTTTTCATGTTTTTCGGTCTATATAATTCCAGGCGTTTCTCAACCAGACGGCGGGAAATAATTGACACTCTTAAGGCTACCTCAGCGGGAACCTTAATTATATTTTTAGCTGGGGTCTTTCTCAGGTTCTCTTTAGTAACTCCGATTTTCCTTGGCGTCTTCTATTCCTCAATCAATGTCTTTACCATTCTTAGCCGGCTTTTAGGTAGATTCATGTTGGGACAATTGCGGGTCAGGGGACGCAACCTTCGGCATATGTTAATAATCGGTACAAATCCGCGAAGCGCCCGGTTTGCCCGGAAAATAGATGCAAATCCACAACTTGGGTACAAAATCATTGGTTTTGTGGATGATGAATGGTCTGGAATCAGTGAATTCCAACAAGCAGGTTATACATTGGTAGCCAACATCAAGAATTTCCCTGCCTTTCTCATGGATAATGTGGTCGATGATGTGGTTGTCACCCTTCCGGTAAAATCATCCTATGATAAGATCTCCAAGATTGTAGACATGTGTGAAAAACAAGGCATTATTATCCGATTTCTTTCCGATTTTTTTAATCAAAAATTAGCCCGATCGAGAGCAGAGCAGTTTGATGACGAGAATGTTGTTACGCTTTATACAGGTGCAATGGAAGGGGGGGCGATTTTAATAAAACGGGTGATAGATTTTTTTCTTTCTCTGATTTCAATCATTTTACTCTTCCCTTTATTTTTCATTATTAGTCTTTTAGTTAAGCTAACATCTTCCGGGCCAGTCTTCTTTATTCAAGAACGCTTAGGCCTCAATAAAAGAAGATTTCGCTTGTACAAGTTTCGTAGCATGATTCGAGATGCAGAAAGTAAACTCTCTGAGATGGAGAATCTTAATGAGGTTGATGGGCCCGCATTTAAGATCAAGAATGACCCGCGAATTACCTCCTTTGGAAAATTCCTCAGAAGGACAAGCTTGGACGAACTTCCCCAGTTCATTAATGTCCTTAAAGGTGATATGAGCTTGGTAGGTCCAAGGCCCTTACCTGTGAGGGATTATAATGGCTTTGATCAAGATTGGCAGCGCCGCCGATTCAGTGTGCGCCCAGGGATCACGTGCCTCTGGCAGATCAATGGGAGAAGCAATGTTTCATTTGACAAATGGATGGAGCTTGACATGGAATATATTGATCAGTGGTCTCTATTGCTTGACTTAAAAATCTTGGTAAAAACGATTCCAATTGTTTTTAAAGGAGCGGGAGCATTCTAAAGGCGTAGAGAAGTTAAGTAACTATATGGATCATGGGCATCTATTTAAATTGAGACTGTTGCGAAATACATCGAAAAAATTGTTTAAAACAGGGTGCAAAATCCCTCGCGAAATTGCTCACCCTGTTGTAATATCAGGGAAATAAATTTCCCTGGAGGCCACATGAGCAAGACCGGCAGCGCCAACGACTCCTTCTTCGGCAACTTCATCTATGATCAGCTTTTGCGCCGGCGCCCCCATTTCCTCTATGAGCTCTCCCGGGCCGAGGACTTTGCTTTCGTCAAAGCGGCCCTGAAGGACTTCTACGTGGACTGGGGCCGGGACCCTTGGGATCCGGTGCTCATGTTCAAGCTGGTCTTTTTGCAGTTCCTCTACGACCTCTCGGACCGCCAGCTGGAAGAGCAGGCCACCTGGAACATGATGTTCAAGTGGTTCCTGGGTCTGAGCGCCGAGGAACTGCCTCCCGATCACACCACCCTCTGCCGCTTCCGCCAGCGCCTGGGGGCTGAGGGCTTTCAGAAGCTCTTTAACCAGGTGGTGGCGCAGGCCCGGGCCAAAGGCTTGGTCTCCGACCGCCTGCACATCATCGACGCCACCCACATGACCGCCAAGGTGGACCTCTTTCGCCTAAAGAAAGAGCACCAAGACGGCGATGACGACGACCACTATGTGGACCGCAACTCTCCGGACCCGGACGCCCGCTTCGGCCGCAAGACCCCGAAAAAAGGGTTTTACGGCTACAAGCCACGTGGTTCAGGATGCCGACTCCGAATTCATCGTCCAGACCCAGGCCACCCCGGGCAACGTCCCCGACGGGGCGGTCTTGCCCGCCCTGGCCCAGCTCCAGGCCCGGGAGTTGACCGGGGACAAGGCCTATGACAGCAAAACCAATCGCGCCCACCTGGAGGCCCTGGGCGTCGCTCCCGGTCTGCACCCCCGTTACCCTCGACCCGGACGGCCCCGCAAGTCCTGGCAGGAGCGCCCCAAGATCGAGAGAAAGTTCGTTGAGTGCAAACAGTTTCACGGCCTGCGTCGGGCCCGCTACTGGGGGCTGGCCAAAGTAGCTATCCAAACTCTCATGGTGGCCCTGGTGGTGAACCTCAAACGCTGGGTCGCCTTGCTCAAGCTGCGAAGTCCCGCCTTCTCATGGGAGTATCCAGCTTAGTTCTTAAAAACCGGCTGCTAACAAGGAAATTGAAACACTCAAGCATCAAAATCGAGGTTATTCAGTTAACACAAAACCAAAAACTCTTTGATTCAGCCAAGGAGTAGTGTCTTATCCAGCAAAAGAGACGCGGGGAAATAACCTTTTTACAACAGTCTCAAATTATTATTAAGATCATGCAGAGCCCTAATAACCAAAATGTATCAGGTTCCACTTGCCGCTGGATCACAAAGACCTTATTAGCCTCGGTCGCTTTAATGGTGACCCTGGGGGGTGGTATCTTAATTATCGCCAGTCAGGATCGGGCGTCGCGCCCCCTCCTCTTGCTGTGGAAACCTTTAAGTATGCCGATCAAGTCCTTGCCAGAGCCTTTGCCAATGAATCCATGGAGGCTGAGAAAAAATATCACCTTTTATTCTCCTATTTCATGACCGGTTTCCTTCTTTACAAAAGTAAAAACCCTTCTTTAGTCATTTACCCTGGAGCTCCAAGTAGCCACGGCCCCCATATAGATGCCATGGAAGGTTTCTCTAGGATGTTGCCGCTTATAGCCTCCTGGATATCTTCAGGGAGGGGGCACAGGATTCAAACCTTGACCGGAGAGACCGTCGATTTGGAAGAGGTCGTAATAACCGGCTTGCTTTCCGGGACTGATCCCAACTCCTCGGGATACTGGGGGGCTTTTTCCGACAAGGACCAAAAGATTTGTGAGGCGGCGGATATAGCTTTATCAATCTGGATGATGCGCCATACTGTCTGGCCCAAACTTGAAATTGCTCAAAAACAAAGGATCATGAGCTGGCTTTTAAGCATTAATGGTAAAGAAGTGTCCGACAATAACTGGCACTTATTCCCAGTTCTCATTAATGAAGTGGCCATGGCTTTAGGTTATGACCATGACTCACCCGGGGTTCAGGCCCATTATTCCAGATTCAAGTCATTTTACCGGGGTGACGGCTGGTTCAGCGATGGCCCGCAAAATATTTATGATTATTACAATGCCTGGGGTATCCACTATTCTCTTTTTTGGATAAACCGAATAAACCCCGAGTTCGACCCGACCTTTATCCGTGAGAGCCTGAAAAAGTTCTTGCAGAATTATGTTTATTTATTATCACCCCAAGGCCTTCCCATCCTCGGCCGAAGCATCTGCTACCGGATGGCCGCCTCAGCTCCGCTCATTGCGGCCCACCTGCAAGATTCAGACTTAGTGGACGGTGGACTGGCAAGACGGGCCTTCGACTCCACTTGGAACTACTTCATCCGCAAGGGTGCGGTTTGCCAAGGGAAGGTGACTCAAGGATACTGCCAGGAAGATCTGCGTTTCATGGATCACTATATCGGTCCGGCCAGTTGCCTGTGGGCCTTACGCTCCCTTATCCTGGCTTTTCAGTGTCCGGAAAATTCATCCTTCTGGACTGCCCCTGCCAGAAGTCTTCCCGTAGAACGGGGTGATTATAAAGTCACCATCCCCAGTATTCGGTGGACCATTCAAGGGATAAAAGCCACCAAAGAAATAACTATCAATACCGGGCGGTCTGGCCAGGGGGTTTATCAAATTAATAATTATACCATAAAACAAAAACTAGCCGAATTAATTGATGGAAAATCGCGCCGGCCTAGCAATAAGTATCTCAAATATAAGCTGGGACAATACAGCTCAAGAGAGCCATTCTGCGGCTGCAAATGATGGAACGAAAGGTTGCTTCGCGCATTGAATCAGTTAATCAATTTAGGCCTAATCAATTTATATTATGAAAATATGAATTAGTAAGGGAACACTATGATGAAAATAAATATGGCAATAGAGTTTATGGAAACTAAACACGATTTAATTTTGAAATCATTAATTACAACTATACTAGTTGCTGGTATTGGGTATTCCTTTTATCTTGGCAGTAGCTTGCGGTATCCAGATGAGGCTGATTATTATCATATCGCTTATAATTTAATATCGAACCATAAATATACAATCGACGGTTACAATCCAACAGCCTTTTCGATCACCCGGATATCCCCTCATATTGGCTGTTTTTTTATTTTTGGGGGCTAAAACCCCTATTCTTCGCATCATTAATTTTGTGGCTCTAAGTATTTGCGCTTATCTTCTTTACAAATTAGTAGAAAAACATTCCACACCTATTGCTGGATTGTTAAGTGTCATTATCGTGACAATTTATCCAGTTTTATTTTATACAGCAGGAACCTTGTACCCGCAGATAATTGGTGCGTTATTGCTGTTAATTGTTCTTTTACTCATTACTGAAAAAGAATCGGAGAAATCATCAATAACCAATTTTCTTTGGGGAGGCCTTTTTTATGGATACCTCATTCTTACAGTGCCAGCTTTTCTCCCCAATTTACCTGTTTTGTCGTTATCTCCATGGTTTTTCAGAGAAAATAAGAAAGTGTTTGCGTCAACTATATTTTTCCTATCAGCAATACTTACTGTAAGTCTCTGGACGGCCCGCAATTATGTTATCTTTGGGCGCTTTGTTCCTGTGACTTCTCATTCTGGTATCACCTTCCTGTTTGGAAATTCTGAAGAGGCAGAGCCAACCTCCTATAAAAATGTAGATACTTAAAAATACATAATAGAAACAAAGAACCTTGATGAGGTTGATAAAGATAATTATTATTTATTAAAGGAGATGGAATTGATTAAAAACAACAAAGCATAGGCTGTCAGACTATACATCTTAAAAGTCATTAACTATTTTAATTATCGGGTAGAACTCAAAACATACAAAGAAGCCTCGATAAGCAAAGATATAGTTATGATGCTTACATTTGGAACAATTTTATTAATATTTATTATACGGTTAATATTAATTTAATATTAAATTATAGGCCAGATAGTTTTGAAAAATATTTATTATTACTATACATCTCAAATGCTTTCCTCATGGCAATAGTAATTATAAGGATTCGCCTACGTTTACCATTTGACTTGCTCTTAATAGCTATCATAGCGATCTTCTTGGATAAGATTATAAGAAAACGATTTCTTCTGTTCAAAAATGCGAATCAGGCTGAAAGCTCTACTGCATCAATGAATTAATATTCGAGCAGAGAAGAGACGAGTTCTCTCATAAGAAAGAAGGAATGGAAATAAAAGACCAACTCAGAAATACCCATTGATCAGTGGCAGAGGCGTTAGGTTTTTTGAGAAAATACAGTTTCGAACAAATCCTGAAAGAGGATGACCATGCAGGTCTCTCAAAGTAATGCATCAATTGATGCTAAAAATTTATATGAATCAGCCGTTATTTGCATATCACTTTCCCTGCTTATTGCCTCTTGTATTGATCAAGGCATTATCGGCGGCGGGATTAAATTATTCTGGTTAGCTTCCCTCGCTACTGTTAGCATTTTTAATCTAGGAGCTGCAGTTGGATTATACGTGTTTTCGGTAGCCATTTACGCCGTAAGGCACTACCAGGGGTGGGGCTCAGTCCTGGAGCGGCCCGATAATTTCGCCCTGGGGATTATATTGATCTCCTATGCCTTTACTCATTTAAGGAAGGACTTTTTCTCTAGAATTGGCTACTTAGGGATTGCCATAGGTGTTTTGGTGTTTTTTGCATTATTCCAAATGGTTGCTCTGAGTCTGGTTACAAGGGAGAATTTCGCCTGGTTCATGCGCATGCTCGGTTTGCCCTTGATCCTCTTCTCAATGCTGGCTGGAGCTTTTCTCTCTTACAAGGATGCCAGGGAATTTACGAAAATAATGATGATCCTCGGCACCTACATGGCGGGAATTTCAATCTTGGAAAGGATAGGATGGTATTCGATTTTAATACCAAATTGGATCGCTGATTCAACCCTTAATGTCACCATTGGCATCGGCCGTTCCGGTGGACTATTATTACAGTCTGAATGGAATGGTTTCGCATTGGGATTAATCTTTTGTATAATTTTGGGAAGATTTTATATTGACAAGACCAGTAGCAAATTAATGATATTTATCGCGGGAACCCTGAGCCTGTTCGCGATTTATTTTACTTACACCAGGGCAGCCTGGCTGGCAGTAGCATTTGCTATCTCGCTTATGGCCACCAAATTTTCACCAACACTGAAAGGCAAATATATCCGAGGTTTTGTCATAATTATTGCTGGCATATTCCTTTTAGGGCTTATTGGAATTTTCCCGGTCAAAATGGCTCAGGAACGCCTTGGGGATGAAAGTACGATTTCTTATCGAATCAAGCTCTGGACTGCAGGCTTAAGGATGGTTGCCCAGAAACCAGTTTTTGGTCACGGCTTTGGGCAGTTCAAAGAAAAGGTTCTATTATTTCATGAGACAGAGGCTGAAAATGTTCCCTCGAGGCTAATGGGTAATCCTGTAGCCCACAATACGTTGATTGACATAGTGGTTGAGTTAGGGTTGCTTGGATTAATTCTTTATCTCGTAATTTTCTCGATGATTTATCTTAGGGCAAGGAAATCGTATGCTGCCACCTGGGGTAAAGATAGTACCAATTGGGTTACAGCATTCATGCTAGTATATTTAATAAACAGCCAATTTGTTGTGGCTCATGAACCAACCAACAATATTATTTATTACAGCATGATGGGGATCCTCATCGGGCTACGGAGTGATGGCATTGATAAGAGGAGACTGGTTTGCAAATCACCTATAAGGTAGCCATTATTCGAAATAATTAAACGAAAGGATAAATTAAGTTGGTTGGTTCGGACTTTAAAGTAGAGGTGGATAACGTTGACAAGGATAGCTGGACCGGTATCCTGCGAAACTTCGATGACGGTTCCATTTATCAGACCTGGTCCTATGGGGCAATCCGCCGGGGGGAAGAAAAGTTAAGTCATCTGGTTCTGAAAAAGGGTGATGAGATCGTTGCAGCTGCTCAATCTTGGGTTATCAAGCTTCCTTTAATTGGACGGGGAATTGCCTATGTAAAGTGGGGGCCGATGTGGCAGCTTCGGGGAAGGGTGCCAGCCCCCGAGATTTTTCATCAAATAATCCAAAGCTTAAAAGAAGAGTACGTGGTCAGAAGGGGCCTTCTTCTCAGGGTCCTTCCCAACCAAATCGGCGAAAACACGGAAGCGATGTACTCACTGCTAGAAGCTGAAGAATTTAAGAAACAGCCGCCGGTTTTGCTTTACCGGACCTTAATAGTGGATCTGTCATCCTCGCTAAATGATTTGTACAAGAGTTGTAGAAGACAATGGAGAGAAAACTTGAACCGTGCCAGGAAAAATGAATTAAAAGTGATTGAAGGCACAGGCAATCACTTATTTGAGGTTGTCCTCTATAGTTATAATCAAATGCGATCCAGGAAAAAATTCGCAGATTTCCTGCCTGTTAGGGATTTTCAGGCCATTCAAGAAGACCTTCCTGATGACCTCCGGATGCATATTATGGTCTGCAAATTTGCAGATGAACCAATTGCAACTCGAGTCACCTCACACATGGGGAATGCCGCGATAACTCTTATCTCCACCACAGGAATCAGGGGGTTAGACTTAAACGCGTCATTCTTATTGCAATGGCGCATGGTGGAATGGTTGAAATCCAACGGGTGTCGATGGTATGACCTCTGCGGTATTAACCCTGAAATGAATCCTGGATTATATCAATTCAAATCCGGTTTATGCCAGAAGAATGCTATGGATGTGTTTTTTTGGGAATTTGAAGTATCTCAGAATCTGATGAGCACTGTGGTGGTCATATCAGGGCAAAAACTAAGGGCCGGTTATCGGAAGTTGAAGCAATTGGTCGCTAATTTGCATAGAAGAATATCTTAATAAACTATTAGAACAATACGTTGGAGATCATTTTGCGAAATTATTTGGAACCAAATGTAAGAATCGCCTATATGATAAATAGTTTCCCTTGTGAAACATTCATACGTAGGGAAATACAGGCGATTTTAAAGAGAAATATTAATGTATTTATTTTTGCCTTACGAAGAAATACTGATCCAGTGATTGATGCAACTTCAGCAGAACCAATTGCAGGACTTTGCAGATTTGCCCGGCCTGATAATATGGTCCGTCATTTTATTATAAACCTCAAAAATATTATCCTTCACCCGCTTCGGTATATTCAAACCATCACTATCTTTTTCCGTCAGTTTTTCCAAGTAGAGACCGTCACTTTTTTTAAAGCGCTTTACCATTGCTTTTGTGGTATTGGTTTTTCTGAAGAGATTGAAAGGCTTAGGATAAATCATATACACTCACATTTTCCTACAGGAACCAATATGGCATTAGCGGCAAGTCGATTTTTGGGAATTTCTTTTTCTTTCTCGGCACACGCTTCGGGGGATATTTTTGTGAAACCAATCTTGCTGCCAGAGAAATTGGCCCAGGCCAGTTTTGTCGTGGCGGTCTGTGAATACAGCAAAAAGTATCTTGATTCGGTTACTGGTTATAAATATTCAGGGAAAATATTCCGGGTCTATAACAGCATAGATATCTCGGAGCCCGAGAAACTTATGGGTATAACCTTAGGAGGGAAAGAAGAATTGGAGGGCTCCCATGATGAGATTCGAATCGTTTCGGTGGGAAGACTCCTGGGCTGTAAGGGATTTGGCACCTTGATCATGTCATGCAATTTTTTGAAAGAAAGGGGCTACGAGATAACCTGTGAGATAATTGGCGAGGGCCCTGATCTAGAAATATTTAGGAATCTCACTTGGCAATTAGGACTGCAGAACCAGGTTTTTTTTGCCGGAAGCTTACCTCTACGAGAAGTTTACCAGGCCTTGGCTAAAGCCGATATTTTTGCTCTCTTATCAGAAATCCACCTCAATGGTTATAGAGATGCTTTCCCCACCGTAGTTTTGGAGGCCATGGTCATGTCCCTGCCCGTGGTCTCCACCTGGGTTTCCGGCATCCCTGAAATGGTGATTCATGGGAAGACAGGGCTCCTTGTACATGAGCGTGATGCAATCGAGGCGGCTAAGGCGCTGGAAATACTTATTAAAAATGATAAGATGCGATTAGAATTTGGAAGAGCTGGGAGGCAAAGAGTATTGCAAATATTCAATCTAAGGAAACAAAGAACTTGGCCGATCTTTTTTACCGCTTCTGCAATCATAAAGGATAAACAACCCCAATTATTACTCAGAGCATTTAACTGATTAACTTTTTATGCTGCATACTGGACGTGTTTCCCCTGGAAATAGTTGGTGAG
>CAVTZS010000006.1:0-108777 GCA_963739295.1 uncultured delta proteobacterium | reverse complement strand
AAAAAGCTGGCCCCTTTTCTTTTGCCCAACAAATCATTCCCCACACTATTCCCCACAGAGGTCTCCTAACGGGGGTATAAGAGGTGGGGTTTGCGCGTCGTTTCAAGATACCTGGGGTGTGAAGCCGGGCCTCCCGGGAGACAGTCGCAGCCGGAAGCCCTGCTGCCGGCGTCTTGCTCCCCGCCAAGGGGGGGAAGTAGTTGATTCCTGGTGAGGGGTAAGGTAATGGTCCCGCTTCCATCGCCTCACCACGGGCATCTGGTGAGGTCGGTTTCGGGGGATTGGGGCCTAAGAAGGGGGTTAGCCTGGGGGTATGGGCTGCAGAATCCCATAGGGCCTTCCAGGAGCAGGTCTTGGGCATCTCTCAGTTTTCCCTCTGCCCCCGTGGGGGTGATTAAGTGCTTACCGAAGGACTTACCGAAAGGGTTCCTGAAACGGTTCCCGCCCCCCCGTGCTCGTGGGGGTGATTAGTTGTGGGTACATTTGACCTCACCCTTGGTTCCCGCCTCCCTGCGCCCGTGGGAGTGATACTTCCCTCTGCCATGCCCATTTCTTCCCCGAGATCCCGCGCCTGAGTAGGCCATTTTCACACGATCTCCCCGGGTGAAGGGTAAGGGGTTAGGGTCCCTGCCTTTCCGTTCATTCTGGGCCATCTCAAGCCCTCCAGACCAGGGCAGCCTCCACCTCTGGCCCCGAGTCCTGGGCCTGGCCCCGGCGCCGGCCTCCCCCTTCGCCTACCCCTGTCCAGGCCGCAGCCCCAGGCTCCCCGCCTTGCAGCCCATAGGTAGAAAGCTACTCCCGGCGTACCCAAACCCCGGGGAAGGTACTGTACCCCCTGTCTTACTATGCTCCCACCGGAGATTTTTTCATTTTTTCATTCCAAGGGACTCAGAAGTACCCCCCCTCATAGAACCCAAGCCGAAAAATTTCAAAGCGATTTTCAGAGGGATGCCAAACTGGAGAGGATATGCTCTTGCCTTGGGCGTACAAATGCGTGATACGCATCAGACGGCACGATTTCCCCCCACCCAAGGGAAGGGTAAGGGTAAGGAGGCTCCCCCCGGCTTATGGGACCCATCCCCAAAATTATAAAGGCAAAATCTGGCCGGGTTGATGTGCTCCTGGCTATCACCTTGTACCGGACTACCAGGGCTCTTTTGAGGCCCATAAATCCATCTTTCCAGGGGACCCCTTTATCTTACCCTTCATTCGGTTTCGGGCTTCGGTTTTGACCTATTCGGTGGGCTTGTGGAGGCCTCTGCGGCTATTCCCAGAGGCACCTTTAAAAGCACCATGACCCTGGTTCTGGCTCAAAGACCCCCTGGGTAGATGGGACCCGGCCTTGAAATTTCACATTCGGAGAAGGTTGAGCTATCATACCTATAAGCCAATCTGGCTAAGAGGAGTCTACCTGGGTTAAATTTGGTGAGCGTGGTCGCTAAAAAACATTTTTTTGACCGCATGGCTAAGCCAGCGGCATAATCTCAGATTAAAGAGTCGGTTCTGTAAAGGGGTCAACCACTATTTAAGGAGAAGGATATGTTACCAGACGGCTCTTGGGAGGCTAAGATGGCATTATTAAGATTTTTAGGTATTTCTATTTTATGCGTCGTATGCATTGCAGGAACTACTATTTCTTTTTTTAGCGAGTATTATATTGTTGGAACAATTTTCTATCTGATGGGAGGTTTCATGTGGAATTTGTTTCAGCGTATGCGGCCATCTTGGTTGTGGGCCTATCAAGATAAAATCTTGTATATTTATTTATTATGGCCGATTTACTTATTATATTTTTATTATTGGTTGTGGAAGAGGTTTCATGACCCCGGGCGCTTTTGGATTATGAGTAAAAGATTCCCTGATGAAGAACCAAAATTTGGTTCTCTTGAATTAGCCATATTATTTGCAAAAAAAATTGCTATTAATTATAATGAATTAGTTATTATTCACGACCATGCTATTTGGGAAAGTGATATTATTGGTGGTTGGGGCCCCCTTGGTTATTTTGTAGAGCCTTCAGGCGAAGTATCAATTCTAACAGAATCCGGTAAAAAACGGATTTATCCATTGGTTTAAAGCACCTTCCTCAATGATCCCCCTTATCTGATATTCATTAACTTTTCCTCGAAAGTTAATAGGCGGCTCCCTGCCCACTTCCCGACTGAAATGGACTTCAAAGTGACCCTGGGGCCGCGCAGACCCTAAGCCATGCTCTTGCCCCTGACCACGGTGCCGGCCCCGGCCGCCCGGTCTCCCTCCCGAATCCGGGCCTCCCCGCGGCCACCTTTCCCTGCCTCAAAAAAAGCTACTCCCCGGGCACCCAAACCCCGGGATCGGGTACTGGCCCCCCTGGTCTTGTATGATTGCCACGGAGATTTTTTCAAAATTCTATCGAGCAAGCAATAAAAGCAGGCTCCCGGGAGGCCGGGCGGACGGCGGGGCTTTCCCTGGAAACGCGGGATAAAGCAATCGCCAACCCAACCCTCCTACTCCCACCGGTCTTTGATAATTTCTTTATCCACGGTATCGAACACCTCGGAATGAAGCTCTATGTCAAACCATTTCAAGAAGGTTTTATAGTCGCGTTTTGAGGGCCAATAATCAGGATCAGTACAGAAAGAATCCAACTCTTTCTCAAAGATGTCCTTATATATCTTCTTGATAAATTTAAGGGTCTGGAGATCATCGTCGTATTCAGGCAACAAGAGCACGGTGCAGTCTGTCCGAAGATCGGCAAGCCTGAACAAAAGGGTTTTATCCGGCAGGGCGTTGAGCCAGTCCACGAGGGGTTGCTTTGGTTTGATCACAGCTACGGAGCGGTTAATAGAGTCCATTCTTAATCATCCTCGTATCGGCGCGGTTCTGCGATAAATTGATTTGCGACCTAAACACCACAGGTACCTATGGCATCAGGCGGCCCATAATGGCCACCGAGGCGTGGCCCAGGGTGGTCTGCACCTCAAGGATAACAGAAGAACCGGTCATGGTGAGCCCGGAGGGCCTTGCCTTTCTTGATATTGTATAGATATAACTTCCGAGCCGGCTTCAAATAGTTCAGACTTAATTTCTTGAATCAGCCCCCATGCCTTAGCTTCCTCAGGATTAAGTGTAGTTCTTTCAAGCATAGCTGCTGTAACCTCTTGGACAGATTTCCCGGTATTTGCCGCTATGACTTTCGCTATATTTTCCATATCTATTTGCAAACCCTTCAATCTCTCTTCAAGTTGCTTTTCTTCTAAACGCTCATTTTTAAAACTTGCGATTATGCCATGTAGTAAGAATCTTGCCTGCGGAACAGAATATCTTAGGCTGCCACCGCAAAATAATACAACCCCTATAGAATCCACACTACCAAAATTATGGGTTGATATTGTTACGGGTAAGCCTTTTAAGTAGTTGTATGCCGATAGCCCATGAAAGACGCTACCTCCAGGACAGGAGATTAAAATGATGAATTGAGTTACACCCTGTTTCATTTTTTGATCGATAGCGTTCATTAAGGCATTAATTGTGACATCAATAACAGGAGCAAAAAACTTAATAACTACGGCTTTCTTTGGCATCTTAAAATCCTCCTTCGTTCTGAAAACCAGCTGGGCTTGCCAACCAGTCGGCTTGTCTTTTAGCTCCTTTACCCCACTTGGAGGGGGTCAAGCCGTCAACCTCAGTCCGGATTGGATTTTGGCTATTGCCATTATGCCATGTTTTTGGAGGCAGGGGAAGCAACCGGCTCGCCGCCCCCACAGGCATCTGGCCCGCCGGCACGCCGCCCACCATACCCCAGCCGTAGCCTCGGGAGCCACACAATTCGCGGCCCCGGAAAGGAAAACCCCGGGACGGGACTCCTACCCCCCTGGTCAATATTATCCGTCCGGAAATTTTTCGATTTTTCAAAATGGGGTTTGTCTAGAGGATGCCAACAGGCTCTGAGAGAGAGCTATGATGAGTATATCAGCACACCAAACGCCAAGTGGTAAATTGCGCAGATATAGCAGTAACATATAATCGGGGTTCGTTACGGGTTCGTTAGAGATACATGGGCCTCTAAAACCTGGATACATCTGGCAACTGGAACCGAGACAATTCTTTCCGGCCAAATCTGTGCCAAACGAATGGAAGGTTGGGAGTGCTGAATCAAAGATAACCTCAATACACTTCGGCAACTAAGTTCCCAAAAGATAAAAAACCGGGTTAAGACATTCGCTTCCGCTGTTCGAGCCGGAACTGCCCCCCTACCGAATACGCTTTTGTGACGAAGTTATCCAGAATCATCCAAGTATCAACACCGGGCAGAGGCAGATAATTGTTACGTGCAACGAGCATCGGGAACGCAATAACGTGGCCGGCAGGAACATGGCCCTGACCGAGAAGAGCGATAAAGTCAGAGCTAATCCCAATGACCAAGCTGTTAACCGAGGAAGCGGCTTTGGTTCGCACCTTTACAAATTGGAGTAACGAAATAAGACAAACTGTAACTTGGTTCGCAATTTCCTCGCCGAATGGCGACAGGCCTATTGATGCTAACAAGTCATTCAAGGAGCGTTGAATGTCATAAACAGAGTATACAGCCACCTCTTCAATCGAGCTATTGGATTTCATCGGGTTTTGCAGTAGATGTCTGAGGCGCTCAAGGTATTCCTTCAAAATGCCGCGGTCCCTAGAGCGGTGTGCGATGAAGTCCCCGAACTCGCGAATTAGACTCCCTTTTCGTACAGATTCACGTAGTGTTATCAAAAAAGCTAAAATATCAATTTCATCATAGGTGCCTTGAATGATCTTTGCGTGAAGTTTCTCGATTATCCATCGCTCTTTTGCGTCCATCGTATTTTCCCTACCTAAGGCCGCCCATCATGCCTTTACTTTAGAATCTCTATGCCAGCATCGGTTATCCTTGCCCAAACTTCTTCAACTGAGATGGGATCATCATACTTCCATTCTATTAATGTAATGCCTAGCTTTTTGCAAGCAAGTCTCTTTCTCTCATCCATTTCTTGCCTGTCCTTCAACCCCTGTTCACCACCTATATGCTCTAAGGGGAAGTAATGCTGTTCCCCTTGATATTCAATTGCCAGTTTGAGAGACGGGACAAAAATATCTAGGCGTTGTCCATGCAGCCAGGGGGGGCTTGCTTCACATACAACTTCAATTCCCGTTAGAACTTTTTCAACGCAGCGAGCCAGGAAAGCCTGATTCACCCAGCCTTCGTTTTTCGCGGGCAAACCCGATTGCTCTCTATATAGCGCTTCCATTTCTACCCTAAACTGTTTGTAGTCGTTCCTATCAAATAACGAATAGTAATCCATCTTAATTTGAGTGCCTTCGGGGGTTTGGCTGGACGGGACAAATAAATCCGCTGGCGCCTCTACACCGTACTTTTCATAGTATCGATTTCTAAACCAAGCGACTCTGTTTTCCCTCTTTGTTCTTTGAAACCCTTCGTAGTGCCTAAACTTATGAAAAAATGGCTTGGCCGGCCCACTTTGTACCCTCATGCTCCTGTTTCTTTGCCTTCTCCTGTAATCACGAACAGTTTGGCTATCTTCAACACCAACTAAAGCCTCACATTTAGCATAGCTTTGAAACCAGTACATCGAGTTGACCCAAAAGTGACGGCTTTTCATGCCCAGGAATCAGGAATCTTCGATCAGTATCTTCGAGGCCTTCTCGCGCGATTTCCAACATATCTTGAGCATATTGCGGCCTTAGTTCGGTCGGTAGTTCCTGATAGCAATGCTCCATTGCTGTCAGCAATGCACGCCATGCATCTCTGTAAGAAGCCGCTTCATCAGTGATTACTTTCTTGGCTGCCCCAAGGCATAGATTATATTCCGACTTGTGGTTCTCCTTTGCGCACTCGACCTTAGCAAGGGCAAGCGCAAGATATGAGGCGGCCCTACCACCTTTGACACCAGCCCCAAATTCATTAGCCCAGGATTCTGGCGCTTGCTTTAGAAGAATTTGTTCTACAAAAGAAGGTTCAAGCCCAAAATGGCGGCAAGCACTTTCAAAGAATTGCCTCCGGCGCTGAACCTGCTCTAATTTGTTAGAGATAACCCGACTCATAGGGATTGCAACTAATGCGGGATGGCAGAACGGACCGGGATCGTGCCGGGGTGGGGTTCTGTGGCGGACTTCTTGAACTGGTCAGGGGCGAAGAGGCCGCCATCGGGGAACCCCGCACCCCAGTCCTGCAATCCCATGATGCATTTAACTTTGGGCTTGAGGGTCTTGCCGACTTCGTTGAGAAGATTGGACAGGGCAGGGTAGTAGGAAGTCTCCGGGGTGGCCGCCCCGGTGGAACGGATCTCGGTAAGTTCCTTGGGGTAGGTTTCCAGAGGATTCATGGTGCCTCACCCGAAAGCATTATGTCATGGTTGGAGGCATTTGGTTAACTCTTTTTTGGGGGGTGTGGGCTGGTTAATTTCATGGCCGGAGAAATGATTTTATGGCGATAGGACACCGGAGACTGGAGATAATGCCTAGTAACCGCCCCAGGGCCCTATAGATTTCCGGGTCCCGGAACCCCAAACCCCGGGACCGCCTAAGTCCCCCCCTCCAAAAGTAAGGATGGTACGCAGATTTTTTCAAAATTACTTTCCAGGTGACCAGCAGACACCCCCCCCTCATGGAAGCGAGGCCGAAAAAATTTCAAACCGATTTTTAGAGGGATGCCAAACCGGAGAGGATATGCTCTTGCTTTGGCCGTACGAATGCGTGACACGCATTGGACGGCACGATCTCCCCCTAACCCAGGGTTAAGGTAAGGGGGTAAGGGGGCTCCCCCCGGTCTATGGGACCCGTGCCGAAAATTTTAAAGGCAAAGTTTGTTCTGCCGCCGGGAGATTCTTGTGAATGTCAAATACTCCCTGGCGCCCTTGACATCTCTCCCTCGATTGTGAAATAAGGAAGGTATCTGGAAATAGGTACCCCCTGTAAGGAGGGGAGCCATGATTCTGGTTTTTCTTGGATAGCCGGGATGCCCTGAGGGTGCAGCTCGGCTTTTTATTTCCCCAACCTCAATCGGCATCAGGCCAAGGGGTAGTGTTAAAAAGACGAAAGTTAAGGTGGGTAAAAATGATTAAAAATGTTCTGGCTATTTTTGTTGTATTTAGCATCGTGGGTTGTGCGACAACTCATACTATGTTAACAAACAAAACTTATGTACCAACCTCAGAATCGAATATTGAAGTATACATCGAAAAGCCGCCAGATAAATCTTATGATAAAATTGCTCTTATTACAACCCAATTTGACGGTGCGGGCCTTGCAGTAAGTATTAAATGGGCAAAAAAGGAAGCGGCCAAAATCGGAGCTGACGCTATATTGCTAATGTCTACTGAACAAGTGAGAAAACCTGGAGCTTTTTTAATGTCTGGTGGAACTGCAATCGCTGTGGGAAGCTCATCACAGCATAATTATTCATTTTATGCAATAAAATTCATAAAATAACTCTCCTAACTGAAAGATAAGGCTCAACATTAGAGGGAAAATAGAAGCGGTGGTCACTATCCCTGAAAATGTGAAGATTAAGGTCCTGCAAATCAGAGGAAGACAAGTCCGCTTGGGAATTAAGGCGCCACCCGGGACCCTGGTATTAAGGGATAAATTGGCTGACCAAAAATAGTTCGGGCCAAGAGGTCTCCAAAACCATTTTTTGACTGCGGTGGCCAAGGGTGCCGCATAATTTCGTTTTAGTCGGAAGTCCAAGGAGCTATAATTAAAGTACCAAGAAAATGATGACTTGCCTGTGCCCGAGAAACAAGGAGTATTATAATGGGTATTATTAGATTCTTTAGAAGTTTGGCTAACCCGAAGGTATTGGGGGAAGAGATTATTGACTCTATTGAAAAATCTTTTTTTAAATACAATGACAAAATGAAAGGTGAAGATATCCACTGGATATTATCTCATGTTTGGCTTAGAAGAAGAAGTTTCTATGGGGAGAAATTTAATAACGAATTAAATCGAACCATTGCTATGAATGAAACTTATTTGTTTGCATGTTTGCCACCTCCAATGTGTGCCAGGGCTCTCGGTATTTATATAATAAGAAAAGAGGCACCGCAGGTACTTGAAAAATATCCTGAATTTTTAGAAGAATTTGATAGAATAATGGCTCCAGTTTTGAAAGCAGCGGATGATGGATCGATTGACTCATTATACAAGAAATACAATCCTCACTTATCAGCTTAATTAATTATAACGACAGGGAATAAAATATGGATGATAACTTGCCGAAAGGTTTACGTCATATTATTGAGGTTTACCGACTTGTTCGGCAATCGAACTATACAAGGATTGAAGCAATTAAAGAAGTTTCACGAATTAGACGCATTACCAGTCGAAGTGTTACATCGGCATGCACCAGAGATATACAAATAACCTCAGAAGAATTGGACGATTTTTTGGTTCCAGAAAATGCTAAGATATTTTGCCAACATTTGATTCGAAGATATCCTACCTTCCAAAAAGATATAGAAGAATTTATTAATAGCTTTGATAAAGATAGAACAGAAATTAAAGAAGACCCATTCGGATTGAAGACACTTTTTCCTGAAGAAAAAGTTAATCTACTGAGGGGAGCTTTGCTTAAGGTTGTCGTCAGTAAATTAGCTCGATGGTTAATCCGAAACGATTTACCAATTGATATCAAGACTGAAATTGAAGAATTAAAAAAGCAATTAGAGAAGGCTTAACTAAATAAACAAGCTGCATGGACCTCTGCCCAGATTAAACCCGCCTTCGGCCTCTATCCCTGCAAATAACCCCGATTGTATCCCGGCGGTCTGAGCCCATGAAACCCGATAGAGGAACTTTTCCAATTTAAAATATTCAGCCGCTTCCTTCCAGGTCTCCGCATATTCCCCCTTAAAAGGGCTTTGGCCCTCTTTTTAACTTCGCGCATTTTCACCATTGCCTCGGGAGGTCTTCCTTTCCCTCCCTTACGCCTCCGCCTTGCCCCGGCCAATTCACAGACCTCCATAATCTTATCCAGGGGGAAATGCACCGCCGTTGCCGTGGATTAAATCGTTCCCGGCCGGCACCCCCTGACCTCACCATTGCCTTGCTCGTGAGGTGGGGGTGGGAGAAATTCTCCCGGGCCCTGGCTGGCCTCTGGGTATTGGTCCCACAGACATCTTTGCGGGAACCCCGGGGTAGGGGTCAAAGGAGGCCATCAGGGACCTGAAAATGACCTTACGGGGGAAATGAAGGATAGGGGTAAGGGGGGCCCCCGGGCCGCCGCTTAGAGATGGCGATAGAGGCTCCCTGGCCCTTTTCGGCTCCGGTGCCAGAGATTCGGCCTCGTGAGACGGCCCTGGCGCCACGACCACGGGGGGACCTCGACCTCTACCCCTTCCCTAAAATGATGCGCAGGCCCGGCCCCGGGAGGGAAAACTATAGTTGATAGCCCCCTCAATTCTATATTTGGCTCTTATTATATAATGCCAAAAGTCAGATTGCGGTAATTGAACGCAAAACTAATTATTGAAAACAGCCTTATTAATGCGGCCCCGCAAGAAAAAGTGAGCCCTTACTCTCACCCCCGCCTCACCATGAAAGAATCCTATGAATATACTTATTAGATAGTATTAATATATAGAGTCTATCTAAGAAGACTAAGGGATTATATAAGAGGCACCTAAAGCAATTATGGGGAAATAATAAAAAATAAAAATAATTTAAAAATAAAATTACTCAGGGGAAGCCTTAAATCTTGAGAGCCCAAAGAATCCTATTATCTCTTAAGTATATTTATATTAATATATAAAATATGGGAACTATATACAAAACTACCCTAAGGTTTTGTATATAGTTCCCTTTATATTAATATATAAAATATATTAATAGATATTACCTTCCCAACATCTATATTGGGAAGGTAATATCTACCTATTATATTTATATTAATAGAATATTAAAGGAGTCACCCAAGAAGCCAATTAAAACCGAGATAGGAAAATAATAGGAATTAATTAATTTTTAATTAATTAATTTTTAATTAATTTTAATTAGGCTTATCTCAGAAGAACCTTTTAAATAAGGGGTATCCACAAAGATGAGTGCTCTTTTTGTGCTCAAAGAAAGGAGAATTTAGGTGGAAAAAACTAGGAACGAACTAGGAAGTAGAATTTAGACAGCACAAAAACAGCACAAATTATTGTGTATCAGGGAGACGAGGCCCGAAAATATTCCAGTACAAAAAATCGCTGCCAAAATCTGCCAAAAGCACGAATCACATTCCTGCCAAACAATTCCCTCGGCATCGCGTCTAAAATCGTCCAAAAGTATAAAGCACAGATCTGGGGTTATCCCGCATAAACCCGCGCCCGGGCTCTGGCCGCTTTTTCCTGGCCATGGCAATCCCCTTAACCGTTCTCCGCTGGATTTAACATCTTCTCTATAATATCAATGCTTTCTTTCATAATTTTATTAGATAAATTATTGGAATACCAGTATGCAATAAGTATTATTATTGCACAACACCCAATGGAAATTAAACTAATTTTCCAATTACCTGCTCCAATATCATCTACTGTCTCCCGCCTCAACAAATTTATCATTTGCAATACAAAGGCGAATATTAATAATACGAAACCGCTCCGCGTATATGCTGATTGTTTGGCTAAAATTGCAATGGCTTCTTTGTTCGCAGGCGCCCAGTTTCCCCATCCCTGTATAGTACAAGATAATCTTGCAATGGTATTCGGCGTGAGGCCCAAATTGGCTATTATTAAAAAGAATGAAGCTCCTATCGTAAGAATTGCCCCCGTAATTTGTATGAAACTTCTAAGCATTAAATGTTTCCTCCAAACTCTTGATTTTAATCTCCCACCTTGCCGGATTCGGGAGGCAAGGGAATGGTGAATTTCATAACTTTATTACTTGATAATAATCGGTTTCGCTGGAATGGTTGAAAGAAGATAACCTATTCTATTAGAGTTATTATCATCTAATCTTCGTTCTAATAGCCATTGTGGGTAATCATCCCGCCATGAAGTATTATTATTATCATAAGAATCTATTATTTTTGAAATATCTTCAAAGTACTCCTTATTATATATATGGCATAAAAACCTATTTGTTTTAAGTAGTCTATTTAATGATTTTCTTGTAGGCAACCCTTCAGCAAGTAATATGTTGTCTAAATGTTTCATTGTATCATGAGCTAATAAACATGCTGCTTGTATTTCGATGTGTTCATGCGATAAAAACCTAATATCACCTGCATCAATATATTGACCATATTCACAACCGGGCCATTCCGATAAACATTCAAGCATTAAGATAGAATTATGTCTGCGTCGCAAATTCTTGTCGAAGTTAAATTGAACCTTTTTTCGTGGATTAGATAAATAACCTCGTTCTGCTAATCCCATTACCACATGCATAAAACAATGATAATATGGTGCATCTTCAATGGCATCCGACAGATAACTTTTCATGGCAGCCATATCTACAGCAACTCCAAAGCCGTACAACTCGCTTTCATCAGCAAGAATGGTTGTTAAGTTTTTATATTCTTATAGTCGCTTTTTTTTAAGAATACCCTTATAGTCTCCATGACCCGATTCACAATTTGTACCATGAAACTCCTTCCCCCCTGTGCATTTTAGCCAAGCGGGATTTATTTCATCCCATTCCTCTTGAGTTCCCACAATTCCAGCAAAGGCAAAGGTACGCATGCCGCTGCCATCGGCGCTGTCATCGCAATAAGCGTGGAGCCTATCACCCATATCATCACCATATACAGAAGCTATGGTAATTATAATCCTCTTTTTTCTCTCTTCCCTGATCTCTTCAAGGGTAGGCACCTTGAAATTAGATAATTTACCTTTCCATGACCGAGAAACCTTGTCAAGGTTATCCTTTGTGCTAAAGTCAAGTATAGACATCGCCCCTTCTCCTCAGAGGCGTTATTATACTCAAATTTCTTAAATATACCAAGCGTGATAACAGGTTATATCATGCGCCGGGTATGTCAAGTATAATAACGCCTAATTTTTGATGACCACTTTCATCTTTGTGGGTCTCCTTTTTATCGGGCCGCTATTTCTCAGCATTCTTAAATTGTTGAAAATTCCGCAGGAACACCAGGTTCATCCTGCCAGTGGGGCCATTTCTATGCTTGGCGACGTTCAACTCTATACCCGCAACGTGGGTTTCCTGATTCTCGCCCTCCGTATGTAGGAAGATCACTACGTCCGCATCCTGTTCAATGGCGCCGGATTCCCGCAGATCCGCCAGTTGGGGCCGCTTGTTGGACCGCTTCTCAATCTCCCGGTTTAACTGACAAAGGGCCATTACCGGGATCGGAAAGCTCCTTGGCGAGGGCCTTCAAGTTTCTGGAAATACTGGCGACTTCCTGTTCTCGACTTCTGCTGGAAAACTCCGGGTCTTTCATCAGTTGCAGGTAATCTACGATTACCAGACCCAATACCATGCTCTGCCCTCAACCGCCGTGCCTCGGATCGGACTTGCATGGGGGTGATCATGGTCTCGTCATTGATGAAGATCGGAAGCTCTTGCAGATCGGCAGATACCTTCTCAAACATCCTCCATTCTTCGGGCGTCAAAAGCCCTTGCTTCAGCCGGTAGGAATCGAGGTTACCCGCCATGGCAATGAGTCGATTCATAAGTTGCCTCCTAGACATTTCCAGGGAGAAAATGACCACCGGCGTTTGGGCTTGGGTGGCACCGTTATAGGCAATGTTCAGGCCCAGGGCGGTCTTGCCCATGCTTGGCCGGGCAGCAAGGATGATTAGGTCCCCGGCTTGAAATCCTCCCGTAACCCTATCCAGATCAGTAAAGCCGGTCGAGAGCCCCGGGGTCCCAGGGTGATAGTAAAGGGATTCGATAAGCTGTATCTCTGGCGGGAGAAGATCTTTTAATGGAAGGGCTATACCCGGCCTTCTGGTTTGCCCGATGGAGAAAATTCTTTGCTCGGCGGCGTCCACAAATTCCTCAACCTTCTCCACCGGCCCATGGCAGGCCAATGCAATCTCCTTGGCGGCCTCCTCCAGGCGGCGCAGCACGGCCTTATCATGCACCAGCCGGGCGTAATAGTCGGCGTTGGTGGCAAACCCCACCTGTTCGCTCAAGCTGACCAGGAAGACCGGTCCCCCCACCTCCTCCAGTTGCCCCCGCTCTTTCAATAAAGTATTTACCGACACCAGATCCACAGGATCGCCCTTCTTGTAAAGGTCCACCATGGCCTGGTAGATGCGGGCGTGGGCCGTCCGGTAGAAATCCCCGGGTTCCAGAATATCGCTTATCTGGTTCAGCACCTGGGGGCGCAGCAGGATGGCTCCAAGGATTGCTTGCTCTCCTTCAGGGTTACAGATCGGTTCGTGGAGATGTTTAATTGTTGACGGCTTCCTTTTTCCGGCACTGGCATTCATAAAATTTCTCCGTTTCGCTGTCTTTAATGTAGCCAGACCCTCCGCAGATGAGACACTTGGACGGCGGCGCATTGGCCCCGGCTAAGGGGTCATAGGTTCCTTCCATGATCTGGTCCCGTTTCTTGATGACCCAGTCGAAATTTGCCCGCCACTTCCCGTCGGTCTGGCCTTTGAGAAAGGGGGAGCCGTTTACTCGGTTGAAGAGTTCGACCCACCATGCCCGGTCAGGTTGAGACTTGAGGGCGGCCTGGACCGCCCGGGCCCGGCTATCCGCCAAGGGCAACCGCACCTTGGGAAATACCGCATCGGCAAGCTCGTTCCATAGTTTCACCAGGTCATTAACGGAAAAAAAAGAGGGGCGGGCGGCTTTGCCGTCCGTAGAGGTTGGCTTTGCCGACCTCTCTCTTTTCAGAGAATCAGGATTCAGAGAATCTAGGGGGGAGGGTGCAGGAGATTCACCGTGACTCACCGTGAGTTCACCGTGAAGGTCTGGAGGGTCAGGGATTTTGCTTTGAGCTTCCGTGTGGTGAGGTGACTGATGCTTTGAGAAATTGATAATCTTAATATATTGAGAATTATCAATAGAATAGCGGATTATTCGATTGCGCTCCACCAAAAGATTTAAGAGTTGATCGCAATCACATTCTATTCGTTCCCCAAAAACCTCAACTTTGATTTGGCGGGGCTTATCTTCCAATTTGCCTTCTCGATCTGCCAAACACCACAAACCGATGAACAAGAAGCGGGCCTCCAGGGGGAACTCTAACATCTCAGCATCTCTAAAAAACCCCGCCTTTATATTCCTGGATCTCATTAAAGTTTCCCCCCTAAACTGCGGCTGGGGCCAGAGAGTGCGGCCCCTGTTCCAATGGAGAAAAGATCCCTGTCTAGGAGTACCCCCCCAGAGGCGTTGGCGTCCGGGCAAGGGCAAAAAAATACAGGGAGGGGGAAGAAATTAAAGAAAAAACTCTTGACCTTAGGGTGGAGATGTTCTATCGTGCCCCTAAAGCTTTTCGGTTCTTTAATTAACTTCCCACATTACCGCCCCCGGGTGGCAGCCCGAGGGCGGTCTTTTTTATAAAACCTCGCGCTGGGCCACCGGGTCGATGCGCCTTTGAGCTAAATATTTCTCGAGGTCGCTGATTCTGTAAACAACCCGGGAGCCTAGCTTGTGGTAAGGGGGTCCCGCCCCGCGGCAGCGGAGGTTGGCAAGTGATTGGCGGGCCAAGCCCAAAAACCGACCTGCTTCGGCCTCATTGAGGGCGGATTCAATTACCCGAATCTCATCAATTTTATTCATGAACTTTTACCTCTCTCCTATTTTCCCTAATACGGGATAGGCCTACCGGGTGTCAAGGGTGAATTTGGTTAAAAGAAAAATTTATCAAATACATGGGTATTTGCTCAGGTCGGAGAGTAGGACAGGGGAAAGATTGGGACATCTCTCGCAAGCCCTCGATATTAATAAGGTTTTTATATTAATAAGGTTTAAAGACACCAAGTAGAACAGGCGAGAGATGGAAGATTTAATGGAATGATACTGGTGGGGGTTCCGGGGGAAAGCAGCCAGGATGTCCGCCTTATCGGGTGCGCACCCTATCGCCGGAAACTTTGAGTGGTTCTACTGGGCTCCGCCTGTCGGCTTTTCTTCTCCCCGCAATACCAAAAGGTCAGGCGGGGCCTCGATGCCCAGGCGCACTTGTTTCCCACGAATCCATACCACCATGATGCGGATGTTCTCTCCGATAAGAACCGTCTCATTGACTCTTCTGGTTAGCAGTAGCATGGGCTGCCTCCTATGCGCGGGGAGACCCCGGGGCCGGCTTGTTTTATTTATCCTCGAGGTTCACCACCTGGCTGCTGCCGTTCATTGCCTGGGTAAGCAAGTCCCCCGCCAGATCAGCCGCCCGTCTTAAGGATTCATCCCGCAGGTGGGCGTAACGCTGCGTCATGGCAGCGCTCTTGTGGGTCAGGAGCTTTTGCAAGGTGTAGAGGTCCACTTGGCCGCTTGAGGCCAGCATAGACGCGTAGGTATGCCGCAAGCCGTGGAGGGCCCGGAAGTCCTTGGGTAGGCCCGCAGCCTGCTTAATACGGCTCACCTGCTTATTGATGTCCGTGCGCTGATTGCCGCCACGTCCGGGGAAAACATAAGGGCTGCCGGTGCGGGGGTGCCCCTCCAGGAGCTCCCGGGCCGCCTGGTTCAAAGGTATCTTCTGATCTTGGCCGCCCTTGGGGTCCCGGATGTGGATAAAGCCCCGCTCAAAATCCACGTCCTGCCATTGAATTTGAAGAGTTCGCCCCGCCTCATGCCGGTGAACAGGGCCATCCGCATGAAGTTGGAGGCCTGGATATTGGGGTCCTGCTTCTATCGCCTCAAGGAGAGCGGTAAGTTGCTCCCCGGTGAGGTCTTCCGTCTTCTTATTGTGGACCTTGGGGAGTTCTATCTTGAAGGAGGGGCCGGGACAGAGGCCCTTTTTCACGCCGAAATTAATAATTCGGGAAAGCAGGGCCATGACGTGCTTGACGGTCTGCGGCTTTTTGGTTTTCACCAAGCCGATCCGCAGCCGGTCAATGTCAAGGTGGGCAAGGTCCCTGGGTTCTTTGTCCCCCAATCTCGGCTTTAGATGATTGTCAAACCGGCCCTGGTCCACTTTTAGCCCCTTCGAGTCGGTCTTTTGGGCGCTGTATTCCTGCCACAGGCGGTTGATAGTCCAGCGCGCTGCATCTGTCTGCTTGGCTGCTTCCCGTTGCTCCCTGGCTTCCTGCCGGGATGGTTTCTTGCCCTGCACCCGCTCAGCGCGAATCAGGGCGGCCCGGGCCGGCGTCATATCATCCTGGAATTGCCGCCCCGCCTTTTCCTCAATCAGCTTCCCGGCCTTGCGGTAGCGGATGTAAAAAATCCGCTCCGGCTTGCCGGTGGCCGGGGAGGTTCCCTCGATGTAAAACACTCCGGGATAGCTGGTCTTAATCCTCTTTAAGGTGGGCATAAGTTATTCTCCCAACTTGGTAAATTATATTCCCCACACTATTCCCCACATCTAAGGCCAGTATAAGGGTATTTTTGAGTAAGTCAAGGGAAAAGTGCAAACGGGAAATCTTTTTATATCAAGGGGTTTTAGGACGGGGGAGTAAAGGTGGGTAAATCAATCCCTACGGCCTGTCACGCCGGAGGTCGCGAGTTCGAGTCTCGTCGTCCCCGCCAGTAAATTCAAGGGGTTAGGTCAGGCGACCTAACCCCCTATTCTTTCTCCCCCGCGCTATCCCCAGCAATAACCATAAAATTCGGTTTCCTGGACGGGATTCCACCGAGAGCCCTTCCCTCCCTGCCCTGGCGGCCCTGGAGCACCCAAACAGCCCCTCTACTCTCAACCGCTTGCCAGGTCGCGGCTCTGGCGCCGGCCACCGTAAGAATAGCTACCCCTGGAAGACCAAACCCCGGGGGAAGGGACTCCTGAACCCCTGGTCAATATTATGCGTACGGAAATTTTTCGATTTCTCAAAGATAAGGTTCCACAAGAGAATGCCAACAGGCTCTGAGAAACAGCTATGATAGCAATATCAAACTATGATTTTCAGCTCGTAAGGAATTGATAAAGAGCAGTGATTTCCACTTACAGGATTTGGCCTCTATGCTATTAATTGGTCCCCCAAACCCAACCCAAGTGCATGCAGCATGAGGTGTCTGATCAAGTGTCAGAACGAATATAAGCTGGAATGGCCTTTTGAGGCCATCGATTCTAAGGAACCAACCAACCCAAACGGATTAATTATTAATACCTGATTGGAGTCGTGCAATGCCCTGACGTTTGCTTAAAAAGACTTGACAAAAGGAACCCACATAGAAAGAGTTATGGAATCTGAAGTCTTTCCATCGCGCCCTTTCGATTCTCGCCTAAGACCTCTCCCCCCCATAAATTAAGGTATAGCGAAGGACAAAATCAGCTATATCCTGATTTATCTTTAGTATTTATCTCATCATACTTTATCCACCTTGACCATATTCTTTGCGGTTTCCTTTACAATTACGGGTGGGCGTTGGATAAGGGAATTTAATGAAATCTAGGATTATAAGTCGCGCTTCCAAAGGATTAGAATTCGCGATTTCAGATTGAAGGAAAAGAGAAAGGAATAGATTAATAATTATTTACTTAAAGGATGAATTTTAGTGCCAGCGCAGTGGAGGTTGGGCCTGCTGGCTTTTATTGCCGCGGTGACCATCACTGGCACCTTGCCGGGCGCAGCGGACAAATGCTTTTACATTAAAGGTGTCGCAAGTTTTTCATAGGATACTGGCAATGCATTTTCCTATATGGGGCAACTTGAGAAACACTTGCAATGACTTAGTTAGTAATTAATAATGGCTTGGAGATGACAATGGCACAGACTGTCTATGTCCATCGATCAGAAAGGATACCAGAATGGAAGAAACCTGATAAGTTAATTCTCAGGTTAATAATGATGACTTTCGTAACATTAAATATCATATTTTCATATCAAATACTAATTAATCTCATTGCTCCTAATATGACCTTTATGAATCATTTTATTATAACGATTTTCTCAATTTGCTTAGTTATTGACCTCGCCGCCTGCCTCATATTATATCGATACCAATCTTTGATTGAGCAAATTAATGAAGAAATTGATAGACGCTGGCAAGCAGAAGAAGCCCTAAAAGAAGCCAACAATGTATTAGAGAATGAAGTAAAAAAGAGAATAGAAGAGCTCGAACAAACCAATAAAGGACTCCACCTTGAAATTATGGAACGGGAGCAGGCTGAGGAGGATTTAAGAAGTAGCGAAGAAAAATATAGGCTGCTGGTAAATAATATGCCTGGCACGGTTTTCAGAGGTTACATGGATTGGACGGTAGATTTCTTTGATGACAAGGTTGAAGAGCTTATCGGCTATAAACGGAGCGATTTTGATTCCAGGAAAATCACCTGGGCTACAGTCATCCTGGAAGAGGATCTCGAGGAAGCTAAAAGGCAATTCCTGCGGGCTCTTAAGACTGACAAGTCATATGCGAGAGAATACAGAATAGTTAATAAGAAAGGGGAGCCTCTTTGGATACGGGAAAGGGGGCAGATAATTTGTGATGAAGCAGACACGGTCAAGTATATAAGTGGAGTATTTTTCGATATCACCAAACGTAAACAGGCAGAACAAGAGCTGCAAGCGGCCAATGAAAAATTGAAGGGCTTGTATTCCGAAGCTGCCCAACAAAACTGCAACATAGCCTCCCTCAACGAAATGAGCGAGTTACTCCAAACATGCCTTAAACTCGAAGAAGTTTACGACACTGTCGCCACGTTTGGTGGTAGGATTTTTTCGGAAGAATCCGGGGCATTATATGTCCTGACTAACTCAAAGAACCTTCTGGAGCAAGTGGCGACCTGGGGAGAGGATCCTCCTAATATAAGTGTTTTTGTACCTAATGATTGCTGGGCCTTGCGTCGCAGTCGGATATATCGGTATGAGAAAGGTCGCCCCGGCTTGCTTTGTGAGCATGCATCAGAAGAATCATTGTTTGGCTACATCTGTGCGCCCTTGATAGCCCAAAGCGAAGTTCTGGGAGTGTTGCATTTGAAGATTGGTAATAGCGAGGCTAACTCATCGATTGTTTCACTGGAGGCTCTTTTAGAGACCAAGCAGCGTCTGAGCGTAAGCTTTTCCGAGCATATAGCGTTGTCGCTGGCAAATTTAAGACTGCGGGAGTCTCTTCGTACCCAAGCTATTCGTGATCCTCTGACGGGCTTGTTCAATCGACGTTATATGGAAGAGACAATCGAACGGGAATGCGCCAGAGTCAAACGGCTCAGCGCCCCCATGGGTTTTATCATGATGGATCTCGACCGCTTCAAAGAATTTAACGACAGGTTTGGCCATAACGTGGGAGATATTCTACTACGCCAATTTGGGGAGTGGATAAAAACCCAAAAACGTGATGAAGATATTGCCTGTCGCTTTGGAGGAGAAGAGTTTGTTCTGATTTTACCAGGAGCTAGTTTAGATGTTTCTTATGAGCGTGCTGAGAAACTAAGATTAGAGTTTAAACATCTCCAAGTGGAGCACAATGGCAAGCTGCATAACCCTGTCACTCTTTCTTTGGGGGTGGCAGTTTTCCCGGATCATGGATCTACGGTTGAGGAAATTATAAGAGCGGCGGATACGGCAATGTATCAAGCCAAAAGAGGAGGCCGAGATCGTGTTTTTATAGCGCAGCCAATGACAAACTGTCATATTGTTTGTAATGATAAGGTATCACTACCATTGCAAGACATTTCAGATAATATATAACAAAATAATGCTCCCTCCTTGGTAGTCGTAGATTAAAGAAATAAACGTATAACTGCTGAAAAGTTAATAACGAAGGCCATGATATAACTTTATAAGGAAAATGGGGGAATGAGACATGCCTTATGAACGGCAGCTTTTCCCATCCAGAGAGGTAGGCTTATATCATTGAAAGGCTCCATGCAGGCTAAACATCTAACTTGTACCCACTTGGAGGGAAATCCCAGAAAAGAGGCATTGCTTGAGAGGCAATTATCATGGCTTGAAGGTTCCCGCAACCTTTTTCTAAAGTCTTAGCCACATAAGGCTCATGAAATAACTACTACCAAGGCGCCCTAGGATAGCTTCTTGAAGCCATTTAGAACCGCCTTAGTGGGACGCTAACTTTCTTATTCTTTGATTAATGTGGGAAAGCGGTAGTACTCGATATATATAAGTCGACTATTTTCGCTCCCATCAAAAAAGCGCCTGCGATAATAGCTATAACAATGATAGAGATCAAAATATAATTTTCCGTTGCGTGTATCTTAGGATAATTAAGTAAATCCTTTTTTCTTTTAAGAGATGTTCTTGGGTTATTTCCAAGACTCATCACCCTTCCTCCTTGAAGGATGGTTAATATGTCTATATTTAAGCTCTCCAGAAGATAGGAATCAACCAGGGAAACCCTAATTTGTTTGAGAAAGAGTATGATTTTCACCTCAGCAAAAATCTTAAAACCACCAAAGGCCGCTGGTGGCTTGTGGCCCTCTTGAGTAAGTTGACAATAAGTTTTCCGGGATTTCTCTGGAGATCAGAAATCCAATTCAATTAAAATGTAACAGGCACGCGGCCTGAAGAGTTAATTACTCTCATTAATTATTGATCACTCCTAGGTGCAAAGTCAAAATTGCCGAGGTGGTACGGTATCCGGTTAGAATCCAAGCCAGTCTCCTATTCGTGGTTCCCCGCTCAGGTGGGACCGCAAGTAAGTAATCCGGGGTATTCCATCAGGCCTGACATACTTGCCAACGTGGTTGCCGACTGCAAGGCACTCACAGTGATCCGTCGCCATGCCCTAAACCGGTTTTTACTTCCCTATGCTAAGCTGCCAGGTCCAGGGCGTATGCCTGTTGATTCAGCAACATTCTTCTCATGCGCAGCAGCAGGGTACGGGCAATGGCCACAATGGCACGCTTCCCGCCCGCACGGATCTTGATCCTTTCATACTTCTCGCGCATCACCTGATCCTTGGTGATTAGCTTCCATGAGGCTTCCACCCATATGGCCCGCAGGTATTCTTGCCGATGCCGGTGATGCGGCCCAGGCGCACCTTATCCGGACTGGAGTATTGGGACGGGGTTAAACCCACGTAAGCCGCCAGTTGTTCGGCCCGTCGGAAGCGGGACACGTCCTGCAGTTCCAGCAGCAGTTCCATGGCAGAGATTACCCCGATACCGGGGATGCTCTGCAAAATCTCCACCCGTTCCCGGTACCGCGCAGTCTCGGATAATTCCCGCAGCAGTTGGGTCTGTTTGTCGATCTGCGCACCTAAAAATTCATACTGCTCCAGCAGGCGGTTGAAGCTTTCCTGCATCCAGCGGTTCCCAAACCTAATACTCCGTAGAGTCTCGAAGTACATCTGGGTCCATCTGCCTAATGGTTCTTGCAGATGAATCCCGTAAAATCTCAGCTCTGCCTTGATGCGGCTCTGGGTCCGCACCCGGTCTCTGACGAGTTGCCGGCGTCCAGGCTGCCCTCTGGCGGCCAGCCCAAGCCCAAGGCGCCAGTGCCCATCTCCATCGTCAGATAAGGTCCGGGAATTATTCTTCTCGGCACCAAAAAAGCAAAGAAAGTGCGTTATCGTTTAGAACCTGGCTGGTGGTAAATCCTGTTCGCCTGCTGGCAGCCAGGGATCTCCTTTGGGTTTGCTTCGGCACAGCAGATTCATTCTCCTCTCTTTGGTATTTACAGCCACCTTTGCTAACATATCTTTAAATCTGTGGTATTTTAGTTTAAGGGAATCGAAAATCTTTCTCTCAGCGGAGAAGGTACTTGAGTAAAGAGCACTTATTAGTGGTCGAGGATGATGAAGACATCCTTAAATTACTCAGTTACAACCTGGGCAAAGAAGGTTTTCGGGCCACCTGCGTTACCTCCGGCGAAGAAGCTTTGAAGGCGATAAGATTAAGTGTGCCTGATCTCGTGTTGCTGGATTTGATGCTCCCAGGAGTAGACGGGCTGGAAGTCTGCCGGGTGCTCAAGCGAAATCCCCAAACCCGCAAGGTACCGATAATTATGCTTACCGTCAAAGGGGAGGAGGCAGATATAGTCACTGGACTCGAATTAGGTGCCGAAGATTATATCACCAAGCCATTTAGCCCTAAGGTGCTGCTGGCACGGATACGAACGGTCTTGCGCCGCAGATATCGCGAGCCTGGGACGGAAACTGATGCCTTAAAAATTTACGAACTGGAGATCCATCCCGGACGCCACGAGGCGCTGATTAATGGCCAACCGTTAGAGTTGACCTTAACGGAGTTCCGCCTTTTGCACCTGTTAGCAGCCCGGCCAGGCTGGGTATTTACCCGGGCCCTGCTTGTCCAGGGAGTCCACGGGGAGGACTATCCTGCCTCAGACCGCTCGGTGGACGTACAGATTGTCAGCCTCAGGAAAAAACTGGGCCCCTATGGGAAGTACTTGGAGACCGTACGGGGAATAGGCTACCGTTTTAAAGGATAACCTATGCGGCGAATCCGGCTAGTTTGGTACCTTTTTCCTTTCTTTCTTCTTATTACACTCCTGGTATTGGCAGGGGTTACCTGGTATGCCGCGCGCTCCTGGCGGTCTTTCTTCCTGGAGCAGACAGTTGCAGACCTGGAGACCCGGGCTCGCCTGGTGGAGGGCCGGATCGATAGACCACTTACCTCCGGAGACGGTCCCTGGATAGATAAGCTTTGTAAGGACCTCGGAAAACTGACAGCCACCCGCCTCACCATCATCCTCCCTTCCGGAGTCGTCTTGGGCGATTCGGAGGAAGACCCTGCCAAGATGGATAATCATGGAGACCGCCCGGAATTTCAAGAGGCCATGAAGACAGGGCTGGGGGTATCTTCCAGATACAGCTTCACCCTGAGGCACACCCGGATGTATGCGGCGGTCCTCATTAAGCACCGGGAAAACATCGTAGGGGTAATCCGGGCTTCTCTTCCTATGACCTCCATTGACCGGGCCTTGCGGGCCATGTATCTCAAAGTTGCCCTGGGAGGATTGGCCATCTCCCTCCTGGTGGCAGCCTTAAGCTTTATCATCTCCCGGCGTCTCACCAGGCCTTTGGAAGATTTGCAGCGGGGAGCAGAACGCTTTGCTCACGGTGATCTGAGGCGAAAGCTGCCCATTCCGAAAACTATTGAACTGGCCAGTTTGGCTGAGGCCTTGAACGAAATGGCCGCACAAATGGAACAGCGCATCACCACCCTCATCAGGCAAGGTCAACTGCAGCAAGCCGTGTTTTCCAGTATGATTGAGGGGGTTGTGGCCCTGGATGGTGAGCAACGTGTCATTTCCCTCAATCGCGCCGGGGCGCGTCTGCTGGGGATAGAATTCGAGTCTATGGAAAACCAGCGTTTCCCAGACGTGGTTCAAGACCCGGAGCTCCGATGGTTCTGCAATCGTACTCTGGCGGCCACCGAACCTCTGGAAGAAGAGATTCATGTTAATCACGGCAGACGCATTCTCCAGGCTCATGGAACTTCACTGAGAGACCCGGAGGGGAGCACTATCGGCACCCTGATGGTGCTCCATGATGTGACCCATCTCCGGCAGTTGGAGCGAACCCGCCGGGATTTTGTGGCCAATGTGTCCCACGAATTGAGGACGCCCATCACTTCCATCAAGGGCTTTGTGGAGACCCTGCTGGCCGGGGCGATTAATGAACCTGAAAATGCCAAAAACTTTCTGCAAATCATTGCCCAGCAAACCGAACGTCTCAATGAGATCATCAACGATCTGCTAAACCTTTCCAGGATTGAGCAGGATGCCGAGCGAGGTCAGATTTTCTTAACCAATGAAAGGGTCAAGGCCCCTTTGCAAGAAGCCATTCAGGTCTGCGAAGCCAAGGCCCAGGCCAGAAATATCCAGGTGACCCTGGCTTGCCCAGACCAACTCCGGGCCAGCATCAATGCGCCCCTTTTGGAGCAGGCCCTGGTGAACCTGGTGGACAATGCCATCAAATTTAGTGATGCGGGGAGCAGCATCATGGTGGAAGCCGAACAATCCGGCTCTGAAGTCATCGTCCGGGTGCGGGACCAGGGCCGGGGTATCGAGAAAGTACATTTGCCCCGGCTTTTTGAACGCTTTTACCGGGTGGATTCCGGCCGCAGCCGCAAGCTCGGCGGCACCGGCCTGGGGTTGGCCATTGTCAATCACATCGTCCAGGCCCACGGCGGCAAGGTCACGGTGGAAAGCACCCCCGGAAAAGGTAGCGTCTTCTCCCTCCACCTTAAATCTGCCTGATACCAGATTTATTCAAAAATTAACCTGAGGCTAACCAAACCCTAACAATCCGTCGCTACACTAAGGTTGGCAGGTTTGGCCTGCACAAAAAACTGAGTGGAGATGTGGCGATGAAGAAAGGATTGTTTTGTGTTCTGAGCATCATGGCGGTGGTGGCTCTGGCGCCCTGGGCCCAGGCCGAGACCGGGACCCTCAACGCCGCCGGGGCCTCTTTCCCTTATCCGGTTTATTCACAGTGGGCTTACAAATATTCTGAACTTACCGGGGTCAAGATAAACTATCAGTCCATCGGCTCCGGTGGCGGAATTGCCCAGATCAAGGCCAAAACCGTGGATTTCGCGGGGACGGATGAACCCCTGAAAGCCGAGGAATTGGAACAACTGGGCCTCCTGCAGTTTCCCACGGTAGTGGGCGGGGTGGTCCCGGTGATTAACGTAGCCGGAATCGGCCCCGGACAGTTGAAATTGGATGGTCCCACCCTGGCCGATATCTTTTTGGGGAAAATCACCAAGTGGGATGATCCGGCCATCAAAAGCCTTAACCCTGGACTCAAGCTGCCAGATCAGACCATCACGGTGGCTCACCGCACCGACGGCTCCGGAACCACCTTTATTTTCACCAGTTATCTTTCTCTGGTGTCGCCGGAATGGAAAGAGAAGGTAGGCGCAGGCAAGGCGGTGCAATGGCCCGCCAAGACCAGCATTGGCGGCAAAGGCAACGAAGGAGTGGCCGGCCAGGTGAAAGCGGTCAATGGGGCCCTCGGCTACGTGGAATATGCCTATGCCTTCCAAAACAAAATCCCTTTTGTCATGCTGAAAAACCAGGCCGGAAAATTTGTGGAGCCCAATCTGGATACCTTCCAGGCGGCGGCGGCTAACGCGGATTGGAAGAGCGCACCCAAGGGATTTTCCCTGATGCTTGATAACCAGCCCGGAGACAACAGCTGGCCCATCGTCGGTTCTACCTATATCTTGCTATATAAAGGGCAGCCAGACGCCACCAAGGGCAAGGCCATACTCAAATTCTTCGACTGGAGCTACAAACACGGCGCGGATCTGGCCAAAAACCTCCATTATGTTCCCCTGCCCGAGAAGGTGGTGGACCTGGTGGAAGGAACCTGGAAGGAGGTCAAGTCTGGTAACACTCCTCTTTGGCCCTGATATAAGATGAAGGATAACGGGGGAGAGAACTGAAGAGCTATCCCTTGGCTCTCCCCCCTTTAATTGGTCACATTCATGAAGAGTGCGCTTCCTAAAAAGCGGGTCCCGGCCCAGGGAGCCCTTGCCCGCATCTATCCTTTTCCCCGCCAGGGTAAGGTGCGCCCCTCCATCTGGGGGGATGCCCTCTTTCGCTGGCTGGCCCTCTTCTGCGCCATGCTCGTGCCTGGGGTTATGTTCGCCATCGGGGTGGAGTTGCTCCGGTTTTCCTATCCGGCCTTCAAGCAGTTCGGCTGGAATTTTCTCATTTCGCAAACCTGGAACCCGGTGGCCGAGTCATTCGGGGCGGCCAGCAGTATTTTCGGGACCCTCGTCTCCACCATCATCGCCATGGCCATCGCGGCTCCCTTGAGCCTGGCCATCGCCTTTTTCCTGGTGGAACTGGCCCCTCCCAAAACCAGCCGGGTGGTGGGCACCTTGATCGAGCTGTTGGCCGCCATTCCCAGTATCATTTTTGGGATGTGGGGCCTGTTTGTCTTTGTCCCTTTTATGGCCAATTATGTCCAGCCTGTGCTGGGACAGACGCTGGGCTTTCTCCCCTTATTCCAGGGCCCGCCTTTGGGTATCGGCGTGTTGACCGCTGGCATTATCCTGGCCTTCATGGTCCTGCCCTTCATCAGTGCCATTACGCGGGATGTCTTTCGGCTGGTCCCCAACGTCGTAAAGGAGTCTGCCTTTGGTTTGGGGGCCACCACCTGGGAGGTCACTTACCGGGTGACCATTCCTTACGGTTTGGTGGGCATCGTCGGGGCCATGTTCCTGGGCTTGGGGCGGGCCCTGGGTGAGACCATGGCAGTCACCTTTATCATCGGCAACGCCCACCGCGTTGCCGCCTCTCTGTTTGCGCCCGGCAATACCATTGCCTCCACCCTGGCCAATGAGTTCAGTGAGGCCACGGAGCCGCTCTATGTCAGCTCCCTGGTGGCCCTGGGCCTAGTGCTCTATCTCATCACCTACCTGGTGCAGGTGATATCCCAGTTCATGTTGCGACGCATGTATCGCGCCTGGAGCGTGGGTCTGTGAAACGCCGCCCTCCCACCGGTCGCCGCCTGGCCAATTACCTGGTAAGCTTTTTGGCAGTGGGTGCCGCTATGTTTGGCATCGTGGTCCTCTTTTGGATTCTTTCCGGTGTGGTAGCCAGAGGTGTCGGGGCCCTCAATATCCCCTTCTTTACTCACCTTCCCGTCCCGCCCGGAATGGCAGGCGGTGGCATGGCCAATGCCATGGTGGGCACCGTGGTGCTGACCCTGGTGGCAACTTTGATCTCGGTGCCCTCGGGGCTGCTTGCCGGGGTTTACCTGGCAGAGTATGGCGAGGACTCCAGGATCGCGGATTACAGCCGGTTTTCCGCCAACGTCCTGATGGGTATGCCTTCCATCATTGTCGGGGTATTCGTGTATGCCGTGATTGTCGTGCCTCTGGGACATTTTTCGGGATACGCCGGCGCGGTGGCCTTAGCCATCCTGATGCTTCCCATGGTTACCCGCACCACGGAGGATATGCTGCGGTTGGTGCCCAACACCCTCAGGGAATCGGCCCTGGCATTGGGTGCGCCCCGCTGGAGAGTAACCCTGGCCATCGTTTTTCGGGCCGCGAAGTCGGGACTCATCACCGGCATTCTGCTGGCTGTGGCCCGGGTGAGTGGAGAAACCGCTCCCCTTCTCTTTACCGCCCTTAACAGCCCCTACTGGTTTCATTCTTTAGGCGAACCCATGCCAAACCTTACGGTCACCGTCTTTAACTATGCCATGTCCCCTTACCCCGACTGGCAGCAGAAAGCCTGGGGAGCCTCCCTGTTGATCACTGGCGCCATCTTGCTGATCACCATCCTGGCTCGCCTGATCCTGCGGGAGAAGACGCGCTAATTCTCTGAGTTATCGAGGCACGCATGATGGAAATCAATCAGTTAAGCCAGATAATGCCCTCATACTTTGAGACGTCCAGGCCGTCCTGGAAGATCACGGTTCGCCACCTGAATTTTTATTATGGCGCACAACAGGCCTTATTCGACAACAACCTGGATATTGCCGCTAATCAGGTGACCGCCATCATCGGTCCTTCCGGTTGTGGGAAATCCACGCATCTGCGGATATACAACCGCATTTTCGAACTCTATCCCGAGCAGCGGGCCAACGGCGAAGTATTTCTTGGTGGTCAGAATATTTTATCTCCTTCCCAGGATCTCATGGAACTGCGCCGCCGCCTGGGTATGGTCTTCCAGCGGCCCATTCCCTTTCCGCTAAGTATCTTTGAAAATATTAATTTTGGTCTGAGGCAGCATTACCGCCTGCATAAAAGCGAAATTGCTGACCGGGTAGAGGCCGCTCTCAGAAATGCGGCCCTTTGGGAGGAAGTGAAAGATAACCTGCACCGTCCCGGAACTTCCCTCTCCGGGGGGCAGCAGCAGAGATTGTGCATTGCCCGGGCCCTAGTGGCAGAGCCAGAGGTCCTGCTCCTGGATGAACCCTGCTCGGCCATCGACCCTTTAGCCACCGCCAAAATTGAAGAATTGATCCTTAATTTAAAATCACGGTATACTGTAGTTATTGTGACCCATAATATGCAGCAGGCTCTCCGAATTTCCGATTTCATCGCTTTCTTCTACCGGGGGCACATCATTGATTTTGGCCCTACCTCGGAAATCTTTGATAAGTATTCCTTGTTAGAGGAAGTTCCGGCCAAAGCGACGCTGGATAAAATGCTATCTCAAAAAACAGTTGCGGGAAGTGACCCTGTCTTAAGCTGACCGGACCAGCCGGCAAGCAATATCATGGAATAGATATCACCATGCAAATGGCCAGCAAATTAACAGTCTCGGACGAACGGGAAGGCATCATAGAATCAGAGAAAGTCCTGGCGCGGCTGGGCCTGGAAAGCAAGGTTTCCACGCGCCGCCTAAATTTCTACTACGGGGAGACCCAGGCCCTGTTCGATAATAATCTCGACCTGGTCAAGAACCGGGTAACCGCCATTATCGGCCCTTCGGGTTGCGGCAAGTCCACCCATTTACGGGTTTACAACCGCATCTATGAACTCTATCGCGACCAACGGGCTGAGGGAGAGGTGTTCTTAGACGGAGAGAATATCATTGACCCGAGCTACGATATCATGGAACTGAGAAGAAAGGTGGGCATGATTTTTCAAAAACCCACCCCTTTCCCCATGTCAGTTTTTGATAATGTGGCCTATGGTCTGAAGATGCACTATGCTCTAAGAAAGAATGAAATTGCGGAACGGGTGGAAGAGGCTTTGCAGCGGGCCGCCCTGTGGGACGAGATTAAAGACCACCTGAATCGGCCGGGCACTTCCCTCTCTGGGGGGCAGCAGCAAAGACTGTGCATTGCCCGGGCCATAGTGGTGGAGCCGGAAGTGTTACTCATGGACGAGCCCTGCTCGGCCATCGATCCCATCGGCACCGCCAGAATTGAGGAACTGATTAGCACCCTAAAATCTGATTACACCATAGGTATTGTAACCCACAACATGCAGCAGGCTGCCCGGGTCTCCGATTTCACCGCCTTCATGTTTCAGGGGCGCATCATTGAGTTCGGGGCTACTCAAACCATCTTCACCAAGCCTTCCCACAAGAAGACCGAAGAATACATTACGGGCAGGTTTGGATAAACCACAAGCCTTTAAAAACTGCCATTCGGTTTCCTGCTTATTTTATCTTGCCGCCGTTCCTTCCCCGAAACCTACAGTGTCTCTGAAAATATCTTTCCGGGAGCAACTTCCTCAGCCTGAGGAGAATTTTTAATCTATTTTTATTGTTTTCCTAACAGTAACTTAACTTTTGTGGAGGATAATGCATTTGAAATTATGAACCTTTGGCTTCGATTAGAGTAGGAACTGGCTTCAGGACAAATAACCCGACGGGCGGAACATTCAGGAGATTCAGACCCAGAGACCTGAAACGGGCCATAAGGCCAGGAGGAAGATATGCCTTCTACAATCACTGGATTGAAGGGAATGGGCTTTCTCAAAGAGCTACTAAGCCATACGGATCCCCATATTCTCATGATTCGGGGAGAGGCAGGCAGGCGGGGAAAAAAACTCATAATCCGGTTTCAAAACGGCCTCGGGGTGGAGATCCTGAGACGATGTTTGTCCGGAGAACCTCGGCTTTTTGTAGTGACGGTGCTCAGATTCCTGGGAACGCGAATCAAAGAGTACCAGCCGGCCCAATATGTTCCCATTCCGGAAGTGAATTGGCTTCACCGCCCTGAAGAAATAATTGATCTCTGCCACCGGGTAGCCTGCTTGCCGGCAAAAGGCGCAGATTCAAGGGAATGGCAAGAACCAATTTCAGGTAAGAAGAAAGTCGCATGAACATCTTCGCCCGTAAATTCTTGGACGGGATAGTAAAAGTGGATAAGAAGGCGTCTGATCTAAAGCTGCTACGATCAAAGGATAGGGAGCCTTATATGAGAAACATAATGGAACGGCGTGATAATAAATACCAGGATAAACCTGAATGGCATTGTCTGCTTTGTCATCACACTTTTAATATCTGGATTTGGCTGTTGCACACCTGGTCACGTACCACGGCCTGGACAAGTTCCGCATTTTCTTTAACAGCGGAATGATCAAAGAGGGGAAAAATGAGGCAGCATAGTTTATTTCTTTTAAGATAACCTTATGGTTGAAAATATTGAGGTGAGTTGTGAAAAATAAAGAATTGATTTCAATATTGATGGAAAGTCCATATTACTTTGAACTTCCTCTTAGGGAGAGATTGCATTTGCTACGATACCATCTCTGGCTAACTTCAGATAAAAATATCAGGAAAAAAAGTCTTGATGGCGGACATTTTTCGAACATCTTTCCACAGTTGGTTGATGAGGTAAAATCCGCAAAAATTATCTTGGGTTATTTCCCTCGACCAAAACCAATTGATCCCCAAGGCCCTATCAACGGTCTTCTCCTAGCTAATGATCGCTGGTAGATAACAGGTTCCTTCCGCTTCGTTCCTTTGCATAAGATCATAACCTGGATTATGAAGTAAAAACTGATGGGAACGCCCCCGCTTCCGGGCGGCGGACCTTTCCGCCGCCCAGGAAAAATTCCTTATCGCGGGCCAAAGGCCCGACCGTAAAAACGGGTACGGTTAATATAGACGATGGAGATCAGCCCCTCGGCCCCCATATCCTTTAAATACTCATAGGCCCATTCCTCTTCTGCCCCTAAAGCCTGGGCGATGTCCTGCAGCTGCAAGGATTTACCTTTCTGCCGCAGCAGGTTAGTGACCCGGGCGCGGAAGAATTCCTCGGTAAGGACCTCCGTCAAGGTTTTGTCATATTCGGTGGGCTTGGGCATATGCATGGGATAGCTGGTTTCCCAGGGCCGCCGCAGGCTTACTCCCAAAACCCAGCGCACTCGATAAACCTGGAGCGTATCATAAAGGGCTTGGAGCTTGCTCTGGGTCTCATCGTTCCGATCAATGGGGCCCAATCCATTCATGGTGGTTAGAAAGCTCTCCACCGTGCGCACAAATTGGTCCGGCTTGGTGATGTCGCTATGGGCCAAGGCGATGCGTTCCTGCTCCAAGCCGCACAGGGCTAACAGCTTTTTCATGACCCAAACCCGGCTCCAGGTATGGTCAATGCCATAACTGAAGTGACATTCTTCGGGATTGCAGCCGATGAGCAACAGCCCGTTGGCTCCTTCCAGGAAGGACCGGCCCATGACCACCGGGTCGATCTGCCCGAGACAGCGCACCGGCAAGAGGTAAAACCGCCCGTTGTATCTCAGGCCCCGCAAACCCGCCTGGTCGGCGCTGGCGGTACCGCTCCAGAGACAGCCGAACCCCATAACCTCATCTGCCGCCAGACTTCGGGCCAAGGCAGTCACCCGGGCCTCGTGCTGGGCCGTGGTGCAGTTCTGTAAGGTGAGGGCCATCTCCGGGCAGGAGGCGGCGCAGGTGCCATCACCGGCACAGACCAAGGGATCCACCATGCGCGCCACATTGTGGCCCAGGCCTTCCACCGGGCCGCTCACCGGCTGAATGGCCAGGCAGTCGCAGATCTCCCGGCAAAGGGTGCACACCGTGCACTTGCTTTGATCCATCACGGAAATAATCCACGGGGCATAGAGCTCACCGGCCTGAGCCTTCTGGACCAGGGCGGCGGTTTTCTTCGCCACCCGGCGCCCCTGGCTCAAAGCGCCGGTCAGGTCACAGGGCTGGCAGGCGGAGCCGACGATAAGTTTCTCATCCAGTACCACCTGGTCCGGGCGGACCATCTGGGGATATCTCTCCAGGAACGACTCTTCCCTCACTTCCAAACCCAGAATTTGTGCGGTCTTGATGGAGTTGGCCCCTGGACCGCGCCGGGGTGAGAGGACCAAGAGATCCCAGCCCAGTTCTTGTTCCATCTGATCGTTGGTCCGGTTGAAAGAGATATACTCACCCTTTACCGTGGGACGGACACTGCCATCGTAGGGGATCAAGGCAATGGCCAATTCCCGGGCCTTAGCCCAATCGAAGGTGCCAAGAGAAATAGGAATTTTGCTGTTATACAGGATAGCCACCTGGGTCTCGGGGAAGTTTTCCCGCAGGTGCATGGCTAGGTTCCAGGCGCTTTTCAAGGAAAGCTGCGCCGCAAAAGGCTGGTTGGCCTCGTAATCGTTGATCCAAAAGATCACCCGGCCCCTTAGGGGACTACCCTCCCTGATAAATTCGTTCATCTCCATCTGGCAAATAATGCGATCCCCGTCATGGCCAAGCTCCGGGAGTTGATGGGCAATCTCCCAATCCAGGGCCGCAATGATCGCCCCGACTTTGAATTCCAGGCTTTCCTGCCCTTCCGGGGGGGAGAAGGTCACGGTGTAGTTGCCAAACCTGCCGGAGACCTGCTGCAGTTCCCCTACCCGGACCTTTTGCACCAGGGGACTGGCCTCAACTTCCTGCATGATGCGCCCTAGGCGGTCATAATAGTGGTATTCCCCGGGGTAGACAGTTTGCGCTCTCAGATTTTCCTCTGCCATGTCGTGGGAGAGGGCGATAATGGTTTCCACTCCCTGCTCGGCAAGTTCCTGAGCCGCGCCATAGGTGGCGATGCCCCCGCCTAACACCATGACCGGTCCCTGGTAGTCTATCCGGATTCGGGGAACCGGCTCCAGGGCCTGGAGCCAGGCCTGGGAGGCCCGGATGAGCTTCGCCCCTTTTCGGGCCAGATCGGCTGGCTCGCCGCTATGGACCTGAGCCACATGGTCCCGGAGGTTGACCATATCAATCTGCCTTTCTTCCACCCCCAGGCCTTCCAGGGCCTGCTCAAATTTCTTCAGTAAGAGGCGCCTCTCGCAGCCGGCTACGATGACGCGGTTGAGCCCTTTCTGGGCCACCACCTCCTGAATCCTTTCTAACCCGGGGGTGAGGCACGAAAAAGGCAGGGTCTCCAGGTGTTCCACTTCCCGGGCCTCATTAAGCAGTCGGGCTAAGGCGGCCAGGTCAACCTTGGGGGCAATCTGGGGCCCGCATTCACAGAGGAAGACCCCTAACCTGGGCTCCTGCACGCTATTTTTGACAGCTTGCCCTTGCTTCATAATGTCACCTCCCTCAGTGCGCATAGCCGTGACCGGTGCGGCGGGACAGGTCGCCCCGGACGGTGTCCAGCCGCGCCTGTAAGGCCCCAGTGGGACATATCGCCACACAACAGCCACAACCCACGCAGGCATTGTTAGGGACGCGGAAAGGGGTCTCCAGTTGCTTGGTCACCCCCCGGGAGCCAAAAGCAAGGGCCTGGACGCCCACTACCTCGGTACACACTTGCACGCAGCGGCCGCACCGGAGGCATTTCCCTTCAGGGTCTTTGATGTGGAAGCGAGTGGAGGTTACGCCGTACTCCGCGGCCAGCTTTTTGATCTCTTCGGAAGCCGGGCACTCCGCCAGCAGCATTTCCAGGACCCAGCGCCGCACATTTTGCACCCGGGGCGTGTTGGTGAAAACCTCGAGTTCTTCTATGGGCTTGTTGAGACAAGAGGACCTAACCCCTCCTCGTTTTCCATACCGCACCTCAACCATGCATAAGCGGCACCCCCCCCAAGGGTGAACCGCAGGGTGAAAGCACAGGGTGGGAATGTGGATGCGGTAATGCCGGGCGGTCTCCAGAATGGTCCACCCTGGCCTGGCCTGGACCGGCTGGCCATCGATGGTGAAACTGACCAGACCTTCCTCCGGATTTATGATGTAGCTCATAGCTAACCTCCTATTCCAGGATCACGGCCTGCACCTGGCATACATCTATACAGGAGCCACAGCGGATGCAGGAATCGCGGTTAATGATGTAGGGCTTCCCTTCCATGCCGCTGATGCATTGCTCGGGGCAAGTCTCGGCGCAAAGTCCGCAGCCATTACAGATCTCCGGGGCAATGCGGTAGGTGGTCAGGGTCCGGGATACTCCGGCGGGGCATTTATGGTCGACAATGTGGGCCAGATACTCGTCCCGGAAGTATTTAATGCTGGTCAGGACGGTATTGGGGGCGCTACGGCCCAAACCGCACAGAGACCCATCCACCAGGGCCTGAGCCAGGCTCTGCAGCGCCTCCAGGTCCTCGGGGGAACCCTGGCCTTTGGAGAAATTATGGAGATATTCCTCCATGCCTTTGAGGCCCAACCGGCAGGGCAGGCATTTGCCACAGGACTCTTCCTGGAGGAAGCGCAGGAAATAGAGGGCCAGATCAACCACACAATCCCGATCGTCCATGACGATCATGCCTCCCCCGCCCATAATCGACCCGGTCTGGGCTATGGTATCGAAGTCTACCGAAAGGTCCTTTAGATCGAGAGGGAGAAAGCCCTGAGGCCTAACCCCAATAGTGGTGAGCTTCATCTCCACCGGAGGGATATCCTTGAGCTCGTAAGGGATTATGCCTCCCGAAGGGACCTCCGGTCTGGACCGCCTTGAACCGGCCCTGACCGGGCACGCCGCCCCCAATCTCCTCGACGAGGCGGCCCAGGCTGATGCCCATGGGCACTTCCACCAAGCCGGTGTTCCTCACCTTGCCCACCAAAGAAAAGATCTTAGTCCCGGTGCTGTGGGGCACGCCCAGCTCGGCATACCACTCGGCTCCCTTGTCAATAATGTGGGGCACGTTGGCCCAGGTCTCCACATTGTTGATGACCGTGGGCCGCCCCCACAGGCCTTGTTGGGCCGGATAGGGAGGCCGGCTTACGGGTTCGCCCACCCGGCCCTCCAAGCAAGCGATAATGGCAGTCTCCTCACCACTGATATAGGCCCCGGCCCCCCGATGAATCTGGAGGTCGAAATCAAAGCCCGTGCCCAGGATGTTCTTACCCAGTACCCCCAAGGCCCGAGCCTCCTCAAGGGCTCGGGTGAGGTGTCGGACCGCGATGGGATATTCATGCCGGACATAGAGGAAACCTTGATTTGCTCCCATGGCGTAAGCGCCGATGGTCATCCCTTCTATCACCGCATGGGGGTCGCCTTCCATGATGGCCCGATCCATAAAGGCACCGGGGTCCCCTTCTTCCCCATTGCCAATCACATAGAGTGGGCCCGGGTTCTCCCGGGCATTATCGGCGGTGCGGCGCCACTTGCGGCCGGTGGGGAAACCGCCGCCACCCCGGCCTCTCAGGCCGGAAACTCCACCGTTTGATAACGTCCAATCCGGGGACATTTCCGTGAGGGCCTTGGCCAACGAGCGGTAAGCCCCGGCCATGAGGGCATCCTCGATCTTTAAGGGGTCGATGACCCCCACATTCTTGAGAATGATCTTCTGTTGCAGCTGGTAAAAAGGAATTTCGGCGGCTGACCTGTACCTGGTGCCGTTGTCGCTATATAGCAATCGCTCCACCACCCCGCCTTTGACCACACTGGTTTTCACGATCTCCTCCACGTCCTCAGGTTTGACCTGGACGTAAAACAGATCGGCAGGGCTCAGGCTAACCAGGGTCCCCTGACTGCATAAACCCTGGCAACCTGTCTTTTTAATCAAGGGCTGGATTTTAGCCCTTAACTTTTTGCCATTGACGACTGAGTTAAAAGCCTGGCAAACCTTTTCCGCGCCCAGGGCCAGGCAACCCGGACCCAGGCAGACCCTCACGACGGGCTGGTTAGGGTCTTGAGCCTGGAGAAGCGATTCCCGCAGGGCCTGGAGTTCCACGGCATTGCTTATCCTTTCCATCTTTTCCTCCTGTAGCCTGGCCGAAAGTTAGAGTTTTCCCAAGCGTTTCTTTAGTGAAGGGAAAGAAGCGTGGCCCAGATATTCTTCATCGAGCATCACTATCGGGGCCTCGGCACAGGCGCCCACGCACTTGACGGTGTCCAGGTTAAAGCGCAAATCTGGGGTAGCATGGCCGTGCACCACTCCCAGGCTCCGTTCACAGGCGTCCAGAATGCGGGTCCCGCCCTTGAGATGGCAGGTAGTCCCCAGACAAACCTTAATTTCATGTTCGCCCCGGGGTTCCAGACTAAAAGATTTATAGAAGGTAGCCGCGGCCCAGGCCCGGGTTAAAGGCACCCCCAGATAATCACAGATCAAAACGAGGTGCTCTGAAGAGATATAGCCATACTCAGCCTGGACGTCCTGGAGCAGGTTGATCAAGTGTTGGGGATGACGGGGATATTTTTCCAGAATACTGTCGATATCTTGCCTGGTTTTTTCCATCCCGTTTCCTCCTGGCTGGATTTTTTCAAAAAACCGTGAAATTTCATTAAGATAGAAAGCAATCCTTATGCCAGATGATAACTAGCTGAATTTGCTAAAAAATATTTTTTGAAAGGAAAGAGGTTGTATCAATTATGAAATTAGTGAAACAACTAAGTATTAGTTATTTAAGGGAAAAATTCTTGAATGGGTTTCAAATGAAACAAAAATGAAACAAATTAGGAAATGAATTAGAAGGGAAAGGGGCGGCTTTGAAGATGGCCTATAAGAGACCGTAAGCCTTCATCTTGCGCCACAGGGAAATGCGGCTGATGCCCAGAAGGCGCGCCGGCGCCCTGCCGATTGCCCCGGGCCTTTTGCAGAGCTTTCCGGATGGCCAGCCGTTCACTATCCGAGCGATAATGATCCAGGGTCGCCGCGGCAGAAGTTGACCGCTTGTGGGGGGATTCCAACTCGGGAAGGAGGTCTTTGGTGACCACCGAGCTTTTTACGAAAACAAAGGCATATTCCAGAACGCGCTCCAGCTCCCGGATATTGCCCGGCCAGGAGTACCCCTGGAATATGGTCATCACCTTGGGGTCGACCCCGCGCACATTTTTCTTATATTTCTGGTTGAGCCGGGCCACGAAATGGTCGATCAGCAGGGGCAGGTCTTCCAGTCGCTCCCTAAGCGGCGGCAAATAAAGGGGTACCGTCCTCAGACGGTATAGTAAATCCATGCGGAACCGCCCCTGGCGCACCTCTTGGACCAGGTTGCGGCTGGTGGCGGCGATAATCCTGGCCTCCATGGGGATGCTCCGGGTATCCCCCACCCGTTCGAAGACTCGTTCCTCCAGAACCCGCAAGAGTTTGGTCTGGAGATCGGGTTTGAGCTCGCCAATCTCATCCAGAAATAGAGTCCCGCCTTTGGCCAGTTCAAACCTGCCCACCTTATTGCTGATGGCCCCGGTAAAGGCTCCTTTGACGTGGCCGAACAATTCGGATTCAATCAAAGTCTCCACCAGAGCGGCACAATTGAAGGCCACGAATGGCCCTTTAGACCAAGGGCTCAGGTGATGGATGGCCTGGGCGAACAGATCCTTCCCGGTACCCGATTCTCCTTCCAGGACCACCGTGGCCTCGGAAGCGGCCACGTCGGGCAATAGGTCCAACAAGTGCCTTATGGCCGGACCCTGGCCAATGATCTCCACCTTCTGGAGAGATGCGGTCAAGTCCTCCCCCGGGAACAGTCTGGCCAGGGACAAGGGCTTAAAGGTCTCCACTGCACCCACGATCACTTCTTTTTTATTTCTAATAACCGCAGTGTCCACCAGGATGGTTTGAAAGTGGCCATGCCTGTTAAGGATGCGCAGGCTCTGCCCGGTGCGGGTCACGCCGTCCAGGAGGGTGGCTTTGAGGGGGCAGCGGGTTTTGCAGCGGTCGGCTTTGAAGATTTCCCAGCAGTAGCGCCCCAAGGCTTCCTGGCGCTGGAAACCTGTGAGTTCCTGGGCCCTTTGATTAAAACTGGTGATCTGCCAACGTCTATTAATGGTAAAGACACCCTCAGCCAGGTTTTCGAAGAGGGCGTCGAACTCAATGCCTAAAGCCAACCAATCCGACGAGGCCCTGGTGAGAGTGACGTCCCGGAAGGTAAGGATCGCCCCGATAATCCTGTCCTCCTGGTCATACAAGGGAGCTACTGAGTAATTCAGGTAAAAGGTTTTGCCTGGTCCGATATTGAGCTCCGTCACTAGATTGGAGCGGATGGTGCCCTCCTCAAGGGCCTCTTGCAATGCCAGCTCAGCCTGAGAGAGGTATTGGTTTTTAAAGAGATTATCCAGAGGTAAGAACTGGCCGTGCAGCAGCTTTCTCCGAAGGAGCCGCTCGGCCTGGAGGGAAGCGGACAGGATTTGTTTCTGGGGGGAAATGATCAGGACCCCATCACCCTCAGGCAAGTCCGCAAAATTGTTTTTTCCTACGTCCACTTCAATGCCTCGGCACGATTTGCCAACCAGTTAGAGCAAATCCATGCGTGAGGAGGTTTCAAAAAAGATGGAAAAGTTTAGATTGGCGAATTATTTTATTAATGAATTACATGGAGGAGCAAAAATTATGCCAATTAATAATTTTATAAAATAATATTTATTTAATAATAATTTTTTCAGATTTGTTTTATTTACGACCCAAGAATTTCTTTATTTTTCAGAAAAATTATATATATATATTATATAAAAATTTTAGATTTAAACCACGTCGCTTCACGAAATAACCTAAAGACTCGCTGTTGCTGGCTTTCTCTTCCAATCCGGGTCGAATTTAGTCCGGACCTCTGTGGAGGATTTATATATGTCTAGAAGATTTTTTCCCTGGACCCTGAGGAGAAGCAATGTCTCGGCCTTGCCAGACGAGGAATTCCGCCTCACCATTTTTAATAGTATCACCGACCCTCTGACCATCTATGATCATAATTATCACATCCTCATGGTAAACCAAGCCCTGCTGGACCTCTATCAACTTCCTCCCGGGGAAATTATCGGCAGGCACTGCTACGATTTATTTTATGGCCGAACCACGATTTGTGAGGAATGCCATGTTCGAGAGGTCTTTCGCACTGGCGAACCCCGCCGGCGGGAGAAAACCATCGCCCTGCCGCATGAAGGCAGGCGCATCTTCGAAGTGAGCGCCTATCCTGTTAAAGACGCCGAAGGGACTACTATTCAAGCCATTGAGCATTCCCGGGATATCACCCCGCGCAAGGATCTCGAACGCCAGCTCCAAGCCTCGGAGGAGAAATATCGCAATATCGTGGAAATGGCCCAGGAAGGCATCTTCACGGTGGATGGCGAAGCCAAATTTAGCTTTGCCAATCACTCCCTCGCCAAAATGCTGGACTATAGTATTGAGGAAATCACAGGTCGGTCTGCGTTCGATTTCATGGATGAAGAGGCTAAAGCCATCGCCAAAACCCAATTCGAGCAGCGCCGCCAGGGAGTGGCAAGCACCTACGAATTGAAATTAAGGAAAAAAGACGGCACCCGGCTGGTAAACCTGGTTTCTGCCGCACCGCTGATGGTCAACGGATCCTTTCTGGGCTCCATAGCCGTGTCCACCGACATCACCCACCTCAAAGAGGTGGAAGAGGAGCTCCGGGCGACCAAGGAATTCGGGGAAAAGATCATCAACAGCATCACCGACAATCTCACGGTCATTGATCCTCAGACCCGCCACATCCTCAAGGCCAATGATTCCTTTCTGGCCCGGGTAGGCTTGGAGGATCAAGCCATTTTGGGAAGGCCCTGCTATGAAATCCTGCGCAGCAGAACTAGTCCATGCGAGGATGAAGGGATCTACTGTCCGGTGCAGGAAACCGTCCGCCTGAAGCGCGCCGCTCTTTGCGATAAAATTTACCCCGATGCCCAGGGCCAGGACCGAACTTTACATATTGCCACTTTCCCGCTTTTGGACAGCCGGGGAGAAGTGGATCTGGTCATCCGTCTCGAGCGAGATGTCACTGACAGGCGAAAGATGGAGGAGGCCCTGGCCTTTCGGACCCGGGAATTGGAAAAGACCCAGTTGGAATTGGACAAGCTCTTCGAGATTTCCAGGGAAGGGAGTGCCAAAAATTCTTTATCCGAGCTGATCAACTTCCTTCATGGGGTAACCCTGGAAATCTTCCCCGATTCCGAGCCGATATTTCTAATCCTGGATGCCCACAACCATCAATTTCTCAAAATGGCAGAGCACCCTCCCCGGGTCGTAGAGCCTATGTGGCATTTGCTCCAGGAACTGGAAGAGCACGGGGTGATTACGGATTTTATCCAGTATCTGGGAAAAGTCAAAAATCCACAAATTGTCAGCTTTGCCGAGCGAGATAACCATACTCCCTGTCTAAGAATAATCTCCAGGGCTTATCCGAGTTGGTTCGGCCTGCCCATCTTGGCCCAACAGCAGTGCATCGGTTACTTCTTTCTGGGTTCTAACACCCCCCGGCATTACTCCAGAGAAGATATCCACTTCATCTACGCCCTCCTTGCCCAGGTAGCCGGTTACCTTCGTCACTTGGTGCAAGATGAACAGGAAATCAGCCTTCGTTACCAACAGCTCAGCCAAAAGACCTCGTATGGAGAAATCATCGGCCAGAGTAAGGAAATGCAGGAAGTGTACGACCTGATCGGTCTGGTCTCCGGAACCGATGCCCCGATATTAATCACGGGAGAAAACGGCACGGGCAAAGAATTGGTGGCGCAGACCATCCATGGGCAGAGTAAGCGTAGCCGGGGCCCATTAGTAGTGGCCAATTGCTCTGCCTATTCTCCCACCCTCGTGGAAAGTGAGCTCTTTGGTCACGAAAAAGGTGCCTTCACAGGGGCCATCCAGAAGAGAAAGGGCCGGTTCGAACTGGCCCAGGGAGGGACCTTGTTCCTGGATGAAATTGGCGATATTCCTCCCGCTACTCAAGTGCTGCTACTTAGATTCTTACAAGATCACTGTTTCGAGAGAGTAGGCGGGGAGGTAACCATAGAGGCTGACGTGCGGGTATTGGCGGCAACCAACAAGGATCTTTACCGGGAGGTGAAAACGGGGCGATTCAGGGATGACCTCTACTACCGGCTGAATGTCATTACCATTCACATGCCCTCCTTGCGCCAGCGCAAGGAAGACATTCCTTTGCTTTGCCAGCATTTTCTCAACAAATATAATCTTAAAGAGGGGAAAAGAATCGCCAAATTTTCCTCCAATGCCCTGCAGGCTCTGATGGATTACGACTGGCCGGGGAATGTCCGACAATTGGAAAACGCTGTCAGCCATGCAGTTATCCTCGCCCAAGGGGAGGTAATCAGGAGAAAACATTTACCCCGCTTCCTCAAAGAAATCTCCGAGGACATCATTTCCTCTTCCCTGGCCGAAAACGAGCGCCGCCTGATCATGCGGGTGCTTCAAGAAGCCAATTGGAACAAGCATGAAGCAGCCCGTCGTCTCCGCTTAAGTCGCAGCACTCTGTATGGTAAAATCCGACGGTATGCTTTAGAAAAGGAGAAGAATTGAATATACAGGTCCATTTTTGGACACATTCAATACTAATAATCTCCCTCTATTTCAAGAGTTTTTTAAATCAATCAGTATAGATTCAATACATTTTTTAAAATTTCTTTTCCTAAAGCCATTTTTAATTTTTTAAAGAAGCCCTTGAAATTTATTGATAATCAGCCACGAACTTTCCTAGGTTCGTGGTTTTTTATATATGGCAAGGATTTTGTATAAGATAAAAAGATCACCAATGGTGGGGCCATGGTGAGATTTGCTTTCGAGCAACTTTGTAGTTTCCAGCAAAGGAGGTGAGAAAATTCAGATCAGCGGCTCTTTCTTGCGTTTACCTCATTAAAAAATTTCTGAGGCGGACGCGATTTCCCTATTAATCTTGCCAATTTCTGAGGATATTTTTCCTTCTTAAACCTTGCTGACCCAAAGGACTCAATCTTCTAAGAAAATCCATAATTATGAGGAGTCCAAAGATGGCGAAAAAGAAACGAGAAATTGAAATCAAAAGTCGGGACGACACCCTGCCCCTGATGGGGCCTGAGGTCCGGCCCTGGCCCGTAACCCCGCCGCCTACGCCCGAATGGGTGATGGAAAACATCTACGCCAAGCGGAAGGCGGAGGAGTTCGGCAAATGGTTGGAAGATAACCTGCACATAAATTTTTCCTTTGACAAGCCCGAAGCCCTGCAAGGCCTCCGGGTGATTTGCAATGGCATCTGGCAGATAAGCAGAATGTTTGCCGCCAGCCTGCTGTGCGAACAGGGCGCCGACATGGTCCATATTGAGCCGCCCGGGGGCGACCCCCTGCGGCAGCTCACCCCCTTCGGCCGGGAAGAGTACATGCTGAAGGACAATGTCACCGGCGAGCCCTGCGGCCTGGATTTCCTCCACGAGTTCCGGAACGCCAAGTCCGTCACCCTGAACCTGGAGACCGAGGAAGGCCGGGAAATCTACAAGAAGATGGCCACGGTGGTGGACGTCATCATTGAGGCCTGGCCGCCGGGCTATATGGACTCCCTGGGCATCGGCTACCGGCAGTTGTCCAAGCTCAACCCCAGGCTGATCTACTGCTGGGTGGGGGAGCGGGGCCAATGGGGTCCCATGAAGGATGAACTCTCCAAGCATGGGCAGTGGATGCTGGATCCCTTCTCCGCCGCGGCCAATTCCTGGATCCACAATACCGGCTTCCCGCCGGACCAGTGCCCCCGGGGCGGCAAAGGCGGAGACCCCATGCGTTCCGGCGCCTGGCTGCCGTCCTATGTCTGCGGCGAGCAGGCCGCGGTGAATATTCTGGCCGCTCTTTACTGGCGGGACGAGTTCAGCGGCGAAGGCCAGTTCATCGAGGTCACCGCCGCCGAAGCCCTGATGGACATCCTGGACTTCGATATTGGCTGGTACGGCTTCAACGCCTCCATCAAGGCCCGGACCGGCGCCTGGGACCCAAATTTGAACCAGTACGAGTGGAACCCTTGCAAAGACGGCTACATGATGATCGGCGGCCAGTCGGACCGCCTCTGGTACCGCATCGGCATGTGCATCGAGCGGGAGCTGCCCGAGTTCGGCCGGCTGATCCATGAAGACCCGCTGCTGAAAGAGATGGGGGCCCGCAACTCCCTCCAGGGCCTGATCAAGACCTACTCGGTGACCACCAAGTGGCTCCGGGACATCAACCGCATCGAGGCGGAAACGAAGCTGATGGAATACGAGATCGCCGCCGGACCTGTCCTGTACATCGATGAGGTGGCGGAATTCCCCCACTTCAAGTACCGCCCCTGGGTCAACACCAAAGAGACTGAGTTTTACGGGACGGTGATGTATTCCGAGTCCTGCGGCGCCTACCAGCACCGCACTCCCGCCCGGGTCAAGGATCTGGGCCGGCCCCTGGGCCATGACAACGGCGAAATCTACAAGAAATACCTGGGCATCGGCCCCTTGACACTGCGGGAACTCAAGGCGAAGGGGGTTATCTAATGGACGACAAAGAACTCAAAAAACTGAAGGTTTGCGACATCGAAGACCTCCCCGGCCCCAAGAGCAAGGAAGAGCTGGAAGAGATGAAAATGCCCTTCGAGGAGTATTGCCGTAAGGCCTTTGATCCCGGCAACGAGATGACCAAACCCCCATCCCTCAAGGGCATCAGGTGGCTGAGCACCACCATGTACATCTTCACCCCCCACTCCGCGGCCAACCTGGCGGAGTTAGGGGCCGAGGTTATCAAGGTCGAGATGCCTCGCATGGGCGACCCCATGCGCCACACCTCGCCCTTCAACGAGGCTTACCTCTATCCCCTGCACGACACCCGGCCCATGACCGGCACCGGGTTCGGCTTTCTGAACGCCAACATCAACGAATACTACATCACCCTGGACTATCATGTGCCGGAGTCCAAACGGGTGTTCTACGACCTGGTGAAGATGTCCGACGGCCTGACGGAATGCTACCGCCACGGCACCTTCGACCGCTGGAAACAGGGTTACCGCCACGTCATGGAGATGAACCCCCGGTTCATCTATGTCTGGGGCGGCGGCTTCGGCTACGGGCCCAAGATCTTCGGCGGCTCCTATGACATCCTGGGGCAGGCCCACGCGGGGCTGGCCAGCATCACCGGGACCCACGAGGACTTCGGCGGCCACGCCACCAAGTGCACCAACTGGTGTATTGACTGGTACTCCGGCACCCAGATCACCGTGGCAGCCCTGGCGGCCCTGAACTGGCGGCGCAAGACCGGGTTGGGCACCATGATCGAGTTCTCCCAGGTGCAGGCCGCCACCCGCATGTGCGGCTACACCGCGCCGCTGTACGGGCGGTTTGGCATCGTCCGCCAGCGCTGGGGCAACTGGGACACCCAGCTCTGCGTCCACGGCGTCATCATGACCGGCAAGGTCGATTTTCCGGATAGGGCCAACCCCCAGGAAAAGTTCGAGTCCCGCTACGTCATGGTCAGCGCCTTCCAGGATAAGGACTTCCAAGAGCTGTGCAACGTCGTCAAAAAACCCGACCTCTTCAGCAGATATAAAACCCACAAGGAGAGGGTGGGGGCCCCGGCGCAGATGGAGATCTACAAGGCCATCGAGGACTGGGCCGCGGACAAGAACCGTTCGGAAGTGGTGCGCATCTTGAAAGGGGCCGGCATCCTGGCGGCACCGGTACTGAACGATAAAGAGGTCTATGAGTCCGAGCATTACCGGCACTCGGGGCACCGTGCGCTGGCTGGATGACCCGCTCTTCGGGGATATTCTCACCCATTGCTCTTACAGCGCCGGCATGCTGTCCAAAACCCCCCGGAGGCTCATGTGGCAGTGGCGGCCGGTGGGCGCGGACAATGTCAAAATCTACCATGAGCTCCTCGGCTATCCCATGAGCAAGATTGAAGAGCTCTATAACCGGAACATCCTTTAGGCGGAGGGGACAGGACGATGTGTGATATCATCTGGTGCAAAAAAGAGGTGGGCGGCAAAGTCTGTGACACCGTCAATTACCTGGACCCCTATTGCTTCTGGAATTGGGAGGGTAAGATCGGCTGCGCCGAGTGCGGCGCGGTCTATTACATCCACATGATCCAGGGGCACATGTATGAAGGACCCATAGAGAAGTCCGGGGAAAAGCCGGATATTCTGCCGCTTTACGCAGATAAGCCCAATGACGGGTATAGATGCTACATGCCGGGGGTGGAAGGCCGCACCCGGCCTTTTACCTGCCTGCCCCGGGCGATCTACCTGGGACATGCGGATATGGTCAAATTCAGCATCCGGGGCCGGCCGGTCAGGGGCTGGCGTCCTCAGCCGCCCTCCACCGGGGTCGCCGGCTCCTGTGGTTTCTACTGGGATATCGAAAAGCTCTCTCCTGAGGTCTGGCAGGAATACCAGGAGAAGCTGAAAAAAGGCGAAGTTAAGGACTGGTAAAAGAAAGGAGCGGATGACCCATGGTGGAGCATACAGAAAAAAAATTAACGCCGATTGAGTTCCTGGCCCATGTGTTGACGCCGGAGAAGCAGACGGAGCATATATGCTGGCAGTGCAAATATCTCAAGTGGGTCCTGAAAGGCTCCGGTTTTCCCCCCGCGGACATCATCGGCTGGTGTAAAAAGATCCATTGGCCGCACTACTGGTCCATTTCGGAAATGGATGTGGTCAAGAAGTGCTACGCCTTTGAGCCCTTGAAATGATAGGAGCCCAAAGTATTCCACTTATGAACTCTGAGAACATCAAGGAAGCAGGAGCCCAGGAACTCCAAGTCCTGAAAAGGATGGTGCTGGCCTGGAAGGATGATTACTGCCGGTCAGCGCCTCCGGGTGGGGGAGGCGAGTACTTGTGCCAGGACTTCTCATTCGAAATTGAGGAGTACGTTTACCCCTACCTGAGAAGGATGATCGTCACCGAACACATTGACCAGGCTCAGGCCAGTGAGTTCCTGGAATTTTGCTCCCAGCAAGTCCTGGAATTGAGTGACCATCTACTTAAAGAAGTTGAAGAGCCAACCATTTAACAGGGGATTCCGGCATAAGTTACGACGACTCCTCTAATCACCAGAGCACGATAGGAGGGTGAATATGCCCGAAAAATGTCGCGTAGGTGTTTGTGGTTTCGATCCCATGATCGTCCGGGGATATGTGAAGACCGGGTTCAGGGCGTTGTGGTGGTACCTCCCCGACGAGCTGTATGAGGATTATGAAGTTAAGCCTGATCGCAAGATTCAGGGGAAATTATTGACGGTCTACAATCCCAAAGGGGAAAAGACCCACAGCCCCAATGAATTTTTTGAGTGGTCCACCAGCAAGGAGACCGGCTATGCCGTCTTGCTGCCGCCAGACGTAATAACCAAATATGAGCTCACCGCCTTTCACTTCCTTGAGCTGGCGATTGAATTTGTCGTCAAGCTCAAGGGACCGGTGGCCGTCTATCCGGACGAAACCAAGCAGCGCAAGTGGTGGCCCGATGAGAAGATGAAACTGAAATTTACCCTCCCTTACGCCGCGCCATAACTCCCTAAATCTCGGATGCCCTCTCCCCTGGCGGGGGAGAGGGCTTATATCATATCGGCTTCTTCTCCCGCCTCCCTAATCCCTCCCACCATGCAAACCAGGGAGAAGAGAAAGATGACCCTAATGCCTGGCAGTTAAAAAATAATCTGGCGCATAACATGACGGAAGAGTTTCCATTCGGCTATCAGCCCGGAGAAAGCTGGGAATCCCTGGCAAGCCTCCTGAACCTGCCTGGCTCCTTTTTCGAGAAAACCTTTTTCTTGCAGGGGTATGAATTCTCCTCGAATATCTACCTCTTGACCGGAGATTATCTCACTTTGATCGATCCCGGCAATGATTACACCGCCTTCATGGAACTCTTTGCCCTGGGATACAAGCCACCGGACATTAAGAAGATCTTCTTGACTCACGGCCACCATGACCACGTTGGGGGAACTATCGAGCTCTTTCGAGGTTACCGGGGTTACCAGGAGCGAGACGTGGAGATCATTCTCCATGAAGCTGGCCCGGAACAATTTAAGGAGATGGCCAGGGACCTGGGTTGCCGCCTGACTGAGGTCAAGGGAGGCGAAACCCTGGAGCTGAGCGGCTTTGAGTTTGAAGTAATACACACCCCTGGCCATACTATCGATGGCATTTCCCTTTATCATGCCCCCACGCGTACGGCCTTCACCGGTGATACGGTATTACCCCATGCCATGGCAGAGACCTGACAGGGCTGCCGGCGGCAGGTTGGATCATTACTTATATGCGCTAAGGACGCTGCGCAAGAAGGACATTGAGAACATCATGCCCGGCCATGGCGGACTGGTAGCTAAGATCGGCAGGCAGGTGGCGGAGGAGACTTACGAGGGGTTAATCAAAAAACTAGTGGGGCTCGAAACCTCTTGGATGGCAGGAGCGGCGATCCTGGCTCAAAAGGGGTTGTTGGAAGAAACATTGTTTTACAGCGACAAGGAGTTGGCTGACAATCCCGAGAACTTAAGGGCCTTGGAATTTAAGGCCTTTAGTTTAAATGACCTGGGCCGCAGTGGCGAGGCCCTGGAAGTTTTCGATAAAATCTTGGCCCAAGACCACCATCATTTTTATGCCTTAATGGGTAAAGGCACGGCTTTAATGGGGCTAGGGCAACATGAAGAAAGCTTGGAATATTTTGATAAAGCTTTACAGTTAAACCCTAATAGCAAGGAAGCCATGATATACAAAGGCATGGCTCTTTATTTATCTGGCAAATCTGAAGAGGCTATGAGTATCGAACCTTTTCGGAAAGAGTTCTCTGGACGAGTGATACAGGAGTTGTTAAAGAAGTCGCAGCAATCATGTCAATCCGAAATTACTGAAAACTAAAGTTTTTTTAATAGTAAACGGTTTAACTTGAGCAGAACCTTTTCGGAAAATACTGGTTAGATAAGTTTTTTTATTTTTAGGTTGGCTTTTCATATCTATCATTGGGCCAGCCTCAGTTTAAAAAATCTAGGTAACTTAATTCCAGAAAGGAGGTGAGCTTTTATGGCGTAACGTTTTAAATCGGTAATTTATTTCTTATGAGCACTTTTATTCTTTTTTCAAAAAGGAGGTAATTCATGGCAGACAAAGTTCCGGGAAAGGCGTGGGTGGTTGTTTTTGCCGGCACTGCGGTCAACCTTTGTTTGGGAATCTTATATGCCTGGAGCGTCTGGGCCAAGGCCCTGATCAATGAGCCCAAAGCCCTGGCCGGGGAAATCATGACCGGGATTAACGCGGGCTGGCCCTATCTCACCAATGCCCAGGCGGCCACCCCGTTTTCTCTGTGCGTAATTTTCTTCATGTTATTCATGGTTCCTGGTGGCCGGATTCAGGATAAATTCGGTCCCAAGGTGGGCGCCATCACCGGCGGGCTGTTCCTGGCGGTGGGTTGTATCATTGCCGGGTTGACCAAGAGCTATGCCGGCTTGATCGTGGGCTTCGGCATCTTGGGGGGCATCGGCATGGGCATCGGTTATGCCGCGCCCACCCCAGCGGCCCTTAAATGGTTCGGTCCTCACAAGCGCGGCCTGGTGGCCGGCCTGGTGGTGGGGGGATATGGCGGCGCCGCCCTGTATATCTCTCCCCTGGCCGCCTACCTGCTGGGCAATGGTATCACTTATAGTTTCGTATGGTTGGGGATCTTTTTTGCCGTGGTGGTCATCATCGCCGGCAGTCTCCTGGCCTGGCCGGAGCCCGGTTATGTGCCGCCCGCGGCCCCGGTGAAGGCGGGCGCAGCCCCGGCCAAGGCCGTGGGCACCGCCGTGGACTGGGCCCCCTCGGAAATTGTCAAAACCCGGCAGTACTTCGCCCTGGTGCTGATGTTCATCGCCACCACCCAGTCGGGCCTGATGGTCATCTCCATTGCGGCCCCGCTTCTGGCGTCCACCGCTAAGGCTTTTCCCTTCCTGGTGGCCAACGCCTGGATCCTGGCCTCTTATGGCGGCGCCGTCAATGCCCTGGGCCGGGTGGGCACCGGCATCTATTCGGATAAAATCGGCCGGGGTAATGCTTATGGCATTAACTGTCTCGTATCCGCCTTATGTCTCTTCGTGATGCCTTTCGTGGTTAAGGGCGGAAATATCTTCCTGTTGTTCCTGGCAGTGGGCATCGCTTACTGGCAGTACGGCGGCGGTCTGGCGCTGATGCCCTCTTTTGTTGCGGACTTCTTCGGCCCCAAGAATCTGGGCATGAACTACGGCCTGGTGTTCGTGGGGTGGGGACTCGGCTTCTTCATGGCCAGAGTGGCCGGCACCATCAAGGACCTTTACGGTACTTATGACTACGCCTTCTATCTGTCCGGATTGGTTCTGGTCATCGGCGTGCTCCTCTCCTGGGTCACCAAGAGACCGGCGCATGTGACCGAGTGAGTCTAACTTTATGATCCGGGTATAGCTGAACCCGGAGGCGCTTGTTACTAGTCACAAGAATAATAATTTGGTCCGTCTTATCAAAAGGCAGGGGGAAAATCTCCTGCCTTTTGCTTTATATAACTGAGGAATGATTTTAATAAATGTTCTTACTGCATTTTAGATCTTTTTGAATCCTTAATTATAGAACGAAGTAGTGTGGTTTTTTCAACGAGACATCATAGATTTTTACCCGGAAATGCTTACCCCCACCCCAAGAGAAGGAATGATTATGAAAAGGCTCTTCTTAGAAGGGGTTTTAATCTTTTTAAACCAGGATCATAGTGAAGCCTTACCAGACAAAGGGCGCGGCGACACTTCTTCGAAATACGGCTTAAAGATATCTTTATCTAAACGGAGCATCAGACTGCCGCATTGGATGCAGAGGGCCGTGTGGTCATCGAGACCGGCCACTCGTTGTCCCTGCTCACCACAATCAATACATCGATATTTATAGATTGGCATATAATTAATATCCCCCTTGTCATATTTATGCATTAACCATACCTGACATGTAAACAGGTCCTCAACCTGGAGGGGGCATAAGGGCTGCCACTTTCTGAGCTTCATCTGGAGTGGTTTTGCTTCAATGTTATCGGTTCCGCTAGTATTAAGTTATAAAATCGAGATTCTTTGTGAAGGCCAGGGCGCAGGAAACACAGTTCCTAACTTTCCCCGCTCCCATAATCCCAATAAGGGGGTTAGATAAGGGAGATAGAGGTGGGAAAGACGGCTAAACCGGGATAGTTCTTAGGGCTGGCCAAGCCAGGCAAAAAATCTTCCAGGATCTCGGGTCCATTCCCTGATCTTTAGGACTCTCTTCGTACCTAAGAATAAGCCTCTAAGTGATAATCGTTTCAGCTTAGAGGTCGTATAATAAAAAATGGGGTCGATTATTATACAATCATAATTAAGCGGCTAATAAAAAAGAAACTTGATTTAAAAAGATTTCTTCAGTCGAAATTAATACAAAATTTATGAAGTTAAAAAAAATAATTTAAAAAATATGATAACAATTGCAAGTTCTAATGGTTGGAGTCTTGGCCTGCAATTTGCATTATCTTTCTTCGGAAAGAGCCGGACATCTTTCCTTCTTGTGCACTTTCACTTGCCGGGCCCCACCTCAATCTGAGGTGGGGTTTTTTCTTTTAAATTTCATCTGGCCCATACGATTTGATACCTTCTGTCAATTTTATTAATTTAATACTACCAGATAGAATAAGTGTTACCAAACCTAATCTTTATGGATCATATGAAATCTGAAAACTGCAAAAATAATTGAGCCAAAGACTGAGAATGATCTCTAGAAGCAAAAATACCCCTCTTTTATTAATGGTTTCCAATGGGCAGACCAGAAATTATTTATTAAATCTATTACAGGAAAATGATTTTCATCCCATAACAATGCTTGATCCAAGTGAATTGCTGCAGGCACTAAAAAAACAACATTTTGCGATTATTTTTGTGGACTGCAAGTCAGTAACCATTTATGGAGCGGGAATTTATGCAAAGATCAAAGTGGCTTGCCCGAGATGTAAGATCATTCTTTTCGGTGATAGATCGCATCTCAGTAATAAATCTTATCGAAATCTAATTAAGGAGGCTATGGACTTGGGTGTTTACGGTTGCATATTATCGCCATACGAAGAATGGGAAGTCTTGAGTATGGTTAAGCATATCTTCATGAAAGAAAACTGCACACTTGATAAAAGGCTTTAAAGTAAATCTGGGCTTATGACTGGTTTAATATTACACAGCCTTAGATATGAATGACTAATATATCGAGCTAACTCGTCAATAGCAAAAATACAATTAGGCCAGGAGGTACTCAATGTTTACGTTACAAAGAATACTATATATATCGGGCTGGGGAGTCGCCCTGGGGATGGCAATTGCAGTGGGTATTTACCGTCAGGAAAATATTTTTAAAGAGCTGGGAATCGCCACCTTTGGTTATTGGACCACGGTTTTGTTCCTTGATGCTCTTATAGATGATGAATGAAGGTTTTTGGTTAGATAAAGTAATTTTTAAAGATTTAAAGTTGGGTGGGGCAGATGATTAGCAGCAAAGGGTAGGGTACCCTAGGGTCCAGCACGGAGAAACTAGAATATTCGTAAGCCATTGAAGACAACCCTGAAGCAAAGACCCGGCCTGGATAGGTTCTGGGCCCGATTGAATACGCCAGGTCCCTTCTAAAATAAGGCTTGATCACTATTAGCCAGTATTCTCTCAATGAAAATCAAGGGTATCTTTTTCTATAGTAAAAATGGCAGATTGTTGAAGACCGCAGCAATCGAAGTTAGCCTGCAGAACTTCAAAGAAAATCTCGGTCCCGGAGGTTTGGGGATGGAGCTCCACCCATGCTCCGCATTGCTGGCATTGGGCCAGATATTTGCCATTGGCGGTAATCTTGGTGACCGTCATATTTTTGCCTGGTTGGGCCCTCAGAGTTAAGGACCCCTGAACCCGCCCAAGGCCCTCAAATATTTTAGAGTATCGGCGGTCTCATTATTTCCCCTTAAACTAAGGAGAGACCGATCCGGGACCATCCGCCAGGGCTTAATAACCCTCAGCCCTTTCCGATAAAATTTTTCTTCCCCATAGGGCCGATATTTTGGAGGGCAACCCTCACCAGTAGTGGCAAAAAGGAGGGATTAATTTTTTTCCCAGAGTTTCTCGTCCCGCGTGCTAATAAACCCGTTTCGGTATCCCGGCATAGATGGATAATCTGGCGCGAAAGCCTTTTGGGCCCCTATCCTCATCTAACCGAGATTTAACCCAAGCCACAAATCGGGCAAACATCCTAGCCCATTCCCTGGTATGATCTTGGCCGGTATAAATATGGGCAAGTTCATGGCAGAGGGTGGTCAAGCGACATCCTGGAGGATAAAAGAGGATAGTCCTCTGGTGGTGGTAGGCTTCTGCCATTAACACCGAGGCCTCTTGGCGAAATATTCTAGGATCATCGTTTTCCTCCAAGTAAACCGGAGGAAAGCCAAACTCTTGGCAAATCAGGTGGCTCCAGCACTTGATCTCTTGAAAATCCCGGGGTCGGATCAGTTCACGATGGTAATCGTGGCACCGGTCGCACCAAATCTGGCCATCAAAAATCAAGTCCCCATGGCGGGTAGGGTCCAGATTTACGAGGCACTTTGGACATTGCATAGCAGCTTCTTTTTCCCCCCGGAGGCGAAAAATCTAGCCATGGGGCGGTCCCCAAAGTAAGATCTCCAGCGGATAGTCAGAGTTGATCCAGGGTCCTGCTGGTCCAGCGCGGCCAACTTTTTCTTAGGCTCTTCAACTTCGGCCTTGATTCCTTAGGTCTCCGGTTGAATTCGTAAGGCCGCCCTGGCCTGGCGCAAGGCCACCCGAATCTTAAAAAGCTCCACCTTTGGGGGGTTGGTCCTGAAGCCGGAGGGTCTGATATTCTTCCAATTCCCCCGCCTCATCAAAGAAAAACCTAGTCATAGCCATATCTCAGATTGAGCGGAAAGAAATTCTAGTCAAATCGCCCAGGGAAATTTAAGGATAAACGGGTTAACCTCGTCCATTTTCTCAGTTCAGATATTTCCCAGAGAACATGCCCCATCGTCATCCTCATAGACAGGCTTCCCGTCGAAATTAAATTTCTCCCCGGTTTCATCAAGGGTCAGGACTTCATATATTTCATCCCATTGCCCCCATCGAGTATTTCCTTCGAAGGAAATCGCACCCCTGCCGAGGTCATGGCAAACCGTCATGGTGCCCCGCAGTCCGGAAGGAATACCGAAATGATAATGAGAGACGATGGCTTCCCCTTTGCTGGTTACTATTTCCTTAATAACCTGAATCTGCTCGGTTCCGGTGATGCCCATGGAGGCCAATTCCGGTTCCCAGTTAAACTGAGCCACCCGATGCTTTTCCCAGTAATCCAACAGCATCTTCTTATTCTCCTCGATTTACCGCCCCTCGTCTTAGGTCAAAACTAGTTTAAACGGAAATCAGAACCATAAGCAAGATATGCTTTTTATAATTCGGTAAATCATTAAGGAAAAAAATCAAAATCAGTTTTTCTCAGAAAGAAAGGCATATTACCAGGGTCATGGTCAAATCAGTATGGCCCGGATCAGCAGCGGATTACTCGTCGCGCTCCTATCCCCGGAAACTTGCCATTACTTTAAGATGCCATCTGCCGTTGTGGGTTAGGGCCGGCCTGATGCTTTGACACCTGGGATTGACCTCGGGAACCAAAGGCCGGGGGTTCCAGTCGCCCATGGCCGCCGAGGATTTCCAGGGGTTTGCCCAAAGCCCGGCCCCTTTAATTTATAATCCCCCACATAAAATCTAAAGATAGCCCTGGTATCACACTGGGCGAAAGGCAAAGTCAGAGAGCCAGATTAAACCCCGAGACTCCTGGCACTTGGGGACCCGGTTTCCTACCTCACTGGCCGCCCCGCCCTTATAGTCCTCTTCATAAGAAAAGAAAAAGGCCAGGCCGTCTCAAGGCCCTGCCCAGGGAAGGTATTGAGGGCTTGGTAGGCCCAATATCGGGGGAAGAATTGCTTTTTCAGGGAAATTTGTGCTATCATTCCCTTACGAGAAGATTTTGCTAAGAGAAAAGGGCCCTTTCCGAGGTTAAACCCGGGAAGGGCGGTGCCAAACATTGCTTTGTGACCGTGGGAGTTAGCGCTGCGGCATAATTTGAGACCGTTGCGAAAGTCTTTTGAGGGGAGAGGACCGCGCCCCCGCCCTCCCCTCAATCCCCCCCCCCTTGAGTGTGTAAGTGGGCCTTAAGTCGTCCCCTGGCACCCTCTCCCAAAAACTAATTGCAACAGTCTCAATTTGGTTTTATATAACTTGGCTTAGTTGGAAGCGATATAATAAGAAAAAATATATTGATAAGCCAAATAAGGAGCATATCATGTCCATTATCACCATCTCCAGAGGATCATACAGTCGTGGAAAAGAAGTGGCTGAAAAGCTGGCTCAAAAGTTAGGTTACGAATGCATTTCTCGAGATATTATACTGGAGGCCTCGGAAAATTTTAACATACCAGAAATAAAATTAATTAGGGCCATTCACGATGCACCTTCGATCCTCGAGCGTTTTACCTATGGAAAGGAGAAGTATGTATCTTATATCCGTGCGGCTCTCTTGAAGCACGTCCAGAAGGATAATGTCGTCTATCACGGATTGGCCGGCCATTTCTTGCTCCAGGGAATTCCGCACTTACTCAAGGTGCGAATTATTGCGGACTTGGAAGACCGGGCAAGAGAAGAGATGAAACGTGAGAATATCTCTGCCGAAACAGCCCGCTATATCCTAAAAAAGGACGATGACGAGCGCCGCAAATGGGCTCTTCATCTCTATGGAATCGATACCTGGGATCCAAGCCTTTACGATATGGTCATACATATTAAGGCGATAACCGTGGAGGATGCAGTTAATATAATCCTAAATACCGTAAAACTGCCTGTTTTTCAGACCACGCCACAGTCTCAAAAGATTCTGGATGACCTGGCTTTTGGCGCCCGGATACAGGCGGCTCTGGTCGAAGAATTCCCCAGCATAAATGTCTCAGCCAAAGATAAGGAGGTTTACGTCACCGTTAAAGGGACCATGATTGACGAAAAAGAGCTAGCTGACCAAGTCAAAAGAATCGCCAGAAGAATCTTAGGGACAGGAATTGAAGTTGAGGTTAAAGTACAGCACATTGTCCGCCCTGAAATTGCCATCGATTAAGCCACTCTCATTTCTCGCCAGGATTTGAAGCCTCGGAAATGGCTTCTTTCCCTCTTTCCCCCGCATTATCTAGACCATATATCTTTGGCCTCTATCTCTTGGGATACCTGCAGCTTTTCTCCCAGTTGCTAGCCCATTTATAAACAAGGGTAGGTTACATTCGATAGCTCGAAGCCCTCTCGGCCACCATTTCTCTGATCTTATGGTACTTAGGAAGCCGCAATTTCCTTGGGGGCGGCGGTCAGGGTATCGCTGGCTCCATGATTCTTTACGAAATTTTTACGGTCTGCCGGGTTTTTCTTACGAGCTTCTTACATTTTTTGTTTTATATTTTTTATCAGGTATCGAAATAAGGGTGAGGGAGTTTAACGGTGGCAGACATTTTAAGGCCCACCCCAGCAAGGCTCCTGGTGTGCGTAGGCCCCAGTCCTTCTTCCGCGGACCTGCTCCGGGCCACCGCGAGGATGGCCGCCAATCTTAAGGCCCAGTGGTTTGCGGTCTACGTGGAGAACCCCAAGATGCTGCGGTTGCCGGAAGCAGAGCGTAACCGCGCCGTCTATAACCTCAGGCTGGCGGAGCAATTGGGGGCGGAAACCAGCACCTTGAGAGGCAGTCGCATTGCCGAAGAGATTGTCAACTTCGCCCGCCAACGGAACATCACCCAGATCGTGGCCGGCAAACCCAGTCGCCCCCGCTGGAAATATCTCCTCTCCAGGAGTCCGGTGGACGAACTGGTGCGGCTGAGCGGTGAGATCGATGTCTATGTTATTACCGAGGAGCCAGGAGAACCAAGAGAGTCACCGGTTCTGGTGCCACCGAAAGGCGTTCGCTGGCCTGGCTATGAAATGGGCCTCTGCTATTTTATCCTGGCTACCGGCCTCTCCTTTTTGATGTACCCTTACTTCGAACTGAGCAACCTCATCATGGTGTACCTGGTGGGGGTGATGGTTACGGCCATTCATTGTGGGCGGGGGCCGGCTATCCTTAATTCCCTACTTAGCGTGCTGGGCTTTGATTTCTTTTTTGTTCCGCCCCGATTTAGTTTCGCGGTAGCAGAAACTCATTACATCCTTACTTTCGCAGTGATGTTTCTGGTGGCTTTGGTGATCAGTCACCTGACCACCCTGATTCGGCAGCAAGCCGAGGCCGCCCGTTTGCAGGAGCGCCAGACGGCCGCCATGCACGCCCTCAGCGGACAGCTTGCCAGCACCCGGGGCGTGGAGAAAATCTTACAGGTGGCGGTGAAACACCTCTCGGAGATTTTTGATTGCCAGGTGGTGGCGCTGCTGCCGGACGAAAAAGAGCAGTTGCACGTGGCTGCAGGTGATCCTCCTTCGGTCTTCCAGAGGGATATACTTAAAGAACTTAGTGTGGCCCAATGGACTTACACCTCCGGTCAGATGGCGGGGTGGGGGACCCAAACTTTGCCCACCGCCGAGATTCTCTATGTGCCCCTGCAGGCGGCCGGTGCCACTTTAGGGGTTTTGGCCTTGCGGCCCCGAGATCCTGAATCGGAGAATTGGCTGTTACCTGAGCAATTGCGCCTCCGCTTCCTGGAATCCCTGGCCAAACAAATCGCCCTGGCTTTGGAAGTGGAGCACTTACAACAGAGAGCTTCGGAAGCGCAGATTGCCGCGGAAACCGAGCGCTTGCGTTCCTCACTTCTCGGTTCGGTCACCCATGATTTTCAAACGCCCTTGGCGGCCATCATGGGATCGGCCAGCAGCCTGTTGGATTTGCGGAGCCAACTTGATGCCCCGCAGGCCCAGGAAATGCTAACCAATATCTATGATGAGGCCGACCGGCTGAGCCGATTGGTCAACAACCTCTTGAATATTGCCAAGCTGGAGTCAGGATCTCTCAAGCTCCACCAGGAATTGCAACCTCTGGAAGAAGTTGTAGGGGCCGCCTTAAACCGCCTGGAGAGAAAGTTGGCAGACCGGCCCTTAACCATTTCGCTGCCTCCTGATCTACCCATGGTCCCTCTGGATGCGGCTTTGGCAGAACAGATATTCATTAACTTATTGGAGAACGCCCTGAAGTACACCCCCCCAGGCTCTCCCCTTGCCATTTCGGCCATACCCAAGGGAAAGGAAATCGAAGTGGAGGTAGCCGATTGCGGCCCCGGGCTTCCCCCGGAGGACCTGGATAAAATTTTTGATATGTTTTATCGAGGAACCAAGAACCTGGACCAGAAAGGTTACGGTCTGGGGCTTTCTATCTGCCGCGCCATCGTGGAAGCCCACGGCGGGCGGATATGGGTGGTAAACCGTGCCGGCGGAGGAGCAGCCATGCGCTTCACCTTCCCCTTAAATGTCCAGGACAGCCCCAATTCTCAAGGTGGTTTTTAAGGAAGGGAAAGCAGTGTCCCATACCCATTGGGTGGTGCTGGTAGTCGAAGATGAGGTGCCCATTCGCCGGTTCCTGAAAGCGGCCTTGGAAGCCCAGGGATTTAAACTGCTGGAGGCCGCTACCGGAGCCCAAGCCCTGGCCATGACGGCCTCTCATAACCCCGACCTGATTCTCCTGGATCTGGGGCTCCCGGATATCGATGGCCTGGAGGTCATCAAACGCATTCGGGAGTGGTCCCATACCCCCATCATTGTGATCTCGGCCCGGGGCAAAGACACCGAGAAAGTTGACGGCCTGGACGCCGGTGCGGATGATTATTTGGCTAAGCCCTTTAGCGTAGAAGAACTGTCTGCCCGCATGAGAGTCGCCATACGTCGCCTCACCCAATCCCGGGTGGGAAAGGATGAGCCGGTTTTTCAAGCAGGAGAGCTTCGGGTGGACCTGGCCCAGAGAATGGTTTGGGTAGGAGGAAAAGAAATCCATCTGACGCCCATCGAGTTCAAATTATTGGCCGTGTTGGTGCGTTATAGCGGCAAGGTGCTTACCCATCGGCAACTGCTGAAGGAGGTCTGGGGCCACGCCAGCGAGGAGCAGGCTCATTATTTGCGCAACTATATTCGCACGCTGCGGCATAAATTGGAAGCCGACCCGGCTCGTCCGGTGTATCTCCGCACTGAACCCGGGGTGGGCTACCGGTTTAAAGGCAATGAATGAACCTCAGCCTCGGTTATAGGGGCTGAACGCCGAGTCTTCTGGCGTCCAGCCAGAGGAGCGGGGGACCCAATCTGGTGGGGCGAATCCGGTAATCCGGTAGGGCAAGAGACCTCCTGCCCGAGCCCGGCAGCTAACCCCGTAGGCAGAAGGAGGATATGATGGAAGACCACTTCTGCTCCCTTGGGGCGCGCCCCTGTGCGCCTCGCCTGAACCACTTCTATCCTACATCCCATGCACCACCGCCTGGATAACGGCCTTGGCGGTTGGCCTTACGGGTCGATGCAACTCCACAGGGTCTGGGCATGCCATCAGACCTCTGGCCTTGCCTTTCGGGGTACCTAAACTCAACCAATAAACCATGGAGATAACCTAATGCCAAACTATGAGATACTTTTTGATCTCATTCAAATTTCGGTCCTCTTGATAATCCTGACGCTCCTGGTAAAGCCGCTGGGAAGTTACATGGCCCGGGTCTATCAGGGAGAACGCACCTTCTTGAGCCGGCTGCTGTCACCCCTGGAAAATTTGCTCTACCGGGTGGCGGGCGTAGACCGGGACCAGGAAATGAATTGGAAAGAGTACGCCATCGCCATGCTCCTCTTTAATGGCTTGGGGATGCTGGTTCTCCTTGCCATCCTGATGGTACAGGGTTTCCTGCCCCTCAATCCGGAAAAGTTCTCCGGATTTTCCTGGGACCTGGCCATCAACACCGCGGTCAGCTTTGTGACCAACACCAACTGGCAGGCGTACAGCGGTGAGGCTGCGGCCAGTTACTTTTCCCAGGTTTTGGGCCTCATGGTGCAGCAGTTTCTCTCTGCCGCCTCCGGCATGGCCCTTCTCATCGCCCTGATCCGGGGGTTTGCCCGGCATACCGCCGAGACCCTGGGCAACTTCTGGGTGGATTTAACCCGGGGGACTCTCTACATCCTGCTGCCCTTATCCCTGATCGCGGCCATCTTCCTGGTGTCCCAGGGGGTCATCCAGAACTTCAGCCCCTATGTCAAGACGGCCCTGATCCAAGAGGTTAAGGATGCCAAAGGCAACGTCGTCAAAGAGCAGACGCTCCCCATGGGACCGGTGGCTTCCCAGGAAGCCATCAAGGAGTTGGGCACCAACGGCGGCGGCTTCTTTAACGCCAACTCCTCCCATCCCTTTGAGAACCCCACGCCCTTGAGCAACTTCGTGGAGATCTTGATGATCCTGTTGATTCCCGCGGGTCTGACGTACACCTTTGGCCGCATGGTGGGGAGTACCCGGCAGGGGTGGGCCATCTATGCGGCCATGATGATTCTGTTTATCTCTGCCCTGGGGGCCATGTACTGGGCCGAATATCACGGCAACCCATTGGTTACGAAATTGGGAGTGCAAGGCATATATATGGAGGGCAAGGAGGTACGCTTCGGCCTGGGGCCGTCGGTGTTGTTCAGTACGGCCACCACCGGCACCTCCTGCGGGGCCGTGAATAACATGCACGATTCCTTGACCCCTATCGGCGGCATGGTCCCCCTGTGGCTGATCCTCTTGGGCGAGATCGTCCCCGGGGGGGTCGGCTCCGGGCTCTACACCATGTTGGCCTTCGTGGTGATCGCGGTGTTTGTGGCCGGCCTGATGATCGGCCGCACCCCGGAGTATCTGGGGAAGAAGATTGAAATCCGGGAGATGTGGATGTCGGTAATTATCGTGCTTACCGCGGGGATCGTGATTCTCTTGCTTGTCGCCATCGCCTTGCTCGTCCCGGCCGGGGTCAGCGCCATGAGCAACCCCGGCCCCCACGGCTTGAGCGAGGTGCTTTATGCCTTTGCCTCTCCCGCCAATAACAACGGCAGCGCCTTTGCCGGTTTGAACGCCAATACGGTGTTCTATAACCTGATGACCGCCCTCGCCATGCTGCTGGGCAGGTTTGCCCCCAAGGTGGCGGTCCTGGCCATGGCCGGCTCCCTGGTGCGCAAGAAATACGTGCCCCCCAGCGCCGGCACCCTCCCCACCGATCAGGTCCCCTTTGTCCTCTGGTTGGTGCTGGTCATCTGGATCATCGGGGCCCTGACCTTCTTCCCGGCCCTGGCGGTGGGGCCCATGGTGGAACATCTGATCATGCAGGGAGGGCTGTAATCATGACCAAACCAGCCTCCAAAGGGATTTTAGATCCTCAGATACTACGGGGGGCTTTGCTGGATTCGTTCAAGAAACTCGATCCCCGGGCGTTGTGGCGCAACCCGGTGATGTTCGCGGTGGAAGTGGGCAGCGTCATTACCTCGGTTAACTTAATTTATGGCCTGGTGTCCGGAAAAGGGGACCCCCCCTGGTTTACCGGCGTGGTCACGGTTTGGCTCTGGCTCACCGTGCTCTTCGCCACCTTCGCCGAAGCCGTGGCGGAAGGCCGGGGCAAGGCCCGGGCCGAGGATTTGCGCAAGACCCGCACCGAAGTCATAGCCAAGAAGCTGAAAAAGCCGGAACTGGACGCGCCTTACGACTTGACCTCCGGCCAGCAACTGCGCAAAGGCGATATTATCCTGGTGGAGGCCAATGACCTGATCCCAGGGGACGGTGAAGTCATCGTGGGCGCCGCCCTGGTGGATGAATCGGCCATCACCGGTGAATCAGCGCCAGTGGTGCGAGAAGCGGGAGGCGACCGCAGCGCGGTCACCGGCGGCACCCGGGTCATCGCCAACAGCATCGTGGTGCGCATCACCGCCAATCCCGGGGAGACCTTCCTGGACCGGATGATCGCCTTGGTGGAGGGGGCCAAGCGCCGCAAGACCCCCAATGAGATTGCCCTGGAAGTGCTCTTGATCGCCTTGACCCTGGTTTTTCTCCTGGTGGTCATTCAATCTCAGTTCCCTTTCCATATACAGCGCCAAGGCCATGGGGAAAGGGGAGCCGGTAACCCTCACCGTGCTCATCGCCCTCTTTGTCTGCCTGGCCCCCACCACCATCGCGGCGCTGCTCCCGGCCATCGGCATCGCCGGCATGGACCGGCTGTTTCAAAAAAATGTCATAGCCATGTCCGGCCGGGCCATTGAGGCCGCGGGCGACGTCAATGTCCTGCTGCTGGATAAGACCGGCACCATCACCCTGGGGAACCGTCAGGCGGTGGCTTTCTATTCCGGTGTCCGGCCATACCGACACCGAAGTGGCGGAAGCGGCGCTCCTGGCCTCCCTCACGGATGAGACCCCGGAAGGCCGGAGCATCGTGGTGCTGGCCAAGAAAGAATACCATCTGCGCCTGCGGGAACTGCCACCCCATGCCAAACCCATTCCTTTCAGCGCTGAGACCCGCATCAGTGGGGTGGATTTGGAGGGCCAGGCCTATCGCAAAGGCGCGGCGGATGCCATCATCAGCTTTGTGGAAACTCGGGGCGGGTCAATTCCCCCGGAACTTGAGCCCCGGGTCACCGAGATTGCCAAAGCCGGCGGCACCCCCCTGGTGGTGAGCAGCAACACCGACATCCTGGGGGTGATCAACCTCAAGGATATCCTGAAAGGCGGCATTCAGGAGCGCTTCCTGCAACTGCGCCGCATGGGCATCAGAACCGTGATGATTACCGGGGACAATCCCCTGACCGCCGCGGCCATTGCCGCGGAAGCCCAGGTGGATGACTTCCTGGCCCAGGCCAAACCGGAAGACAAGCTCCGGCTCATCCGGGAGCAGCAGCATCAGGGCTACATGGTGGCCATGACCGGCGACGGCACCAACGACGCCCCGGCCCTGGCCCAGGCCGATGTGGCGGTGGCCATGAACACCGGCACCCAGGCGGCCCGGGAAGCGGCCAACATCATCGATCTGGACAGCAACCCCACCAAGCTCCTGGATATCGTGGAGATCGGCAAGCAGATCCTCATGACCCGGGGTAACCTCACCACCTTCAGTATCGCCAACGACATCGCCAAGTACTTTGCCATCATCCCCGCGGCGCTGGTCTCCATCTATCCGCAGTTGGGGATTCTCAACCTGATGCACCTGGCCAGCCCCTACAGCGCCATTTTGAGCGCGGTAATCTTCAATGCCGTCATCATCCCGATGCTGATCCCCCTGGCCCTGAAAGGCACCCGCTACCGCCCCCTGCCCGCGGAAAAGCTGCTGATCTACAATCTCTTCATCTATGGGCTGGGCGGGGTCATCGCCCCGTTTGTAGGGATTAAGCTGATTGATCTTTTGGTGAACCTGTTCCACTATGGAGCGTAGGATATGAGATCCATAAAAACCGCGATTTTGCTTTTCATCTCCCTGTGGATCACCACGGGTCTGGTCTACCCGGTGGTGGTCACCATCATCGGCCATCTGGCCTTCCCGGAACCAGCCGGGGGAAGTCTCCTTCGGAAGGGCGACGGCACGGTCGTGGGCTCAAGCTTGATCGGTCAAGCCTTTGCCGATCCCCGGTATTTCTGGTCCCGGCCTTCGGCCACTGCCGACTTCCCTTACAATCCCCTGGCTTCCGGCGGCTCCAATCTCGGCCCCACCAATAAGGACCTCTTGCAACAGGTGGCTGATCGGGTTAAATCCTTGCAAGAAGCGGGGATGCCGGGGCCTAAACCCTCGGATCTGGTAATGGCTTCGGGAAGCGGCCTCGATCCCCACATTAGCCTGGAAGCCGCCCTCCTCCAGATGCCCCGGGTGGCCCAGGCCCGCCAGGTGGAGGAAGCCAGGTTGCGGCAGTTGGTGCAGGACCATCTGGAAGGCCGCCAGTTGGGCTTCCTGGGGGTGCCCCGGGTCAATGTGGTGCAGCTGAATCTGGCCTTGGATAAGCTGGATGCCCATGGTAGATGAGGAATTCAAAAGGCCGACTCCGGAAGCCATGCTGGAGTTGGCCAAAAAAGAAGAGGCCCAAAAGGTCCGGGGCCGGCTGACCATTTATTTCGGCGCGGCCCCGGGGGTGGGCAAGACCTATGCCATGCTGGCCGATGCCCGGCTGCGCCGCCAGGATGGCCGGGATATTGTGGTGGGTTATGTGGACACCCACGGCCGGGCCGAAACGGAGGCCTTACTGGAAGGCCAGGAAATCATCCCCCCGCAACTCATCGAATACAAAGGCATGCGGCTCCGGGAAGTGGACCTGGAGCGGATAATCAAACGCAAGCCCGAGATCGTCCTGGTGGATGAACTGGCCCATACCAATGCCCCGGGTTCGCGCCACGCCAAGCGTCATCAAGATGTGGAGGAGTTGCTCAATGCCGGCATTGACGTTTATACCACCCTCAATGTCCAGCATCTGGAAAGCCTCAACGACATCGTCTACCAGATCATCGGCATCCGGGTGCGGGAAACCGTGCCGGATACGGTGCTGCAAGCCGCAGAGGAGATCAAGCTCATTGACCTGCCGCCGGAGGAACTTCTCAAAAGACTGAGTGAAGGCAAGGTTTACGTCAAGGGGATCATCGGGGTGGCCGTGGAGAACTTCTTCCGCCCGGGGAACCTGCTGGCGCTGCGGGAAATCGCCTTGCGGCTGGTGGCCGACAGTGTTGATAAGCGAATGCTTAATTACATGGAGGCTCATGCCATTGCCGGCTTATGGCCGGTTCACGAGCGGGTTCTGGTGGGAGTCTTTGCATCCCCTTATGCCGAAAAGTTGGTGCGCTCAGGCTTCCGCCTGGCCAGCGAACTCCACGCCGAGTGGATTGCCTTTCATGTGGAGACGGAAAAGAATAGAGGATTTTCCGAACAAGAAAAGCAGTGGCTTAATAAGGCCCTGGACCTGGCTAAAACTCTGGGGGCCCGGGTAGTTTGGGTAAAAGGAGCAGATGAAGCCGAAGAAATCGCCATCTATGCCCGGAACCACAACGTCACCAAGATCATCATCGGCAAACCCAGGCACTTCGGGCTCTTTCCGACAATCTGGCAACGTATTCTCACCAAGACGCCCAATATCGACATCTACCTGCTGGATGCCAGAACCGAATTTCAGCCTAGTGCGCCGAAGGCGCCTGACTTGGGCTTGGGCTCCCCCGGTCAATTATGTCCTGAGCCTGCTGGCGGTGGCGCTCGTCTCTCTCATTGCCTTTCTCCTCCGAGACCTTCTCAGCCAAGTCAACCTGTTCGCCTTATTTCTCTTGCCGGTGATCGGGAGCGCCTTTTACCTGGGAAGGGGCCCCTCCATTTTCGTCACCCTAATCAGCATCGTGATCTTTGACTACCTGTTTGTGCCGCCGTATTATAGTTTTGCCATAGCTGACCTGGAATACTTTCTTTCCTTTGTCATCTATGTCAGCATCGCAGTGCTGATCAGCAACCTGGCCTCCGGCTTGCGGAACAAAGTGGAGCTGCTCAGGCAGAGTGAGGTCCGAAGTACGGCCTGGGATGGATTAAGCCGGGATTTGGTGAGCGCCAGTCACCCGGACCAGGTTCTTAATATGCTGGTACGCCATACCCGGCAGATCTTTCCCGGGGAAATCGGCATTTTCCTGGAGGAAGAGGGCCATCTGAAAGTAAAAGCGAAAACTCCCGGCTTTGAGATAGACCCCAAAGTGCTGGGGGTGGCCTCCTGGGTTTTCCTTAACAAGGTACCCGCGGGTCAGGGCACCAGCACTTTACCCGAAGCCAAGGCGCTGTACTTACCTATGATGTCCTCGGGTAAGGCCATGGGGGTATTGGGATTTCGCTTTAGCCAGCGTGATGAGATGATGACCCCGGAAAACCAGGTGGTGCTGGACACCATTGCCCGCCTGGGCGCTATGGCCCTGGAGCGGATCTCTCAGACCCCTGTGGAAAAGTCATCTTGAGGGAGGGGGCCAGGGGTCGCAGACCCCTGCCCCCTCCCTCAAGCTCCCTCCCCCAACCCCTTACAGGGTCAGAAAATGGCTGGAAAGTCGGGGCCACAGGCCCCGCCTTTCCAGCCCCTGCTGCGGGTTGGGAGGGGGGTGTGGGGGGAGGGCAGGGACCTCAGGTCCCTGGCCCTCCCCCCACGAACCCATTTCGCAGAGCTCTCGTTATTTCTTGGGTGAAAAAAGGCGGAGATATTTGCCGTAGCCTTCTTTTTCCAGGTCCTCCTTGGGGATGAACCGCAGGGCGGCGGAGTTCATGCAGTACCTAAGACCTGTGGGCGGCGGCCCGTCCGGGAAGACATGCCCGAGATGGGAATCACTGAGTTTGCTCCGCACCTCGGTACGCACCGTGAACAGCCGCCGGTCCTCTTTCTCCATGAGGTTTCCCGGCTCCAGGGGCTTGGTGAAACTGGGCCAGCCGGTCCCGGAATCGTACTTGTCCCGCGAACTGAAAAGCGGCTCGCCCGAGACAATATCCACGTAGATCCCTTCCCCCTTGTTGTCCCAGTATTCATTGTGAAATGCCGGTTCCGTGCCCTCGCGCTGAGTCACCTGGTATTGCCGCGGGGTCAACCGGCGGCGCAACTCCTCATCGCTGGGCTTGGTATATTTGGGGTTGCTTGTGGGGCTGGCGGCGGCTTTCTGGTCAGCCCCCCAGACCTTCTCCAGGAATTGATCCCGGCCGGAATTCCACCGGTAGTATTTGTACTTATATGCATGAGTTTTATAGTAGTCCTGATGGTAATCCTCCGCCCGGTAAAATTTGGTAAACTTCACGATTTCGGTCACAATGGGCTTATCAAACCGTCCGGACTTTTCCAGTTCCCTCTTGGATTCCTCTGCCAGGCGCTTTTGTTCGTCATCATGGTAGAATATTACCGTTCGGTATTGTGGCCCGCGATCGACGAATTGGCCGCCAGGATCAGTGGGGTCCACGTGCCGCCAGAAAAAGTCCAGCAACTCCCGGTAGGAGACTTTTTCCGGATCATAGATGACCTGGACCGCTTCCACCTGTCCGGTCCCTCCGGCGGACACTTCCTCGTAGGTGGGGTTGTCCTTGCGGCCACCGGTATAGCCGGATATCACCTCCACTACGCCGTGGACTTTCTCAAAGTCCGCTTCCACACACCAAAAACAGCCCCCGGCAAAGGTGGCCGTTGGTAAATTTTTTGGCTTTTCATTCATGATGTTACCCCGTTCATTTTTCTCTTTTGGGCTGGCATGGGAATGCTTCACGCCACTGGCAAAGGTTCCCAGGGCCAACAGCATTACCAGAATGGTGATGGTTCTCATGGCTGTCTTAAATCCTTTTTTCATCAGGTTTGAGATATCTCACGGTTTCATTACTCGAGTTAGAGGCCACCATAAAATAATTATGCCGATTTTCTAAAAATCAAGACGCCATCTGTTTCCAGTGGAGTTCCGATTAGATTCTATGGCAGCTCACCCATGCCTCTGGCTCAGGGCGAGAATTTCGCTAGAGGTTAATTAAGTAAGCCGCGCAGATAACGAGAGGGCGCCCCTAGGGGAAACGATAAGCTTCCCACGCCCGCCCCCAACCCCCGACTTTTGACTTTATCCCCCCCCAACCAGTGATCCCCACCCTATCCGATTTACTAACTAAATATCTAAAATTAAGGAATTCCCTGAGGGAAATTCAGGAATGCCCCGATTGATTTTGCAACCCGATGGATAATAATTTAATCAAGGATTAAAAGGTTTAGCCCATCAGATAAAAACCAGTGCGGTAGCCTTTTAAGGATATTAATATGTCCCCAAAAACCATACATAGGGTTCTTTTTAGCGCCAAAGCAGGTTCTTGGATGTTAGCTTTTTCATTATTAATTAATCCCTTCACATTTTGGAGAGATTATCGCGAGATATGTGCTTCCTTTGAAGGGAGTTACCGGGAGTTATGCTATTCGTTTATGGAGCAATTAAATGGCATTTTCGTTTTCTCATTAGCTGTATTGATATTTATATTAATATGGCAGCATATTAAGAAGCGAGATTAACACTACAGGCTGTTTCAAAACCGGTTCTTTTTGTCATCCTGAACGGAGTGAAGGATCTAAACCTATTGAAAATACGAGATTCTTCGCTCCGCTCAGAATGACATTTTTCTGTGAAGGTAGGTTTTGAAATGGCTTGTAGTGAGCTTCAATCTAATTAAAGACATAACCATTTTCCGAGAGTCGAGCAAGTTATCTTCGGTTTTTGTCTCTTTTTAAATCTAATAATAAATTGGAATCTTTTAACCCTTTACTGGGTCAGGCGGTGCAAGATAGGATAGTTTTGTTTATAGCTTAAGTTCTGCTATACATCACCCTCCTCAAGTCAATCACAGACCCGGGAAAATTTTAGTGGAGTTAACCGCCAAGTTGTAAAGAAAGCTGGGGAAAATCCCAAGGAGGAGCACTCCCGCGGCAGTGACGATCAGGACTGCCGTCAGGCCGGGAGAGAAGCTTACCGGCCCCAGGGCCGGTGCCGCCGGCCTCATATACATCAGCACGGTGATGCGCAGGTAATAGTAAACCGACACCAGGGTGTTGAGTACGCCAATGATGGCCAGCCAGAGGTAGCCCGCCTGCACCGCCGCCGAAAAGATGTAGAATTTGCCCACGAACCCGCCGGTGGGGGGAATCCCCGCCAGGGCGAACATGAATAGGGCCATGGCCGCGGCCAGGGCGGGATGTTGAAAGCCCAGGCCGGAGTAATCATTGATATCCAGATAGCTGTCCTTTTTGCGCCCCACCACAATAACCACTCCGAAGGCCCCCAGGTTCATCAGGGCATAGACCAGGAGGTAGTAGAGGAGGCTCACCGCGCCCAGTTGGTTGGCGGCCACCAGGGCCACCAGCAGATAGCCCGCGTGGGCGATGGAGGAGTAGGCCAGCATGCGCTTGATATTGGTCTGGGCAATGGCCACCACGTTCCCCAGGGTCATGGTGGCCACGGCCAGCACCCAGAGGACGATATTCCAGTCAATCTTCATGGCCGGGAAGGCCAGAAACAAAACCCGGGCAAAAGCGGCAAAGGCTGCGGCCTTCACTCCCACGGACATGTACGCGGTAACCGAGGTGGGGGCTCCTTCATAGACATCCGGGGCCCACATGTGGAAGGGCACCGAGGCTATTTTGAAACCGAAACCCACAATGAGCAGGGCCAGGGCCAAAAAGGCCAGGGGCCGCAGGGGATTATCCCCGGAAAGCCTCTGAGCCAGATCATTCAGGAACAGGGTGCCGCCGGCGGCGCCGTAAAGTAGGGCCAGGCCGAAGAGCAAGAAGGCGCTGGAAAAGGCCCCCAGTAAGAGATATTTTAAGGCGGCTTCGTTGGATTTTTCATCCTCGCGAAAGAGTCCCGCCAGAATATAGATGGCGATGGACATGATTTCCAGGCCCAGGAAGATCACAATCAGATGGGCTCCGGCAGACATGAGCATCATGCCCACGGTGGCGAAAAGGAGCAGGGCGTAATACTCTCCCAAATTTTTGTCGTATTCCTCCAGGTAAGGGTGGGAGATGAGGACGGTCAGGGCGGTGCTCAGGATAAAGAGGGCATAAAAAAAGAAGGCGAAGTTGTCCAGATAGACCATGCGGGCAAAGTCCAGGCCGTGGCGATCCCACAGGCCATAGGTCTGGAAGGCGGCCAGCGCCAGCCCCAGCAGGCTAAGCAGGGGGAAATACGATTTGCGGCCTTTAGGGGCTAGGGCTGCCAGAAGGAGGATGAGTATGGCGGTGCCCCCGAGGGATAGCAGGGGCCCGATGCTGGCCAGGGAAAAGCTGGGAAGGGTGACGGTCACGGCCCGTCCCCCTTAAGGAGAGCTCTGCGAAATGGGTTCATGGGGGGAGGGCCAGGGACCTGAGGTCGAATGGGCCTTCGCCCATTTTTATGATACTGGTCATTTGCTAGCGCAAATGACCTGCCCCCCTCCCAACCCGCAGAAGAGGCTGGAAAGGCGGGGCCTCTGGCCCCGACTTTCCAGTCATTTTCTGACCCTGTAAGGGGTTGGGGGAGGGAGCTTGAGGGAGGGATTGTAAGCGGTCCGCGACCCCTGGCCCCCTCCCTCAAGATGACTTTTTCAGAGGTCTCCTTAAGCACCTGGGATAAGGTGCCCCTGGTGGCGCTCGCCTGTTCCATCATGGCGACGAAGTTCTCGGTGGAGGCCCGGGTTTTATCTAAAAAAGTATTGGGATAAACGCCGATCCAGACGATGAAGAGGAGGAGCGGCGCCAGGATGCTGATCTCCCGCCAGGAGAGGTCCTTTAAATGCCGGTTTTCCTCGCGAGTCACCTCCCCAAACATTACCCGCTGAAACATCCACAACATGTAGCAGGCGGCAAAGATAACGCCAGTGGCAGCCAGAACTCCATAGAGCTTATTTATTTTGAAGGCGCCCAGGAGGATGAGAAATTCCCCCACAAAGCCATTCAACCCCGGCAGGCCGATGGAGGCCAGAGCCACCACCATAAAGATGGCGGCGTAGATGGGCATGGGGGTGGAGAGGCCCCCGAAGTCGGCAATCATCCTGGTATGACGCCTTTCATAGATCATGCCCACGATCAAAAACAGGGCCCCGGTGCTTAATCCATGGTTGATCATCTGGAGGAGCCCCCCCTGGACCCCGGACATGGTAAAAGTGAACAGCCCCAGTATCACGAAGCCCAGGTGGCTCACGGAGGAGAAGGCGATGAGACGCTTCAAGTCCTTTTGCACCATGCACACCAGGGCGCCGTAAAGGATGCCGATGAGGGCCAGGATGCTGAAAAGGGGAACAAAATAATGGGCTGCCTGGGGGAAGAGAGGCATATTGAAGCGCAGAAAGCCATAGGTGCCCATCTTCAGGAGCACCGCGGCCAGGATGACCGAGCCCACGGTGGGCGCCTCGGTGTGAGCGTCCGGAAGCCAAGTGTGGAAGGGAAACATGGGTACCTTGATGGCGAAGGCCAGCCCAAAGGCCAGGAACATCCAGAACTGCATCTTAAAGGGGATGGCCAGGCCATACATTTGCAGCAGATCAAAGGTATAGGTGCCGGTGGCCTCACCATGGTGGAAGTAGAGCACCAGGATGGCCACCAGCATCAAGAGGCTGCCAAACATGGTGAATAAGACGAACTTGATGGCCGCGTAAACCCGCCGGGCCGGGTGGCCCCAGACCCCGATGAGAAGATACATGGGAAGGAGCATCACTTCCCAAAAGACGTAAAACAGGAACAGATCCAGGGCGACAAAGACCCCGATCATGCCGCTTAACAGGGCCAGCAGGCAGATCATAAACTCCTTCACCCGGTGCTGAATATCCTCCCAGGTAGCCAGGACGCAGAGGGGTGCCAGGAAGGTGGTGAGGAGGACCAGCAGTAAAGAGAAACCGTCGACCCCCACATAATAGCTGATGCCGTAAGCCGGCAGCCACTCCCGGCGCTCCACGAACTGCATGGCTGAGGTGTTGCTGTCAAAGAAGAACCACAAGGGCAGGGAGAAGAGGAATTCCAGCAAAGTCACGGCCAGGGTGGCGAGTTTGAGCAGCCGGGGGTTTTGCCGGCCCAGGCAGAGCAACAGCCCCACCCCCAGGAGGGGGAAGAAGATCAGGAGGGAGAGGATAGGTAAGGGCATAGCCGACCCCGATTAACGTGCCAGGAGGTAGCCGGTGATGAGCACCACTCCCAGGAGGATGGCCAGGGCGTAGTTTTGCACCAAGCCGGTCTCCAGTTTGCGCAGATGGGCGCTCAGATAGGCAATGACCCCGGCGCTGCCGTTCGCCACCCCGTCCACCACTTTGTCATCCACTTCTTGCCACAGTAAGTCAGACCCCGATTTGATGGGGTTAACGAAGGCGGCATCGTACAATTCATCCACATAAAATTTATGATAAATGAGGTCGTAGGCCCGGAAGAACTTGCGGGATATGGTGGTGGGCAGCTCCGGGACCCGGATATACATGCGGTAGGCGGTGTAGATACCGGCGACCGCCACCAGCATATTGACCAACATCAGACTGATCTCGAGGCTTGCCGGGTAGTGGACCCCAGCTTGGGGCAGGGAGGCAAAGGCCGGGGCCAGGAAATCCTGAAACACCCGGGCTTGGGCAAGAGGGAGGCCCACCCAGCCGCCCACCACGGAGAGTCCCGCCAGGAGCATCAGGGGCAGGGTCATGGCCGGGGGCGATTCGCGCACCAGCGGGAGCGCCTGGGGATCAACCCGGGAGCTGCCGTGGAAGGTCAGAAACACGGCCCGGAAGATGTAGAAGGCGGTGATAAACGCGGCGGCGGTGGCGATGCCCCAATAGACGAGATGTCCACCTGCCAGGGAGTGAAGGATGATCTCATCCTTGCTGAAGAAGCCGGCAAAGGGGAAGATGCCGGTGAGGGCCAGGGAGGCCAGCAGGAAGGTCCAGTAGGTGATGGGCAACTTCCCTTTAAGGGCACCCATCTTACGAAGGTCCGTTTCCCCTCCCAGGGCATGCATCACCGACCCGGCGCCCAGAAAGAGGAGGGCTTTGAAAAAGGCGTGGGTCATGAGGTGAAAGATGCCCGAGGTGAAAGCTCCCACGCCGCAGGCCAGAAACATGTACCCCAGTTGGCTGATGGTGGAGTAGGCCAGGACCCGTTTGAGGTCAAACTGGGCCATGCCAATGGTGGCGGCGTAGAGGGCGGTGAGGGCCCCCACCGCGGCCACTACGGTTAAGGAAAAGGGCGCCAGCACGTAAAGGGCGCTCAAGCGGGCCACCATATAGACGCCCGCGGTGACCATGGTGGCCGCGTGAATCAGGGCGGAGACCGGGGTGGGGCCTTCCATGGCGTCCGGCAGCCAGGTATACAGGGGAAGCTGGGCGGATTTGCCGCAGGCCCCCACAAACAGGAGCAGGGTGATGGCGTGAATCCCCCCGGAACTTACGGGATATTGGGTCACCTGGGCAAAAATCTCCCGGAAATTGAGGGTGCCGAAGGTCCAAAAGATGAGAAGAATACCCAGAATAAACCCGCAGTCACCCACCCGGTTGAGCACAAAGGCCTTCTTGCCCGCGTCGGCGGCAGATTTCTTTTCATACCAGAAGCCGATCAATAAATAGGAACAGAGACCCACCCCTTCCCAGCCCACGAACATCAGCAGAAAGTTATTGGCTCCCACCAACGTGAGCATGGCAAAGACGAAAAGGTTGAGGAAGGCGAAGTAGCGGGGGAACCCCGGATCATGGTGCATGTAACCCACGGAGTAAACATGGATGATGAAGCTCACCCCGGAGACCACCAGGAACATGATGAGGGACAGGGGGTCAATTAGAAAGGCCACCGGCACCTGCAAAGGACCGGAGGTGATCCAGGTGTAGATCACTTTTTCCACCGGCCGGGCCGCCGGGGGCAGGGCCAGGTATTCCAGAAAGATCTTGACCGTGAGAAGAAAACTGAGGCCCACCGTCCCGGTGCCGATCAGCCCCACGGCCCATCGGGGCAGCCGGTGGCCCGCCAGGCCGTTGATGAAAAAACCCAGCAGGGGAAAGAGGAAAATCAGCCAGACGTACTCCATCATAGTTGGGGTCACCACTTGAGGATATTGAGGTCGTCCACGTAAACTGTGGCCCGGTTGCGGAAGATGGCCACGATGAGGGCCAGACCCACCGCCACTTCCGCGGCGGCCACCGTCAGGACAAAAAATACCATGATCTGGCCGTCCACCGATTTGAGGTGGTCGGCAAAGCCGATAAAGGCCAGGTTAACCGCGTTGAGCATCATTTCGATGCACATGAAGATGACCAGGACGTTGCGGCGGATCAGGACGCCGATCACCCCCAGGGCAAAGAGGGTGACGCTTAAGGCCAGATAATAGGGCAAAGGTACGACCATCTAAGCTTCCCTTAAAGAGAGCTCGGCGAAATGGGTTCGTGGGGGGGAGGGCCAGGGACCTGAGGTCGAATGGGCCTTCGGCCCATTTTTATGATACTGGTCATTTGCTAGCGCAAATGACCTGCCCCCTCCCAACCCGCAGAAGGGGCTGGAAAGGCGGGGCCTAGGGCCCCGACTTTCCAGCCATTTTCTAACCCTATAAGGGGTTGGGGGAAGGAGCTTGAGGGAGGGATTGTAAGCGGTCTGCGACCCCTGGCGCCCTCCCTCAAGATGACTTTTTCAGAGGTCTCTTTCGAAATGGGGGTCAAGTTATAAATCACCTTATTAATTAGGAAGTTATGAGGTTTCAGGGTTTCGTCCTTCATGGCCCAGGACTCATTTAAGTTTGGTCTTGGCCAGGATCACCGCGCCGACAATAGCCACCAGGAGCAGCACGCTGGTGGCTTCGAAGGGCAGCAGGTAGGTGGTAAAAAGACTCCTGGCGATGGCTTCGGTGTTGCCCAGGCCTGGGGTCGCCTCTGGAGCGGGGGGCAGCACCGCCTGGCTGAACCCGTAGAAGACGATGAGGGCGGTGACCACCGCCAGGCTGATTCCCCCCACCCTTTGGGCCAGGTGGGGGACTCTGAATTTCTCTTCCGGCAACCTGAGGTTTAAGAGCATGATGACAAACAGAAACAGGACCATGATGGCGCCGGCATAGACGATTACCTGGACGGCGGCGATGAATTCCGCATGGGCTAGAAGATAGATCCCGGCCACGGCAAAAAAATTGACAATGAGCCAGAGGGCGCTTCTCAAAGGGTGCCGCTGAAAGACCACCAGGACCCCGGAGATCAGGGCGAGTCCGGCCAGAAGAAAAAAGAGGACGTGCATTCCTAAAAGCTCCTAGTATAGTGTTTCCGCAATAGCTTATCTTTGGGGAGCCAGCTTTTCCCCCCTCCCCCTAGATGGGGGAGGGTTGGGTTGGGGGTGAAAAATATTTTGTCATTCTTCTATTTTAATCCCCCTCCCCCCATCCCCCTCCACCAGGGGAGGGGGAGTCTTGGTGCCTAGTAAAAAGTTAAGGTTATGATGAGACATAGAATTAGTAATCCCTGCATGGCTGAACTTGGCCTCAAGTCGCTTCATAGCCAATCTTTAGACCTCAGTTGGGAGGTTTTCTGGGTCGCCCGGTCAATATCGTGAACCAGGGCGCTCTTTTCATATTGCGCCAGTTCATAAAGCCTATTCAATTTGATAGCCCCCTTGGGGCAGGCTTCCTGACAGAAGCCGCAGAAGATACAACGGGTCAGGTCGATGGTGAATTCCAAGGGATACTTTTCGTGTTCCGGGCCTTCGGCGGGCACGATATCCCGGATGGCATTGGCGGGACAGATCACCATACACAGAGTGCAGGCCACGCATCGGCGCCGGCCATCCTCATCAATGGTGAGCTCTGGATGGCCCCGGAAGCGGGGGGAGTATTCCCGCTTTTCTTCAGGATACTGCTGGGTGATGGGCCTGGTAAAAATAGACCGCAGGGTGGTGGCCAATCCTTGGAGCAGCGGCACAAGCATGGTTTAAATCCTGAAGAATAAGATGAGAACCCCGGTGAGCATGATGTTTACCAGGGAAAGGGGCAAGAGCACCTTCCAACCCAGCCCCATGAGCTGGTCAAAGCGAAAGCGGGGAAAGGTGCCCCTTACCCAGATAAAGAAAAAGACCAGGACAAAGGTCTTGAACCCGAACCAGACCAGGGGAGGTAAAAGCGGCCCCTGCCAGCCGCCGAGAAACAGAGTGACCGCCAGGGCGCTGGCGACAATCACGTGGCAGTATTCCCCCAACATGAACAGGCCGAATTTCATGGAGCTGTATTCCGTCTGATAGCCCGCCACCAGTTCATTTTCGCATTCAATGAGATCAAAGGGGGTGCGGGCGCATTCCGCGAACGCGGCGATCATGAACAAGAGGAATCCCAGAGGCTGATAGACGATGAACCACACGTCCTTCTGGGCTTCCACGATTTTCACCAGGCTTAAAGAACCGGCCAGCATCAGGACCCCGATCACGGAGAGCCCCAAGGCCAGCTCATAGCTGATCATCTGGGCCGACAGACGCATGCCTCCCAGGAGAGAATATTTGCTGTTGGAGGCCCAACCGCCCAGAACCGCCCCGTAAACCGAAAGGGAAGAAACCGCAAAAATATAGAGGATGCCAATGTTGAGATCCGCGATCACCCCCTGGTTCAAGGCGGCCACGCCCAGGTCCACCTGGTGCCCGTAAAGGGAGATTTCCTGGGGCAGCAGGGCCTGAGCGAAGGGGATGGCCGCAAAGGGCAGAAAGGCCGTCACCGCAGTGATGATGGGAGCCAGGACGAACAGCACCCGGTTGACCCCCGGTGGAGTGAAGTCCTCCTTGAACAGGAGCTTGATCAGGTCCGCCAGGGGCTGGAGCAACCCCCAAGGTCCCACCCGGTTGGGGCCATAACGCAACTGGATAAAACCCAGGACCTTGCGCTCCAGGAGCACCGTATAGGCGATGACCGTGAGGAAGACGAAGAGCACCAGGATGATTTTCACGGCTGTCAGAGTTACTACCAGGGGCAGATTCATGGGATCAAGCCTTCCGGATGGTCACCCGCACCAGATTGGAGTCCAGGGTTAAAAGATGGGCCGGGGGGAGCGCGAAATGATTGGGCAGGAAGACCACTCCCGGGGGCAGTTCCGGGGCCAGAGTTACCGGCACGTTGATCTCTCCCTGGGAAGAAGTGACTCGGGCGGCGTCGCCCTCGGCCAGGGCCAGGTTCTGGGCGTCCTCGGGATTTATCCGCAGCGCGGAGCGGTCCATCACGGTCAGGGGACCACAGGGGTGGTGCGTGGTGTAAGACCCGGAGTGGAATAGGGCTCGGCCCACGGTGAGAATGTAGGGCCGCCGCCCCGGGAGGCCGATATCCAGATCAATGGGGATGAACTTACCGGTAAGGTCCGTTTTCAGGCCCAAGGCCGGCACTCTGCCTTTGGGAGCCAAGGAGGCCCACAGGGGTAGGCCCTGGGCCAGTTCCTGAAAGATCTCCCGGGGGTGGCGGTAAGCCAGGGAGTAGCCCAGCTTACTGCTGAGCTGGCAGATGATCTGCCAGTCCGGCCGCACCCCATTGGCTGGCAGTACCTGGGGCAACACCCCCAGGGTGCCGTCGCTGGAGATAAAAGTGCCTTCCTGCTCGGCATGTATGGCCACCGGCAAAATGACATGGGCGAGGCGCGCCGTATCGGTGAGGAAGGCATCCTGCACTACCATAAATTTCAGTTTCTTCAGGGCCTTTTCCGTGCGGGAGCGGTTAGGCAGCCAGCGCACCAGGTCTCCGCCCAGGAGATAGAGGCCTTGGGGCGCGGCGGGGTCGCCTTCCTCCAGGAGAGCCAGCATCTGCCTCAGGGTGAGGCCGGGTTTAGTGGTTGCCGGCTGGTTTACCCAGAAAGACTCGGCTCCCGGCGCGTCCAGGGATAAAAATCCGGGAAGCCGATCCGGCAAAACCCCGACTTCGCAAACCCCCCGGCTGTTGTTCTTTTCCGCCACCGGATAGAGGGCGCTTCCCGGCATTCCGGGGCGACCCACCAGCAGGAACAGGTCGGCCAGGGCCACGGCGTTCTCCAAGCCTTTATCCTGTTCCAGGAGTTCAGTGCCAAAGATAATGGCCGGCCTCCGGGATTGAGTCAAAAGGCCCACGGCCTCCTGGATGGCGGTCTGCTCCAGGCCGGTCTGCCGCAGTACCTCCTTTTCTCTGATTTTTTTCAGGCTTTCCTTGAATCCGTCCAAATTAGCGGCGGGCACCAGGGGAACCCAACCGGGATGAGCCGCCAGCAAAGCCTTGACTATCCCGGCGATGAGCCAACGTTCGCTGCCCGGGTGGTAGCGCAAGGACAGGTGCGCGTAACGGTCGAACTTGGTGCGGCGGGGGTTGGCCACCAGGAGGCGGAAATCGTCCCTTTCCCGGGCGGCATGTAAGGCCCAGCCCAGGGGAGGCAGTTCCGGGGTGACATCTGCGCCCACCACCAGGGCCAGGTCAGCCTGCGGCAGATCGGCCAAGCGCCCCAGGACCAGCTGAAAGCCGCTCCCTTGAGCCTCTGGGGTAATTAGCCAGGGGGAATGGTAGGGCAAAGGCGGGTTCGGGCTGGGGGCTTCAACCCCGGAAACCTGGGGCCAGCCGAAGACCGCGGCCAAACCTTCCAGAGCCCTGAGATAGTTATAACGGCCGGGATTATCCATCTGGTTGGTACCCAACCCGGCCCGGAAAAACTTCTGGAAGAGGTAATTGGCTTCATTGGTGGCCCGGGGGGAACCGATGCCGTAAATCGCTGCCGGGCCCTGAGAGTCAATGATCTCCTGGAATTTTTCGGAAACCAGGTCCAGGGCCTCCTCCCAGGTGGCCGGATGCCAAGCGCCGGGTTCTCCAATAAGGGGGGTCTGGAGGCGATCCGGGGACTCTACCACGGAAGAGCCGAAGCGGCCCCGGGCGCACAGCAGCACGGTTTCTTCGTTCCTCACCCGCATGATGCGACGGTTTTTGGTGTGGATCTCATAGGTGCAGCCGCCGCCGCAGAAGGGGCAGACCATCTCGGTTTTAGTCACCTCCCAGGCCCGGGCCCGATATTTCCACATCTTATTGATCAGGGCCCCCACCGGGCAGATGTCGATGCAGGAGCCGCAAAATTCGCACTCCAGAGGAAGCCCGCCGCTGTCCAGCTCGGTAAAGTAGCCCCGTTGGACAAAATTCCAGGCCCAGGCCCCCACCCGGTCCTGGCAGATGCGGACACAGCGGCCGCAGGTGACACAGCGGTCATTGTGGCGCTCCACCAGGGGAGAAACATAATCGTCATGGGGCGGAATTTTAGTGGCTGCCAGATCCACCTTCTCAATGCCCAGGGTGTGAGTCAGGTTCTGGAGTTCACATTCGCCCCCTTTATCGCAGATGGGGCACTCCACTGCATGGTTGATGAGCACCAGCTTCAGCAGTTCCTGGCGGATGGCCTCCAGCTTGGGGGAGGAGGTGATGACTCTCAGGCCTTCGCTTACCACGGTGGTGCAGGCCGGCAGGGGCCGGGGGGCCACGCTCACCTCCACCAGGCAGATGCGGCAGGAGCCCACGGGACGGAGGGCTTGATGGAAACAGAGGCTGGGGATGAAGATGTCATGCTCCCGGGCCACTTCCAGGATGGTCTGACCCTGGGCTGCAGTCAGGGGCCGGTCGTTGATGGTCAGGTTAATAACCATAAGGTGTTCCCAGTTATGTCGGGATGGTTTAATCGAGCCTCTCCAAGTTGGTCACCATATAAATGGGATTGGAGAAGGCGAAGGTTTGTTTGTCACAAGTTAGTCTTACTTTCCATCCCAACCCTTTGACTCTGCCCGGGGTGATGATGGGGGAGGGCCCTTTGGTTTCGATAAGGCCGAAACGAGCGCCATCTGCGGCCGTCAGGCGAAATTCAACGTTGGGTTTGCTGTCCAGCTTGATGACCAGAAAATTCTCCTTCGAGGTCGGGGTAAGGGTGGTCTTACTGGAGATCTCTTGAATCTTCCCCTCAAAGATCAGTCCCGTAGTTTGCTCTGCCCCGGACAAAACCATTACGACAAAAATTAAAACTAAGAGAAGGACGATCTTTTTCAGCATAGTCGCTCTCCTTAGCCCAAAACCTGCATTTGGCGGGCAGGCCATGCCCACCAAGCATTTCTCCTATGCGGGTTGGGGGATGTGGGGGAGGGCGTGATGAATCACGCCCCAACGTCCCTGACCCTACTCCCGGAAAATCTCCCCTCACCGATCTACGTCCGCCAGGACGATGTCCATGGAGCCGATCAAGGCGATGATATCGGCCAGGAGACGTCCTTGGGCCAATTTCCCCAGGGCCGCGAGGTTGCTGAAGGAGGGCCCCCGGATCTTGACCCGGAAGGGTCGAGGGCTGCCGTCGCTTACCAGATAAAACCCCATCTCCCCCTTGGGAGCCTCGATGGCCTGGTAGACCTCGCCCGGGGGAGGCCGGAGGCCTTCCTGGATGATGAGAAAATGGTGAATCAAGGCCTCGATTTCCTGGTAGACCCGTTCTTTAGGGGGCAGGCTCACCCGGGGGTCGGCCACGTTGATCTCGCCCCTGGGCAGTTTCTCCAGCACCTGGCGGACGATGTGGTTGCTTTGGAGCATCTCCTGCATGCGTACCAGGTAACGGTCATAGGTATCGCCATTTTTGCCCTGGGGTACCACGAAGTCGAAATCCTTATAACTGGAGTAGGGGTTATCCCGGCGCAGGTCCCAGTCCACCCCGGAACCCCGGGCCATGGGCCCGGACCAGCCCCAATCCAGGGCTTCCTCCCGGCTCATCACCCCCACTCCGCAGGTGCGCTTCATCCAGATCTCGTTTCGGGTGAGCAATCGGTGGCAATCCCGCCAGCCCTCCGGGAAGGTTTTGACAAACTCCCAGGCCTTTTGGGTGAACCCTTGGGGCAGGTCTGCGGCCAGGCCGCCGATACGAAAGTAAAGGGGAAACAGACGGCCGCCCGCCACCATCTCGTACAGGTCCATGACCTTTTCCCGTTCTTTAAGGGCATAAAATAGGGGGGTCATGGCCCCCAGGTCGTGGCCATGGGTGCCCAGCCAGAAGAGATGGGAGGCGATGCGGGCCAGTTCCGCGATCATGACCCGGATATATTGGGCCCGCTTGGGCACCTCAATCCCCAGGAGCTTTTCCACCGCCAGGACAAAGCCCAAATTGTTGGATTCGCCGGAAAGATAATCCAGACGATTCATCAAGGGCAGGCACTGGTGGTAGGTGCGGGATTCGCACATCTTCTCAATGCCGCGGTGAAGATAGCCGATACTCGGCTCGGCCCGGACAATGAGCTCGCCGTCCAACTCCAGCAAAACCCTGAGAACCCCATGGGTGCTGGGATGCGACGGCCCCAGGTTGAGGGTCATGGTCTCGGTGCGCCTGGCGGTTTCGGGGCTAGTCATTCTCCATCCCTACTCACCCCGGAGGGGATAATCTTTGCGCAAAGGGTGTCCAGTCCAATCATCGGGAAGCAGGATGCGCCTCAAGTCCGGATGGCCTTTAAAGTGAATCCCCAAAAGGTCGAAGGCCTCCCGTTCGTGCCAGTTGGCCGCGGACCACACGGAGCTGACCGAGTCTAGGGCCGGCGCCAAGTCGTCGGTCAGGAAGCACTTCAGGCTAATACGGTTCCGGTTCTTATGGGAGTAGAGATGGTAAACCACCCCGAAGCGGGGACTCCGGGGTGAATAGTCCAGGCCGGCGATCATGGACAGATAACGGAAGGAGGTCTCCGGGGCATCCCGGAGCAGGCGGCACAGGTCCACGATCCGGTGGGGTTTGACCACAATAGTGGTGTCCCCTCGGAACTCCACCACCTCCACCACTTCCTCCGGGAAGTGTTTTTCAAGCAAGGCCGCGGCCGGGTTCACGGCGCCTCCACCGGGGCCTTGAGCCTATCCCGGTATTTTTGTGTCAAAAAGGGGTCCTTAAGGATTTTGTCATGGAGTTTCAGGATGCCGTACAGGAGACCTTCAGGCGTGGGAGGGCAGCCGGGGATGTAAACATCCACCGGCAGATAGAGGTCGATACCCTGGACCACCGCATAGGAATCAAAGATGCCTCCGGAGCAGGCGCAAGCTCCCATGGCAATGACCCATTTGGGTTCGGTCATCTGCTCGTAAATCCGCTCAATGGCCGGCATCATCTTTTTGCAGACCGTGCCGGCGATAATAATCACGTCGGCCTGACGGGGGGAGGCCCGGAAGGCCTCCATGCCGAAACGGGCGATGTCCCAGCGGTTGGCCGCGGTGCAAATCATTTCAATAGCGCAACAGGCCAACCCGAAGGTGACCGGCCAGAGAGAACTCTTGCGGGCCCAATCCACCAGCTTTTCCAGGGTAGTGGTGAGGACGTTGTTGCCCAAATGCTCTTCTAGTCCCATTCCAACGCTCCCTTACCCCAGACGTAAATGAGCCCCACCGCCAGGATGAAGATAAATACCGCCATCTCCACGAGGCCGAACCATCCCAGGGACTTAAAGATTATCCCCCAGGGGTAAAGAAAGACGGCTTCGATGTCGAAGACAATGAAGAACATGGCGATGATATAAAACCTTACCGTATAGCGGTGGCGGGCATCGCCGATGGGGTCCATGCCGCATTCGTAAGGCATGTCCTTGGCCGGAGTGTGGCGCTTGGGGCCCAGAAGTTGGGAGCCCAGAGCGAGCAGCCCCACCAGGCAAAGGGTGATGAGCAGATAAATTAAGACCGGCAGATAATTGATTAACATGGGTTACCCTGTAAATATCTAGTGTCGTGTTTCGCAAGTACCTTTACTAAGTTATTGGGTTAAATCTCCCCCTCCCCTGGTGGGAGGGGGCTGGGGGGAGGGGGGAAGGCTATTGGAATAATTAAAAACTATTCACCCCCACCCTGACCCTCCCCCATCCAGGGGGAGGGGAATTAGCCAATTTCTTAATGCCAGGTATTTCTGGGACACAACACTAGCAAGCACAAATAGACCGTTATTTATCTACGCGGGTACTTTTCCCCTGCCACTATGGTTTACACACCCCAGCCGGGCAACCGTCCGTCAGGTGGGCCAGGTATTCATCCCGGAAGCGCTCAATGGTGGTCCTGATAAAAAAGTAGGGGCTCATGCCCATGGCGCAGTTGCTAGCGTCCACCATGATTTGGGACAGGCTGACCATCCGCTCCAGGTCGGGCTCCTGGGCCTGCCCTTGGGCTACCCGGGAGATCATCTCATACAGCACCCGGGTGCCGCGGCGGCAGGGTAGGCAGAAGCCGCAGGATTCGTGCTGGAAAAAGTGCAAAATCGTCCGCACCACGTCCACGACACAGGTAGTGCTGTCCATCACCAGCAAGGTGCCGGAGCCCAGGGCCCCCTGGGCCTTGGCCATGGCGGCAAATTCCATGGGGGTGTCCAGGTGCTCATCCTTAAAGAACCCGAAGGAGGCGCCCCCGGTTTGACACATCTTGAAGGGTCGATTCCTTCTAATGCCGCCGCCGTATCTGTAGATGAGCTCCCTCACCGTCATCCCCAAATCGGCTTCCACAATGCAGGGACGCTGGACATGCCCCACCACCTGGTAAATCTTGGTGCCCGAAGTGTCCTGGGTGCCTTTGGCTCTATACCACTCGGGGCCCCTGGAAATAATACTCGGCACGCTGGCCAGGGTCTCCACGTTGTTGACGACAGTGGGCTTGCCCCACAGTCCCACGGTGCCCGGGAAGGGGGGCTTTACCCGGGGGTAGCCCCGCTTGCCTTCAATGGACTCTATAAGGGCCGTCTCCTCGCCGCACACATAGGAGCCTGCGCCAGGCTGGATTTGCACGTGGAAGGAAAAATCCGTGCCGAGAATCTTATCTCCCAGGAGCCTCCGGGCCGAAGCTTCCCGGATGGCATGTGCCAACCGGTAGCTGTTCAGATAATATTCGCCCCGCACATAAACATAGCCAAAGGAAGCTCCCACCGCGTACCCCGCGATGGCCATGCCCTCCAGGACTTTGTGGGGATCCCCCTCCATAATGGTCCGGTCCTTGACGGTGCCCGGCTCCCCTTCATCATTGTTACAGACAATGTACTTGGGGCTGGCTTTCAGGGGGCGGGTAAAGGACCACTTGAGACCCGTAGGAAATCCCGCGCCTCCCCGACCTCGCAAGCCGGAGATCTTTATTGCGTCAATCACCTCTTTCGGGCTCATGGTAAACAGGGCCTTCTGCAGAGCCTCGTACCCCCCGTGGGCCAGGTAATCTTCCAGGCTCATGGGATCGATATGGTCCGCCAGGTCCAGGAGCAATGATTCATGGGGGCTGGGAGGATAATAGATGAGGGGACTGGTGGACCGAAACAGTTGACGATAATCTGGGACTTTGCCCCTCCGGTAATCAGCCAGGATATTCCGAATCCGCCCCGGAGTCAGGTTGCCGAAGATCACCTCATTGATCTGCATGTTGGGAGAGGCTTCGCATGCTCCCAGGCAGGAGGTCTCCTCCAGGGTGAACAGGCCATCTGGGGTGGTTTCTCCTACCTCCACTCCCAGCTCCGCCTTAAGCATCTCCTGGAGATTGTCCGCCCCCAGAATATGACAGGGAGCGGAGTTGCACCTGCGGATGATGTACCTTCCCCGGGGCGAGGTGGAAAGCATGGTATAAAAGCTCACCACCCCATAAAGGTAAGGGTAGGGGATATCCATGATCCAGGACACTTGTTGCAAGGCTTCCAGGGGAAGCCAGTTGCCGCACAGGTCCTGAATGGCGTGCAGCGCCGGCAGCAGGCCGCCTTTATTTCTCGGGGATTGGCTACAGATCTTTTGGATGGCGGACTTTTGCTCCGGGCTTAAGGGAGCGCTGACGGGGGTTCGGTTCTCCCGCATGATCTATCCCTTTTACAGGTGCCTGAACCCCATCTCGAGGTAATTATCATTGAGGAGGCGGGCTAAGGTAAATTCCCGGGACACCTCCTCGGGGGTGATCATGATCCCCTTGTCCGTGAGCTCTTGGGCCACCAGCTCCGGCCGGTGCGCCGCGAAAATCCGCCGTATCACCTGGTGCATGGTGGCGGTGGAAACATTCCCCCGCGCGGGCATCTTCTGGCGCACCTCGTTGCTGATGCGTTTAAAGAGAAAGTCCACCTGATAATCCCCGGCCAGGCTTTGAAAATGCACCACCTTTTCCCCTTCGGAGCCCTCATTTAAGATTTCCAGGGGCAGATAGCGCTCCAGGATCCGCTGGGTCAGGTTCTGCTGGGCCAGGTACAGGACGGAGACCACGTCATAGTGATCCAGAGGGCGCTGCTCCTCCTGCTCAACCTGGCTGGTGCCAAACTTACGGAAATTTGCATATTCGGGGGCCTGGGAGTAGTGGTTTACCACCAAATCTGCCATGATGTTACCTATGGCGCAGGAAAGGTTGAGTTGGTCGTTACTGTCGATGGGGACTCCATAGCCTCGCAACTTCGCCAGGATGAGACTGTGACGGTGATTACAGAGGACTCGGCGAATCAAGGCCTGCAGCAGGTGGGGGCTGGCCTGAAATTTGGCTGACAGAGCCAGCGCAGCCAGGCTTTCCACCGTCATTTCCATATAATAGCCTTCGGTGCTGAAGTGCAGGTTGATTTTCCCGGGTTTGAGGCCTTGGGGGTGGTAACGCCTCAAAATATCCTTCCAGTCGTGCTCTTTTAACAGACCCAGGATCGTGATCATGTCATAGGAATCCAGCTCACGACCTTCCACCTCTTCCACCTGACATTTGGATGCCATAAGTCCCTCTTAGTCCATTATTTATGATTGGATCTCGCTATCCAACCCGACCAGCCAAAAAGGTGGGATAGAAATTGTGAATGAATTCTATACAAGTTCACATGCCTCTCTAAAAAATAGTCGCCATACACGCCTTGTCAATGCCGGGGACCAAAATGGCCGGGGGTAGCCACCTGCTTTTCGCTGGCCGCCTTTTAAAGACCTTTTGGCCGGGCCCTTGCCAGGATTCCCCCAGCTCCCGATAATCTGCGGGTTAGGAATATTCGCCCCCTCCAGGTTCACCGAAATTCTAAATTTATTTATATATTTTAGATTTTTTGCTGTCTATAAATTATTTTGTCTAAAATATGATTAAGTCCCGGCCACCGCCTCTCCTTCCAGAAGAAAGATTAGGGCAGCTTTCTGCTTCTGGGTGGGCGAACCCATTTCTCCTTGGGCGAGGCTAAAATTTCCCTCCATCCGGACAGAGAGTTTGAATAAGCTTAGAGTCGGAACCAATTTTTTCCTCCAGGAGCAGAGGAAATCGAGAACCAGGAAGGCATCACCGTTGGTGGGGAACAGAGCCTGTGGCTATGGCCTCCAGATTGAAGCAAACCGTCCCTGCCAAAAATTATGGGCGAGGGCCCAGGGGGAAATGATTCAAACTTGGGCTATTGCAAGGCAGGTGTTAAACAATTTTTTCGGAGAGGTGGGCTAAACGCGGGGACGGGCGACTTCCCCAACAAGACGTATCAATCTTTCTTTATAGTTCTATAATGAAACTATAGCCGTGCTTTTGAAAACCTAATGACTCGTAAAAGCCATGGGCTGCTTCCCGCTTGCGGTGACTCGATAACGCCAGTTTGTAGCAACCTCTGGCGCGGCAGCGCTTCATGGCAAACTGCATCATCCTTTTGCCGATGCCCCGGCCCCGCCAGTTTGCATGCACGACCACATCCTCGACAATGCCAGACGGTGAACCGAGATGTGCCAAGCCATCCATAATTAGCAAAGTAAAGGTCCCGACGATTACCCCGTCCCACGTGGCCACGTAAAGCGTGTAATCGGGGTAGCGCTTCATTCCCTCGAAGATCGTTTGGGCCTGTTCCATCGATAAAAGTCGATGGTCCTCCTCAAGTTCGGCATGCAAGTTCAGCACTACGGGCAAATCTGCGTCAGCGGCTGCCCGGATTTCCAGGCTCACAGTGACTCACCCCGAGTCAAGAGGTTAGGTTTAGCCTGATCTAGAATCACCATTCCCTCTGGACCCCATTTCACCCTGCTGGCCTTCCAGCTATTCAGCTTGCTTACCTCCCAAGCTAAAAGGTCAGAAGATTATTTCTGGGATGATCATCCATTCCACCGCCCATGGACCCGCTGCCATTCGCCTCAGACAGACCATGCCGCCCATTTTGAAATTAATCACACTTTTCTCTTGATCCCCAGTAATGAGCAAGGCGGCCAACCTGGCCAGATGAGGGAGATGTCCCACCAGCACAATATCCTCATCCATTTTTGAGATTTGGCCTGCCCAACTCCCCGGGTCATCAAGGGGCGCCAGACCTGTGGCTTCCGAGATCCCTTGGGACGGCTTTAAAGATGCAGCTAAAATTTTGGCAGTGCTTAAAGCCCTGGTCTTACCGCTATGAAATACCTGGTTGACCGGCAAATTAAATTTGCCTAGATAATTTGCCAACCTTTTAATGTCTTGGAGTCCCTTTTCCGTGAGATTTCTCGCCGGGTCTTCCTCTTCTCTTTTGGCCTCGGCATGCTGAACCAGATAAAGAAACAAAGTAAACCTCCGCCGCAAGTCCTGAGACAAAGTGGATAGGTAAATTATTCCGTTGCTGGTTTCAGGCTTGCGAGAGCCTTTTCCAGTTCCTCTTCAGTCTCATACCCCCCTAGGAACACTCGATGAACCGTATTCCCTCGGGAGTCCCTGGTATCTCTGAGAACATACCCCAATTTCTTTTTCGCCAGCCAAGAGGTGCTTTCTTTGTCGTCTTTGGAGGATAGGGAACGGCGGTAGATTGCATAAAACAGGTTATCTTTCAGTCGAATGGTCTTCTTGTCGAAATTTACTTCTGGCAAATAAAGGACCTGACCAGGATAAATGAGGTCTTCATTGGCAATCTCAGGATTTGCCAGGATGAGTGCCACCAAGCCTAATTTTTTATCAGCCGCATAATTTTGGTTCACAATGTAGGATAAGCTCTCACCCGTCCTGATTGTTAACGGGTTAAGACGGGAGATGGTGTTCGGGCCGGGGCTGGAGGCGCCGGAGAAGGGGAGGGTGCTCCTGCCGGTCCTTTAGTCTGGCTCAATGGAGAAGATATCTCCTCAGGCTTCCCAAGCTTATCTTTGGTACTGGGTATTCCTGCTCGAGGCTGGGGACTCTCAGGGGCCTCAGGCCGTGCTTCTCCTGGAGGGGTTATGGGTTTCTCGGCAACAGCGGATATTCCTTCTTTAACTGCGACCCCAGGACCAACTTTTGCCTCAGGAGGAGGAGACGGTATTTGTGCCGAGGCTGGAGGCCCTGGGGGTGTTGGGGGTGCTCTCTCTGGTTCGTGGGACTGGCTCAACTGAGGAGATAATTCTTTGGGTTTCCCCAGGTCTTCACTTTTTGCGGTGGAAGATGCTTGTTCCTCAGAGCCTTCAGGCTGCACCTGTCGCTTTTCCTTTAGGGGTGGCTTTCCTTGCTCAGCGCAGAAGAGACTTGTTTCTCCAATTCTGCGTGCCGGGAGTCCATCTTCAGCTCAGCCGTGGTTTGAGTGGCCGGATGAATTTTATGGAAAATACCCTGAATATTATTCGCCCAGAAGCCGGGTTTAATCAAGATGATTGCCAGCACCAGAACAGCCACGCCACCCGCCGCGGCAATTAAGGCTTTTCCAAGTTCTCCGGTCTGATAAGGCCGCGCCCCGGAAGATTCTGGGGTATGGATTAAGTCGGTAAGCAAGGGCTTCTGAGCTTCTTTCAAGATCTTCCCGTTGTCCTCACTCAATCCCTCAGTCGTGGAAATTAGTGCCTCGGGCGGCCCCGCGGCTGCCTCCGCCACGACTTTCTCTCCCGGCGGTTCCACCCCAACCTCCCTTTGGGTTGACTCAACTTTCCGGGGATGAGCCAGGGCCCGAACCAGCGCCGGCATCAACTGGGTGGTCATTTCCAGAACCAAATCCTCCAGCCGCGTCAGCCGTGACCATAATTCATCTAATAAAGTCCTCAGGCCGTTATCAGAGGCTAAGGGGGCCTCCATGGTTCCCGCCAGGGGGCCTTGATCGGCAGGGGGCAATTCCTCTTCTGCCTCCGAACCCACGAGGCTGCCTCTTTGAGCCTGGAAGACGACGTCGAGGAAATCCCCGTCTAACTCCTGTCGGCCTTCGGCAAAACCTGCCACCAGGGCCAGGTCACACCAAACATTTAACCGGCGCGGCACTCCCTTGGCGTAGTCATAGAGCTTCTCCAAGGCCGATTCCGTAAAGATCCCGCTGCCCCCGGCCCGGGCCAGCCGAAAGCGGACATATTCCTTGGTCTCCTCAAGAGTCAACGGGTTCAGGTGGTAGTGTACTGCCACCCGTTGGGCCAACTGCCGCATGGTGGGATGCCGGAGGCGCTGGCGGAGTACGGATTGGCCTACCAAGATGACCTGCAACAGGGGCTCTTTCTCGGCCTGGATATTGGATAACAATCGCAGTTCTTCCAGGGCCTCGGGCCCCAGGTTTTGCGCTTCGTCGATCACCAGAACCACATGCTCACCTCGCCCATAAGCCGAGAGCAGGAACTGTTTAAAAGCGGCCAGCCGCGCCGCCCGGGTGGGAAAATGACCCCGGACCCCAAATTCCTTGAGGAGCAGTTCCAGCAGATCTTCCGCCCTTAAGGAAGTCTGGTATATCACCCCCAGGTGCTCTTTCCCTGCTTTGGCCCTTAGGAGAGATTTTATTAAGGTGGTCTTGCCCGTGCCCACTTCTCCCGTAAGGACCACAAACCCCGCCCGTTGCTTAACCCCATACTCCAGATAGGACTGCGCCAGCTTGTGTTGCGGAGCCAGGTATAAATAATCCGGATCCGGGAAGAGGGTAAAGGGACGCTCGGTTAATCCGAAAAAATCTTCGTACATAGCTTATTTAACCAGGAAAGATTGATTTTCTAATTTTGCCAGTCCATCATTGTCCGGGATTAGGCGGCAGCCTTAGCTGGATCTGTCCCAAACCGGGGCTGGGGACCTTTTTTCCCGAGTTTAACCCTTCGGGGACGACCCTCTGCTCGAATGTAACCCTTCTCATAAGAAGCATGATAGCACAAAATTTTTCCAAAGATTGATTTTCCCCTATTGATGTATACCGTAATTACTATGACTTTACCCATGAGGATATGGACGCGGTTTGGGTTGTCAATTCCCCCCTTTGGTAAAGGGGGGCAGGGGGGATTATAGTAACCCATTAATAAATCCCCATAAATCCCCTTTAAAAAAGGGGGACTTAAAGAGCCTTTGGGAAAAACCGCGGCGGAATAATTATCATGAGACCGTTGCGAAAGTCTTTTGAGGGGAGGACCGGGGGACCGCGGGCCCCCCGCCCTCCCCTCAAACTCCCCTCCCAACCCCCCTTGAAACTTTGGGCGTCGAGGCCTTAAGGCCTCGATTTCCTTAAATAATATTAAGGGGTTGGGGGAGAAGGTTTGGGAGAGGGGGGCAGGGGCCGTTGGCCCCTGGCCCCCTCTCCCATAAACAAATTGCATCCGTCTCTTCATACTTTGAGGGCCACAACAATGGATGCCAGTCGCCCCTGTCACTTCTGCCGCTCCTGGAGCAGGGCTTCGGCTCGCCGCAAGTTGCCTTTTGCCATATTTAGGTAATAATTGGCCTGCGCCGGTTCCAAAACCTCCATTTTGCTTTATACGCGGCCACCGCCTCCTCCAGGCGGCCGGTACCGCTCTCCCGCTCTCCGAGCGACTGGAGGGCAAGGCCCAGGTTGTTCTGGGTCCTGGCCCACAGCAGCGGCACCCGCTCCCGGGTATATTCCTTCAGGGCCTCCCGGAAGGCGGCCACTGCCTCTTCCAGGCGCCCGGTGCCGCTCTCCCGCTCCCCGAGCCTCCAGAGGGCGATGCCGAGGTTGTTCTGGGTCATGGCCCAATCCCGCGGCATCCGGTCACGGGTATACTCCTTCAGGGCCTCCCGGTAGGCGGCCAGGGCCTCTTCCAGGCGGCCAGTGCCACTTTCCCGCTCCCCGAGCCTTGTGAGCGCACCGCCCATATTGTTCTGGATTGTGGCCCACTTAAGCGGCACCCGCTCCCGGGTCCATTCCTTCAGGGCCTCCCGGTAGGTTGCCACCGCCTCTTCCAGGCGTCCGGTGCCGCTCTCCCGCTCCCCGAGCTTTAAGAGGGCGTTGCCCAGGTTGTTCTGGGTCATGGCCCAATCCAGCGGCACCCTCTCCCGGGTCCGCTCCTTCAGGGCCTCCCGGTAGGCAGCCACCGCCTCCTCCAGGCGAATGGTTCCCGCCTCCCGTTCCCCGAGGCTTGAGAGGGCGTTGCCTAGGTTATTCTCGGTCAGAGCCCAATCCAGCGGCACCCTCTCCCGGGTCCACTCCTTCAGGGCCTCCCGGTAGGCAGCCACCGCCTCCTCTAAATGGACGGTGCCTCTCTCCAGCTCGCCGAGGATTGAGAGGGCGGTGCCCAGATTGGTTTGAGTCGCAGCCCATTCCTTCGGCACCCGCTCCCGGGTCCGCTCCTTCAGCGCCTCCCGGTAGGCGGTCAGGGCCTCTTCCAGACGGCCAGTGCCACTTTCCCGCTCCCCGAGCCTTGTGAGCGCACTGCCCATATTGTTCTGGGTTGTGGCCCACTTAAGCGGCACCCGCTCCCGCGTCAATTCATGGAGTGCCTCCCGATAGGCGGCCACTGCCTCTTTTAGGGGCTCGTTCTGGCCGCTTTGATCGCCCAGCACCTGCAGGGCATCGGCGAGGATTACGCGCGTCGCGCCCCTGGCATCCGGGTCCCAGCCCGGACGCCCGGCGCTGGCCCCCAGGAGTTTTCTCACCTGGGCGATGAAGGGGGGCAATTGGTCGGCCACATAGCGGCCCTCTTGAGCCCTGAATTCCGCATCGCCCGAGGCCACGAGCAGGCGCAGGATTTCGGCCAGGTCTTCCCAGAACAATTCCGGCAGGCGAAGCTGGGTTTCGACCAGGGGCGCGGCGTAGCGCTCCGGCTTCCGCTCCACCCCGTATGACGCGGTCCAGTAGAGCTTGAGGGCGGTACTGCCGCCGCGGGTGAGAACCGTCCCCCAGATGAGTACCGAGGCCCCGCTCTGCTTTAGATAGCCGCGGGCCCTTTCATGTCCCTGCTTTTCCTTCTTTTCAGGCACCGGGCCTTTCAGGGGGATGGTCCGATCCAGGGACAACACCTGAATTCCCTCGAACTCCTTGAGCGCTTCAACGATCAGGTGCTCATGCTCGCGGTTTGCATCGTCCTCCAGGTGGGCGACAAGTACGGAAAACCGGTTAGGATAGGCATGGGGAATCGGCTCGCGGGTAATATATATTATGCCTGGCAACGTTTTAAACTTATCCCAATTCAGGTATGCGTAAATGGCAACAGGTAAAAGGACAGCTAAGAGGTGAAGTACGACGAGGCCAGGAATGCCGAAGTAGCTGTATACCCAGTTGCAAATTAGTTCATAAAGACCAGGCGGCTTGCTGCCTTCCGTCATCTCTTCCCCCTACCCTTGGGTCGCAAGATCAGGACTGAAGTTTCCAGAATTGCATCCTGTCAAAGTTCCCTTTTAGCACTATTGGGTAAAAACTGCTTTGATCTATAATTTTTTTATCAAAAAAATTGAAAAGAAACCGCTTCAAAGTTCGCCTGCTTTTAAATCGGAATATTTAAGATGTTGAACTGCCATATATTTGCAATTTATTCAACCTCAGATTCTTCCAGGATAATTTTCATATATTGAAATCGGCCTTCTATTTTTACCACCTTTTCTCATGACGCCCCGGCTGGCTCGAAATTTGGTCATTTCTGGGTTATCATGAAAATATGGAGCCAGGTTTAGCCCCACGATCCGGTCATTAGCGGCATCCCCAGTCGGGCGGCTGCTGAGTTTTCTCATTGCATCCCTGCGGGCCTGCGGCGGAGGTGCGTTCCCTTTGCTGGTATTTTTTGCCCTGTCTCTGTTTGTCAGCGCCACCCTGCTCTTCTGGGTGCAGCCCATGTTCGCCAAGATGATCCTGCCCTTGCTGGGGGGCACCCCGGCGGTGTGGAACACCTGCCTGGTCTTTTATCAGGCGGTGCTGCTGGCGGGCTACCTTTATGCCCACGTGAGCGCCAGGCTGCTGGGGGTGCGGGGGCAGGCGGCCCTGCACCTCCTCTGGCTGGCCCTGGCCCTCCTGGCCCTGCCCATCGGCATCGGCGCGGGCACCACACCGCCGGTGGCCGCTTACCCCCTGCCCTGGTTGCTGGCGCTACTGGCGGTCTCTCTGGGCCTGCCCTTCTTCGTGCTCTCCACCACCGCGCCCATGCTCCAGAAGTGGTTCGCGGAGACCGGCCACCCTGCGGCCCGGGACCCGTACTTTCTTTACGCGGCCAGCAATCTGGGGAGCATGGTGGCCCTGGTGAGCTATCCCACCCTGTTGGAATCGCACCTGCGCCTGGCCCGCCAGTCCCTGGCCTGGAGTGCGGGATGCGGGCTTCTGGCCGTAATGATTGCCATATGCGGGGTGATGTTGTGGCGCGCCACCGGGGCCCAGGCCCGGGGCCGGAACCCCGGCCCCGCGTCTTCCCCGTCGAGCCTCTCGCCTCCCACGCATAAGGATTACGTGCTCCCGGTGGGCCAGCGCCTCTGGTGGGTGCTCCTGGCCTTTGCCCCTTCCAGCCTGCTCTTGGGGGTGACGACCTACATCACCACCGACATCGCCGCGGTGCCCCTCCTGTGGGTGATTCCCTTGGGTCTCTATTTGCTCACCTTTGTCCTGGTCTTCGCCCGCCGGCCCCTCCTGAGCCAGGGTTTAATGGTGCGGCTGCAACCCTTTCTAATTTTGCCTCTGGCCCTCCTGTTTCTCTGGGGATTGCAAGCGGAGGGGAATCTGGTGTTGCCCCTGCATCTTTTGGCCTTTTTTTTGACCGCCATGGTCTGTCACGGGGAACTGGCCCGGAGCCGCCCCCCCACCTTGTATCTCACGGAGTTTTACCTGTGGCTGGCGGTGGGGGGTGTCCTGGGAGGGTTGTTCAATGCCCTGGCCGCGCCGCTAATCTTCAGCACCGTGGTGGAATATCCCCTGGCCCTGGTCATTGCCTGCCTGCTAAGGCCGCCACCCCTGGCCCGGGGCGCCGGAACCCGGGAGCGCTGGCTCGACTTGGCCCTGCCTGCAGGCTTTGGCCTCCTTTTGGCCTTACTGGTCCTGGTCGTGCAAGCCAGCTCCGCGGAGGTGGCGGTAACCGGATTAACCCTTCTGATTTCTGGCTTGGCGGCGATGGTCTGCTACAGTTTCTCGCCCCGGCCGCTGCGCTTTGGCCTGGGGGTGGGGGCCCTAATGCTGGCCGGAGTTTTATACACCCACGGGCAGTACCCGGTGCTGCACCAGGAGCGCAGCTTCTTTGGCGTCCTCCAGGTAAAGACCGACCCCACCCGGCAATACCACCTGCTCTACCATGGCACTACCCTGCACGGCGCCCAAAGCCTGGACCCAACCCGGCGGCGGGACCCGCTGACTTATTTCCACGCCGAAGGTCCCATAGGCCAGATGTTTAATGGGTTCAGTAAGAAGCCCGGCCACCAAAAGGTGGCTATCATCGGGCTGGGCAGCGGTTCGCTGGCCTGCTACGCCTGGGGGGATCAGCAGTGGACCTTTTATGAAATTGATCCCGCGGTGGAACGCCTGGCCCGGGACCCGCGTTACTTTACCTATTTAAATGACTGTCCCGCCCAGGTGGAGGTGATTTTAGGGGATGCCCGACTCACCCTGGCCCAGGCCCCTAATCACCATTATGACCTGATCATCTTTGATGCCTTCAGCTCGGACGCCGTGCCCCTGCACCTCATCTCCCGGGAGGCCCTGAAACTCTACCTCGACAAGCTGGCCGACGGGGGTCTCTTGGTTTTCCACGTCAGCAACCGCTACCTCAACCTCCAGCCGGTGCTGGCCAATCTGGCCCAGGATGCAGGCCTGGCCTGCCTCTACCAGGATTACCAGGTGAACCAGGCGGAGCAATATGCTTACTATATCCGCTCCATGTGGGTGGTGATGGCCCGCCAACTGGAAGACCTGGGGGAGCTCTCAGGTGACCCGAGATGGGCGCCACCTGCCGAGGACCCCGGGACCGGGCTGTGGACCGATGAGTTCTCCAATATCTTCCAGGTATTTTTATGGCCCTCGTTGAAGCTGCCTTTTAAGTGGCCCTGGGGAGACTCTTAGCGACTCGGCCTTTTTCTGCTGGCTTAGGGGTTGGCCTCACCCACCAGGGCCAATTTTCGGGAAGATTCCTACAAGACATGAGAGCTCTGCGAAATGGGTTCGTGGGGGGAGGGCCAGGGACCTGAGGTCCCTGCCCTCCCCCCACACCCCCCTCCCAACCCGCAGAAGGGGCTGGAAAGGCGGGGCCTATGGCCCCGACTTTCCAGCCATTTTCTGACCCTGTAAGGGGTTGGGGGAGGGAGCTTGAGGGAGGGATTGTAAGCGGTCTGCGACCCCTGGCCCCCTCCCTCAAGATGACTTTTTCAGAGGTCTCATAAGTTCTAAGAAAAGGCCCAGGTCTTTAGCCCCTGTCCTCCGACCCTGCTTGACAGAAAGGCTCTCTGGGCATAAAAAATTGCGTAGAGCACTGGTGGAAATAACCTAGGAGACTAAAGGTGTATTGGGACCCAGCCATCGAAACCTTAAAACCGGCGGGACTTAAAGAATTGCAATTAACCCGCCTTAGGGAGACGGTCCGTCGGGCCGCGCCCAGCCCCTTTTATGGCGCCCGTTTACAGGAGGCCGGAGTTTCGCCGGAAACCCTCCAAAGCCTGGAGGACCTCCGCCGCCTGCCTTTTACCACCAAGGATGACCTGCGGGCCCACGGCCAGGAGATGCTGGCCCGCCCCTTAGCAGAAATGGTGCGCCTCCATGCCTCCTCCGGCACCACCGGCAAATCCACGGTGATTTATTACACCCGCCAGGATATCGCCACCTGGGCCGACCTGGTGGCCCGCTGCATGTACATGACCGGCGTGCGGCCCAGCGATGTCTTCCAGAACATGATGGGTTACGGCCTCTTTACGGGCGGGCTGGGGTTCCACTATGGCGCGGAGCGCCTGGGGGCCCTGACCATCCCCGCGGGCGCCGGCAACAGCCTGCGCCAGATCCAACTCATGCAGCAATTCGGGACCACCGTGATCCATATCATTCCCAGTTACGCCCTTTACCTCCTTAATACCTTTGCCAAAAAGGGTATTGATCCCCGGGACTTGCCGCTGCGCTTGGCCTTTATCGGCGCGGAGCCCCATTCCGAAGATATGCGCCGGCGCATCGAGGCGGCCTATAGCCTCAAGGCCTACAACTCATATGGGCTATCGGAAATGAACGGCCCCGGCGTGGCCTTTGAATGCCCGGAGCAGAACGGCATGCACGTCTGGGAGGACTCCTTCCTGCTGGAGGTGGTCCACCCCCAGACCCTTGAGCCCGTACCTCCAGGAGAGACGGGGGAACTGGTGTTTACCAGTCTCACCCGCCAGGGCATGCCGCTGTTGCGCTACCGCACCCGGGATCTGGCCTCTTACGATCCCGAGCCTTGCGCCTGCGGCCGGGCCCACCGCCGCCTCTCCCGCCTAAAGGGGCGCAGCGATGACTTGTTGATTGTCAAGGGGGTCAATATCTTTCCCATCCAGATTGAGCAGGTGCTCATGTCCATCCCCGAGGTCCACACCAACTACCTGGTGGAACTGACCCGGGAGAATTTTCACGACCAGATGCACGTCAAGGTGGAGGTTAAAGAAAGCTTCTTCAGTGAAGACCTCAAGTATCTCACCAGCCTTACGAGACGCATCACCGAGGCCCTGAGAAGCGAAATCCTGGTCACCCCCCGGGTGGAGCTGGTGGAGCCCGATACCCTGCCCCGGAGCGAAGGCAAGGCGGTGCGCATCGTGGATAAGCGGGAGTGATAGGTGCTGATTTGGGGGAGGGGGCCAGGGGCCTGAGCTCCCTGCCCCCTCCCCCACACCCCCTCCCCCAACCCGCATAAGGGACTGGGGAAGGCGGGGCTCTGCGCCGCCTTCCTCCAGTCAAATGTTAAAGATGGCAGGGATATGCCAGATCGGTCCCCGGGGTCATGGCGGTACCTACTGCTACATGTCATCTTTCGTTTGCCGAAAACTGAAAACCGAAAACCGGGTGACACCCTTGCTGCCCTCAAGATTGACAATCCCCAGGGGCGATGGTAATAATGAAAGGGGGGAGGGATGGCCGAGTGGTTTAAGGCGGCGGTCTTGAAAACCGCAAGGCGCAAGCCTCGTGGGTTCGAATCCTACTCCCTCCGCCATGCGGAGAGATGACCGAGATGGCTTAAGGTGCTCGCCTGCTAAGCGAGTGTGGGGGGAAACTTCCACCGAGGGTTCGAATCCCTCTCTCTCCGCCAGTTATTATTTGATTGATGGAGGCCGGGGAAGTCGGGGCTAAAGCCCCGCTTCCCCGGCCAAACTTAAGGGGTTGGGGGAAGGGGCTTGGGGGAGGGATTGTAAGCGGCCCACCGGCCCCTGGCCCCCTCCCCCAACATCAGGCCCTAAATGCCTCCAGCCGCCTCGATCTCCGGCGATTTCCCCCCCCGGCGACGCTTGGTGGTTTTCACCGCCTGTCTCGGGGCCTTTATGGCCACCCTGGACACCAGCATCGTCAATATTGCCCTGCCCCAGATCGCCCGTGAGTTCCACAGTTCTTTGGTGCAAATCTCCTGGGTGATGGTGATCTATCTTCTCATTAATATCTCTTTACTCCTGACCAGCGGGCGGTTGGGGGATCTGTTGGCCCCGGGCAAGCTTTATCTTACGGGGATGATAATTTTTACCGGGGCTTCGGCGCTCTGTGGCCTGAGCCAGAACTTGACCTGGATGGTAGCCAGCCGGGCCCTGCAGGGAATGGGAGCTTCTTTAATGCTGGGTTTGGCTCCCAAGCTCATCGCGGTCTCTTATGGCGAAAGAGAACGGGGGTTGGTCCTGGGCCTGCTTTCCACTGCCTTTGCCGCCGGGATCAGCGTGGGCGCGCCCCTGGGAGGAATAATCACCGCTTACCTGGGGTGGCCCTATATCTTCTTCATCAATATTCCCATCTGTACTCTGGCCTTGCTGTTGGGCAGCCGGTCCCTGGTGGGCCTGCCGGCGCAGTATCTTTGGGATCGGCGAGCTTTTGATCTTTGGGGGGGATTGCTCCTGGCTGGCTGTCTGGGGTTATTCTTGCTGGCCTTGACCTGGGCTCGAGAGGCTGGTGGGCGAGGCGGGTGGACCGGCTTTATCCTGGCCCTGGCGGCGGGATTATTCGTCCTCTTGCTGGTCCTGGAGCGTAGGCAGGCGTCTCCCATGCTTAATAGGGATCTCTGGCAGAGTTGGCCCTTTGTGGTGGGGTCGCTGGCCGTGGTGTTAACCTTTGCCGCGGTAATTGGCACTTTTTTCCTGATCCCCTTTTTCTTGGAGCAGATTTATAGCTACTCTCCCGCCCAGGCCGGGCTCCTGCTGGCGGCCCTGAGCGTGACCAATGCTCTGGTAGCCCCCCTGGGAGGATACCTGGCTGATCGCCTGGGCAACCTGCCCATTCTGCGCACCGGCTCTGCCCTGATCCTTCTGGGCCTGGGCTCTCTTATGCTTACCACCCCCCAGGATTCCACCCTCGGCCTGGCGCTCAGGCTGGCCCTGATGGGCACGGGGTTTGGCCTCTTCCAGGCTCCGAACCTCAATGAAATTCTGCTGGGGGTGAGGCCGGGGTTGATAGGTCTGGCGGCCAGCACTAACTCGGTTCTAAAAAACCTGGGCTCTCTCCTGGGAATTACCCTGATGGTTACGGTCGTCGCCTGGATTAACCTGCACCACGTCTGTTTAGAGGCAGGAGTTTCCCTGGGGATCGTTTGCTTTCAGATGGCCTTTGCTGTGGCCGCGGCGGTGGGAGGCATCAATTTGCTGGTCAATCTGCTGCCCCGGAAGCCCTTAATATCTAGATCTTAAGGCGAGGGAGACTAATTAAGTCTTATCTGCCTCCCCAAATCTGGTATGATTTTCCCTGGCTTCTGGGGTTGGTGTTAGGCACCGGGTAATTCTTGCCTGGGGAAATATTTCTTGGCATCCAGGGGCTAGGTGCCCATCGGCGGGGCTGCTCCCGCCTTTGGAGGAAATTTGGCTGCGGTTAAATTAGGGCAGATTTTGGCCTTGCTGGGTTTGGTACTCCTGGTCCTGGGCAATTTGGGGCGCCGGCGCAGTCGCCGCGGGAGGCAGCCGCCGGTCGCCGGCTTCGCCAGGTGGCAGCGCTTAAGCGATCTCACCGCCTTGGGCCTTATCCTGGCCGGGCTTCTGCTCATGTGGTCTCAAAAATAATAAAAAGGCCCAGGCTTCCGCAGAAACCCAGGCCTTACTTGGAGGGATCTTGCAGTTACAACTAGATCGACTCCCCCAAGAAAGGACTTTAATTTTTTCTCAAAAAAAGGGGCCAGGTCCGGAACCTGGCCCCTAACTTACTGGTGCCGAAGTGGGGATTTGCTTAAACAAGTTGAATTTACTGGACATCCACCCTACCAACGACCAACTTACGCACCTTTTGAAGGTATTTAAATACCTTTTGGGAGCATTTAGGCGCCCCGGTCCTTTGATGAGAAACATTAAATGGCAATCTGAATTTGAGGGGAAGTTTCCCCAATCGCTATATCCTTACATTTTCAATGACACGTAGCCGCTTTTCTTCCTCTTCGATTTGGCGCTCCAATCTATTACGCTCTTCTCGTTCTCTTTTCTTCTGTTCTTTCCTAATCTGGTCCTCGTATGCACGGGTTGCCATAGGCAGCCAAGTTTTAAAATTATTTATGATTTGCTGCACTTGAACTTGGTCTGCGTTTACTCCACTTGCCGTGGCTGAATTACCTTGGAAGGAGAAGCTTCGTGGGTCTTTAACCATGTAGCCGGGAATGCTCATATTGTGGAATGCCAAAACCCACCCCTGATTTACTGGTCGGTGCAAAGTAAGGGTAAGTTTTCCTTTATTAAAATCATAGCCTTCAAGACGGGGTGGGTCGGTGATTAAAGGATCGTCAATATCGGTAACCGGAACTACGGTCTGTTTGAGCTCACTGAATTTTTGTAAAGTCACGAATTCGTTCTTGCGACCTATTAACTCTTGCTTGATTATCTGTATAGATTCGGGGCGCTCTTGAGGCGATCGCCTCAGCATCAATGTCACCAGTTCATCTAAATATCTATATTCGGGCGCTATGCTCCCTATGGACTTATATGCCGTGCCATACGGAATCTCACCCGTGAACATTTCATTCATCATGAGCCCAAGAGCATATATATCGGCCCGGTGATCCACCTTTGATCCCCTTTCCCGCTGTTCCGGCGCTGCATACTGGAAATTTGCCAGACGAACATCGGGTTTAGTCTCCACTAATGTATAAAGCTCTTCTTCACCAAAGCTCGCAATACCAAAGTCAGCAACCACTAATTGGTCTATTGCCGAGTCATGAAGAATATTCTCTGGCTTAAGGTCACGGTGATATACCCCTAAGAGATGTGCCACTTCGGTCCCATTAAGTATCTGCGAAAAATAGGGAAGAACTTTAACTGGGTCAAGCTTTTTAATCATGAGCTTTCTCAAGGAACTTTCGTATAGCAGCATTACGTAAAACGGATCGTGTTTTTTGCCATCAATAAAAATTCCGTGGTCAATTATGGTAATGATATTTTGGTGCTGATACCTAAGGCAAAAGGCTACTTCGTTTTGAAATCTTTTTCGCTTTTCATTTGTTGCTTTTCCTGGATCGAGTAATTTAATCGCAAAAACACTTCCATTCTCATCAGTCGCTTTATAAACTCGGCCCGCCCCTCCCTCGCCGATAATCTCAGTGCCAATATATCTGGAGAAGGTGGTTTCAAAAACTTTAGGCTTCATTTCCTAACCTCTATTCCGTAATTGGAGCTGAAAACAACTAAAAGGTTTCTGAATAATTTCCTTTCGAGCGATTTAGCTACAATCTCATTATACTCCTAAATACCTCGCCGAGCTATCCCCTGGCCTGGCAAGGTATCACGCCACGGGTGCCCTTGCGGACTTCCCCGAGAGAACCGGTCTCCAAGTGATTATTGTCCCGGTAGGCGAGCTCCCCCGGGGTGGTCAATTACTTCCTGGCTAACCACCTTGCCTTTCTCCACCGTGATCATGAGGTATTTTTCATAAATAGGGTGGGGCACTGCAGGTTTGAGGATCTTCCCTTGGGGGACCTTGAGCTTCCCGGTAAACCAGGTTGCGGCCACCGGGCCTTTCTGGCCCGGAAACAGGGCCTCCAGCCCCACCTGGCCCTGGTCGGTCCAGGCCCGGATGGCCTTTAACTGGAGGACGCCCCGGTCGATCTCCCAGGTGGCGACGTAGCCGCGCCAGGTGGCGGTGTTGGGCGCACGGAACTTGGGGCGGGGGTTCCTGGAGCCGTAATACGGTTCCAGGGGGAGGCTATCCAGGGAATGTTTCTGGCCATTAAGGTACAGGATGTCTGAAAACTGCGTTGTGGCCAGGGCAGCCTCGGGAACCAGGAAACAAATCACACCTAGGGCCGCAAGCATGATCTTTAGGCTCGACCTCTTTTTCTGCACTATGGTCATCATCGACCACTTCCCTTCCCTTACGGTAATTTTACCCGGTCACCAATCTTTGCAGCTCCACGTGAGCAATGGCGTGGAGTTTTCTGACCTCCCGCACTTCGTCTTCGGTGTCAAGGAGACCGCTCTGTTGTGGAACTTATCAAACGTATGAAAATGCAACCTCTTCGGAAAATATCAACTTTTATCGGTCTTTGCTTTGAACAGAATCCTTATACGCTGATCCCGGTCCTTTTCACCCAATCCTCAAGAAATTTCTCAACTGTGGGTGGCCTATGGCGATAGGCAGATTATATCACAAATTTCTTAGGAATATCCATATGTTTCTGTCATGGCAGGCTAGCTCTAATAGGTCAGGATGGATGGTTTCATCCGAGTGAAGATCAAAACATCGGAAAATTTCCTGGGAAATTACCCAAAAAAGTGGGGAGATATAAAAGTCTTGCCGCGACGAATGGTATTTATGGAAGAAAGAAGCGTCTGTTCTGTATCTTCTTTGAGCAGATAACCATCAGCCCCATTGGACATAGCTTGGTAGAGGTATTCCTTACTCTTATGCTTGGTCAGGATCAATACTTTAACTTCGGGATGGAGTCCCTTTATGAGCTTGATTGCTTCTAGACCCCGAAGTCTGGGCATGGATAAGTCCAGAATAACCATGTCTGGGGTAGATTTTTCTAAGAGTTCCAAGAGCTCGAGGCCATCGCCAGCTTCGTCCAACACGGTCAGTTCATCATCTTCTTGGACAATCCTCTTGATCCCTTGGCGCACCAGAACATGGTCGTCAGCCAGGATGATGCGATACTGAGACATATAAGGATCTCTCAGCCGGGATTGGAAGGAAGCCTTAAGACTGTCTCACCATAGGCGATTCCAGGGGAGGCCCGGGAACCTCCCGTCTTCAGGCCGATCCACGGCCATGCGGTATTGCCGCTTGCCGATGCCTACCAAGCGGTCGTCCTGGAAGACCAGGGGGGGTATAGCCACCCCGCACGGTGTTGCTTTCTTCAAAATCCATGCTGTGGGTGAGGTAAAAATAAAAGACGTAATGGCCGCTCCGGTAATCCCCTTCCTCCTTGATCCCCGGCGGGCCCACGATTCCTTCCACCTCTGACCTGGTCATGCCCAGCTTGACCTCATTGAGGTGAATATAAGAGGACCACATCTGCCGGTCGAACCGTTGGTAGAGGATGCGGTCGCCGCAGCCCACCGCCAGCATTCCCACCGCCACCAGCATCGTAAGCCAGGCCATGACTCTCCCTTCATGGCCTTGAAATTTAACCCAAAGTGAATGAGCAATCTCTTTTCTGGTGATTAGACTTAGAATGAATCTCTCCTCTGCTAAACCTGATAAGCGATCCTGTGCAGGGAAAGGAACCAGAAGTCTTGGCTTCTGGTTCCTTCGCCTGCATCATTTTTTACCAACCGGTGTCGCCAGGACCGCCAAACTCCATGGCCATGGTAGTGTCCAAATTCATACCTTCATCCTCCATGCTAAGAGGGCCCTTAGGGCCAGGGCCTTTAGGGAGGATTTTCTTTACTTGTAGCCGGAAAGGTACGACCTTTTCCTGCAGCTTATCCCTGATAGCATTGATCTCTTTGAGCTTGGCCAGGATTTGTTTCTCATCCGGATTTTCGGCACGCCAGAGAGCCCTCAACTCCGCCTTTTTGACTAACTTTTCCTTACGCAGGCTGGCGGTGTCATCCAGAAATTTCTGCCGCAGATCGAAAAGTTTTCCCGCTTGCTCCGGGGTAAGGTTAGCAAATTTCTGCCAGTGCCCCCGGTGCCCCCAATGCCCCACCATCCCCCAAGGGTCCGCCCAAGAGGTAAAGCCCAGGGTCAGAATTAAACCCAGAGCCAACAGTAACACTACTGATAATGTCCCTCTTTTCATGGTTCTTTCCTCCATTCTCTGTTTGGGGTTCTCAGGTCCGGATCTCCAGCCTTTTCTTTTTAAACCCTAAAAATGCCAAAAATCGGCGCGACCTGGTGAAAGATTTTTATAGAGGTAGCGAGATGAGAGAGACAGGCTTGGCTGCAAAAGGAAAACGACAAAGATTAATGCGGAAACGGTCAAGACCAATGACTTACTGGCCCACCCAGGGCAAAAGGACGCCCAGGGAATGACTGGGAATAGAGGAACCCGTCCTACTTCCGCACGATAATTCTCACTCTGGAAAAATTTTCCTGCCGGATATTCCTCTGTCAGGTGTTTTATTTCTTAAAGGGCCGCTATGCCTTCCAATGTCTGTCATCTCATTATCTCCGGGAAATTCCCATGAACCGTCAAAGATCTCTAACACCAAGAATTGCCACCTTTGGGGGGATAATTCTTTTCTTCCTCATGGCCTTGGAAGTGCTGATCATCATAACTGAGATTTTGCGGCAGCCATAACCGAGATTAGGCGGCTTCCTTGACAAAATACTCCAGCGAACATCATATTAATCCCAGGAAATATTGCCGGGGAGATACGCCTGCAGGAGCCGGCGTCAAGGAGGATGGCCATGAGGATTCTACTGATTCTTCTGGCCCTGGTCGCCTTGGGGGCATGGACTTATCCCTGCAACGATCCTTACTACCCATCGAAGCAACTACAGCTGCAAGTCGAACCGCGGCGACAATTCCTGCAGCAACAAATGCTCCAGCAGCGAATGATCCAGCAGCAACAAGCGGTGCAGCACCAATTGCTCAGGGAGCGGAACTGCATCTTAGAGGAGCAGCGGCTGCGCCAGATCCTCCACCCGTTCGGGACCAGGATACAGTTACTGCCGCGGGTTGGGGATAAATTTACCTTTCTCTCCTCGCCTTTTTTGGACCTTGCTAGCCGATAATTAAGGTACTGTCGGATCATCCCGATGAGAAGCTTCGGGAACAGGCTGGTGGTCTATAGGCGCCGCGGCCCGGCCTCGAGATGGGTTTTGGCGCGGCCCCCAACTCTCTGGGAAACCGAGCGGCAGGCAGAATTCCCGGATAGTTAGCGGGCCTCGGAAAATAGGAGGGGACTGGACTTGGTCTTGGCCAATCTGCGTTTATTGTTGGGAGAAGAACTGCTCTTCTTGCTGGTTTTGGTCTTCTTGCTGTCGCTCTTCAGCGCCAAGAGGGCAGGACGGGCGGTTTTCTTCTTTTTCGGGTTAGCCGCTACCTGCCCATGAGATTTCTTTTTCCCGTCCTTGTTCTGGCTAGCCCCGGTATAGGGGACCCCAAACAGAGAAGCCGTGTAGAGGTTGGGGTTGCCGTGGGTTGCGGTGCTGCCCGGGGACCTGCTCCTTTGGGCGTAGGCCACGCCCGTGGATGGTTTTTTGGTTGACTTGGCCGAGGGGTTCAGTTTCGGGCTAGACTTATGACTCGCAGCGGCCTGGCTCCTTTTCCCGGTGTAGCCGGCCATGATGGCCGCCTCTAGACTGCCTTTCCCGGCTCCGTCGTCGTTCCTGCCAGGTCCTGTCGCCTCCCACTTATCAGCAAGCAGGGTTGGTTGATGCGGCACTTGGTTAAACCCGAATTTCTCCGGGTTCTTGGCAATGATAGTGGCCGCGATCAACTGGGGCACGTAGTTTTTCGTCTCGCCGGGGAGTGTTTGATTGGCGGAGAGTTCCCAAAAATTCTGGTGACGGCTCCTGGTCAACTCTTGTTGGACCCGCCTTTCGCCGCAATTGTAGCTGGCGGCGGCCAGGTACCAGGAGCCGAACTGCCGGTACAGGTCCGAGAGATATCTGGCTGCCGCGTGGGTGGATTTCACCGGGTCCCGGCGTTCATCGATGGCACCGTTGATGGCCAGGCCGTAGCGGAGTCCGGTGCCTTTGATAAACTGCCACATGCCGCAGGCGCCGGCAGGCGAATAGGCATTGGGGTTGAAGCCGCTCTCTATCATGGCCAGGTAGGCCAGGTCTTCCGGCAGGCCGTACTCCCGAAAGATTTCCTTGATCATCGGGAGATAGCGGGTTGAGCGGGCCAGTTGGCGGCCTATGACCTCTTTGCGTTCCGTGGAAAAATAGACCAGGTAAGCCCTGACCTGCTTATTCATCTGGATGGGCACGTCAAATTTGACCTGATGCTCCCAGGTCTTCAACTCTTCTTCCAGGCTCGGGTCCCGGCCAGAGATGCCGCTTTTGGCGTAGAGTTCCTCCAGACGCTTGCCGCTTAGCTCCTCGGCGGCGATATCATTATCAGCCGAGAAAGCAGTTTCGGATGGGTCGAATTGAACCGAGCGACCTCGCAGCCCGCCGGCACAACCCAGCAGCATTACTAGGCAGACCACAACCCCAAAGCGCCATGTTTTCATCTGGCACCTTCCCAGCAAACTGCTCCAAGTTTGGGGCTCATGGCCGCAACTCCCCCAAAAAGAGCCGGAAGATCTGATCGCCTTTAATCCTGGCCTAAAGTATGCCACCCTTCACCCTTTCATAATTCCTTCATCCGTTCCAGACAATCGGGGTTTCCCTGATATTCTCCTCAGGGAATCCACCATTTATCGAGTTGGCCAGTGCAAGTCTGCACTAACTAGAGGTTTCAGGGTCTGGTGCGGTATGGGAAGGGATTCGGATGAAGATGGGCGGGCAGGGACGGGTATGGGGGATAAATTGAGACCGTTGCGAAAGTCTTTTGAGGGGAGGACCGGGGGACCGCAGGCCCCCCGCCCTCCCCTCAAACTCCCCTCCCAACCCCCCTTGAGACTTTGGAAATCGAGGCCTTAAGGCCTCGATTTCTTTAAATAATATTAAGGGGTTGGGGGAGAGGGTTTGGGAGAGGGGGCAGGGGCCGTCGGCCCCTGGCACCCTCTCCCAAAAACTAATTGCAACAGTTTCAAATTAACGCCGGCGCCAAGCCGGCAAGCCTCACTTAGGTCGGCTCCTAAGCGTAACTAGCTGCGGTGACTGGGTGTGGGGTGAGACTCCCCCACGTTACTCTACTTTACTGACTCAGTCTATTGCTAACGCCTAATTAACTGGCCCGTGCCGTCTTTTCCAGGGCTGTCATTGAAGGGTCTTACTTTCATGCGGACTACTGGGAAAAAGTAACCGGATATCGTGCAAGTTCCGCGGATAGCCTAACTCGTCCTTTTAAATTCCTGGCCCATGGTAAAGGCCTGGCCCAAGAACTCGCCGATCCCGTAATAGGTGGCATGGCCGATATCATAAACCAGCGGCTTAAGCTTCTTGGGGTTGGGGAACCCCTTTTCTCCCAGCACGTCTTCCTCGGCTTTCAAGTCCAGGATTTCCCCGATGAATTGGGTGTGGGACCCGAGTTCCAGGGCGTGGATGAGCTTACACTCAAGGACGAGGGGAAACTCGCCCACATACGGGGCATCCACCAGGCTGCTGGGGATGGGGGTGAGACCGGTGGCGGCAAACTTGTCTTCCCTTCTGCCGGTGGCGATCCCGAAATAATCTGTTTCCTTAATATGCGATTCCGAAGGAAAGTTTACCGTAAAGGCTTGCCGCTCCTTGAGGTTGTGATAGGTGTAAGTCGCTTCCCGGAAAGAGATCGCGATACACGGGGGTTTGCGGCAGCAGACCATGCCCGCGGCCGCGGTGGCGGCGTTAGGCTTGCCATCAGGTCCGTACGTGCCGACGACCCACACCGGCATCGGGTAGGCCAAGATTATCGGTCCCAACGATTTTTTCATGGGGTTTCTCCTCGAGTCGACCTCGTGGTGGTGTGATATATTATACTCAATAGGGTGTGCTGCGTCACAGTAAGGCTGACAGGGAGATCTAGAAAATATGTCCAAGGTCATGATCTATCCTGCTACTTATGAGAACGTCCGTCCGGGGGTCGACCGGGCTTTTGAACTCTTTCCTTTGAAATTGCGCGGGAAAAGAGTCTTGATAAAACCCAACGTGCTTCGGGCTTCCGAGGCAAGGGAAGGCATCGTCACCCATCCGGCCGTGCTTCGGGCCGTAGTGGATAAGGTAGAAACCATGGGGCCAGCCTCCATCGTGGTGGGGGACAACCCCGGCCTTTTCGATTATGGCGCCAATGAGGAAAGCTTTAAAAAAACAGGCCTGATGGAAGCAGCCAAGGGATATTACCAAAACATCGGCAATGATTCCCTCCAGGTGGATTTCAATCCCGATTTCCTGCCCGCGGTGAGCCTCTCCCGGATGGTGCTGGAGGCCGAGATCATCATCAGCCTGCCCAAATTCAAAACTCACGGCTTGACCGTCCTCACCGGAGCCATCAAAAACAGTTACGGCTTCCTGCCCGGCGCCCAGAAAGCCAAACTGCACCAGGCGGCGGGCAGCCCCGAACGCTTCCATGAACTGATCGTCGACGTGTTCCAGCTCCGGGTGCCGGACCTGTTCCTGGTGGATGCAGTGGTCGGGATGGAGGGCAATGGTCCGGCTTCCCCTGACCTGAGAAACATCGGTCTGATTCTGGCCTCTGACAACGCGGTGGCCTTGGACGCCGTCATGGCCGCGATGATGGGATGTGAACCGGGGCGGCTGCGATTCCTTAAGAAGGCAAAGAAAGTGGGCTTGGGAAACTACGACCTCAGTGACATTGAAATTATTGGGGAGTTGAAACCACTGCCCGATTTCAAGCTGCCTCCGTTAGGGGGGGAAGCGATGCTTCAGAACGAGGCCATCCAGGCGATGATCCACCAGCGGACGCGGTTGCGACCGCAGGTTGATCCTGAGTTGTGCACCGGCTGTGGCACCTGCCTAGAGCAATGTCCCGTGTCGGCTTTGTCCATGAGTGACCACCTCCCCCAGGCGGACCCCGACACTTGCATCATTTGCTTTTGCTGCCAGGAAATCTGTCCTGAGAAAGCTGTTACCTTGGGATAAATGATAAGAATCGCACCATGATATTGCCTCGAGTGCATTTTGCTACTATTGGCCTGATTATCCTGACCGTGGCGGTGCTGGCCCAGATATATCTCTTTCTCCGAATCCGGCAAGCCGTCAGATCCTCGCGCCGATCCGACCGCTTCAAATCCTGGGTCATGGGCACGGCGGGCACCGCCATCGTCCTTCTCTTTTCCATGAACGGATACCTCATCTTCAGGCCTATCCCCTGGGTGGACCCGCCGGCGGCGGCAGAGGTGGTCCTCTTCTATCCCCCGGCCGTGTGGAGCTTGGGGTCGATCTTCGCCGCTCTGCTCCTCGGCCTGGCCCAGCTCCTGGGAGGGTTGGGGCGGATGGCGGTTCGATTCTGTCAGGGCTCGGTGGGCCAGAGGTCTTCCATGCCCGTGAACCTCAATCGCCGTCGCTTTCTTCAAGTCGGAGTGAGCGGACTCTTTGCCGCGCCCTTGATACTTTCCGGATACGGTGCAGCCTATGCCGGCAAGGTCTATGAAGTCCAGGAACTCACCTTGCCCTTCGGACGCTCTTTGCGGGTGGTCCAGCTCACCGACATCCATGCCGGTATTTACATGACCCGGGAAGAGATCCGGCGCTTGGTGGATCAGGTCGCGGCACTCCGGCCCGATTTGTTCGTCCTCACCGGGGATTACATCTCCAACTCTATGAAATTTCTTCCAGGCTGCGTGGAGGAAATGGCCCGGGTCCGGGCTCGGTACGGGACCTTTGCCACGATGGGCAATCATGAGCGCTGGTATGGGGAGCAGAGGGAGATCCTGGAGATGTTCCGGCAGCACCGGATCACGTTCCTACTCAACGCGCATCGGGTGATTCAGACCGAACAGGGCTTTTTTGCAGTTGCCGGCATTGATGACCTCCTCGCCGGACATCCCGACCTGGAGGCCGCCTTGGACGGGCTGGGCTCCGCCATTCCGACGATTCTTCTATCGCACCGGCCGGAGATCTTCCCCCAGGCCGCCAGGCAGGGAATCCCGCTAACCCTGGCGGGTCACTATCATGGGGGCCAGATCAAGCTGAGCCTGCCAGGTGGGGATCTCAGCCTGGCCCACCTGCGGACCCCCTATCCTGAGGGGCTGTACCACATCAAGGACTGCCATCTGTACGTAAGTCGCGGGATCGGGACCACGTTCACCCCGGTGCGATTGAACGCGCGGCCGGAGGTGACCCTGCTCAACCTGACCTAGCCTTTGCAACTGTTGATGGGGAGTGAGGAAACGAGACCCTTTTATTATTTGAGCCCCCAGTTCTTTTTCCAGTAGTCATATTCATAGGGCCACTCTTCCCGGCGGTACTTCATAAGCTGGCGCATGCGCTCTTTAAAAGCTGCCATCTTTTCCTGGATTTCAGGAAAGGCCTCTTTATTCCTCCAGGCCTGAACCAGCCTCTTACCTATAATCCCGACTCTCCCCTAATTTTCTCCCGCAATAGCAACGCGGCGGCCCCCGGGTCCGGGGCGGCGGTCACGGCGGTGACGACTGCCGGATGCCTGGCGCCCCGGGAGACCACCTGGCTGATATGGGAGATATTGATGCCACCCATGGTGGTCCGGGGAATATGGAGCCGTGGGGCGATTTTCTCGATAGCCTCCAGGGGAGCCGGCACCGGCCGGTGTCTTTGGGAGAGGTTCCATGAGGAGGTGAGACAGGGATGCCAGTGGGCAGGGGCCCCAAAGGTTGATTGTCTATGATCGTCAAGACTTGAGCAGGGAAATCTCTTTCATTATGGAGATCATATCCTCAACTTGTCGGAATTTTGGAGAAATATTGATCATGGCAAGATATGACCTGCCCCTTTTTCCCATTGACAATTTATGATCTAATATAAAAAAGAATGTTAGGTTTCCCAGATGAGAAAGGCAGAATTATGAGCAATATTCGCTTCATTGGCGTTATTAGCAATTCCCTATTATTTCTGAGTTCATTCCTCCTTTTAATAAATTTTGCTCCTAATGACCTTTTCCCGTCATACACAAAGAAGGTTAAAGCAATCCAGACATTGAAAGAAGCACAGAACATATTAGGCAATCTTCCCGAACACAGCAATGTGAAACCTGGCAGTGAATCCATGAAAATCTCAAGTGACCCGCAGGCCTTCGCAATAATAGCTGACTTCATAAAAGAGTGTTCTCCTTTGGCCTCAAATGTCAACTGGCAGAAAGCTGTTGGTGTTGGTTATACTACAGTCAGAGCACCTGTTGGGAAAAACACGATAGACGCCTTCCATCCACTATATATCGTAACCATTCCAATTGATAATTTAGATACTTTAAATTTAGAACCAGTTGGACAACTATCTGATTTAGAAACGTGGCTGAAAGTATCACATCTGAGTTCTATGAACAAAACGGCCATTGTTTTTTTAGCTTTGGGATTTCTTCTACAACTTATTGAAAAAATTATGGAATATTATTTCCTTTGAATCGATGGCTACAAAGGCCCTTCCAACTTCTATCCCATATTGCCCCTTAATCGGACACGACACCTCATGCTGTTGTATGGGCTTGGGGGAACCGATGTAAAACAACAAAGCCATAACTCGAGT